>NZ_JBAUUO010000001.1:0-22425 GCF_049582745.1 Occallatibacter sp.
AGACGTAGATGCGGCACTCAGAGGCCAGCAACGGTTCGGCGCAGAAGATCCAGAGATGCCCGCCGCGGCGCGATTGCTCCAAGGCGGCCTTCACTCCGTCCTGCTTCAACTCCCATTGCAATTGAAAAAGCGACTCCAGAGAGCCGTCGAAATCGGCATCAATCGCGACCCACTTTGAACGCTGGGTCTCGGGATTGATCGCATACAAGCTGATGGTGATATCGCCGTTCAGGTGCATCCGCACCACGCCTTCGTCCAGCGGCTTCGGCTCTTTGGTCTGCCAATTCCTAGCCGGGTAATAGGGAACGGAACCGTTCGGCAGCGGGCGTTCAGCCTGGATCGCGTATGCCCGCCGATTCACGAAGAGCCGCGTGAAGCTGGCTGCCGTTTCCCGGTTCACACAGAACGTGGCATACATGGCGGTCAAGCCTCCTTCATTCGCTGCGGTTGTATCGCGGGTCCAAAACTCGGTCAAATTTGCGCGGAAACGGCGAGTTGGGCCTGTCATGGAGGCATATATCTCGCCGATTCCGTGGCCGGTTTCAGGCGCAGTGAGCCTTTGGAAGGGCGACGATCCTCGTCGTGTTTGGCGGGATCGCGCCGGTTGGGGTTTTTGGGTTTTCGACGCGGATACGACGCGGACCGTCAGAAGCTCCACAAATGATTCCGTTGACTCTGGCGATCGCGCGGTTGATCGAGCGGATTCGGCTTGCGGACAGACGCATGGCAGGCTCCTTGGTGGCTTGGTATGGGCTGTTGAGGGGAACGGGATGAGGCGGGCTAAGCGTTGGCCGGCTGCAACTCGGAGATCAAGAGACCGGGCTGTTCGACCAGACGGAACAGGTCGTACTCGGAGAGAGCGCGGTCGAACTTTTCCGAGGTGAACCGATCCTCGCACTCTTCGAACGACAACATGTACCACTGATCGCAGCGACGATCGAAGACATAGATTGCTCCGGATGCATCGTCACCAGGAACCAACTGCAAGAGCAGAACGCCTTTGGCGGTTTGGATCCACCGCGTGGCAATCGCTTCCCCAATTTCGAGGAAGGCTGCGACGGTTTGTTCAATGGAACTGGCGGCCCGGTCCTGC
Source organism: Occallatibacter sp. (assembly GCF_049582745.1). Lineage (GTDB taxonomy): Bacteria > Acidobacteriota > Terriglobia > Terriglobales > Acidobacteriaceae > Telmatobacter. Next base: position 1,094 of record NZ_JBAUUO010000001.1, read on the forward strand.
CAGTTCAGAATCTTGTATGCGGACATCTTTCCTAAGCTGGGTTGCATGGCGCGACACTCCTTTCTTTCGGATTTGGTTTGGGCGGGGTTGAGGTTGTTTACCGGCGGCTCCGGACCTGGAAGGTGAGCGACCACATCCAGGCCAAAGACCAGAACCACCCGGCGACGAGTGAGAGATAGAACGCTTCGAGCGCCGGATCGATGGCCGCGATGCGGCACATGATTGGGCCGGTTAGGGCGAAACTGAGCAATCCGGCGGCGCTCAAAATGGAACTCGCGATGAGGCGAGCAACGAACCGGCGAGGCAAATTCGTCTTGCTCGCCGTGTTTGTCGCGGTAGTTTGCATTTCGATTTGAGCCATAGGCACTCCTTTGGGGATAGATTTCATGGGCGCTGAATGGGAAGCCTCAGTGCCCGGAAACTTCAGGACATGACTGTGTTGTGCAGCGGGAAGGAAGGGCTATTTGAATGGAAGGGACCACGCGCAGAAGCCCGCAATTGCATCACGGCGACGCGATCACCGCGGCTGAATGTCCGGGGAAGAGCGTGAGCAACGCCTTCATCCGCGGTGCATTGCGGCTCTCTCGCTGGGTCGGAATCGGAGAGCAACGACGTACAATGGTCCCGTTTCGAGTTCACAAAGGAACTTCAGACCGATGCTTACCGATGCCCCACCGCGAACGTCATACCTCACTGGGTTCCGGGAAAGCGATCGGATCACGACACTCGATCTGCCAGAGGAGGCACGCTTGTCCGACATCGCTAAGGCCATTGAGTCGGCGATGAAATCCGACCAGATTCGAAACCTGCGCCGGGCCTGTGCCGAGTTCCTGAAGTTTGCATCGGAGTTCTACCACGTTCCGGACTGCGGCGTCCGGGTACTTGCCGCGAGACCCCTGCGAGTTCGCGAACAGTGGACGACCGAGCTGTTCGGTGACTACGACCCGGAAGCCATGTTGATTCGGGTGTGGATGCGGACGGCCGTGCGCAAGGACGTTACCTCTTACGGCACGTTCCTGAGCACGCTCTGTCACGAATTCTGCCATCATCTCGACTACAAAAAGTTCGGATTCGCGGATTCGTGGCATACTCGCGGCTTCTACGAGAGAACGGCAGTGCTCTACCATCATGCACGCGGTACGCCACAAAAGCACTTGTTCTGGGTACCAATATCCAACGGCCGCTGGCGCATCGATTGGCAGAAGACAAATCGAGGGACGCCTTGAGCGACGCTGCGCACAGACACCTAAAACCTGCAGTCCTCTTTCAGTTGCTTCACCAAGCCCCGCGTCAAGCTTCGTCTGGACACAGGACCCAAAACCACCCATCCGAACCCACAAACCAACGCAACGAAAAACAAGGGGATAGTCAGAACGCATCTGTCACATTTCCGGGACGTTCTGGCCATGCAAATCTGCGTATTGGGAAGTGTTCAGGAAGGCGAGGGGATGGCGCCAGGAAGGAAATCGGATGGCAATGGGTGCCATTTCGATATGTCCAATGGGCAATGGGGAGTTAATCGGAAGAAAATGTCATTGCAAGAGAAACTGGCGGAACGACAGCACGTCGTTCGCCGGAGAGTTCGTGAGGATGCTGGCGTCCAGCAGTTCGCTCCGAAGTGTCTCGCTCAGAACGAAGCCGATCCGCTTTCCGACGTCGCGCATTTCGAGCGCCAGGATATAGAGAATCTCGGCATTTGGTGTAAGGTAGAGAACCCGGTCGGCGGTCCGGTCCGCTCTGAAGATGCTGCGCAATTCCTCATATCGCCCAGAGCCTTTAAGCGTTCTTTCGAATTCGATTGCAACGCATTTGGTTTCTCCGTCGACAGCGATCTCGGCCAATGCGTCGAAGTCTTTCATCTTTCCGGTTCCGTAAGCCAGGTTTCTCGATACGATTTCCAACTCCCACTTCCAGGATTTCAGGAGCCCTTTTTGAGCCAACGCGACACGGATGCCGGCCAATTCGACCGAATGGAGAATCTGGGATTTCCGGATGATCGACTTTGCCGTCGACGGCAGTGACAGCAACGAGTGGCCGCGGAACTCGAGGAATTGGAGCCCAAGTGGCGTGATGGCGAAGATCGGCTGCGAGAAGAAGCGGTCGTAAGTCATGCGCCGGATCAGCTCACAACCCTCTAGGCGCGACAGCCTCCAGTACACTGAGCGCCGGCTTGATTCGCTACCTTCGATCGCGGCCAGTGCGCATACCTGATCGAATGTGATCGCTCGAGCATTGCGAATCAACAACAAGACCGGCACATCCCGGCTGTCTGAAAGTGCAATGTACCCCTTCCGGTATCTCATTCCGCACCTGTTCCTGCGAGAACCAGTCGTCGATCGTCCTCGGATATTGACCACCGGCCAACGTCGGTTTCCACCCAGTCTTGCCGTCCCATGAGAACCATCGCTTCATACCGGAGACCCCGGAGGCTGACCGATATCGGCTGAACGCCGGCAGATTTCCATGCGGGAGACGTGAACGAAAGCCGTCCGTTCGATGCCTCGTTCATGGTCACCAGATACCGATCTGGTGCGGATTCACCGGACAGGCGGACAAATAGAAGGTGCGTGCGGCCGCCCAAATGGTTTGGACCGCTGCACAGAAATGTCCTCCCCATGGACCGCAGCGGATGCTCCGGCTGAAAACCGCTGTTCAGGTTGAACCGGATCTGACCGGGATACACCCAGCACAGTCGCAACCTGCGGCCGTACTTGAGTCCCGCCGAGTTGAACCACGCGGCGCAATGGCGAAAGCAAAAGGGATCGTCGAGGTTGCGTGAGTGCATGGCCCACCAGTTCGTTCCGAAGTTGATTATGCGTACGTGCATGACCCCGTTGCCTCAGCCAGTTCCTGCACAAGGGCGCGCGCATGCGCACTGCGCTCCGCTCCAGGCAGATAGTGCAGGAACCAAACCCGCCCAGAGAAATGGGGAGGCAAAGCAAGGTTTCGGCGCCGGAAATAAGTAAGCAACTTGCCTAACTGGCCGACCAAGAGCGCAAATTCAATCTCCTCGTTAGTCCCGTCGCCAAGCTCCTGCGTAACAAACTCCTCCCAGGCAAGCTCGCTATTGGGCTCCGACACTGGCGACTTATACCGAATCCAGAGCGCATAGTACGGGTTCTCCTTAGTCAGGTATGCAGCCAGTTCATCGATGAGTTCACGGGGCGAGACGGGAGTGGCGATCTCTACTCTCTCGGAGACTTCCGGCCGTGCAGCAGCCAACAGAAACTGCGTCATGTCGGCGAAGATTCGGTCGTTCAATGCCTCCAACGCCTCCGTCCTTTCGGGGTCGTGAAGCTGGCCGATAGCCGCCATCTCGCTCGAAAATCGGTCGGGGAAGGGTTGATTTCGTGCCTCATAGAAGCGCGCAAACATGATTGTCCGGCCGAATGCAAGTGTGTAACCGACCTCGTCCGGGGAGACGGTTTGCCGGACGTACTGCCGCCATTCGTCCGGATGGGCGAAGTCCGTCGGCGATTTGAGCTGTGGTTTGCGGTCCATCCTTGCGTCTCCTACGCGCCCTTGAGGGTCTGGTTTCGATTCCGTTCCTGGTCGAGTTGAGCCATCGTGTCATTGAGCCGGCGCCGCAGATTGGCCTCTGTATTTCTCATTGCTTCAGCCTGGCGTTCCAAAATCATATTTCTTTGCTGCAAGCCGGCAGCAGTTGCGTCCGCGCTTTGAGCCTGGACTGCGATGCTCGCAGGCCGATTCTCACCGCTGTTGCGGTCCGCAGCATTCACTTTCGCTGTCCTCTTGTCGAGGCCTTCGACGGTTCGTTTGAGCTCGGAGTCGGCCTGTTCCTCGCCGGAGGTGGGCTGTGGCTTCGCAGAGAGCGCACGCTCGGCCTCGGCATTATGGGTTTCGATCAGTCGATTGAACTGTTCCGTGCGACGTTCAATCTCGATCCGGTCACTGACGCGGCCATTCCATAATTGCGCGATCAGGAACGAAGCGATGACTTCGCGCTTGTCGGCTGCGCGCCACTGAAGAAAGACAACGCCGACTATCCCGCAGAGCAAAAGCAGCGTCACCACATTCGACCAGAAATAGAGATCGTCGATGGAATTCTCGACGAGAGCAGCCCTACCAGACTCCATCGCTGTGCCATAATCCTTGTCGCGAGGATTGATCTTCCCTAACGCATAGTCAAAGAACCCCTGGCGTTTCGCCGCGGGTTGCACGGATCCTGAATCGGTACGATTCACGGTCTGAGCGAAAGATAGCCCGTAGACGCACCAGAGTGAGATAGCAAAGACGACCGTCCGAATAATGAGTGGTGATCGCATCGTCACTCTCCATTGACTCCACCGAAAAACAATCCTGCCGCCCTCCGGCGCCGTTGTTTCCGATTCTCGGTTTCTTTGAAACGCAGATTGACGCCGATTTTCGGGTCGAGATAACTGTGCATCTTGGGATAGAGCGCCGGTTGAAGTCCCTCAATCTCGAATCGTGGAGCGCGGCGGACATGCAGATGGGAGTAACGGGTGCCCTCCCGGTTGTCCACCATCAGAATCTCCATCTGGCCAACCGGGAGGTTCTTAATGTGGTCCTCGCGAGCACGAGTCTCCTTGATGTCGCTTTCGCTTCCCGTGCCCGTCTCGGTGTATTTCGTCGAGAGGATTCCGGTGCGGCGTACCGACAGGCTGCGCCGCTTTGTCGCAATTCTGGCCGATGCCTTCAGAAACCATTGCGCCGTGTTCTCCTCCGACACGTTCATGATCATTTTCGTTCCGGGCGCCGACGAGACCTCGTCCGCGAACGCCTGGCTCACGCGTTGCAGCTGAGGCATGCTTTGGAAGGAGAAAAGGAACGAGACCCTGGCGCCGCGCGCGGTCTGGAGCACCTGCGTAAACGCGGGATAGGCAAACGGCGCGAACTCGTCCAGGATGACCGAGAGCATCGGCTCATCCGCGTCCCGGTCGCGCGCCGGCTGCGCATAGCGTTTGCCGACCATCAGCTGAATGTTCTGTAGGAGGATCTTTCCCAGGGCTTCGACAGCGCGCTGATTGCGGTTGGCGTTGAGCGAAACGAACAGGATCAGGCCGTTTTCAAGCACATCGTCGAGCGTGAGAAGGTCCTGGTACGAGCCGGTTACGACCGACAACTCATCCTCAAGGAAGCTCAGAAGTTCGTTCAGAAGCCCCTGTATCTTCTCGACACGCTCGCGGTCCGCCAATGACCGTTGCAGCATCTTCACCGACATCTCGAAGTTCAAACGCTTCTGCATGGAAATGCCTGGTACCGAGGCGAGACGGGCCTTAGCAACACCGATCTGTTCCGCCAGCACCTCCTCATCGAGCGCCATCACAAGCACGTCGTAGACGTTAAAAAGCCTGCCGGTGTACTGCAGAATGCGCACAAGGTCCGAGAGATACGCCTCCTGATGACCCTTGAAGAAGTCTTCACGCAGGCCGAATGACCGAAAGATGAAATTCACATGCTCCTGATAGGCATCGTCGAGGGCATAGAAGGGGTTGTACCGGGCTGACTCAGTGGGGTGGGTGGGATCGATTACCCGTAAGTCCTGCAAGCGACCAGCGGCTTCGATGTGCGGCAGCAACCGGTCCAGAAACTCCCGCTCGCCTTTACCGTCGAAGATAATCATAGGCATCGGGCGCGCGCCGAATCGACGGGTCACGTCCTGCGCGATGATGTTTTCGAGGAATGTGGACTTACCCGCTCCGGTTCCGCCGACAATGACGCCGTGCTTCATGCGTACCAGATCCGGCCAGAGCCAGGGCTCTCCGTGGACGTTGTATCCGAGCAGCGTGGAACCGTTCCGGTTGGCGTCCCTAACAATCGCCGCATCCTTCGACGCCGGAACCAGGATTGCCGGGTGCGGCCAATTCTCCTCTTTCTTCTTCCTCCGGCCGACCAGTTGTGCGGCGATGAGACCTCCACTGAACACGAGAATCGAGCAGTCGAGGAAGATTTCAAGGCACTGTGAATTACGCAAATGGAGACGCGAAACGGCAACGTACCAGGCAAACGCAAGCACTGCACAAGCGAACAGCACCAGGACGCCGGCGGCGTCCTCCGGTCCACGCTGTCTCCATCCGGGCTGGTCATAGTACGGACTCACGGGCGCACTCCGATCGAAAAGTAAAGAAAGACTCCGGTCAGGGCGCAAAGCAGGACGAATACGAGAAGGAGCAACGGGCTGGGCTTCCAGCTGCCCTTTTCGTTGACAGGTTTGAGCTCGTCCGCCAAGGACTGAGCAAGGGCATTCTGAAGATTTGTTTCGGAGTCGTTGCGATAGATTTGCCTGAGCGCCTGGCGCACTTCTTCAGCCGATACATAACTCTGCGCGCACATGACTACAGGACCGCCTCAACCTTCAGCGGTCCGCTCTGGTCGGTGCCGAAGCTCAGCTGATAAATCTGCGGCGCATTGCCGGCCGAGCTTTCAATGCTGATGACGCCTGTTGTCTTCTCCCCAGGTAAAAGGTCGCGATGGGCTGACTCCGCTTGCATGACAGCGAGGCTGGAACCGGGTTTTGCTTTGAAAGTGGCAAAGGTCTGCGGCGCCAATTGGTGATCCCTCAGACTCACTAGAGAGACAGACTGCACGGTCGGGAGCGGAAGACACACATCCGGCGTTGTCACCCGGAACGGAGCGTCGGTTTGGTTGGTGACCGAATAGCGAATGTATATCCGTTCCTTCGCGCGAAAGACCTGCTCCAGACTAACCTCCACGCGGTTCGGAGCAGGCTTGACCGAAAAGTGAGCGATGTCTTCGGACCCCATCATCGCCTGCGTAAGGACCAATGACGCGATCTTGCGAATCTCGGCATCCGATGGCTCGGCAGAGGCGAGTGCGCTGGTGCGGGGCTTGGGCGCGGGCTCCGCGCGGACCAGGACGTCCATTGCGGCAAGCTGGCCAGCCGGATCGAGCTCGTAATTCAACTCCCGCGTTGCAGTCCAGACAAAGAGATTCGTCGATGCCCCCGGCTGGAGAGGCTTCACGAAGACCTTGTCGTCATGACGCTCAACCTGAAAGCTGTCCGGATCGCCGATAGCAAGTGTCGTCACCGTCTCGCCAAATTCGAGAACTGTGAGATGGTTGAGCGATGTTTCGACGTGGCGAATCTGGCTCTGTGTGGTCGTCTGCGCCCCGGCTGCGGCGACCGCGAGAACAATCGAGATGATGATGAACGTCTTCATAGCGGCCTCCTTGGGCGCAACGATCGTCCAAAAAGCGGAAAGGAGAAGCCGAGCCAGAGGCTCAGTCTTCTCCTTCGCCGGCTAGGAGTGCCCCAGGGGAACGGGAGCACTTGTGTTTTCGAAGAGCAGATCGCGCTTCCCCTTGTACTGAAAGAGGAAGACTCTCTTTTCGCATTCCGGGCCTTCGGGATTGGCGATTCGTTCGACGAGGAATGCTCGCCGCTCATCGTCAAACCACGCATAGCCATTGACGGTCTTCGGCATTCGAACCCGAACCCGTTGGCCGCCAGTGACCTCCGCGAAGGCATCGACCACCTCCTGCGGAAACGACTGGAAGAGGACCGCGCCGGAACCTGTGCCGCCAGTAACGACAGCATTCATCGCCTGCGCCCATGCCCGCCGGTTCTCTTGCTTGCCTTGCGCCCAGTAGTGAATGAACAGATGCAAGGAGCTGAATTGATCCCTTGCGTCCTGCTCGTGTTCCCAAAGAGCTGCCTGCGCCCTGTTCCGCGCAAGCACCGCAGACCTTCTCTGTTCCTTGTCTTCGCTCTGGCGCACGGTTTCCCATTGCGCCTGAGCGTCTTTCAACTGCTGCTTGACCTCTTCCTCGCGCTGAACAATCCGGCTTGCGATGTCGCCGTAGATCGAATTGACCAACTGGCATTCCTCGAACATCTCCCGAGTTACGTGGTCGCCCGAAAAGAGTCCACGGAAGTCTTCGATCCCCATCTTCTCTTCGAAGCCATTTCCGGTTTCGTCGGGAAGAAAGCCGAGTTCCTTGCGCAGGAGGTTATAGAGCCTTCCAACCTTGTCCGTATCCGCGATCTCAAGATGGGCCGGCAGGTCCGACACTCTGCGCTCCCGCTTGTGGCGGAGCCAGGGCGCCGGAGCTACCTCCTTCCTGATCTCACTTACAACGGACTCATCAATCTCGACCCTGTGTTTGAGGGAATCGAGTGCGTTCTGCAGTTGCTCGACGAGCTTGTAGGCCAAGTCAGGCCGTCCCGCCGCAATGCACGAAGTCTTCAGGTCAGTGATCGAACCGATCCGATTTCCCCGCGCCTTCATGGCAACCGGGCAGGCATTCCACCAGGGAGACTTGGCTTTCTGATGCTTCGTCTTTTCCTGCCGGAACTTTTGCCCATACGCGATCCTTCCCGCAACGAACTTCGGGAACTGATCGGACGGCATCACGCATATGGTGTCGAAGTCGAAGTCGCCGCCGTTCTTGCTTGCGGTCTTCGAATGGAGGATGTAAGTCCCCTCCATCCGGAGTTGCCGTTCAAGAATGGTTGCGACCAGCGTTTCATCGAGGTTGGCCGTGCCCAGCGCCTGTTTGAGCGCCGGAACAAGCTCTTCGTTGGTGAGGTGACGGATGGGCAGAAGGTCCTCCTGCATCCGTATCGGGTACCGGATGCAAAGGCCTTTCTCAGCCGTCAACGATGTGATTGTGCTGTCTTCGGGTATCCAGTCGGACGCCGAGAGAACCCTTCCCCGGTGTTCGATCAAGACACCGTCATCCGCTAGAGCGAACGATGGCAGCTTCAGATCCGCACTCGTGCAGGCACGAAACGCCCAGCGGGCCAGCTTGCGGTTCAATTGGTTGAAGACGTAGGGAATTTTAATTGCGTTTCCGCTACGGTCCGCCAAGAGAACCGCCTCCGCCGGGTCGCATCCCTCCGAAGCCTGATCGTCCTCTCGCTCCAGTGAGTCGGGATCGAAGTTGACGCCATCGTCGATCGTTGTAACCTCGGACTTGCCGATTACTTCGAACAGCGCCTGGTAGTCGCCTTCGTCCCATGCCTTCCGCATTGTCTTGATTCGTTGGAGCGCCCACAGCTTCAATTCAAACTGCAGCGCCTCTTCCGAAGCATGTTCGATCAAGGTGTAGCTTGACCCAAACTCCGATTGACGGGAGATCTGCTTAATCCCGAGGATCGCCGGACCCGTAAACATGCGGCCCGATGTGCCCAGTTGGGGAACAAATCGCACGCTTCCTTTGAGGGCCGGTTTGCAGGCGCTTTCGGGCAAAATGATGTCGACCGCGAGCCTGTCGGCCACATGATCGCTCATCGCCTTCAAGGCGCCTTTTGCCTGCTTCGGTTCGCTCGCGTCAAATGCCAGGCGAAACTGGCAGAAACGATTTGTGCCGATCTTAAGCTTGCGGTAGAGGGATTCGCGCGCCCAGCCGCGGCAATCGTTGGTGCCAAGGACATGGTCCTTGACCACAGCGATGCGGAGGTCGGGTTCCTCGACCATCAGCTTGCAGTCGGAGACGAGGATCGCAAAGTACACGATCGCCGCCTCGGGCCAGTGCTGAAAGCGCTCAGCAATCGGGCCGGCGTGTGCCTGGTCGACGAAGTAGAACTTGCCATCCTTCGCCGAGCCGCTTGCGCCCACCAGCTTGTATTCGACCCCGCCATAATGAAGGCTCGCCATGCGGTTTTCGACCACAGACTGCTCATACGGCGTCAACTCATACGGCACGCTGACACGAGCTACTCGGATGCCGGGATAGAGCTGCCCGAGGAGCTTTCCCTCGAGCGTATCCTTCCGTCCGAGCTTGGTTGGCTTGCGGGTCACTTCACCGGACGCATCGATCCTCAGTTCGAGAATGAGCTGTTGATCGAGTGCCGCGTTTTGTGTCCTGTTCGCTGTCATGTTCTCCTCACTTGTCTGGCGCTTCAAGACGAAGTGACAAGAGGTGGCTGATTGCCGGTCCTCAATCTCCTCGCCTGGCCGCCCGGGTTAGGGGTGGGTGTCAAGCCGAACCAGGCTTCGAGAGTGCAAACCGGGTCAGCGGAATTCCTCATCGCGTGTGCGATAAGGTGTCAAAGGAGGCGACATGAGCCATGTTTCAGGTTTGTCTCCTCTTTGAATCCGTGCTGACCTTCTATGGCCCTACTTGCGCAGGGGCCGTTTGACCAATGTCGGAGATCCTCCCTGTATCTCCGCTTCCGCCTTATAGGCGAGAACGGTGTAGATCACGCCGTTCTTCGACTGAAATGCTTTGATCAGAGCCTCGCCTTCGCTCGCCACCTCGGCACCAAGCTCAGGCTTGTCGATGGATGAGCCATCTTTTGCAAGAAAGTAGCGGGCGACCTCCTCGCTCTGCTGGCGCGGTCTGCGGCGACGCTGCGGTTCCGCCTGTCCTGCCGGCGCTTGCATCTCCGCCACTTTCGCGAGTACGGTTTCCATCATCGGCCTCCCTGCTTTGTTGTGTCGTCCCCGCCCGGAATCAGGTCGGGCGTGTTAAGAATCTGGTTCATCCGCTCGCCATCGATTGGGCGCTCACTGTACTCGGCAATCCACAACCCGTCCGGATTTACGTCGGATCGGCGGTCCGGAATTAGCCGAATGCGGAATTCGTTGACGAAGTGGTCTGTTGTCTCGGTTCCATTCGACAGGTGGTGAACGTCCTTCACGCCGTAGACGAGATAGGCGAGTGGCTCTCCAGGTACTGTGTCAATCTCGCGAAGATGGAAGACGGACTGGATCTGGCCGTCATCGATCTTGCCGCGAGTGTCGTTGTCGCTCATCGCCTTCAGCGTGAGGGCGCGCAAATTGCGCGTCATCATATTGAGACTGGCGGCCCAGTGATCGTCCACATCGGATGGCGAGTAATTGAGGTAACTCGTTAGAAAGCGTTTCACGAACGCCTCATCTAGGAATTGATCTGTCCCGCCGGTAGCGAGATCGGATACTGCACCCTTCGCCGGCTTCCCCAACTCGGAAGCATCGCCATTTGGACCGATGCGAATGACGGTCGGCGGCTGCATGCGCACGAAGATTGCAAATCCGATCGCCAACAAAGCAATCGGGATGGTCAGGAAGGCGAGCAGCCAGGCACGGTTCGCATTAGCGCGGAGGGCCCCATCCATTTCGTAATACTTCGGCCTTGCCAGGGCCGCGTCGTCCGCTGTAGCTGTGCTGGTTTTCATCCGTCCTCCTACTCCTTATGGCTTGTGGCGCTTACGACGCTTCTCGCTGCAATCCGGGCAGCATGGTACGCAGTCCAAGTCCCCAAGTTGTACCGGTGTACTGTCGGTCCTCTTCGCATTGGCGCCGCCGATTTGTTGATGGCCCCGGATTTCCGACTTCCTCCACTGGACTGAACCTGTGAGACCGCGGAATCCTGCGTCGGGGCACTGATTGCTCCACTGGTTTCGTCGCTGGGTTCGTCCACGCCCATCACGTCGCTGATCGAACTGCGAATCTGCTCGGCGTGACCTTCGAGTGTGGGAACGCCGTCACCGAGCGAGAGTCCCTTGGCGGCAGAAGATGCGGCGATGGGCGCCGGCTGCGGCGGCGCGGGCTGGTTTCCTCCGCCGGCGGTTGAGAGCGCTCGCGCGGCTCCCGCCGTCGCTGTACCGGCAGAGCCCCCAGCTGAGGCTGCGCCTGCGGAACTTCCGCGCGCAGCCGCCACGCCGGCCGCCGCTCCTTCAAAACCTGCCGCCCCTGCAGTCAATGCCGTCACCGCCGTGCCCACCATCGCAACCGCGGTGCTTCCCACGTCGCCGCTGACGATGCGCTTCGCAATGAATGGAATGACTGCGATCGCAAGCGAGTAAACAATACTCACAATGCCGATCAGAATTGAGCCTTCGAGGTTGCCCAGGCCGCCAAGGAAATTGTTCTGACTGAGCATCTGACCAATTTGGCCCATTTGAACCGCGCTTAGCAGCGCCCCAAAGCCTCCATAGAGGATGGGCCACGCATTCCAAATGAAGATATTTTCGACATAGGCCTTGGCGATGCGATTGGCTGCACCCAATGGCATGAGAGCGATTACGATAGGTCCAAAGATGTAAAGAATGCTGCCGTAGAAGATATAGAAAAAACCGAAGACGACAATAACGATTGGATAGAGGAGATAGGCGACAAGAATCAGAAGGGCGTCTAATAGCCCAGGAATATCTCCGGTGATGATTCCCCACAGTTTTTGGAAGCCCACTTGGTTGAATTGCGTCATCAAATCGCTCTTCCAGTTATCGAAGAGACTGACAGCCCCCGAGGCGTTATTGATCCAGTTTCCTGCGTTCACAAAGCCCTGATTCACTGTTGTGAACACGGTTCCGTAGTTCATCACCACAACCGCTGTGGCCACATACTTGATGAGGCTCGTACCGAGCCCCCGGACATCCCCTCCATGCAAAGCTGACTGATAGACTTGCCACAGGAACCCGACAACTAGGACAACATACGCCACGTTCTGCATCCCAGCGGTAATGCCAGTTGAATCGATACCGGACATTGCTTGCGTCTCGAACCGCTCGAATAGACTCAGCTGCGTCGATTGAAAAAACGCGAGCATGACCTCGGGATGGAAGTGGGCGTAGAGCATGTCTGTTACCTGTTGGTCAGTGCTCCGTTGATGAGGCCGTTGTTCGTGGTGTTGTCCGCGGTCGCCAGCTTCGTGATTGCGCTTTGATTCTCGAGATCGATGCCACGCGTTCTCATCAGTTCCGCAAGTGCCGCCTGCGTGTAGGCATTGGCGCGCACCAACCATACGTCGGCCTCGGCTTCAAGAATCGGAGCGCTGCCGGGCGCAGCCTCGGAGATCTGCTGGCCCATCTGGTTCGCCTCGTTCAACTCTGCGTCCGAGAGCGCGTCGATCTCAATCGCACGCTTCATAGCGTCCTGGGCCTGCGCATCCGTCATATCGGTCATCGTCCTCGTCTGCGGCGACGCTGCATTCTGCGCCATCACAACGCCGTAGACGTTCTGAAACTGGCCTGCTAAGACCGGCACATTCGCCGCGTTGCGCGACAGTAAGAGCGACTCGAGGTTTTGCGACTGTGGAAGCGTAGCGCTTGAGACGTTCACACGGAACATGCCGCTGACCTGGTTGAACTGGTTTTCAAACTGCATCACCGACGACTTCGCCTGATTGATCGCTGCAAGTGGGTACATCACCTCTTGCTCGTACTTCGCCACGCTCTGTTCGTACTGATTGATGGTCCTGAGGGGCGTGGCGATGAACGTGTTCATCAGCGACTGCATCTTCGAGAGCGCCGCCAGAATCGCAGCCGTGTCGATGCCGAATTGCCCGTTCGCCGTTTTCGGGAGAATGGCAAGTACAGCGAGCACGACCACCGCCGCTTTCAACAAGGTCGGGCGGTACCAGGGATGCGCTTTCCGCGGGCTCCCTTCAACCGGATTCACGAGCTTTGCCGATTCCGGCATGAGAATGGGTTTGCGCTGCCAGAAGAAGGACCTGCGCTGTTTGTTCGGATTATTCTTTGGATCGGTCATCGAAACCTCTCTATCGCGCCGTCAGCGCTCCCGTGATCAAACTGTTGATTCCCCCGGTCGCCGCTGTCCGGCGCTTGATGAGGACGTTGTCGTGCGCGATGCGGCCCGCCTCCTGCCGCAGCTCCGCCGCAAGCATCTTCTGGATGTATGCCTGGCAGCGAAGATTTGCGACCTGCGCCTGCGCGGTGAGAAAAGGATTGGAGCCGGGCGTACTGACCGCAACCTGATTCTCCATCTGGTTGGCTGTCTGGAGGATGACGTCCGCTCCCTGGTCAGCGATGAGCGTTGTCTTCAGGTTCTCTTGTCCGAGTGCGTCGTCCACGTCCATCATCACGCGGTCCTGCGGCGAGGCTGTGTTGACCTGCGGGATCGCCCCATAGTTCGAAGTGAAGCTCGTCTGCAGGGCAGGAATCTCAGACGACAACCGGCTGTGCAAGATGTTTTCGAACTGTTGCGGCCCGGGAGTCACCGCGCTTGTGAAGGGCGTGTTGAAGATTTGGTTCATTTGACCACGAAAGCTGTTGATCGAATTCACGACAAATCCGCGCGCCTGATTGAGGGCCGCCAGCGGCGCTAAGGTCGTCTGATAGAGCTTCTGCGTCTGTTGAATGACCTGATTGATCGAGCTGAGTGAGCTGCCAATGTCGTTCTGAATCGAGCTGAAGATCGAGTCGAAGATACTCAGGAATTGCCCGTGCGCGTACTTCGGAAGAACGAAGCACGTCTCCATTAGGAGAATGCCGACAAGCAGTCTCCTGTTCCAGCGAGCGCGGAAGCTCAGCGCACGGCGGCTCTCCGGGGCAGGATACGGTTCGCCGTTCAGGCGCAGTTCGGGTTCGAGTTCAGGCGTGTCATTCATTGGCTCATTGCCTCCTGCATCTCTCCGGAGAGTTCGACCGGTAAGGGCGCCAGTTCAGCCAGTCCTCGCGGATATTTGGCGGCTAGCTCCTCGTATACCTGGATCAGCGGCAGTTGCCGATGCTGGCGCAGCCACCACTTGCGAAACGACCTCTCCCTCGCATAAGTCGTCGTGATCCAGTAGTCCACGGGGCTCGGAACAATCCTTATCGCGTGGGTGGATTCGGCCTTCTCTCCAATCGCAATCAGGAACTCGGCGCTCACGCCCTTCTTCGGGTGGGCGAAGGTCTTGATCTGGTTGAGCGCGGTCTCGTTCAGGTGAACGTGCTCCCGGAGCGCCGTCATATCCCCGGGCTGTTTGCCAATAATCTTCGTGGTTGCGTTCTTGACGATGCCGGCGCCGTGCTCGTTGGGCTTATCGGGGGTGCCGACGAAGTCTTCCGGCGTCTGGCTGATGCCCCAAACGCTCGCATTGCGCTTGCGCGCAGTGCGGAAGAGCTGGACCACCACGCTGGCCAGGATCGGCGATTCAAGAAGCGCCCAGCACTCGTCGAGCAGAACGATGCTCGGCTGCCCGGTCACTCCCGATGCGCGATGGGTTGCTGTGTGCGCTATCAGTAGACTCATCGCGCGTTCGAGGCGCGGATCGTCCTTTAGCTTCTCGACGTTGAAATAAAGCCACGGATTGTTCAGTTCGATAGTGGTGGGGCGATCGAAGAGCCGCGCGTATGGACCCTCGTCGACCCAGGCGCGCAGTTTGGTCGAGGCCATCTGCGCCATCGCGTTGATCTTCTGGTTGCGGTCGCGGTCCTGCCAGTGCGCCAGTTCCGCAGCCAGGTCGCCGAAGAGCGGAATCGGGTTCGAGGTTTTGGCGCTGCACCTTTTGTAGGTTGAGGCGATTGCTTCAAGTAAAACGCTGTCGAGCAGGTCGATGTCGAGGTCTGGCGGCGTGTTCTCGCCCAGCATGTGCCGGGTGAGGTTCTTGAGAAACGAAATTTGATCGTTCGAGGGCCGGTCTTCACCTCTTGGTAAATCCCAGGGATTGATCGTCTGGTCGCTGTCGAGCGACATCTCGATCATTTCCCCGCCCATCAACTCCACCAGTGGTTGATAGGAGTCTCCGCGCTCAAGGATCGAGATGAGTGGATTTGCGCGCGCCGCCATCAACAGCATCTGCTGTGCGGCAAGTGTCTTCCCGCCGCCACTCTTTGCCATCAGGAGGCCGTTCGCGTCCGAGAGATCGGGATCGAACATGGAGAACGGAATGAGCTGACGATAGGGAGTCTCGAAGAGAATCAAAGGACTCCTACGCGTGCCGGTCCAGGGCATCTCTATAGGCACAAGATCGGCGACGTTGGATGAGAGCATATCCTGGTCCCGTTTGTCCGCTTCGGCCATCCCCGGCAACGTCCCAAGAAAGATGCGCCGCTTAGCGATCGTCTCCGCAACCGCCTTGGCGCCATTCATGTGGGTGAAAGCGTTCAGAACCTCTTGCGTGCGATTCGCGAGTTCACGCTCTGACTTTTCGAGATCGCGAAGCGAGATCGCCGGTTGGGACGTTCGGGCGACAACGCAGAGGCTGAGCTTGGCAGTTTTTAGCGACGAAGAAATGATGTCGCGCTGGACCTGGATGAGCTGCGCCTGCGCTACTTCCGCCTCGGGATTCGATTTGAAGTTTCCGTTCGCGTCCTTCTGTGCGGCCGTCATCTTTTGCAGGCGCTTCTTGTAGGTCTTAAGCACCTTCACCTGGTCCGGGATGACCACTTGACCGCTGATGACGACCGGAAAGCCAAGAGTCGAGAAGTTCTTGAGCATCCCCGGAAAGGTGGCGTCCGGCAGTTCCTTGAGACTCACGATCGCGTAGAGATACCCATCGATGTTCAGGTACGTTTCGGTTTCGTTGAGGATGCTTGCCTCGGTCGCCTGTTCCCGCGCGCTGCGATACTCGATCATCTCCTCCCCAGGAACATACGGCCGCCGATCGCGCCTAATCGGATGCTGGGCGTGTTTCACCTCTTCGAAGAGATCCTGCGTCGAGAGCCTCCGGGGCCCGAGGCCGGCCGCCTCCATCGACCCCTCGATGCCCCGGAGGATGGATTCAAACTCGGCGAGAAAGGTTTCATGTTCCTTGCGGGTACGCTGAATGGCCCTCCTTTGGCTTAGTGTGAATCCGTTTGCACTGCGCTTCTGCTGAACGGAGTGGTAGAGCTTCGCGTGGATCCGCGGATCCCAGATGAAGTAGACATGAAGGCGGTTCTCAAAGAAGTATCCGCTGCCTTCCTTTTGACGCCACATCCGGAGCCTATGCGTATCGAGAGCCATCACCTCCGACTGTTCGGTGCGCTGCTCGTGAACGTAACTTTCGAGAAGATCTCCGAGGCGCTCAGAGATCTCATAGCGAAACTGAATGCGCATGCTGACGTCGGGAACGCTGCGGAACAGCGCTTCGAGCATCGACTTGTTCTGGTTGCGTTCGTCGTCAGTGGCGAAGTAAGCGAGGATGCCCTTGAGCTCATATCCCGCGACGAATGCTCCGTTGGTGCGGACTATGATGTTGTCGCCCGCGGGGAGATCACGCAGGGGCAACAACTCGCAGACCGCGGGCGCCTTGAGCCTTCTATCGTGTTCTGCTTGAGTGACCGGCATAGCCAACCTCCCCGCTCAGAGTCCCCGCACCTTCAATATGCAATTGCTGCTCCACGATCCGCGCCAGTGGAACAATCTCTTCATGAATGCGCGCCGCGAAGATCACACTTGCGAACGCGACGCGTGCGGCTTCCGCGTCTAAAACAGCAACGACCGTTCCGTTCTTCTGTGTTCTGATCGATGCCTGCATAGACTCAGCTCTCCTCGTCGACCACATAAGGTTGCGTCAGTTCCGAATCTCGCTCAAGCGCGCACCAGGCTTTCGGAGCAAAGAACGAGCGGACGAGGTCGGTGAGATAGCCGCGCGGCCTGCCGTATTTGAAAAGGATCAGGAACGGCACGGCTAGCGCCGGTACGACGAACTCCATGAAGATGTTGAGCGGAATCCCGAACACATGCGCGTTGCCGCTCACGAAGTGGGCAAGGAGATTCATCAGCGCTGCCAAGGCGAGCACGAGAATCAGATCCTCGAACTCCAAGCCAAGAAACGTCACCTTGGTGTGGAGGTTCCGGTGAACAGGCGTCAGATCGAGACTCATTCGCTTACCCTCCCACCCCATGCGCTTGCGTGACCATCGATTCGGCCAAGCGCATCATTCCGGAGACCATGAGGGCGCCGAAGGCCGCTATGAGTTTCCTGATCCACGTTGAGCCTGGATAGATCTCCGAAACCACGCCTCCCATGTGCAGGGCCATCGCCGCCAACTGCGTTAGCGCGAACATGGGCAGGATCACGTTGGCCGTCCAGTTCACCAGACTCATGGTTGCCATCCAGAATGCGTCGGCGCTTGTCGCGCCCGCGTGCTGTACAAAACCTTCCAGAGTCCTCAACATTCCTGAACACAGCAGCGAGGCAAAGCCCCCGTAAAGAAGGCTCTCGAAAGGAGCGCTCTTACTGTAGCGGTAAACCGCTCCGGCAAAGAACATGCCGGCCATGGTGGGCATCATGGTATTGCCGGCCCAGGATGCAAGATTCGTGATGGCGCCATCGAGGCTCATACATTGCTCCTTAAGCCGCCATCGCCTTGAAAAGCGAAAGAAGGCCGCTCACACAGAGGAAAGAAATCGCGGCGAAGACCAGCCTGGTCCAGGGTCTGTGCCGGACGAAGTTGATGACTGCTCCGACACACGCCAGTCCCGCCGCGGCCGGCATGATTTGACCGACGATGTAATTCCAGAGGGAGGTGAGCATGTCGGTCATTGCGTACTCGCCTCCCGAGTTCCATCCCTGAAAGAGCTGCATGGTTGCCGATAGTGACATCAGGAACAGAGCCGCGACGACTGATCCGAGCGGGTTCTCTCCTGTGGCTCCATCGAGCGTGGCCTTCAGGACGAAGTAAGCTGCCAAAACGGGGACCAGCTTGGCGACTACGATCTGGCTGACGAAGTTTTTGAAGACTGTCTCCATGCTGGCGAGCCAGCTCGTACCCACCGATCCGCTGCCAGAGGGAATATTGATTCCTTGTGCCGCGATCCACGACAGCAGTTCTGGCAATGTCAAGAGCACGACGGTCCACATAATCCACTTGCCGGTGCGGCCATTTACGTGGAAGTTGATCCCGCCTTCGTGACGCAGGCTCACTCCCGCGGCGGCCAACGTGCAGAATGCCGCTGGCGCCGCGAGGTCGAGCAGCAGTTGGAGAAGGTCGAGAAGGAACTGTGGCGTCTGCATGGATCTCTGTCCTGGCTACTGAATGCCTTGTGCTTGTGTGATGAAACCTTCCGCCATGCGTCCGAGGCCGGAGATCACCATGAGAGATACACCGGTGACTCCCCAGCCCAGATAGCCGCGACCGCTCTTGAAGTGCCACCCGGCGATACCCAGGCAGGCGACCGCGATCACTGGAGCGATGACGTTGCAGCTCCAGTTCACAATGTTGAGGACGGTGCCTTCGACGGTTGTTGCTTGCTGGCCTTGCACGGCTTGGCCGAATTGAGGGGAGGTGCCGAGGTTCTGGGCTCTCGCCATGAACGGCGCCGCGAGATTGCCAATGAAGATGAGCCCCAATGCAAACTTCATGGCGATGTGTATCCAATTGACTTCATCGGGGCGATGAAGAGTGCGGGGGGATGTCGGGGCGGACACTGGGGAGCGCCGCCAGAAGGTGAGTGCGGTTCTCATACGGTTTTTCTCTCCTGGACCCGGCTGCTCGGGGCATCCGTGTCGAGCAGGAGATTGCGTCTCGATCGAAATTCAGTCAAATTGGCGCGCTGGACCGAGATGGGAAACAGCACTATCTCTCGGCGCATGAGCGGGTTGGGCGGCCCGTTGCGTGCTGGCGCGGTCCGTTGCTGAATTGGCGAATTGGCCGGAATGGAAAAAATCGAGCTAGAATTTCAATCGAGGAGCCCGGTGTCGCAAGCTGTCGCCAGGCCAGGGACAACGGAATGGCATCCACATCGCGGCTGAATCCGTATCAGTGCGACCAGTGCGGGACCACGAATATCGTGGCCGCTCCGCTTCTCTTCGAACAGGGAACGCGCAGTTATTCGGGGCCCTTCCATTCAGGCACGAGCCAGTCCTACTTTGCACAAGCCGCAGCGCCGCCCGATCCTCGCGGGTACGGACGGCCTCTCCTGCTTTGGGGAATACCAATATGCTTCACTTTCTTTTGGGGATTCGTGGGTCTTAGAGGGATTCTGGAACATCCGAGTTCCCTTGTAACCTCGGAGAACGCCGTCGCCGTTTTGCTGCTTCTCGGCGTGGCGTGCTTAGGGGGAATGCTCCTCCGTTTCCGCAGCATCGCCCGGTATAACCGGGAAGTTTATCCACGCCTCTACTGGAACTGGGAGCACACCTACATCTGCAGGCGCTGTGGACGGTCTTTGATTATTCCTTCCTAGATCTACCCCCAAGACCCTGTTGCGAGCTGATCAGCAAACCTCAGCTTGCCGGGCATGGCATCGCCATGTGAATCGGTCGAGCCGCTGAAGTCGTTTACCAGATTTCGGCCCAACCGCACAGTCAGTCACCGGGACCGATAATTGCCCATCCGCACTTTGGGGAATCGGGATCGATCTTTGCTCATTTCCGAATTGAGCAATCGGGACCGAAGTTGACTCAACCGCACATTGGGTCAACCGGACCGACCTTTGCTCAACCGCACTTTGGGGCATCGGGAGCGATCTTTGCTCATTTCCGGATTGAGCAATCGGGAGCGAAGATGACTCAACTACACTCTGGGTCAATCGGACCGACCTTTACTCGACCGCACTTTGGGGCAACGGGAGCGAACATTGCTCAACTGCACGATGAGTCAACCGGATCGATCGTTGCCCATATCAGCTTGCACGAATAGGAATGATCGGTAACCCGCAGCAGCCTTGAATACGAGAGACAAGAATACCCCGAACCGGGTAGGTGTGGTGCAAGATGGCCTTTCAAAAGAGACGCCCTGACGGATTGAGCCAGGGCGAGAAGAAGAGAGAAGGCGTGGCTGCTCTACTGAGCTGTGGGAGCTACCTTTTGAAGCTCGGAGGGGGTCTGTTCGTGCTTGGTGAAGACTACGTAGATCTTCGTGTCCGCGGGGACGGAAACGACGACGCGGCTGTTCGCATCGAGATTCATCACTTCGGAGTCGCCCGCCGTGCCGATGTTTTCGGCCAGCCGCTCCCGCAGCATGTCATCTTCCGAGAACGCGGCGCTCGAATTGTTGCCGGCCACTTCCGCAAGCACGGAACCGAGGCCGGATGCTGCACGCACAAAGAAGTTCTTGCCTGTGTTCTTACCGTAGACATTGCCCTTGATTGGCCCGAGATCGAGCCCCGTGCCCACGGCGTCGATCTTCTCCCGCGCGCCGTCGAGCAATTCGATCTCGTCGAATTTCACGCTGACGAGCCCGCTTCTATCAGCTTGCTGAAGCTGACCGTACACGCGCGCCCCGGCAGGAACAATGATTCTATCCCCAATGGCGTACGTGTATTCGACCACTGCTACCACGGGAGCCTGCACCGCACTCGATATCTGCGTTTCAAGCTTCGCTTGAATGCGCGTTCCCGGTGTGAGTTCCAATCGTGGTGTGCCATCGTCATCACCATTGACCTTGGGTGCGGCGCCGGCTTGGTTTTGTGCCAGACTCCGCACGAATATGAGCGATGGCTCCTTCAAACTGTTCTGCTGCGTTTGCGGTGTCTCTGCCGGTGGAGCCCCGCCGTAGGGAGCCGGATCTTCCCACTTCTGCTGCGTGTCTGCGAAGGAAGGCACACCTCCCAGAGAACTAGCGAGGGCAGGCTTGCCGGCGAATGGCTTGGTGGTTTCGCCGCCATTTAGCGTGCGTGTGCGCCGAATGTCGCTTGGCCCAAGTTGACCGGTCGTGTTGTCCGGCGCTGGCGTACGTGGGGTGTCCATCAGCGGCGTCACGCTGCTTTTGGAGGGAGTCGCTTGCTCTTGTTTTGCTTGCTGATACTGAG
>NZ_JBAUUO010000002.1:0-69613 GCF_049582745.1 Occallatibacter sp.
ATCGTCAGTTCCACGTTGTCGCCCGGCATCACCATCTCTGTGCCTTCGGGCAATTCCGCCACTCCCGTCACATCTGTAGTCCGGAAGTAGAACTGCGGACGATAGCCCTTGAAGAACGGTGTATGACGGCCGCCTTCTTCCTTGCTCAACACGTACACCGTGCCCTTGAACTTGGTGTGAGGCGTAATCGATCCAGGCTTGGCCAGAACCATGCCGCGCTCCACATCTTCCTTCGGAATGCCGCGCAGAAGGATGCCGGCGTTATCGCCCGCCAGACCCTCATCGAGCTGCTTCTTGAACATTTCCACGCCCGTGCACACCGACTTGCGGGTCTCGCGGAAGCCGACAATCTCGACATCCTCGCCCACCTTCACCTTGCCGCGCTCAATTCTTCCCGTGACCACGGTTCCACGGCCCGAGATCGAGAAGATATCTTCGATCGGCATCAGGAACGGAAGGCTCACCGCGCGCTCCGGCTGCGGAACGTACTTGTCCACCGCATCCATCAGCTCGTCGATCTTGGCTTCCCACTTCGCTTCGCCGTTCAACGCGCCCAGTGCCGAGCCACGGATTACCGGAACGTCGTCGCCCGGGAACTGGTACTTCGACAGCAACTCACGGACTTCCATCTCCACCAGATCCGTCAGCTCTTCGTCTTCGACCGCATCGCACTTGTTCAAAAACACCACGATGCAGGGAACGCCCACCTGGCGAGCCAGCAGAACGTGCTCCTTGGTCTGCGGCATCGGACCGTCAGTCGCTGCCACCACCAGAATCGCGCCGTCCATCTGCGCCGCGCCCGTGATCATGATCTTGATGTAGTCGGCGTGGCCGGGGCAATCGACGTGCGCATAGTGCCGGTTCTTCGTCTCGTACTCCACGTGCGCCGTCGCGATCGTGATGCCGCGCTCCCGCTCTTCCGGAGCGTTGTCGATCGAGTCAAACGAACGAAACGTGTTCTTCGGGTTGTGCTTCTGCAATACCTTCGTGATCGCCGCCGTCAACGTCGTCTTGCCGTGATCGATGTGACCAATCGTTCCCACGTTCACATGCGGCTTCGAACGATCAAACTTTTCCTTCGCCATTTTTCTCTTCCCCTCTAAGCTTCGATGCCATTGCCAAAAGGGCGCCGGCGTTCCGGCTCCAGCCCCAAAACTCAGTTAACAGTCTTCAGTTCTCAGTCGTAAGTTTTCAGTTCCACCTGCGCTCGACCCAACTGATAACTGAAAACTGATAACTGACAACTCGTTTCTCAGTAGTACGCGTAAGCCTTCAAATATCTCTGCCGCAAATCCGCTGGCACCGCTTCCACCAACCGCAGATAACGCTCGCGGGTCAATCCCTGATCCGATACCGGAAGCCCCTTGTACAGCGCGATCGCTTCCTTGCCCAGCAATCCGCGACTGAGGACGCTCTCGAAATCGCGAACCCGCAGCTTGGTTCGGATCACGCGATTCAGAAAAACCTCCACATCGCTCGCCTTGAACGCCGCGTCAATCTGCGTGTGAAGCGCTGCGTACGTCTTCTCGTCCTGAACCGAAATTGCTGCCTGCTCGAACATCTTGACTTCTGCCTCTGTTCCTTAACTGGAGCGGGAGACGGGACTCGAACCCGCGACCAACAGCTTGGAAGGCTGTGACTCTACCACTGAGTTACTCCCGCCCTAAAACAGTGGACAGTGAGCAGTGGTCAGTGAACAGTTCGTTCGCCTTTCGGCCTCTGTTCACTGTGCACTGCCCACTGTGCACTCGAAACTCTGGAGCTGATGACCAGGATTGAACTGGTGACCTCTCCCTTACCAAGGGAGTGCTCTACCAACTGAGCTACATCAGCTCTTCTAAAACCTGAATGCCTGGGTGCCCCATCCAAGCCGCGTCTTTTGCGGTTTGGGTGGGATACCGAAAACTTCCGGCTCATTCATCGCCACGGCGGATCTTCTCCGCCTTCATCGCCATCACGGTGCGCAACGCAAGCCCACCGATAATGACCAGTGGAACCAACCTCAGCTCCACCAACCTTCCCCCGACTGGAATCTTTCCATCAAGGGTAAACCAACTCAGCACTGCCAGAACCGCATACAAAACCAGCGCCACCCAGTACTTCTTCTCCAACGGGCTGCCGGGCTCTGCCATTTCTAAAACCCTGATCACTGATCCCTGACCACTGATCCCTTTGAATGGTGCACAGGGGAGGATTCGAACCTCCGTAACTCGAATGAGTGGCAGATTTACAGTCTGCTGCCATTAACCGCTCGGCCACCTGTGCCCAAACGCCCCAAAAACGATGGACCTGTTTTTGGGGGCCAACATTCCATCTGAGATTGGGGAGCCCCATCCAAGACGCGCCTTTTGCGTCTTGGGTGGGAGACCATTCTTCCCAGCCAGACAAATTCAACCGCCGCTCCACCCGCTTCCGCGCATACCCGCCTTACCGGAGAACCTCCGGCTTGTCGGAGCATGCACCTCAGTGGGATCGCCGCAGAGGACTGAACCGGCCAGTGCATCTGTTTCGCCGGCCCGTGAAACTTGCTGCCGCCCGTCTTCCGCTTCGTCTTTAAGTGGAGCTGGCGAAGGGATTTGAACCCCCGACCCTCTGATTACAAATCAGATGCTCTACCAGCTGAGCTACGCCAGCCCGACCACCCAAGACACTTTGCCGGGGACACCGGTAATCCGCGGACACACTCCCGCTCCGCGCATAACACGGCACAGTTTTTAAGGTTAGCACACCGGAAACAGCGGAGCAAACCGGCACTTTCCCACAATCTTGCACCGATTTAAGAGATTCCGGCTGCCGCTGTAACGGAGATCAGCTACGGACAGGACGTTCACCGTAGAGTTGGTGCAGCGATTGGCGTCGCGGTGGTTTCGCTTGGCGTTGGAGCACTGCTGGCCCTGACCAAATCGAAAAAGCACTTTATCGGCCTCACGTGGGACGACTCCGGAAAAAAGGGCGGCTTTGCTTTTCAAGCAGACAAGAGCGATTACCGCGGATTACTTGCAGGACTTGAGGGTGTCACCGGCAAGAAGGCCGTCGACTCAGATGCTATGACCGTCAAGAATTAACGCGGAATCAGGATCGGCTTGCAGGCATCGAGGAACGTGCTCTGCAACACTCGGCACCTTCGAATTCGGAGGGTGCCGCGCTGATTTTTGCGCAGCTCACCTGCATTTTTTCTTGCTCCAGACCCCCTCTCCGCGGGATGATTCGATAGCTCCCATAGAGTTTGTCGTCTTCTCCTCAAGAGGTGGACCCTTATGCGAAAAGCAATCCTTGCGTGCCTTGTCTTGCTTATGGGCTCTGCCCTGCTGGCGCAGCAGGCGCTCGACAACCAATCCGTCATCAAGCTGGTAAAGGCCGGGCTGTCCGAGGACCTGATTGTCACCACCATCAACTCGTCCCCCGGCACCTATGACACTTCGGCGAACGGCTTGATCGCGCTCAAAAAAGCCGGCGCCAGCGACAAGGTCATCGCCGCCATCGTGATCAAAGCATCAGGCGCGGCTACAGGTGCAGCCGCAGTCCCGGCCCCGAACAGTCCCAGCGGGGTAACCGTCGGCGGTGCCCCGATGGCCGGCAGCGCCACACCCGGTGCTCTCGTGATGGGCGCCCTCCCGGCGGGCGTCGACAGTGTCGGCGTCTATTACCTCGACTCAACAGCAAATGCCTGGCAGGAAGTTCCGGCCGAGGTCGTCAACTTCAAGACCAGCGGTGCGCTCAAGCACTACGCCAGCGTCGGCGTGGTCAAGGAAGACATGAATGCCCTGATCGGCGGCAATCGCAGCCGCACAATCCTCAAAATGCCCGCTTCGTTCATCTTTTATGTTCCCGAAGGCCGCTCGCCGGGCGAATACCAGCTGTTGCGCCTCCACGTAAATGCCGACAGCCGCCAATTCCGAGCCAGCACCGGAGGCGTGGTGCACGAGTCCGGGGGCGCCATGCGCGACACCGTAGACTACACATCGAAGAAGATCGCGCCCCGCGTCTACCAGATCGTCCTCGGCGAAGAGGTTGGCAAGGGCGAGTTCGGGTTCCTGCCCCCCTCCGATACGGTCTCAGAGAACAACATCGCAAGTTCCGGCAAGATGTATACCTTTGCGCTCGTACCATAACCGGCCAGTTCTCCCCGGCCCTTTCTGCGCCCCGCAGGCAGGTCCGATATCCTGTAAGGGGTAGCCCGAAGTCGGCTCCCTTTGTCCATGCACAAGCGCACGCGCAGAACGCTGTTGGTCGTTGCCGGAGTCGTGCTGTTGCTGGCGATTGCGGTTTTCCTTCGCTCCAAGGCGCCGCCTGAAGCCGCTCGCCTGCTGCCTGAGTGCGACGGCATCCTCTATTTCAACCTCAAGCCGATCCGCGTATTTCTGCGCAAGGACCTGAAGCCGCCGCAGCGTGTCCCTGAATACCAGGAATTCGTCGACGCCACCGGCATCGACTGGGAGCGGGACCTCGACTCCGCCGCCATTGCTCTGCATCGCATGCAGGACCCAAACGGCCCGAATGGCCCCGTCGCATACTCCATGGTCCTCACCGGAAAACTCACAGGAAAGCGCCTCAACACCTGGCTCGACGGGCACGCCTCCAGCCGCGAAGTCTACGCCGGCCATACCGTCTACGACATTCCGTCAGAGGGCCGGACCGTCCGTGTCGTCCAGGTGGGATACGACATGATCGCCGCCTCAAACTACCCGACCACCGAGAAGATTCACTCCATCATCGATCGGCATCGCACCGCCGCCCTGCCCTTTGCCGGCTCCACTCTGCTGCAGCATCACTACCACGACGTTCCCCTGCTGGCCGTCGCATGGGGTGTCGGCCAGGTCGGCCTGCCCTTCTCCGAAAGCGGCGCCATCAAGGTATTCGGCCTTTCGCTGCCCCTTCAGGATGACTCCACCATCATCGCCAGCCTCACTCCGGGCCTTCCGCTGGCAAACTCTGTCCGTCTTCGTGTCGAAGAGATCGCTCCCGACGAGGACCAGGCAGCCAGCCAGGCAGCTGCCCTCGCCTCCATCGTGACCCTGGCCCGCGACGTCACCACCCAGCTCTCCAACGACCCCGCGAACAACGCCCTTCGTGAGCTGTTGAAGACTACCGAAGTGACTCAGAAGCGCAATCGCGTCATCGCCACTGCCACTCTGTCGCCCTCTTTTTTGAGCCGGATTACGAACGGAGATATTTCTTTTCATGCACCGGCAACCCCGCCCGCACAAAACGCATCGAAATGAAAGACGTGGTTCTCCGGAATGCGTCGTGTATTTTGCATCGGGTGTTGTGTTCAGGCCGTCGGCAAGTGCGTTCCCTCTTCCTGGGTTGGGGGTGGAAACCAAGCTGGCGGCCTTTTCATTCCCCCTGCTTTTTCTGGACTCCCTCTGCTCCCTTCCCGCATCTTGTTCAGTAGGCTTACGCTAAGGTCTTCACACAAAACCCGGAGAGGTCTCATGATTCGCTTTCTCAGAACGCAAGCTCTGTTGTGCATCGTTTTCTGTCTGTTGTCGATGGTTGCAGCGGTTGCATCCGCAAAAAAGTCCTCTCCAACTCAAAGTCGGCAATCCACCCCCGTGCTGACAGGTCAAAGCGCATTTACTGACGCCGCGCACGAATCTCCCGGCACCCGCCGCCACGTCTCCGTCGGCGATCTGCCCGCGCCCGCCCCTGACCAGTCCGTCGATAACGGCGCAAACATGGTTCCGCGCCCCGCCAATGCCTGGCCAATTGCGCCCAAGGGGTTCAAAGTCGAACTCTACGCCACCGGCCTCGACAATCCCCGCCTGCTCCGCGTCGCACCCAACGGCGATCTCTTCCTCGCCGAAAGCGAATCAGGCAAGATCCGCGTCTTTCGCGGTGTAACAGCCGACGGCAAGCCGCAACAGACATCTGTTTTCGCCGAAGGCCTGCACCAGCCATTCGGCATCGCGTTCTATCCCCTCGGCCCCAATCCCAGGTACGTCTATATCGGCGACACCGACGGCATCGTGCGCTTCAATTACCAGAATGGCGATTTGAAGGCCCGCAGCGCTGCTGAAGATCTGGCCGACCTGCCCGGCGGAGGACGCCTGCGCGGCGGCGGCCATTGGACCCGCGACCTGGTATTTTCCAAGGATGGCAGCAAGCTCTTCGCTTCCGTCGGATCGCACTCCAACGTCGACGACAGCGACACTCACCCCGAGGAGTACCACCGCGCCGACGTTCTCCAGTTCACACCCGAAGGCAAATTCGTCAAGATTTACGCCTGGGGAATCCGCAACTGCGTCGGCGAGGCTATCAACCCCATCACCGGCGAACTCTGGTGCTCCACCAACGAGCGCGACGGCCTGGGCAACAACCTCGTCCCCGACTACGTGACGCATGTGCAGGAGGGTGGCTTTTACGGCTGGCCATGGTGGTACATGGGCGGACACCAGGACCCGCGCCACGTTGGCAAGCACCCTGAGTTGCAGTCGAAGGTCATCACCCCCGACATCCTCGTCAACCCGCACTTCGCTTCGCTCGAGATGACGTTCTACGAGGGCTCGCAGTTCCCTGCCGAATTTAAAGGCGACGGCTTTGCCTGCGAACACGGCTCATGGAACCGCGCCCAGCGCTCCGGCTATGAAGTCATCCGCCTGCCCATGAAGAACGGACACGCAACCGGCGAGTACGAGGACTTTCTTACCGGCTTCACCATCGGCGACGGCTCCGTCTGGGGACGCCCCGTCGGCGTTGCCGAAGCCAAGGATGGCTCCCTCTTCATCTCCGACGACGGCTCCAGATCCATCTGGCACGTCATCTACACCGGCAAATAGTAGATCCTCGCCGTACTCTTTGGCTTCCTTTTCGCGTGAACGTTACTCCGTTTGCCGTAGGGAAGTTTCAATCGGACGCGACCATTGTCAGTTTGAAGTTGAGCAGTAACAGCCAGTCTCACGGAAGGATCAGACGGCGGGCGGTCAGGCAGCACTCATTTCTGCAGACTGTCCTTCGCGAAGAGTCTTAATGTCTCGCATCGGAGGCTGCCCGAAGAAGCGGCTGTACTCACGATTGAACTGGCTGACACTTTCGTATCCAACCTCAAACGCCACCGTCGAAGCATCCAGACCATCGATCAGCATGCGCCCCCGCGCTGCCTGCAGCCGCAACTGTTTCTGGTACTGAAGAGGGCTCATATGGGTCAGCACTCGGAAATGATGGTGCAACGTCGATACGCCCATGCCTGCAATCTCAGCCAGATCATCCACGCGTACTGGCTTCGCGTAGTTGTTTCGGATCCAGGAGATCGCCCTCGCCGTGCGATGGCACTGATCTCCTGAAGTCGCAATCGCCCGCAGACGCGCTCCCTCAGGTCCGCAAAGCAGGCGGTAAACGATCTCGCGTTGAATGAGGCCACTCAGGTAGGGAACATCCTGCGGAGTCGCCAGCAGGTCCACCAGCCGGCAGCAAGCGCCCAGCAACTCGGCTGTGATCGCACCGGTCACCATGGCAGGACTGTCGGAGAATGTGTCATGCACGCGGACTTCTTCCCGGCTGAGAAGCTCGCGGACAACCGGCATTTCCAGTTTGATCGCCATCGCGAGAAGGGGCTTTGCTTCACTGGCCTCCACCACCTGGCTGACGATCGGCAGGTCGATCGAGGTCAAGAGAAAGCTTGACTGGTCATAAACGAGTGTGGTCTGGCCGAGATCGACGCGCTTGCTGCCCTGGGCGACGACGATCACGCTGGGTGTATAGGTTCCGGTGCAGGGCGGACTCGGTGCCGTTCTGCGCACCAGCATCACTTCCGGTATCTGGGTGATCAGCCTCTCTGAGGAGCCAATGAACCAGGCAATTCTATTCGCCAGCGCGGTTCTCAACTCCTGTATCGAAAGGCCGTGTAAAGGCGCGGCGGGATGCTCACCAGTTCTGCTCATTCCGATTGCCCCCCTCTTCCAAGCATAGCTGCGTCGTTCCTTTGAGGCGAGTGCTAAGACTCCCCGTCAAGAGAATCAGGCAAAAGATCGGCAGGATCAGGATAACGGCTCGCATTCGCTTCTCCCTACACTGCAGATGGTGAGGAGATGATGCAAAGCTCCACAGTGATTTGTTTTCTGCCTCGGGTCACCGGGGTTTGGGCAAAAACGGGTAAAGGCGAGATCAGCCCCAAATCCTGAGTGCAGAATTCTTCTTGTATCCCGCGTAGCGTGATCGATCAGCCACGCTGCTTCAAGTTCCCCCACGAATCAACCACACATAGCGACGGAGAGCGATGAAAACCTTAATGCTAGGTCTGTTTCTATCCACACTGATTGCGCCATCGTCCCACGCACAGCAATCGCCGGCGCCACCAACGGAAACGATTAAAACTGCCGCAAGTCAAACACCCGAGCAACAAGAAGTCATCAACCTCTCAAACATGAAATGGGATTGGATGGCAGACAAGAAGGTCGATTCCTTGGAGACACTCTTCGATGACAAAGCCATGTTCACTCACATGGGAGGAACCTGGGGAAAAACCCAGGAACTCGCCACCATCGAGAGCGGTGGCATCTGGTACAAAAAAGCCTTAGTTTACGCAGTTGACGCGCGCATATTTGGTAACACAGCCGTCCTGCTGGAGGACATTGATTTGCAGGCAGCCGTCGGTGAGCACGAAGTCACCAATCCTTTTATGGTGACTGAGGTTTATATCAAGGAAAACGGCAAATGGAAGCTCGCGCAACTCACGTTCTCGCACCTGCTCAGGCCTGTCAAAATAAACAGCAATAAGAATTAGCCACAAACGTCGAGGAAAAGAGAATCAGCGACGAAATTTGGCGCTCGTGGAGTTTGTGAAGAGAGGGGCCGTGCGGGAATTGGCTAAGAACACTGGGAATGCTGAAGTACTTCTCGGAGATTCAAAGAGAGGAAGGAAAAATATTGAAAAAGAGAAAACTTGGAAATAGCGGCCTTGAGGTATCAGCCCTTGGCTTCGGGTGCATGGGGCTGAGTTTCGGTTTTGGCCCGGCTACTGAAAAGCAGGTAGGAATCGCTCTCATCCGTGCGGCCGTCGAACGCGGCGTGACATTCTTCGATACGGCTGAGATCTATGGCGCCTACACCAATGAAGAACTAGTCGGCGAAGCTCTCGAGCCGTTCCGCGACCACGTCATCATCGCGACAAAGTTTGGCTTTAAAATCGACGAAAACGGGAAGGGCGCCGGCCTGGACAGCCGGCCCGAGCACATCAAGCAGGTCGCCGATGCCTCGCTGAAACGCCTCAGAACTGACGTGATCGACCTTTTCTATCAACACCGCGTTGATCCGAACGTGCCGATTGAGGACGTGGCCGGTGCTGTGAAAGATTTGATTCAGCAAGGCAAGGTCAAGCACTTCGGTCTGTCTGAGGCAGGTGTACGGACGATTCGTCGCGCACATGCCGTGCAGCCCGTCACCGCATTACAAAGCGAATACTCCTTGTGGTGGAGAGAGCCGGAACAAGAGATCCTGCCCACCCTGGAAGAGCTCGGAATCGGCTTCGTACCGTTCAGCCCGCTCGGCAAGGGATTCCTCACCGGCAAAATCACTGAAGAAACAAAGTTTGATGCGGGAGACTTCCGCAATACTGTGCCGCGCTTCAATGAGGAAAATCGTAAAGCGAACCAGGCGCTCGTAGATCTGGTCGGCAGTTTTGCGCAGCAGAAGAATGCGACTCCGGCTCAGATCGCGCTCGCGTGGATTCTGGCGCAGAAGCCATGGATCGCGCCTATCCCGGGCACCACAAAGCTGCATCGCCTGGAAGAGAACCTTGGCGCAACGGCAGTGGAACTAACGCCAGACGATCTGCATCGCCTCAACGAGGCAACTGCGACCATCGCGGTGCAAGGCGCCCGCTATTCCGAGGGTGCGCAGAAGATGATTGATCGCTAAGTTCTGCCGAAATTCGAGAGCCATCGCAATCAGCAACCAATCAGTTGCGCTTCAGAACAACCTGAAATTCACCATCACCGAAATACGCACCGCCACCGGTTTGCCGTCCTTGCGCGCCGGCTTGAAGCGGTACTGCATCACGGCCGCGAGCGCCTTCTCGTCAAGTCCCATCCCCAGCCGCCGCACCACGCGCGGGCTTTGCGGAATTCCCTGCGCATCGATAATCACCGAGATCAGACACACGCCCTCGTATTTCTGACGACGTGCCTCATCTGAGAATTCCGCCTCAGGTGTAAAGATCGGAACCGGCTGTGAAACGCCTCCTACTCCCGGAATATAGATTCCGTTTCCTGAATCCGGGCCCCAGCCCGTTCCGCTTCCCGGACCATAACCTCCATCGGGCCCGAAGCCGATGCCGCCGTGGCTGCCCGGCCCGCCCGAGACGACCGTAACATTCGTCGAACTGTGCACACCGATCATCGGCATCGTCGGATTGTCGGGAAGTCTAACGTCGGGCGGCACGGCAATGCCGTTATCCAGCGCCAACTTGGGATGATCGAGCAGCGGCACCTGCACCTTCTCGATCGCATTCAAATCGATCTTCGGCAGCCGCCCCTTGTTCGGATCAAGAGGATCGTTCGTTCCTCCGCCCCGTCCGCCATGCGACGAAGCGGCTCTCGACGGTGCGAATAACGGAAAGTTGTCAATGTGAAACGGATGATCTAACCGAGGAACAGGATCGCCTTGAACAACCGCTTTTACGCCCATCAGCAACATGAGCGCAAGAACGCCGCCATTCACCAGCGTGGCCGTTCCCACGGCCCAGGGACTGGTGCGCGACGCCATCCGGTCGGCTACCGGAACCGGCGTTGATGTCAGTTCCAGAGGAGGAAGTTGCGGCGCAAAGAATCGATCGTGGACATTCTCATAAAGCCCGCGCCAGATAGGCGGCTCAGTGAGCGCTGGAGTTAGAAAGTCCCGTTCGCCGCTCGGATCTGGAAGTCCCATACGTCTCCCTTCGCACGATCGCCATTCCTGATCGTGTCTTGTGACGTGATCCTGAAACTTCAATATCCGAATAGACCGTCTCTCCGGGTGTTTGTCACCTGCGAAAAGAGTCGATTGTTGGCGTCTGCTCCCGGCCGAGTTAGCCGTCCTCCTCTTCGCCCGATTCCGCGCCTTGCTGTGCATCCGCAATCAGTTCCAGCGCCTCATCCCTCCGAAAGGCCGGCATCAGGATGCGGCGCACCGGATTGAGGATCGGACTGAATCCAAATCCTGCCGGCATGTCTTCTCTCGCGAGATATTCAACTCCGGCTTCGTCGAGCGCCCCCTTGGCCAGTTCAAACGCGACCCAATCATCGCTCTCGAATACAGTCACGAGTTCCATCTTCGGATCCGGCTTTGTCATCGCACATCACCATTAAAATGTCTGCTACTTCTTCAATCCCAGCGCTTCGACCACTGCGGGATCCACCTTCGCCGGCTGGCCGTCCTGCTTCCACACCACGCCGAACCCGCCGCGATAATCCCACATCGTCCAGCCAATGCCGTCCGCTTCGAGCGCCGTGCGCACATCGCGAATCCAATTCATGCGCGAAGTGGGATCGGTGTGCTCGCGGTAGGCGCCGAACTCGTTGCAGATCAGCGGAACGTGATGCTCCTTGCCCCACGCCGCCGCCGCATCCATCTGCAACTGGATGCGATGCGCATTCCAGTGGTCGAGCCAGTAGTGCTCCAGTGCGTACCGATTCGCCGCATCCGGCACCTCGGCCAGCGATTTCTGCATGCTGTCTTCGGTCGCGGGATAAGGAATGTCGTGCGTATAAATCCACCACGTGCCGCCCCAGCCCGCACCCTGGTGCGTGAACTCATGCGGCTCATAGAAGTGGAAGTTGTAAATCACGTTGCCGTCGGGCAGAGGATGCTGCGTCAATAGGTCCGCAATCGACGACCAGTTCGGCCCCGTCGCGATGATCGTGTTCTTCGGCGCAACTTCGCGAATCGCCTCCGCAGCACGCGCCTGCACCCCCGCCCAGTGATACGGATCCCGGTCCTCAGGCTCATTCATGATCTCGAAAAAAATCAGGTCGGGATTGCGATCGGCGTAATGCGCCGCCAGCTTGCGCCACAGCATTACAAAGCGATCGACGCCGTCGCTGGTGGTGCTGACACTCTTTTTGTAATCGCTCTCCGGATGGATGTCGATCTGTACGGCCATGCCCTTCGCGAGCATCTGGTCAACCGCATGATCGAGCCTGCCCAGAAAGCCCGAGCTATCCCGGCCAAACAATGCTCGCGAAAGTGGCGCCGCATCGATGCTGAGCCGCACATTGTCGAAGCCGAGCTGCGCCATCAGCGCAATGTCCCCGTCATCGGTATAGCTGTTGGTACGCGCGGCCGAATAATCTCCAGGCGACTGCGCAAACCACTCCGAAGCATTGATGCCATGCCGCAGATGTTGCGCGCGAGCGAATGCGGTTTTGACTTCAGTGCCGCGGTCTTGCGCGAAGGCGGCCAATGCGACAACGAGCAAAGCAAACAACAAACGAGAACGAAGCAGCACAGTTCATCTCCCAGGATCAACATTCAAAATCTAACAGGTAACCATACTACGTCCCTGCTCGATGGGTGAAGATTCGGGATAGGGAAGAGTTGTCCACTACTGGCCAGAACCCGCTATTCTCCTTTTCGCCGGACGAAACGTTATACCCATAAAGTGCTTAGGAACGCCATTCTCAGTCGGAGTCTTTTCAAGAAACGCTTTTGCCGAATCGTCGTGCTTCAAGTAAACATCCAGAAACTTCAGTGTGTAGAACGCCACCCATGCATGGCCGATGTTGGCGTCCTCTCGTCCATAGTCGGCTACCTGATTTTCCGCAAAGCGCTGCGCACTTTCCCTGCGCTGAAACATTGAACTGAACTCCGCGTGTGCCATGCCCAGCATATTCACGGTGAGAAGATCACCGTGTATCCAGGCGTTCAGAACGTTTGGACCCACGATGTATGTCGGGGGGCCGTCATGATATCTCTCAATGTCTTCGAAAAGATTCGGATCGCCCTGGGTGAAGAAAAGAAGCGGTATGTTCATCCTTTCCGGATGAACATACCCGGCTATTTTCACGAGGCCCGGGTAATAGCGCATGCTGCCGTCCATAGATACGAGGGCGTCGATGCGGGAGTCACGCGCTGCGGCAAAAAGGCTCGAACCTCCGCCCCAGCTCCAGCTCACCACGGCGACCTCAGATATATCCGCATCGGGAAGCGTTCTGGCATAGGTGATGAGAAACGAGATATCCAGAGCCTGTGCATTGATTCCATCGAGATCGTCAGTCATATCTCGCGTCGACACCCCCATCGACGGGCTCGCAAGAACAATGTACCCATGACTGGCGAGGTACTCACAAAGGTCGGCGTTCTCCCACGAAACGGAGGAATCGCTGGGAGCATAAATCAGAACAGGATAATGTTCTTTCCTCGGCGGCGCATCCTTCACCGCTCGCAGCGGGATCTCGAATGACGTCTTCAAGAGCGAACGCCACCGGTTCTGCTTTTCATCCGGCGCGTTGAAGTGGATTTCCGTGTCGGCAAGCCGGACATAGTCGCCAACATTCATGGGTTTGGCTGAACTTCTCAGCGACGGATACCAGATCAAGGTTTGCAGGGGGCGCGCCTGATCGCCCGAGGATGATGGCGATAGGTTCTTCGCCGGGTAGGAGCGTGAGCGATCGTATTGATCGACAACTCTTAAACCCACCGGGTAAGGTCCAGGTTTTTGCAGGAACTGAAATGGAGACGTTCGGGGAAGCGCCAACAGTGAACCAGGGCTTAGGCACAACGCGCAAAACACGCCTAAAACTCGCGTTCTCAACCTGGCGTTCGTTTCGCTCGCCGAAGCATATCTCAAATCTTCATCCTCACAGGGATCCGAGACCTTGTGCACGATAGTTAGATGCACCAACGGCAACTTCTCCAGCAGTCTCGAGCGGATATCCGCCAATGCGGATGCAAGAAAAGAGTTGCCCCCCCTCTCGCCCTGGGACTTCCACAGATCCTCGGGCCAACATAAAGGCGGCCCTGTTGGGAGCCGCCCCTGTTTATCGGGATCGAAAAATCCTATTTGCTCGCAATCCGCGTCGACGTATCGCCGGCAAGCGCCTGCTCGTACGTGCTCCGCAGATATTTGTGCGGATTGACGGGAACCTTGTGGATGCGCACTTCATAGTGCAGGTGCGGTCCAGTGGCGCGGCCCGACTGGCCCACATATCCGATGACCTGCCCGCGCGTCACGTGCTGGCCCGGCACAACAGACACAGCCGAGAGATGTCCGTAGAGCGTGATCAGATCGTGGCCATGATCGAGCACCACCTGGCGTCCGTATCCAGCTCCCATATTCTCATTCAGAACATCGCCGTCGCCTGCGGCGCGTACAGCTGTTCCGTACGGCGCTTCAATATCGATGCCCGGATGGAACGCCCCTTCGCCGTTGATCGGATCTTCACGCTCGCCGAAGCTCGATCCGATGCGGCCTTCGACAGGCCAGATGGAGGGAGCGTCGGCAAACTGCGTCCAGTCGCCCGTGAAACCGGGAGCAAGACCACCCTGGAGAGCACGCGTTACCTGGCCCGACATGGCCTGGTCCCGCAATGCATAGAACTGCTCGAAGGTCATCTTCACATCCTGCGGGCTGACGTCGTCCTTCATCGCCAGAGTCGGAGGCGTGGGCGCCGCGGCTGCTGCGGCGGCCGAAGCCTTTGCAGGGATCACCTTGTGCTGGCGCAGGCCGTAGAGAGCAGTGACTTCGCTGGCCAGCGCGCCGAGAGACGCCACCTGCACATCGCGATCGTGCGCAACCTGGGCCAGTTGCTTGTAGTCCTTGCGCAAATTCTGGTTGTCTTGCCTGACCTGGTTGAAGCGCTCCGTCTTGAGCAGCATGCGCGTATACGAGCCGGCCAGTCCTACGATGGTGAAAGCTCCCACCAGCGCGGCAGCAACAAATCCGTATACATAGCGCAGAGGAAGCGGAATCTTCCTGACGCGGCCATCTTCATCTCTGGCAACAAAAAGTATGTAATAGCGTTTTCGCAGCATGGTCCTGCTTTCACATCCACAAATTTGCAAGGTGCTACTCGCCGCGTAGCCAGTAAATCACCACGAATGCAGGTGCTGGGGGGAGCCCCCGCCCTATCTATGCACACCCCCAGGAGCGCTTATGCTTGAACGTTCGTACAGGCTAGCAGTGCCCCCCGCGCAGGGTCAACAACTTGTCGCGGAAATTCCGCTCGAAATTCGATTTAGGTCCAACGTCAGACTCGCCATAAGTAACGGTCTAATCCGCATATTTCAGCGGCTTGCCCTATTCTCAATAAGATGCGCAGCAAACGCGGTAGGTTGATCGCAAAGGGCGGCAGGGGCGAGTTGGCGCTCCTTGAGCGGATCCGCCGGCAGGCAAATCGCCCTGCAACCGGCGAACTGCGCCTGGGAATCGGCGATGATTGTGCGCTTTTGCGCATGAAACCGGGCGAAGAAATGGCCGTAACCACCGATTTATCCATCGCCGGCCGGCATTTTCACCTCGAATGGCACCCCCCCGAGGCCGTCGGACACCGCACCCTGGCCCGGGGACTGAGCGATATCGCCGCCATGGGAGCGCGGCCCGTAGCTGCCTTTCTTTCCCTTGGTTTACCCCGCGAGCTCACCGTGACCCCGGGTCGCCGTCCCGCCTGGGTCGACCGCTTTCTGGCCGGCTTTCTGGCCCTCGCCGATAGTCATCACACTCCCCTCGCCGGGGGGGACCTCGCCGAGTCGCCCATGGTCGTAGCCGACATTGTGCTCCTGGGTGCGGTGCCGCAAAAAGAGGCTTTGCTTCGCTCCGAAGCGCGGCCCGGCGATCTCCTTTATGTCACCGGGAGCCTTGGCGGTTCAGCCGCAGGACTCGCGGTGCTGCGTGAACGCGGAGCGTCTGTTTCCCGCGCCTCCTTGCGAGACCCAAAAGCCGACAATGCACTGGCGCCGCACCTGTGGCCGCAGCCGCGCATTGCGCAGGGCCTGTGGCTGCGCCGTCACCACGCTGCGACCGCGGCGATCGACCTCAGCGACGGCTTGTCAACCGACCTCGATCATCTTTGCGCCGAGTCCGGCGTCTCTGCAGTCATCGATGCCGCGCTGTTGCCCCTTCATCCGGGCGCAACGCTTGAGCAGGCATTGCACGGCGGTGAGGACTACGAGCTTTTATTCACGGCCGGCCCTGATATTTCGCTCCCCCGCCTCATCACCGGCATCGCCATCACCCAGATTGGAACCATTGCGAAAAGACGCAGCGGACAGCCCAACGTCGTTCTCATCCGCGAATCCGGCCTTCGCAGACCCCTGCTTCCCGGCGGCTGGCAACACTTTTCCTGATGGATATCCACGGTGGCACGAGTCTTCTTAATCACTAACTTTCTTTGAGATAGCAGATTATGATCGAGAGTGATATGGAGAACGGAACCATACGCGTACGCTTTGCGCCTTCCCCGACCGGCCTTCTGCATGTCGGCAATGCGCGAACCGCCCTTTTCAACTGGCTCTTCGCAAAGCGCATGGGGGGGAAACTCGTCCTTCGCATCGAGGACACAGACCTTGAGCGTTCAAAATCGATGTACGAGAAGAAGCTGATCGAGGACCTCGTATGGCTCGGCCTGACTTGGGACGAAGGCCCCAACGAAAACGATCCCGGCGAAACCGGCAAGTTCGGCCCCTATCACCAATCAAAACGGATCGAACTCTATTCCACACACACCGTGCAGTTGCTGGCAGAGAACAAGGCGTACCGCTGTTTCTGCACGCCCGAAGAACTGGATGAGGAGCGCCGCCGCGCCGCTGACGAACATCGCCCGCCGGTCTACAGCGGAAAATGCCGCAATCTCTCCAAGCAGGAGGTTAAGGAGAATCTCCTGCGGGGAAAGACCTACACCGTTCGTCTCAAGATTCCCGACCATCCCATCAAGTTCCACGACATCGTGCGCGGCGACCTGGAGTTTGCCGCGGACACGATCGGCGATCCAATCCTGGTGCGCTCGGCGAAGAGTGGAGCAGTGGGAGGAAGTCCCGGAGTGCCCGTCTACAACTACGTGGTCACGGTCGACGATTCCTTGATGGGCATCACCCATGTGATTCGCGGCGACGATCACATCGCCAACACCCCGAAGCAGGTGGCGATCTACGAAGCCTTCGGCTGGAAGGTGCCCGAGTTTGCGCATCTTTCCACCATCCTGGGGCCGGATCGCGAGCGGCTCTCCAAGCGCCACGGCGCCACGTCGATGTCGAGCTTTCGCGAGATGGGCTATCTGCCCGAGGCAATGGTCAACTATCTCTCGCTGCTCGGCTGGGACGCCGAAGACAGCAAGACCGAAACCTTCACTTCGGCCCAGCTCGTGCAGGCTTTCTCTCTCCAGCGCGTGACCACGAGCCCGGCAATCTTCGACTATGAAAAGCTCGATTCGCTCAACAGGCACTACATGAAACAGGCTCCGCCGGGCCGCCTCGCCGCTCTCTGCTGGGACTACTTCGGCGGCCTGCTGCCCGAGAAGGAAGAGGCCCCCGACGCCGTGCTCGTCTGGTTCTTTCACGTCATCGGCCTGTTCGTTCCGTCGGTCAGTCATCTCGACGAAATTCCTGCAAAGGCAGCCTTCATCTTCCACATGGACCCCAATCTGGCGCGCGCCGATCAAGACAACGCGGCAGCTCTTGCCGCCGGTTCGGCACAGACCGTGCTCAACGAGCTCGCGAACCATGTGCGCGCTCACGCTGGCCAGGTTTCAGCCTCGGACTTCTCCGGATGGATCAACCAGATCAAGGAAGCGACAGGCGTCCAAGGCGACGAACTCTTCCATCCCATTCGTATCGCATTGACCGGTACGCACTCCGGACCCGAATTCGAAAAGCTGATCCCCCTCATCGAGCAGGGCGTGGAACTCAACCTTGGCATCCCCAGCGTGCGACAGCGCCTCGACGCGTTCATCGGGGTTTGACCGGCTGTGAATGAAGTCTGCTGGATCAACGACACTGGCCTGGCGATTGTTATGCGCCCGCGCGGGGATGACTGGCTGAAGGATGATCTCAGCCGTCTGAAGCGCGCTGGAATTCAGACACTGGTTTCAACTTTGGAAACTTGGGAGGCACGGGAACTCGGCCTCTCCGCTGAAGAGTCCTTGTCGGAAGAGCTCGGATTGCAATTCCTCTCCTTTCCAATCAGAGATCGAACCACACCTGCGAGCAAGGAAGCATTTGATCATTTTGTGTGCGGCCTCGCAACGCGATTGCAAGCTGGAGAAAAAATTGGAATCCATTGCCGCGGGTGCATCGGGAGATCGACTGTAGTAACTGCATGCACTCTAGTCAAGATGGGATGGCGAGCGGAACGGGCTCTCGATGCGATCGAGATGGCGCGAGGCTGTTCGGTCCCGGATACCGAAGAACAGAGAGAATGGATTATTGAGTTTGGAGCGACGGAATGAGCGCTCCAGTTCTTGACGGCACCTTCCCCCACACGTGGAAAGCCGAGATCCTGTCTGCGCGCCCGGTGATTCTGCCGGCGCGTCACTACGTCTATCCCCGCGATGTCGAAGAAGTGGAGCGCGGAGCACTTGAGCTGCTGGTGCGGACAAACGAGCCCGGCGCAGCGCCGTTTCTCGCCACCTGCGCCCTGGGATTTCGCGATCCCGTAGTTCCCACCGGCGTATGGTCGGCGCCGAATCCGCGCGAGATGTGCGCCGTCGCCGGCGGATACGCCTACATCATCGACACCGCCGCGCCGGATCGCTTCACCATGCTGCCCTTTCGACCGGTGCTCCAGGTGCGTCCGGTTGTCGAACAGGGTCTGCTGCTCTTCGTCGGAAATCGCACCATCCTGGCGTGGGCCGCGGCCGGCACGGCATGGGAAACCAAAAAGCTGTCGGACGAGGGCGTTACGATCACCGGCGTTGAAGGTGAGCAGTTGCGCGGCCTGGGCTGGAACCTGATCACCGACAAAGAGACGCCGTTCACGTTGGATTTGCAGAGCGGCGCGCAGGTCAGGTAGCGCGAACGCGCTTATGTCCGCAACTCCTCTCCCGGAGCTTCAGGCAGCGAAACCAGATATCTCCAGAAAAACTTGAAAGACCTGCGCCTCGAGCATGAGCAGCAACGCATGCTATCGCGCTGCATTGCATTGGGGCGAACATATTTGCTCGTACGCTCCATACACGCCTTCAAACACCGAGTCCCAACTTGCCGCGAGCGCGTAGGCGCGCGCCGCACCGCGCATCTCGGCATGCAAATTTGGATCCTTGAGAATTCCCGCGATAGCGCTTGCGAACTCGAAGTCGGGCACAATCCGACCGGTCAGTCCGTCGCGCACAATCGTGCATGGCCCGCCATCGGGAGTGACGACAGCAGGAACCCCGCTCGCGAGCGCTTCAAGCACCACGTTGCCGAAGGTATCGGTATGCGACGGAAAGACGAAGAGGTCCATGTTGGCGTAGGCCGTTGCCAGCGCCTCGCCCCGCAGGACTCCCGTAAACTCCGCGCGCGGCAGATGCTCGCGCAACCACGCTTCCTCGGCGCCGTGACCGACAACCAGAAAACGGAATTCGCACAATCCGCTCTGCTCCAGCTCGCGCTGCACCTCGGCCAGAAGCGCCACATTCTTCTCCACCGAAAGCCGCCCCACGAAGCCAAGCACGATCTGGCGATCGTCGTCCCGGCGGCACCGCTTCTGCGGATGAAACAGCGCGGAATCAACGCCGCGCGCCATCAGGTGGCACGGGCGCTCCGTCGCTTCTTCGAGGATCCGGCATAGTTCGAAATTTGGCGCGAAGAGCACATCCGCGTTCGAGTAGAAGCCAGTGGCAACAGCCAATGCGAGGTCTTCGATGGTCTGGCCTGCTGCTTCTGAATGCGGCCGCGCCAGCACCCGCAGAAGAGGGTCGGACCGCCGCGCCGCATATTCGTGCACGTTGGTGTGCCAGCTCGCGGCCAGCGGCAGGTTGGTATGCCGCGCGATGGCAACGCCGAGAAAGCCGATTTCGCTGGGGCCGGTGATGTGGATGACATCGGGCCCGAACCGCTCCAGAACATCTTCGATGACCGGCAAATGGCGCAGATAGACCGGGTCAAAGCTCAGATCCTTTTCGAGTGGGATCGAGAGAGAGCCGCGCGGCAACTCCAGCGTCCAGAGATTGCCCTCCTCTTCCAACGCCTGCCTGCGATGCCCCGCACGCACACAAAGAAACGGCAGATCGTGACGCCGTGCAAAGTCTTCAAAATGGCGGCTGGTGTGGGCTACCCCGTTGATCTCGTGAAACGAGTCGGGAAAATACGCAACACGCGGCACCAGTGTCTTCATGGATTCCCGCGGGAGGATGAAGATCAGCCCTCCTGCTCGCCAAGGGCAAGACGCCGTTGGCCATCATCGTTCCACGCAATGCGCAGACCGCCGGATACCGGTCCCCTGCCGAGCATCTGCACGGCCTTGATGGTCCAGTGAATCGAAAACGGCGCGTGTCCATCCGGCCAGATTTCGCGCAGCGGCCGAACCACACCGTTCGCATCGGGATGATAAGCGCGCTCATCCCAGGTGCGCGAGCCTTGCGGAAAATCAGGATAGTCGCGGATCGCATCGAGCGTGGACTGCAGCAGGCGGTACTTCCATGGCTGCGCATATTGCGGCATGAACAGCACGTGGCTCACCCGCTCACGGCGAATCTCGTGCACGAATTCCGTAAAGCTCGCAGCGTTGGTCAGATTGATGTTGGCATTGGGTTCCACACCGTGCCGGTCGCCGCCGCTGATCAGCAGCATATTCCACTGCTGTGCCAGCCTGCGCGTGGCGCGATTCTCCTCCCAGTTGCGCAGCCCATTCAGTTCGAGAGCATGCATCAGGCCGCCATATTTCTGCAGAAATTCATTCACCAGGAAGCCGTGCTTCTCCTCGCCCACCAGGAAGAGATCCCACAACGGATGGTTGAAGACAAGCAGCACGTCCGGCTCATCATTGAGCGCGACCAGGATCTCCTTCAACCTCTCCTCTTTCGGGCTGGCCGTGTAGCCCGCCAGCGTGCGCATCCACTCCTTCGCCCGGCCTGAGGGCAGGTTGTGTACGCCGAGATGAAAATCCTGCACGCCCCCGTAGGGCACGCTCCACTCGACAGAGACCGGAATGCGGCGCGCGCTGGGAATGGTGCGCAGCAGCATCGGAGCCGCGATCGTGTCATGATCCGTGATCGAAACCATGGAATGCAGTTCAAGCTTGTCGATCTGTCCGCTTTCGAGGTCAAACGCGAGCTTCGGCGTCATCGGCGGAGTCCAGTAGCTTGCCGCGTAATTCACACGAACGCCGTGCATGGACTCGGCTCGGCTCTCCAGGCGCGCCAGCAGCGGACGGATCATGGCATACCTGCTGCCCAGGTTCGCCAGAAAGTCCAGCGTCTCCTTCGATTGGTTGGTGTGGCTGTGCAGCGAAACGCCGGTGCGGAACCCCTTCGGTGCATCCTGGTCGCGCCACAGGTACGAAACGGTCGATGTGGCCATTTCTCCTCCTCATTCGCGATCGTGCGCTGGATTCTTACACCTGATTGTCGTTTGTTGACCGTCAATGGGAGGTTAAGGAGAGAACAATTGCACTTCAATTAGTGCACAGTACCAATGAAGTAACACAGTGCAAAACCGGCCCTAAGCGCATGACAAGCAACCGTTTGGTTGCAGTTCATGCCCGCGTCACTTATTGGTCTTGGCAAGTTCGGGACCCAGAAAATCCTCGAAGGTCGACCCGTGCATCAGCTCCTGCGGCGCCTTGGCGGCGGCAGCATTGGCTTCGGGGATAAGGTAGTTTTGGGTCAACCCGTCGCGCAACAGCTCGAAGGCCTCCTCCGGAGTGTCTGCATATTTGAACAGATCAAGGTCCTTCGGCGAGATGGCGCCAGTATCGGCCAGCGTTTCGAGGTTGAAGACCTTCTTCCAATAATCCGAACCGTAGACCACGACTGTAATCTTCTTAGCCAGCTTCCGCGTTTGCGCCAGCGTCAGAATCTCGAACATCTCGTCGAGCGTTCCGAATCCGCCGGGAAACACAACCAGCGCCTTCGCCAGGTACGCAAACCACAGCTTGCGCATGAAAAAGTAGTGGAACTCGAAATTGAGCGCAGGCGTGATGTAGGGATTGGGCGCTTGCTCAAAGGGCAGCCGGATGTTCATGCCGATGGTCTTGCCCCCTGCCTCATACGCGCCGCGATTGGCAGCTTCCATAATTCCGGGACCACCGCCTGATGTGACCACAAAGCGACTGCGCCGCGAAGGAATCTTCGCCGCCCAGCGCGTGAGCATCTGGGACAGCCGGCGCGCGTCTTCATAGTAGCGAGCCATAGCCACGGCGGC
Organism: Occallatibacter sp.; assembly: GCF_049582745.1. Classification (GTDB taxonomy): domain Bacteria; phylum Acidobacteriota; class Terriglobia; order Terriglobales; family Acidobacteriaceae; genus Telmatobacter. Next base: position 22,249 of record NZ_JBAUUO010000002.1, read on the forward strand.
CACCGCGCGCTTGCGTTGAAGATCGCTGGCCTTGCCTGCGGCGATTTCCGGCACGCTGGCAGGCTGTTCTTCGCTGGGGGCCGGATCACGCGAACCCGTGTTATCGAGAAGCTCGAGCGCATGATCGGCCTCCTCGCGTCCGCGAAAACGCGCCGAGCCGAAAAAAACCACCGTGTCCTGGATGTGCTCGTGCCGGAACCGTGCCAGCGGCTCCATGTACTCGGCGACAATCCTGATCAGTCGCCCGTCCGGGCCGTTGAGAAACGCGGAATTCTCATAGGCCAATGGAGCCGAGCCAAGCGGCGGTGGACCGTCGTGCCCTTCCATATCGTCCGCGGACACGGCTGTCTCGTCGCTGGATGTTGTCTTGCCGGGTTCGGCCGCAAGGTCTGTACTGGCCGTTGCCTTAGGAGTGCCTTCTGCTGCCTGTCGGTTCTCTTCCGCGCTCATACCATTACCCATTTCGATGCCGGATAGCGTCCTGCACAGCGATCCAGATATTCAGCAATCCTAATCCTGAGATCACGCCGCGCACCCCGCCGTTGGCCGCGTAAATGGCGAGCGTGGGAAACTGCGCAAAGATCGGATTCTGATCCCAGAAAAGTTGCGACCACGGAGCATAGCAGATGGCCAACCCGATGTACATCCTCAGCAGAACGCGCAGATATAGCTCGGTGCGCACCAGCCAGTGAGGAATGCGCTCCTGCCTATCAAATTCCGCTGCCGGCTGCAGGACATCCGGGTCCGGTGTAGGACGGATCAAGTTTTCGGGGTTCGGCGCTGGGTTAGGGGGCATGCTGGGTGATATAAATTCCGGCTGGTTTGACATTCTCCAGGGCCTGTAAAGCTGCCCCCGAATTCTTGCCGTTTCACCAGCTCAGGGACGCCGTATTCAAACGGTAACACAGCGGCCGGACCACCTCCGCCGCTCCCGGCCTGGCCGGTGGATTCTCCACCATTGCAAGTGCCATGCGACCGGGGGTATTTTGTTGGTGTACGCGGGTTCCAGTGCCCAGGGAGTCTGCCGTGAAAATAGCTGCCGTTGCTTTCGTTCTGCTCCTCAGTTCCTTCCCGTTGGCCGCACAGAATGGGGCCAAACCCGAGGGCCAGGTCCTGGTGCTTCGGAGTAGTCCGGTGGGCAATGGCTGCCCCATCGGCATGATCGCAAACCAGGGAGTTTGGGACCATACCATCAGGGTTCGGCAGGGGCAGCAGGAGACGGTCCTTCAGCCCTTTGGCCAGCGGATATTTCTCACATTGAACGATTCTCATCCTGCCCCGATCGTTGCTGCGACCGTGAAAGTCTACGGTCTTACCGCCAGAAACCACATGGTGCAGGCCAACGGCAATGCGAATCCCAACGGCGATGCAACAAAAATCATTGAAGTCAAGTTTGTCGCTAGCCAGAAGGGCGGCGTTACCGGCGATCTCTACATACCGGGATTCACCGCCGTGAATTCCATTGAGTTGCTTCAGGTTTCCTACGACGATGGAAGGGTGTGGAGAATCGGTGGGTCCAGCGTCTGCCGCGTCGCGCCCGACCCCATGATGCTGATCGCCAATCACTGAGGCCCTACTGCATCGTGCTCACCGCAGGCTTGGGATGTGAAACTGTGCTGCCCTCCGTCATCCCCAACGCCCACTTGATCGCTTCGAAATACATCGTGCGGATGTCCGGATCCTGCCACGCCTCTTCAGTGTGCCCGAGCGTTGAATAGAACACGCGCCCCTTGCCGTACATCTTGCTCCACGCCACCGCAAAGTCATGATCGGTGCGATGAATACGCGGATTGTTGCTGTAATCAAGCCGCGAGGCATCGAGACTCAGCAGCACGTTCACCTTGTCGCGCGACCACGCCTTCGGCTGATAAATCTCGTCGAACTTCACAAACTCCTTCGGAAAATGCCGAACCGCCGGAAAATCCGGCGCCTCGTTGATGATCGGCGCGTTAAACGTCATCCACGGATGCTGATCGAACCAGCCGCCAAGCATCTCGCCGTATTCCGGCCAGTTGTAGTTCGTATCGAGGGCTGCATGGATGCCGACAAATCCCTTGCCGTCATCGTGGATAAACGACATCATGTCGCGCTTCTGGTCAGCATCCATGTCCAGCTCGCCGGTGGTGCTGGCAAAGACGATGAGGTCGAAGTAGTTCAGGTTTTTCGCATTCCTGCCCAGGTCCTTCTTCGTCAGCAACTCGGTGTCGGTACGCAGCGTTGCATCCCACAACCCGCTCTGCTGGCCCATGTTGTAGATGGCAACCATGGCGGCGGTAACGGAGTCGTGTTCGAAGCCCTTGGTCTGCCCAATCACCAGCACGTGCTCCACGTGCACTTGTTTGGCGTGAGGTGCGGCGGGGAGCGCGCCCTGCGCATGCAACGCCGTTGCGCCTGCAAATACAAACAGCGCCCAGAAAAGGAAAAACGACTTGACCACAGGATAAGAAGCCCGCACGCGACTATACCTCCGCAGGCAATTATCGGTCAGCGAGCCCGCTCCGCGTAGCTTACTGGTGCGCTCCATGCTTTTTCAGCAGGTCTGCCCACTTGTGATCGTCCATCTTCAGGGCGTAGTCCAGCGGGCGTTGATCACTCTGGTCCTTGGCATTCACGTCGGCGCCGTGGTCCAAAAGAATCTGGATCATGCTGCCATACGGCAACCGGCCCGGGCACGAACGAGCGGACGAGTGTTTACGTTTTCATCATTTCTCCCGGAGAGAAAAATGGCCTCTGGATAAGCGGGATCGTTTTAACCGAGAGACCTCCTGGGCCGCATGTGACGGACACCGCGATTGCCAACGAAGTAAACAGTGCAAAAACCGCGGCCAGACGGCGAAAATCGTTTCGGCATGCGCACCCAAAGTAATGTGACATAGGTGTTACCAAAGTCCCATCAAACCTTAATTCTGGTACCCAAATCGCGATACGATGTTTCGAAGCCGCAGAATCCTTTCCTTCAGTGAGATGGAGCCAAGCCGTGAATGCTTCTCAAGACACGAGAGTGGGGCCAAGCGTGGTTGCCGAGACGCTGCGCAGCCTTTCAGAGCAGGCGAGAGTCTGCCACGAAAAAATTGATTTAGCCGAAGCAGGTCAAAGCTTTAATCGGGCCGACGTGCTTGCCGAAATCGGCAAGCTGCTCGATGCATGCCAGAACCTCCGTGACGCCATCCTCTCAGAAGACGGCGGGGCGAACTGGACGACAAAGAGCGAACTGGGTGCCCTGGTCCGGCGGCTTGACGACGTCGCCGCCAAAAGACGCCGCTATCTCGATCTGGCCGAAGTGCTGGCCACCGGAACCATCACGCATCGCCGCGAGCGCACCCGCCTTGAGCGCCTGGCACTTCGCGACAAGGCTGTCGCCGAGTTGATGGAGATCTCTGAGCAGCCGACCCCACCTGAGCTGCCCGGTCCGGCCCCTCAAAACTGGCTCGAATGGGCCTGCAGCCTCGAAGACGACACCAATGAAATCGAGCTCCACAAGCTCAAAAACGGCTTCCCGCGGCTCGATGACTTTGTCCGTCAGTTGGAGATCGATTGGTGGCACGAAGGTCCTGCGCCGGAAAAAACCGAGAAGCGCAAGGCCGCTCCTTCGCTTCCGGCCACGGCGAGCGGCTCGTATTCAAACGCAAATCGCAATGGCGCGCTGAAGCAGCCTGTCGTTGAAGAAGAGCCCGCTGCGCTCGATCCTTCGCCCGAAGCGCCCGCTCCGTTTGAATTGGCGTCGATCGTCGGGTCTGCATCGATTGTCGAGCCTGCGCCAGCCGTCGAGCCTGCGGCCGTTCCAGAGCCTGCGCCAGCCGTCGAGGCCGCTCCGGTTGCTGAGGCGTTTCGCATCGCGTTCAGTCACGACACTCAGATCGATGCGCCGGTTTTAAATTCCGATTTCATCGAAGCTGGATCAGACGAAGAACCCGTCGAACTCCCGCTCGAGACACTCAATCCCAATCGGAAGGGCGTCATTTCGTTCTTCCCCTGGGACCAGGTTGACCAGTTCAAGCGCCGCATCGAAACCGCGGATGTTGTGCGCAAGGACGCGCGCACCATTCGCGCCCTGCTCGCAGTCTCGCATTGGCTCGAGCCGCGCGATCAGAATCCGATGACGCATCCCATGTGCGGCATTCGCTTCCTCACCGGCTACCCCGCCACGACCGAGCCAACGTACGTTTCTCCCAGCGATGTCATGCAGTTCATCGCACAGGACGACGGCCTGCCCCTGCTCACCGGCGGCGCCGACCTGCTGCGCTGGGGATTGCTGCAGCCCTCCGAACGCAACTTCCAGGGTGTTGCGGCGGTACGGCGCTTCACCCCTGATCACCTTAAGGCGTGGTTCAGCGAGGTCTTCCGCATCGCGCTTTCTGACAAGCAGATCGACGACATATATATCCTCACCTCCGGTATTCCTTACCTCATCGGACAACTGCACAAGCTCATCATCCCCTTGCCCGACGACCCGCCGACGTGGCTTGGACTGGCGCGCTGGATGGATATCAAGGCGCAGTTTGAAAAGCAGATGCCGGAATTTGCGCACGATCTCAAGAAGGGAATCCCGGCGGTCCGCCTGACCGACCGCGAACTCTCCCTGCTCAACATGGTGGTCATCGTCAGCGCAGACTCCACGCGCGAAACCATCGTCGCCAACCTCTCTGAAAATTGGGAGAAGTATCAGCATCCGGAGTACCGCGCCATGAGTTCCCGCGATGAAGTCAGCCTCGCGGTCCTCATGGAACTCGGCCTGCTGCCGCGCCGCAATGTAACAGGCGGCGTTCCTTCCAAGGCACTGATCCCTGTCAAACACGACGACGCAATCCGCAAGATCGCCGAGCATTTGTAAGCCAAGCAATTCAACCTCAAGTATCCATGGGGCAGACGCGCAATCAGCGGTCTGCCCCACTTAGTTTGGGCGTGTTTCACTAACCCGGCACTGTGAACGGGATGCGGATCGTATCTTCATCCCGGAGGGACTGGCCTCATTTCCGCATTCATGCGTGCCATTTGTGCATGAGTGGTTTCTTGCGGTCAGCGCAACTGCGCGCGTTATTCTGTCCAGAGCCATGCAATCCCCGTATCGCTTCCCCGCTCCCGTCGTCCTTCTCGCATCGCTGTGTTCCGTGCTCGCGCTTCCCACGACCTCCGCCGCGCAAGAAAGCACGAGCAATGTCATCGCCTATCGCGGCGAGCAACCGGTTCGCGCGCAACATGGCATGGTGGTAAGCGTGCATCACCTCGCCTCTGACGCGGGCCTCCATATCCTTCAAGAGGGCGGCAATGCAGTCGACGCCGCCGTCGCCACCGGCTTTGCCCTCGCAGTCGTGCATCCCATCGCCGGCAACCTTGGCGGCGGAGGCTTCCTGCTCCTGCGCACCCATGACGGCAACGACACCTTCATCGACTTCCGCGAGAAAGCCCCGCTGGCCGCGACCGAAACCATGTACCAGGACGCGCACGGCAATATCATTCCCGACTCGAGCGTCATCGGCTACCGCTCCATCGCAACGCCGGGCTCCGTCGCGGGACTCGTGTACTCGGAAAAGAAATACGGAAAGCTCGGTCTCAAGCGCGTGATGGCTCCGGCTATCAAACTCGCGCGCGATGGCTTCGCGCTTACCCCTGAAGAGGCACACGAACTCACCGACCGCGATCTCGCCCGCTTCCCCGCATCGCGCGCTCTGTTTCAGCGCGGCGGCACCTATTACCGCCAGGGCGAAACCTTTCAGCAACCTGAACTGGCGCGCACGCTTGAGCGGATCGCCGCCGACCCCGACGATTTCTATCACGGCAAGATGGCGCATGAGCTCGTCGACGATCTCAAGAAAGGCGGCGCTCTCCTCACGCTTGACGATCTCGCGCAGTACACCGTGGTCGAGCGCAAGCCCGTCATCGGCACATTCCACAACTACACCGTCATCAGCGCGCCGCCTCCCTCATCCGGCGGAGTCGTCCTCCTGAGCGCGCTCAATATTCTCGAAAGCTACGATCTCGCCAGCCTTGGCGATCGCTCTGCCGGCTGGATGCACCTGGCCACCGAGGCGTATCGCCGCGCTTACATGGATCGTTCCGACTACCTCGGCGATCCCGACTACAACCGCATTCCCGTCGCCGAACTCACCGCGAAGAAATACGCCGAAGCATGGCGCAAGAGCGTCCTTCCCGATAAGGCGAGCCCCAGCGCCGACCTCAAGCGCCCCGAAGGCTTTCTGCCGCCCGCGCCCACCACCGCCGGCACCCGTCACGAATCGCCTGACACCACCCACTACTCCGTCGTGGACGCGGAAGGAAACGCCGTCTCCGTCACCACTACCTTGAACGACAGCTTCGGCTCGCACGTCACGTCTGAATCGCTCGGCTTCCTGCTCAACGACGAAATGGATGACTTTGCCTCGAAGATGGGCGTGCCCAATATGTTCGGCCTGATCCAGGGACCCGCAAACGCCATTTCGCCCGGAAAACGACCGCTCAGTTCCATGACGCCGACCATCGTGCTCGAAGACGGCAAGCTGCGTTACGTCCTCGGCTCACCCGGCGGAGCGCGCATCATCACCACCGTCGGAAATATCTTTCTCTCCGCTGCCGAAGGCGGCCTCAACATCCAGGAGGCCGTGGACGCTCCCCGCTTTCACCATCAGGATCTGCCCGACAATCTCTACCTCGAGCCCGGCTTCAACCCCGACGCCCTCGCCAAGCTCAAAGCAATGGGCTACACGCTATCGATAAGAGATCGTCACTGGTCAGATGGAGAATGCATTGCCGTCGATCCCAAAACCGGCGAACTTTCCGGCGGTCAAGACCACCGCAGCCACTACGGCAAGGCTGCAGGCTACTAGTACTTGACAATATCGCCGCTGTCATTCTCATAACTGGCGCCGTCATTCTGAGCGAACGGAGCCTCAGACGCATTTCAGTCTGGGGGTGGTGAGCGAAGAATCTGCTTCTGTCTTTTTCGGCCTGTCTTCGGACTTCAGACTCCGCCCCTCACGCGTATTGATGTTGCGCAAATGGTCCGGGAACGCAGGTTTCCGAGCTCTCCCCGGCAGGCTCTCCCGTTGTGGTGCCCACTCCGTCGTCGCTCGATGGCCGGTCTTCCACCCTTTCGCCGAAGGGCAGGAATACCGAAAACGCCGTCCCGCTCGCTCCTTCCCGCTGCGAACTCCAGACGCGCACGCTGCCTTTGTGGCGGTCCAGCAACTGCGCCACCACCCACAATCCCAGCCCCGTTCCGGTCTCAGTCTTGGTCGTAAAGAACGGCTCAAAGATGCGGCTGAGATTTGCACGATCGACGCCCGCTCCCGTGTCACAGATGGTCACGCGCATCCCTCGCGTGGTCCGATCGCGCCAGTCGCGCGAAGGCCGGATGCGAATCACCAGTCGCGCGTTGTGCTCCATCGCCTCAATCGCGTTGGCAATCAGGTTTGCAAAAATCTGCTGGGTCTCACTCAGCATGCAACTGATCGGGCGTTCCCCGTACACCTTCGTTTCGACGTCGATCTCCATCGCCTGCAGCTTCCCGCGGAACATCGCCAACACCGACTCCATCACCTCGCTCAGCAGAGTTTCCTTCGGCGTACCGATCTCGCGATGAAACTTCAGCGTCGACTGCGCCACCAGCGCAATGCGCATCAGCTCATCGAGCGCGCCATTCGCCCGCACCCGCGCATCCTCAAGCGAGTCCGTCGTCGAGATCAGGTACAGCATGTTCGCCACGGCTTCCATCGGATTGTTGATATCGTGCGCAACCGAGGCCGCCAGCCGCCCGGCTACCGCAAGCTTCTCGGCGCGCAGCAGTGCCTCGTCGGCCTGCTTCCGACGCGTAATATCGGCCATCACTCCAAAGATGCGCGTCACCTTGCCCTGCGCATCCCTCTCGCCCTTCCCCTGCGATTCCAGCCAGTGCAGCGAACCATCCGCCCAGCGAACGCGATACTGCATGTGGTAATCGGCGCCTTCCGCCCGCACTTTTGCAAACGCCTCGTCCAGCGCAGGAACATCCTCTGGAACCACAAATCTCAGCCACGCCTCCGGCTCTGAGCCGAACGCGCCCGGTTCGCAGCCTGCCATGCGGTACACCTCGTCCGAACGGTGGACGACTTCCTTCTCCAGGTCCCATACCCACAACCCCATCCCGCTTGCCTTCAGGGCCACCTGCAGCACATTGTCCCGATAACGCAACTCTTCGGTTGCACGTGCGCGCTCGTCCGCCAGCCGTCGTTCCGACTCGGCCAGTTCCAATTGCCGCTTCATTTCCTGATTCGCGAGCTCGGCCTTCTGCTGCGCCAGCCGCCGGACTGACCAGCCCAGCAGCAGCGTGACCAGAACAAACGACGACAGGCGAAACTCCTGCAAAGCATTCCCGGTGGAGAATGAGAATCGCAATTCGGATCGGGTGAGAAGAGCATTCACGAGCGCCGCATCCGTCAGCGCACAACCGGCAGCGCCCCACATGCCCAGAAACCACGCCGCCAGAATGACCGTGGGAAACGCAAGCAGCAGCGGAAACGCGCGCAACGGCGTAATGCTTGATGTGAGCTCGATCGCGCCGCACGCCAGCAAGCATCCCAGCAAAAACCGCACAAACCACGGCAGCCGGCCCATTCTTTCGGAACTGGGAAAGCCAATCGCCATGCACACAGCCTCTGCAACCATCGCACGTTGGCCTTGCTGCCCGGCAAACTCAGATTCTTTCTACGCAGCCCTCATGCGCGAGACAAGCGAAGGGCTTCGCAACTGAGGCTCTTTTGGCAGGTGGCCCAGGGGATAACAGTGTGGGTAGAATAGGCAAAATCTCCCTGGGTGTCCAGTGTTTCGAACCGGCCACGCAGTTCCCACCGTCCTTCGGGTTCTCCATGTGCGCCCGCTACCGTCTTCCTGTCCTTCCGGTAAGTCGTTTACGGAATGAGACAATAGGAGGCAACGCCGTGCCCATACCGGCGCAGGAACCGTCCAAGCATGCTGCCAATTCTTTCCACACATCTTTTCTTGAAGCAACGGCTGCACCCGGGTCTGCTCGAAACTGCAGCGCGCTCCGGTGCCAGGGGCGTCGAGCTCTTTGCCGCACGCCAGCACTTTGACTACACCAGCCGCGAACACGTCATGGAGCTGGCCGCATGGTTCGCCTCCAATCCGCTCGAACCGTATTCCATGCACGCCCCGCTCTTCCCCGACCGCGAGATGGGCCGCGCCGGCGCTCCCGCCGTCAACGTCGTGGACCCTGAGAAATCCCGCCGCATCGATGCCATGGACGAGATCAAGCGCGCCCTCGAAGCCGCCGAACACATTCCCTTCAAAAAGCTCGTCATGCATCTCGGCGAAAAATACGAATCGTGGTCGCTGCGCACCATGGAGTACGCCACCACCGCTCTTGAACATCTCGGCGCCTTTGCACGCCCCCTCGGCGTCAGCGTGCTGGTTGAAAACCTCACCAGCGACGCCACCACTCCCGAACACCTCGTCACCATCCTCGAAATGGCGCACCTCGACCAGATCGGCGTCTGCCTCGACCTCGGCCACGCGCATATCGCGCCCGGAATCGCCGAAGCCGTCGCCACCCTCGGCAAGCGCATTGCTGAGGTCCACGTGCACGACAACCACGGCCTCAAAGACGAGCACCTCTGGCCCGGCGACGGCACCATCGACTGGGCCGCCACCCTCGAAGCCCTCAAGTCCCTGCCCGCCGCGCCGGCAGCCGTGCTCGAGATCGGCTACGACCTCAACGACGCGACTGCTGCCATCCCCGATCGCATTCAGATGTCGTTCGAAAAGCTCGCCTGACTTCGTCTGCCGCCTCGTCTTGTGGTGTGGAGCCGCGGCAGCCATAGCGCCTGCTTCCCCGCCGGCCCGCTAATGTTCCTCCGTTCAATCGCCTGTGATGGCCGTCGTTGACGTCGCACCGCTCGCCTGACTATCGTCACGTCAATTTCCAAATGAAACTGATTTCCGCGGAGGAACGCTTCCTTTGACTCGCCTTGGTTTTCCATCCCACAAGATTTGTGTGAAGCGCGTCGCAGCGCTACTCGCTCTTACGTTGTTTTTGTCAGCATGCGGCGGCAGCAGCAGTGGCAGCATGACGGGAAACAATCCACCCCCGCAAACCGGCCCAAACGCCATCTTGAATGGCGCCTCTCTGGCGGCCGCTACCACTCACTGGGTTTCAGCCAGATGCAATGTCCAGGTCGAACTCACCAGCGACAAAGGATTCTGGTCGATCGTTCTGGACAGTTCCGGCAAGACCTCCTCAGGCAACGAAACGTGGACCCCTGGCCCTGACCCGACAAGCGTGATGGTGGGGCCAGGGACAGGCCTTGGCGGATTCTTCTGGGTATCGGGACTTGGCAATATCACCGGGTCAACCTCCTCCCAGACCTTCACCGCAAATGTCTCTGTGAAGTCCGTCAGCACCTCACAGGGTCTGGGTAACTGTTCCTTCGCCCTGGCACAGAAGGGACTCTCGTAGTCCCTGCACAGGTTTACGCCACTTGGGTGTGCGCTATCATGGCCAACATGATTCCAGGAATCAATAAGGCGCGCAGGTTTCTATGCTCCCTTGCGCTTCTGCTCTCCGCGATTCCCGCCCTTGCCAAAGACGCGCCCCTCCCCGTCATCAACTGGCCATCGACCGGGACGCCGGTCGTTCGCTTCACCTTCGGCAAATTCAAAACCCTTCCCGGCATGGGCAGCCTTCACGGATACGTCATGGAGACAACGGCGCAGAATCTTTCAGCCCGCGTCATCTCCTCGGCCCGATTCTCTGTCTATCTCTTCGACAAGGCAAAAGTGCGCGTCGGCGAAGACGCAATTGCGCTCAGCAACGTGGGCCCCGGTGAAACCGTCCGTTTCCAGACCACCGTCATGGCCTCCGGTCAGCCCGTCTCCGTTTCCATCAACGAGAAAACCGATGCCGCCAAAACCGTCTCGCTCACCGTGAACTCCACGCCCCAGGGCGCACTCCTCAAAGTCGATGGAGTCGAAGCCGGAGTAACGCCGCGCCTCATCACCGTCGGCGCCGGTCGGCACATCCTCTCCTTCAGCAAAGAGGGATTTAAAGCTGGAGAGTTCCCGCTCGAAATCGGGCGCGACGATGTCTCAGGCGGCAGCATCAGCTACGAACTCGGAGCTGCTTCCTTCGATTCCATCGAACTGCGCGACGGCAGTGTGCTCAACGGCGACCTTGTCTCCGTCTCCGGTATGGATGTCGAGATCCGCGTGGGCGGCAATCTCCAGCACATCGACCGCAACCGGATCAAACGCATCATGCTCGTCCAGCGCGACGCCCCTCGACAAGACCTCCCAACTCCCTCCACTCCGCAACCGTAGCAAGGTGCCCATCCGATTCTGAGACATGGGATACCACCCTGCCGGCGAAAACTGCCTCACTCAAGGGGTTCACCTCAACGACCTGTCAACCCCCGTTCGCCAATCTTTTCTCTAACTCCCTCATTTCACTCGCCAAAAACTTCCCGCCGTTTTGCAGGTAATTACCAGCCCTTGGCGCACAATGTACTTGAAATCCAAATCCTCCGCCCGAAAGAGATCAAGAATGCCGCCGGCAGGTTCGTTCCTAACCCTGTCCCCTTGTCCCTTTGTCCCCCTTGTCCCTTTGTCCCCTTGTTCTGTTCCCTAATCCCTGTCTTTTCAAACCTCTACAGCGAAGTCCAATGAAGAAAGACCTTTACCGCCACCCCAGTCTGTAATCCAATGAATGCAGGACATTTACCCAAAGAGACGGGATAATAGGGGTCGCGTTGTGTTGCGGTCAACTGTTGAGGGAAGGAGCCCGAAGCCATGCGAGGACAGAAAACCTGAGAGCTGAAGGCTAACAGCTAGAAGTTAGGAGTTAGCAGCGGTTGTTCAACAGATCCGCGGCAACTGCTCGCCGATCTGCGGCGCGATCACTCGATTGGCGCCCATGCCCGTGCGGGCCACGATCATCCCGGGATGCTGCGCCGTCACTTGGCCGATGCGTGCAGCGTCGGTTCCCAGTGGATGCGCGCGCAGCACAGCCAGCACTTGATCGACCGCCTCCGCGGCAACAAAGAAAACCACCTTGCCCTCGTTGGCCACGTACACCGGATCGAGTCCCAGCAGTTCGCACGCCGATTGCACTTCGGTCCGAACTGGCAACCTGGCTTCGTCGATCTCCATGCCTACTTTGGAAGCGGCCGCGATCTCGTTCAGCGTCGATGCCAATCCGCCGCGCGTGGGATCGCGCATCGCATGCACGCCGGTTCCGACCGCGTCAAGCACATCGGCAATCAGCCCGTTGAGTGCGGCGCAGTCCGAACGGATCTGGCTTTCAAACTCAAGCCCTTCGCGCACGCTCATGATCGCCATCCCGTGATCTCCGATCATTCCGGAGACCAGAATTGCGTCGCCCGCCTGCGCGCGATGCGGACCGACGTTCACGCCCGGCCGCAGCACCCCGACGCCCGCGGTATTGATGTAGCAACCGTCGCCGTGGCCGCGTTCGACGACCTTGGTATCGCCCGTAACGATGCGCACCCCGGCGGTGGCAGCTGCGTCGGCCATGGCGCGGACAATCGCCGCAAGCTGTGCCAGCGGAAAGCCTTCTTCGAGGATGAAGCTCGCGCTCAGAAATTTCGGCTCCGCGCCCGAGACCGCAAGATCGTTGACAGTCCCATTCACGGCGAGCGCACCAATCGAGCCGCCGGGAAAAAACAGCGGCTGCACCACAAAGGAGTCGGTGCTCATCGCGAGTCGGCCCGAATTGAGCTCGAAGACCGCGGCATCGCCGAGATTCTCGAGCGCCGGATTGCGAAAGGCCGGTAGGAACAGATATTCGACCAGTTCGTTACCCAGCTTGCCGCCGCCACCGTGGCCCATCACGATCGTGGGGTAATCTGCGAGGGGCAGTGGGCAACTCCAGTTCGAGAAATCTGGCGTGCTTTCGCCGTCAGCCATTCGCCGCTCCGGTCAGTGCGGCGCCGGCGTGTACCAGGTCTTCAGCCGACAAGAAACGCCCATAGTTGTAGTAGGCGGCGCATGCGCCCTCGCTCGAAACCATGGTGGCGCCTAGTGGATGGCGCGGTGTGCACTCCTTGCCGAACGCCCCGCACTCGGCCGGCTTGATGGCCCCGCGCAGCACGTCGCCCGACCTGCACAGCGGCGACTCCACGGTATGGATACCGGTGATGTGGAAGCGCTCCTCGGCATCGAACTCGCGATACGGCTCGCTGAGCCGCCAGCCGCTTTTCGGAATCACGCCGATCCCGCGCCAGGCCCGGTCGGTGACTTCGAAAACTTCGGCCAGCAGCTTCTGCGCCGGCAAGTTGCCTTTGTACGTGACGATGCGCTCGTAGGCATTTTCAACGCGGTACTCGCCCTTTTCGAGCTGGATCACCGCGCGGCGAATGCCATCGAGCAGATCGAGCGGCTCAAATCCCGTTACGACGATCGGAATCCTGTACTTCTCAGCCAGCGGCGGATACTCCCAGAAGCCCATCACGCTGCACACGTGCCCGGCCGCCAGAAAGGCCTGCACCTTGTTATCCGGCGAACTCATCAGGGCCTCGATCGCGGGCGGAACCAGCACATGCGAAACGAGCACGGAGAAGTTCTTGAGGCCGCGCCGCTTTGCCAGGTGCACGCTCATGGCATTGGCCGGAGCGGTGGTTTCAAAGCCCACGCCGAAGAAGACAACCTGCTTGTCGGGATTCTTGACGGCAAGTTCGACCGCATCCAGGGGCGAATAGACTACGCGAACGTCGCCGCCGCTTCCCTTCACCTGGAAGAGATCGCGGTCCGTGCCTGGCACGCGCAGCATGTCGCCAAAGGAGCAGAAGATGACGCCGGGCTGCGAAGCGATCGCGAGAGCCTTGTCAATGAGCTGCAGTGGCGTGACGCAGACAGGACACCCGGGGCCGTGAATCATCTCGATACCGGCCGGCAGCATCTGGTCAATGCCGTTGCGAATGATGGAGTGGGTTTGGCCGCCGCAGACTTCCATGATCCTCCACGGACGGGTGGTGATCTGGTGGATTTCGCGCGCCATGCGCTGCGCGACTTCGCCGTTGCGGAATTCAGTGAGGTACTTCACTTGGATACAGGACTTCCAGCCTGGTCGACTTTGGGAGAGTCCTCCGCGGACGGCTCGCAGCTTCCATCGGGGCAGGGCGAGGGTTGCGCACTGGCGGCACGGGCAAAGATTGCTTCCTCGCCAGCCAGTTCCTCTTCAAGAGCGCCCATTTTCTCGAAGAGGTCGAGGGTCTCCAGGGCGGTCTTCTCATCGATCCGCGAGAGCGCAAAGCCAACGTGCACAATGGTGTAGTCGCCGACAACGACCTCGGGGACGTAATCGAGGCAGACATTCTTGACGACGCCGCCGAAGTTCACGCGGCCCATCCTGACATCGCCTTCGGTGATTTGTTCGACTCTTCCGGGGATAGCGAGACACATAGTGAACCTCTTATACCGTCCAGAGGATACACCCGCACGTGATTTAAATCACATCGGGGCTGCGTGAGAACTACTTCTTCAGCCAGGCCTCAATCACCACGGCCGCAAACATGAAGGCTGCAAGTGCAAGAGCTACAACAATCAGCCTCAAAGCGTCGCCCGGCGGTCGCACTTTTCCAGTGCCATAGAAATTCCCTGTAGGTAGCCACTTCGAGAACTGTCCAGCAGGAGAAGACCGCCCCAGACCGACTAAAACGAGCAGATAATGATCGCCTTCACCGAGCTTAACGATTGCATCATCCCATTTGGCTTGGTCGTCTCCACCTGTGATCTCGTTATGCTTATCGATCTGTCGAACCAGCTCGGCGATTTTTTGCTCGTATTCATCATTGTCGTAATCGCGCTCAAACTCAGCATTGACCTCCAGGATGTTTGGCAAGGTCCAGCCCGATTCCGTGAAGTACAACATTTTGCGCTCGACTTCGCTGAGCGGGACTTGTTCGCACTCGGCTTCGGCAACGATACGTTCAACCAAGTACTCTTTTGCCTGGCGTTCGGTCTGAAAGCTCGCCGTCGTTGTAGGCACTATCGTTTCCCTCTCCGCTCATTCTCGGCGATTCGCCTCTTCACCATCTTCTTTACGAGTGTCGCCGGAAGTGGCTTGTCGAGCGCGAATTGCAGGGTTCCCTTGGAGGTTCGATAGCCCTTCAGTTCTTCCTGCATCTCGTCAGTGAGAGAAGCCTGCATGGGGAAGAAACTACAGTGGTTCTTGAAGGCCGCGTAGGCGACTAACGCGCCCTTGTAGTGAAAAGCGGGCATCCGGTAACTGAGTCCCTCTGTGGCTTCGGCGGGAACGACGGAGCGTATGGCTGCCCGAACCTCGCCGAGGGTCGTGCGCGCCGGCTCGGGCACCTTGGCAAGATAGGCGTCTACATCGTCGGCCGTCGATTTGGCTTTGCCTGCCGTTTTGCCGGTCGCTTTCTTCATGAATCCTCTTCTTTAGGTTGATGACGCAGAACATGCCAAGAACCAAGGGAAGCGCGGCGGCTTCAGGCGCCGCCGCGGGTGACACAGGAATAACTTGCTACTTCTTTTTTGGCGGAGGCATCGGTGGAACAGCCGACGACGCGATATCGGCAACCGCTTTCCACGAGCCATCAGCCTGCTTGCGGAAGGTGGTGACGTAGTTGCCGTGATCGGTGATCGGCTTTTTGGTCGCCGGATCGGTGACTGTCAATTTGTAAGTCCCGGCTGTGTAGCCGAGATCGCCGGACTTGGCAACGTCCACTTTCGAAGACTGGAAGGTGAGCGAAATTGCGGGATCGGCAAGCATTTGTTTCAGTTCGGCGCGAATTGCGTCCTTCCCTTGCACCGCGTCAGCGCCGGGCGTCATCAGAAGCGCGTCGTCCGCATAGAAGTTCATGATCTTGTCGGCATCCTTGGAGGCCCAGGCCTGGCTTGCCTGCACCTCGGTATCGGTGATCGCCTTGACGTCGGCGTCGTGCGTGTCGGGCGCAGGTGGTGGGGTTGGGTTGCACGCCGCCATTGACAGTGCGATGACGGTCGTAGCGCAGAGAGCAGCAAGAGTCTTCATATGTGTCTTTCTCCTCCGTGGAATCCTTGAAAACATAGGAACCATGGCTTTGCCTGCAGGAAAGAAAGGAGTATCCGGGAGTCAACTCAGGCAGCAGCCATTCTGCCACATCGGGATGAGGATTAGCAGCACGTTTTCGACTTCAGATGGAGCGCGGACGAGGATTCTGGCGCGTTATGCCCGGCGAGATTTTTGTTCCGCGAGATAGGCCAGCCAATCGACCATGCCGGCTCCGGTTTTGGCCGAAGCTTCAAAGATGCGGATGCCGGGGCGAATCTCATTGATGTTCTTGAGGGCTGTGGCGCGATCGAATCCGCAAGGCTCGGCAATGTCGATCTTGGTAATGATGGCGGCATCGGCGGAGTTGAAGAGCGTGGGGTACTTCAGCGGCTTGTCTTCACCCTCGGTCACGCTGAGCAGGGCTACGCGGATCTTTTCGCCGAGGTCATAGCTCGAAGGGCAGACGAGGTTGCCGACGTTTTCGATGAAGAGGTAGTCGAGGTCAGCAAGTTCCCAGCCTTCAAGGTGTTTGCCGATCATCTCGGCTTCGAGGTGGCAGATGCCGTGGGTGTTGATCTGGCGGACAGGAGCACCGCTGGCGGCAAGACGACGGGCATCGTTGTCGGTTTCGAGATCGCCGACGAGGGCCGCGACTTTTGCGCCGTTCGCCCGCAGGTCGCGCAGGGTACGTTCAAGGAAGGCTGTCTTGCCGGTGCCGGGACTGGAGACCAGGTTGAGCACCAGCACGCCCGCGGACTGAAAGCGGAGCCGAAGACCGCGCGCCAACTCATCGTTCTTTTTGAGAATTCCCTGCCGCAACTCAACGATCCGGGTAGTCATACCTTTTCCTCGACTTCATCAATCTCGATGGATTCAATCTCGAGTTCCCTCCCCTGCCGCAAATCCGAAACTGGCTCATCGCAACGTGGGCAGCGAAAGCTTTGCAGGCTCGCGATCTCAACGTCTGAAGCACAGCGGTCGCAATGCATCGTTACCGGCAGGATCTTCACCACGAGTTTGGAACCTTCAAGAGGAGTGCCTTCGGTGGCGATGCCGAAGCAGAACTGCAGCGAGTCTTCGACAACGGAGGCGAGCGCGCCGATGCGCAAGCGCACGTCTTTGACGCATGCGCCGGGATAGGCTTCGAGCTTCTCGGTGACGATGTCGACGATGCTGGAAACGATGGAAAGCTCGTGCACGGGGCCTCGCCTGAACGTCGATTCTATCCCGCAGGCCATACGGCTTGTGTGCCAAACGGCACTCCACTTGTAAAATGGCACGAGAGGTCGGAGCTCTTCCCTGTGAGTAAAACCCTTGTGCCTCATTCGCATACCACGTCCCGTCTCGCGCTGAGCGACCTTGCCCCCGGAGCCATGCAATCGGAGATCCGCGCCATGAGCGTCGAGTGCGAACGCATTGGCGGCATCAACCTGGCCCAGGGCATTTGCGATACGCCGGTTCCCATGCCGGTGGAGACCGCGGCGATTGCTGCGATCGTCGGCGGCCACAATATCTACACACGGCAGGATGGAATTACCCGTTTGCGCAAAGCGATCGCGGATAAGCAGCAGCGCGACTACGGGCTACGCTACGACCCTGAGACCGAAGTGATGGTCGCCAGCGGAGCCACGGCAGGGCTGCACGCGGCGGCGATGGCTCTCTTGAATCCGGGGGACGAGGTGCTGGTCTTCGAACCGTTCTACGGCTATCACGTGACCACGCTGAAGTCGATGCGCATGAAGCCGGTCTTGGTTCCCCTCGCGGAGCCGGACTGGGTGCTGGACACAGACGCTTTGCGGGCAGCAATCACCGAGCGCACACGCGCCATCATCGTGAATACGCCAGCGAACCCCAGCGGCAAAGTCTTTACGCGAAAAGAACTGGAAGCGATTGCCGACGCTGCGCGCGAACACGATCTGTTCGTCTTCACGGATGAGATCTATGAGTACTTCGTCTACGACGGCGCGAAACATATTTGCCTCGCAACGCTGGAGGGTATGCGCGAGCGCACCATCGTGATGTCGGGGTTCAGCAAGACATTCAGCGTGACAGGTTGGCGGCTCGGCTACGTGACGGCCGACGCGAAGTGGATGGGCGCGATGGGCTACTTCCACGACCTGACGTATGTGTGCGCGCCTTCCGCGCTCCAGCATGGCGCCGCGGCGGGGCTTGAGCAGTTGCCGCCCGCGTTCTACACGCAGCTCGCGGCGGATCATCAGTCGAAGCGGGAGCGGATTGTGGCTGCACTGCGCGATGCGGGAATGGAGCCGAGCGTGCCGGCGGGCGCTTACTACGTGCTGGCGCAGGCGAGGCGGCTGCCGGGCGAAACGGCTGCGCTGAAAGCGCGGCACCTTTTGGCGAAGACCGGTGTTGCTTCGGTGGCTGGATCAGCCTTTTTCCGTCCGGGACGTGGCGAAGATTTGCTGCGCTTCTGTTTCGCCAAGAAGGACGCCGACCTCGACGAGGCCTGCGCGCGCCTTCGCCGACTCTGAGCTGTTCAATTGAATAACCATCAAAGCGCTTAGAATCAAGCTATAGACAAATTGCGCAACAAGCGCGTTTCCGGAAAGGTCCTGACGTCGTGAACGAATTCCCTCATGCCATGCTTCGCGAAATTTTTGAGCAGCCGGCCGCCATCCGGCGGACTCTCGATTTGTACCTGAACGGCGAGGCTTTGAAGGCGGAAGCATTTGCTCCCTACGAGGGCTGGCTGAATGCGCGAGGCGAGGTGCTGATCGCTGCGAGCGGATCGAGCCGCCATGCGGGGCTGGCTGCCGAGATTATTCTCGAGGACCTTTGCGGGCTGGCCGTTGACGTGGAGTATTCGAGCGAATACAGCTGCAGGCCGGCCGTGAATCCGCGTCGGCCATCGGTGCTGGTGATTTCGCAGTCGGGCGAAACTTCAGACACGCTGGCGGCGCTGCGGTTTGCGAAAGACGGCGGACAGCAGACGCTGGCAATTGCCAACGTGGTGGGCAGCACGATGCTGCGCGAGGCCGGAGCCGCGATGCCGCTGGGCGCGGGCAAGGAGCTCGCGATTCCTGCGACCAAGAGCTTTACCTGCCAGCTTACGGCGCTATACCTGCTGGCCCTGTATGAGGGCAGTCGGCTCGGCACATTTGACGGCGCACAGTTGAAGGCGCGGATTGCTGAGCTCTGCGTTCTGCCTGGCGTGATCGAACGGCAACTCGAAGGCTGGCGCGAGCGGATGACTGCGCTGGCGGCGAAGTACAACGATGCGGGAAGCTTCCTCTACCTGGGACGCGGCGTGCACTACGCAATTGCACGCGAAGGCGCGTTGAAGATGAAGGAGTCTTCGTACGTGCAGGCCGAGGGTTATCCCACGGGCGAATTGAAACATGGGCCCAACGCGCTGGTCGGCGATCGCGTGCCGCTGGTGGCGCTGGCCACGGTGGATCGTGACGTGGACGACTCGGTTCTGCGTTACGAGAAAACCCTGCAGCTTTTGGAAGACATGAAGAAGCAGGGGGCACGGGTGATTGCGATTGCGAATACCGGCGACCGTGAAGTTTCCTCGCTGGCAACGGATTGCGTGTTTGTCGAGCCGGCGAGTGAACACCTGCTACCGATTCCAGAAGTGATTCCGCTCCAGCTTTTCAGCTATGCGATGGCTCTGGAGCGAGGCGTCGATGTGGACCGGCCGCGCAATCTCTCGAAGGCTGTAATTGAAGCGTAGGAGCTGCGCAGTTTGGGCCGTGTGTCCCCATCATTTCTGCGAAGACTTGACCAGTTTCCAGCCGGAGAAGGGTTTGACGGTGGCGCAGTTGGGGCCGCCGTCTTTGCCGGTTCCGGGAACGTGGGTTTCCAAGATCAGCTTCGGGTCATTCTCTACCCGGTTGAGAATCTCGCCCGTGATGCCGGTGAGTGGAATCTTGAGACGCCTGCTCCAGCTTGAGTCAATTTGACCTGCGGCGACACCGATATCGAGGTAAACAAAGCGAGCGCCCGAGGGGCCCCGCACGAAAGGACCGAGGAGATTCGGGTCCTCATTTTTGGTGCCGGGAACTGCTCTGACGGTGAACTCGAAGCGCAGATCGTGGACTCCGGATCTTTGCTTCTGGACGGTTTCGTAGTTGCTGCCCTTCCCTTTTTGAAGCGCGAAGTCCACGCCCGCAGGTGGCTTCTCCAGAACAATGCGCATTGTCAGTTCACACGCCATTGGCACATTCCTCAACATTGAGTTTCCTCTTGCCGTTTCCACAGTGCTCATCCGGTGGTACCCCTATTATCCGATCTCTCCAACTAAATTGCCCCGCGCATCAGGTAATAGAAACGCGTTATAGTGGTTCACAACCGAAAGACAAACGGAATCGCGCTGAAGAAGCCTTCCCTGGAGTGCGGCGCGATCGATGCGTGTATCCCTAATCAGTGAGCTGGGCTTGTGAAACGATTGATATCAAAATTCATCGTGGCGTTTTTTATCGGAGCACTAGCGGGGGTTGCGGCCTTTGCGGCGACTGTGGACGCTGGTTATCATCGCCCGGTGGCCGTCGAAGTTCTTTCGTATGTGGATGTCCACTCCTCGCATCCGGGTTCACGTTTCTATGTGAAGCTGATAGGGCCGTGGGTGGGGCTGGGTTGCTACTTTTATGACGGCCAGGTGCTTCAGGGGAGAATCGACCTGGCAACGCGTCGCGGCAAAGGCCAAAAAGAATCCGAGCTGGCGGTGTCCTTCCCAAATATGCGATGCGCAGGAAACAAATCCACGATGAACCTGGTGTTGGCCGCCATGGAATGGGATGCCGGTTTGGACAAGGTTCCGGATTCGCAGTACCCGAGCGTGGTGACGATCGCTAACCCGAGGATCGGCTCGAGCGGCTTCAGCATGGATGGGATGACGATGATGGCGATGAACCAGCGGCCGAAGAACCAGGTTCCGCTCAAGGCGGGCGACGTGCTGGGCATGGACGGCGTGACCCTGGAAATTGGCAAGGGCCCCGAGCGGAGTTCGCTGCTGAAGTCGACAAAGCGGGATGTGCATCTTGAAAAGGAATCGATGATGCTGCTGATACCGGAAAGCATCGCCTTCGCGAAAGGGAACGAGGCTGACGGAGTGTCGCTGATGGGAGGCCCGGCGGTTGCGGGATCGGCCGAGCTACGCCCTCCCGCGGACGCCGAGATTTCATTTAAAGCTCCTCCGCTCCCTGCGCCGGAGGAGTTCGAGCCATGCAAGCCGCCGGACTGCGCCGTGGATTTGCCATCGAGCGACCGCGACAGGCGCGGAACTCCGTCGAAATCCATCGGAATCCGCGCACTGGGATATGCGCCGCGTCCGGAGCAGGAATTGGGGGAACTAACTTACGATGAGGCGCTGGGATGGCTGGGTCCGCATCAGCTTCTCATTGCTTTCAATCCGCACACGCTGATTGATCGCTCGGGGCAGGCGTCAACGGGCATGGCGCTGCGAAGGATACATGCGGTTGTCGTGGATCCAGCGACGAGCAAGGTGCTGAGCAGCGCCGACTGGTTTCTGCCGGACATGGGCGAGTTTATGTGGCAACTTGCGGGCGGGCGCGTACTGGTGCATGTAGGCAACGAACTGCGCATCTACGGCGAGGGAATGCAGGTCGAGCGGCAGATTCCGCTGGACGGACCGCTGATGTTTGTGCGGCTTTCTCCGAACGGGGAGCTGATGGCGGTTGCCATTTTGCGGGAGACGCACACGCCGGAACAGCATGCGGCCCTGCGCGAAAACCTCAACATGGAGCCGCCGGAGAATGTGGAGATTCAGATACTCGATAAGGATTTCAAAACGATAGCGCGGGCCACGACATCTTCGTACATTGTTCCTCCTACGCTGCTGAACGAAGGGCAGGTGCAGTTGCTGGGCAAGCTGAAGACTCATTTTGTGCTGAGGCTGGCGCGGTGGAACGGCGAAGGGGCAACGGTGGCGCGATTCTCATCGGCCTGCATTCCCGAGGTCTCGAGCTTTGCGCCGGATCTTCTCATGGTGGCTACGTGCGAGCTGAGCACCGGGGCGCGTGAGTATCGTGTGCTGCGACCGAACGGCAAGTTGGTTCTGCGAGGGCGGCCCGATCCGCAGACGGCGGGTGAGTCTGGGCAGGGCAATGGGCGCTGCTTTGCGGTCAAGAATCTGCATGCCACGCAGTCGATGCTGAGGGGTGCACACTTTCATGGATCGGATCTCGACTACGAAGATATGCGCGTCTTTCAGTCGAGCGACGGACGGCGGCTAACGTCGGTGCGGCTGCAAGATCCGCCGCCGAGCCACGGGGCCTATGCCCTGTCACCGGACGGGACGCAGCTTGCAGTGATCGCAGATGAGAAGGTGAACCTGTTTGCTATTCCTGCGCAGTGAGCTCGCTTCGATGCTTCCACTGGCGGTTTAGTGCGCGGCGCCTTTGTCGAAGAAGGCCTCAATCTCTTCGAGCGTTTTGCCTTTGGTCTCCGGGAGCAGGAATGCGGTGGTCAGTCCGGAATGTTGGAATGAGGGGCTTGACGCGTGCGTTTCCCATTCACACTCCTACGCCTCACTGGAGATTCTTGCGAAGGTCTCGAAGCTGACCTGCCTGTTGACCTGTTTGCCAGCCGTTTGGAGCGCTTGAACCCTCTTCTGGTGTTCGCTCCATAGGACATTGGTGTTCACGCCGGTAATTCTTTGAAGAATTACAGTTGGTCCATACTTCGATTTGCCGCTGAAGCTCTTCGTCAGGAGAATTGTGCCGTCCTGGAAGAGGGTATGGAGTTTGATTCCCAGTTGCATTGGATGGGCATAGGTTGTTCCATCGTTCGAAATCAATACAGGAAATCCAAACGCTATTCGTGATCCATTGTGGATGGCCACAACCTCACGATTCAGCGCCATGATCAAAAAGAGAAATGCTGGATAGATGAGAAGAAGCCGGAACAGCGGGGTGGCCTCACCATAAAAAAACAGTGGACTGAAACCTGAATTCGCCAATTGGGTGCATTCAGAGCGATATCGATCTCGAATCCGCTGTTCAAAGGCAGAAGGAGTGATTTGAATGTACTCAGCGGGGCCAGTGAGCTGTCGGTCAAACGAAGCAGCTATGAGGACAAGCACGGGTATCGCAATCAGGACCGTCGCGGAGACGTGTAACGCCCAAAGCAGCGCGACAACAGCGAGTTCGATCAAAATAACCAGACCGTACGCTCTCAACACGCCACGTTTGCTGGCTTGAGATTGTTCTGCTTCCATCGGATCTCCAACTTAGAGCGGTCGCTGACGACGGTTTAGTGCGCGGCGCCTTTGTCGAAGAAGGCCTCGATCTCTTCGAGCGTTTTGCCTTTGGTCTCGGGGAGCAGGAATGCGGCTGTGAGGAAATACACGACGGTGAAGCCGGCGAACAAATAGAACATCGATGAGTAATTGTGCTTGCTGACGAAGGGCAGGAAGATGGCCTGCAGGGTCGCTGCGACGAGCTGGTTGATGACCAATGCGATGCTCATGCCATTGGAGCGAATGCGGGTGGGCATCAACTCTGAGAGCGCCAGCCAGACGCAAACACCGGGGCCGGTGGCGTAGAAAGCGACGAAGAGGTAAATGAAGATGGCGACCAGCCATCCGTGATTCTCGCTGGGGACTGGGCCGAGAACCGCCTTCTCGATTTTGAGGGGCGCCGATTTCGCTGCTTCATAATCGGCAAAAGGATTGCTGAAGATGGCCTGCACCTTGTTAGGTGGGACCGCGCCGTCGCGCGTGATTTTGAGCGGCGGGGTTGCGGGATCGTCGGAACGGACGTAGCTCGTGGTGCCGGTAAAGTCGCCATAGGAAAAGATGATGGCAAAGGATGCACGGCCGGGCTGTATGTCGCCGCCCGTGGCGCCGCTGGCTGCGAGCAGGCGCTGGGCTTCAGCCTGGTTGAACTGGAAGGTCAGTTGCTGATCTGAAGTGACAAGCGACTGAATCTGGCTGCGGCAATCCACATTCTGACGCTCGGTGCGCTTGAACAATGTTCCGACGGTGACCATGGAGAGAATGATGCCGCTAGTGCCGAGAACAAAGAGGAACTTGCGGCCCTTCCGGTCGACGAGCATCATGCCGATGGCCGTGAAGCAGAAGTTGAAGGCGGTGAAGAGGACGTATCCCCAGTGTGCCTGAAGATCAGACAGGCCGCTCTGGAGCAGGATATTGGTGTTGAATCCGATGACCGAATTGATGCCGGTGGCGGTGTTGCAGGCGAGAATGACGCACGCGAGGAGGAAGGGGATAACGTATTTGCGGCGCAGCAGCGAGTCGCGGACCTTCTGACCGGTGGCGGCAGCAGGTTTTGAGGCGGTCTCCATCTCGTGCAACTCAAGGGTTGCCTGTTCGGGAGAGCGGGAACGCAGGAGGGCTGCGCGTGCTTTTTCAAACTGTTTACGGCGGTAGAGCCAGCGGGGCGATTCGGTCACCATGAGGGCGCCAAGAACAAAGAGCGCGCCGGGAGGCAGCGAGACCCAGAAAATGCTGCGCCAGGCATGATCCTTGAATGTGAAAAGCGCGCTGGGATCGCCGAGGCGAGCCACGGCATCCACGCGATAGCTGAAGTAGATACCGATAAGGGCGGCAGCGACGATGCCGAAGGTAAGCAGCCATTGGAAGACGCCGGTTCCCTTGCCGCGTGTCGACGCGGAGAGGCATTCGGCGAGGTAGAGGGGAACGACGATGCCGATGAGGCCGCCGCTCATGCCCTGGAGGAGCCGGCCGAAGAAGAGTGGCGCGTAGCCGTGCGCAAGGGCAATGACGGGAATGCTGAGGATGAAGGACAGACCGCTGAGGATCATCAGTGGTTTGCGGCCGATCCAGTCGGCGAGCATGCCGGCGAAGAGCGTGGAGAAGACGCTGCCGAGCAGTACCGCTGCCACGATGATGGAGAGCTGCGATGGGTCGAGCTTGGAGGTGGCCTCGAGATAGGGCAGCGCGCCGCCGATGATGCCTACGTCGATTCCGTAGAGCAGGCCGCCGAGTCCGGCGACGAGAAGCAGGAAGAGGTTGTACCGCTGGCGGGTGCGATCGTTCGAGGCAACTGAATCAGGAAAAGTGCTGGCTGTCATGAATGTGCCTTCATTGTATTTCCTACCGCAGTGCGGAGCGGATCGCCAGGTTCAACACGACCATGAGAACGGCAGAGGCGGGAAAGAGGAGCAAGGCTTTCTTGAGCCGTTTGGGGTCGCCGCCGGCGATGGCGCCGATGATCCAGGAGCTTACGGCGAGGCCGACCCATCCGCAGGTAATGACGAAGCCGAGAGCGGTTCCCGTCATGCGCGGAAAGGCAGCGCCGGTGATGGCGAGCGTGGTGGGAAAGACGGGCGCCATCGACAGGCCGGCGATAAAGACGAGGGCGAAGGCCGGACCTGGCTTGTTGGTTTGCAGCATCAGAAACGTGGTGATCGCCATGGCGATGGATGCGCCGAGCGTGACGTCGATGGCGGGAGCATGCGCCAGGATAGGCGAAACGGCTACGCGGCCGATGAGGAGGCCAAGCGCGAATCCGAGCGAGAGGATATTGAGCGCACGCGACTCGGGAATGCCCTGGGCGATGAGGTGACGCGGGAGCCAGTTCCAGACGCCGACTTCGCAGGTGATGTAGAGGAAGAGGAAAAGGCCGAGCATGAACAGGAGTGGACGGCCGAGGATGGGGCCGACGTCGGCGAGCAGGAATTGCGCGTTGCCGCTGGGGGCGGGCATTTTCGAGAACGCCTGCACGATGAGCGCGGCGACGGTGAGTGACGCGATGGTGTAGCAGAGGCGGACCCAGTTTTTCTTGAAGATGTTGGCGGCGATGAAGGGGGTGGTGAGGCCGCCGAGTCCGAAGAAGAGGTTGACGAGGTTGAGGGCGATGGCGCTGTGCTGGCCGCTGACGCTGTTGGCGAGTGCGTTGGCGCCGGTGACGACGATGCCGCCGCCAATGCCGAGAAGGAATAACAGCAATAGGATCGGGCGGAATCCTGTAGAGCGCGGGAGCAGGAAGAGTGCGACGGCGATGCACGACAGGCCGAGGATGAGGCCGATCTTGTCTCCCTGGGTATCGAGCAACGGACCGACACCGAGCGAGGCGATGATGAGACCGAGGGCCTGCACGAAGGCGATGGTGCCGTTTTGCGTAGGCGTGAGGTGGAAGCGCTCAGAAAGCTCGGGCAGAATGGTGCCGAGCATAGCGGCGATCATTCCATAGACAAAGATGGCCAGAATTGCGGCAAAGATGAGCACGGAGCCGGGACCCTTTCAATATCGTAGGCAAGGATACGGCATGGGACCCGGGGGATCGCGAAAAAAGGGCTCTGACGAGGAGTGCGGGAATTGGCGATATGGCGCGGCCTAGTCGCGGCGGAGGATGAGGAAGACGCTGATGAGGACGAGGGCTGTTCCGGCGAGGATGCGGGTGGTGATGATTTCGCCGGCCATGAAATATCCGAGAGCCACGGCGACGATGGGATTGACGTAGGCGTGGCTGGAGACGCGCGTGGCGGGCATGTGCGCGAGCAGCCATACGAAGGCCGTGAAGGCGAGCAGCGATCCGAAGACGATGAGGTAGAGCAGCGCCGCTGCCGCACGCAGAGTGATGTGCGGGAAGGGGTGCATTTCGCCGAAGCCGGCGGAGAGCGCTAGGAGCATTGCGCCGCCGAGCATCATGGCTGCTCCGGCGGTGATGGGGCGCGATCTGGGAAGGTTCATGGAGCGCGCGAGCACGGAGCCGAGCGACCAGGTTGTGGCGCCGGCGAGGACGGCGAGACAGGGGACGAGGGCGAGATGCTGTTTGCCGCCGGGGATGAGGAGAATGGCAACACCGAGAAAGCCGAGGACGGTGGCGATGGCCAGCATGGGGCGCATGCGCTGCTGGCGGAGAATGAGCATCTCGATGATCAGGGTGAGGATGGGCAGGGTCGCGGCCAGAACGGAGACGACGCCGGAGGGCACGTATTTTTCGGCCCAGAAGAGAGGGCCGTACTCAGCGACGAACATGAGGAGCGCCATGATGGTGAGGCTTCGCCACTGTTTTGGGGTGGGGGCGGTTTCGCCTTTGACGCGCATGAATGCGTAGAGCAGGATGCCGGCGGTGAAGAAGCGGGCTCCGGCGGCGAAGAGCGGGGGCAGCTCTTCGACCGCGATGCGGATGGCGAGGAAGGTGGTGCCCCAGAGGATGTAAATGGCGAAGAAGGAGAGGAACAGGCGGATGCGGTAGGATTGCGATCCTTTGTCTTCAGCCGGGATGGTAACCGTTGAGTCAGCCATAAAGAGTTACCATGTTTACATTTCCAGGATAACCTGTCAACATGGTTTGAGAGGTTAGCGGTGGCCAATAGCTCTACAAATGGGGGAAGCACTCGAAAGGCAAGGAAACCCTTCGAGCTTATAGCCGGCAATGCTGCTCTCGACCTGGTGAATACGCTGGACTGGCGGTTTCGGGAGGAGCCTCCGCCGGAAGAGTTGCTGAGGGACTACGACGATCTCGCGTACTTTTCGGCGCAGTCCGGCTTAATAAGTGATGCGCTGGCTCGGCGGCTGATTCGAAATGTGAGTGAGAGCAAGGCGGCGCATGTTGTTGTGGCGGTGCGGGAGTTGCGGGAGGCGGCGGCGCTGGTTCTGTATGCGGCGCTTGACGGCGATGAGGTGCCTGGCTCGGCGGTGGCGTCGCTCGAAAGGAATTTCAAAAGGGCGCGGGATTCGCAGCGGTTGCAGAAGGTGGCGGGCAAGCTGGACTGGGAGTTTTCGCAGGGCAATTCCCTTCCCGAGTTGCCGCTTTGGCTGCTTTCGCTTCGCGCGGCGGAACTGGTGACTTCGGATGAGATGGAGCGGGTGCGGGCGTGCGGGAACGCGGAGTGCCGGTGGCTTTTTCTCGACACGAGCAAGAACCATACCCGGCGATGGTGCGATATGAAGATTTGCGGGAATCGGATGAAGGCTCGGAGATTCAAGGCGCAGCACCGGGGCTGAAACCTCCCAGGGATCCGACCAGTTGTTGAATTTCGACATCTGCAGAAGGTCGTTGATTTCGCCGCCCCTTGCGGTGATACGGAAGCAAAGAGCGGAAAGGCAATGACGCGTTGCTTAGATTCGTCGGCCAGATCGTCATCGTAAGGGAATTATGGCCGTTCATGAAACTCGCGCAAAACATCATCGATCATTAGGCGATGCAGAGAGAATGTTCGCAAGCGGACGATAATGCCCGGCATAGAACAGAAGGGCGTAATTGCGAATCCATGTAGCCAATGGACCACCAAGACCGAGGGATATCAGCACGCCGAGACCGAAGGCCGACAGTTCGATCAGAATTTCAATTGTAATGCGGCAAACCACTAGCGCACCGGTCGCGTCTTCCAGCATTGAGTTGATCGCCACTGCGAACATCTCGATAAAACCAAAGATCATTTGACCCAGAAACCAAATAGCGAGGGCCGCAATGATCCATAGCATAAGAGGCAGACCCAGACGCAGAATGAAATATGAGAAGAAGGTCTCTCCATTTCCGCGAATTCGGATCTTTACAGCAGTCCATGCCTCTTTAAACGTGAGTTCCTCGAGCGCCATATGCGGAAGAATGAAATCGACCATCACAACGTGAGCGAGAGCGGCTCCGAGACAAACCATAAGAGCGAATCCCATACACGGCAGGAATGTTACGAGGAAGACTCCAGGATCGAATTTGCCCTCGGGCGTGCGCAGCTTGAAGACGCTTATGGCAACTGAGATAAACCCACACAGCACTACAGCGGTTAACCCGACCACGGTCAGCCAGAACAGCAATGCCGCCCTAAAGAAGCGCATGGCCGAAATTCGATAGAGTTCCCAGACAGGTTCAATTTGCTTAGTCTCATGCACGACGCAGTGAAAAAAGACAAAGCGCAGATGAACAAATACATAGGAAACAATAAAGAAGAGCGAAATTATCAGCACGGCTTCGAGAATCGTGAAGAAGATTGTCTCTGGAGACAACAAGGTAGTGAAGTCAAAATGAGGAACGTTGAACGAGAACACGTCCGGAATCCAAAACCTGGAGTTGATCAGGACTCCTTCGCTAATCACCGCGATTGCAGCGAGCCGTATAAATGACAGGCAATTAAATGGGCGGAAGCAATAGCGGAATGTGCGCAGCATGGCAGGCCAAACTGCTTGTGAAGCAGATAGGGATGGCAATCTCCACTCTCGCGGTCCAGTTCACGATAGCACTCGGTCAAAATAGTTGTGCGCCATTCAATTCTCCCACCGGCGAGGTAATGTGGAAGGCAGCTGCCTTCCACCTGTACGCAGCATGCAACCTCATGGTGCTCCATTAGACTGAAAGCGATGAATCTGTTTGAGCGCAAGGGCTGGGCGGTGCTGGCGGTGGGGTTGTGCGCATTGCTTTCGGGGTGCGGAACGCCGGGCCCGCCGCAGCCTCCGTCGCTCAATCTGGCCGCTCCCATTGAAGACCTGTCGGCAATACGGACAGGCGATCACGTTGCCTTGACGTGGACGATGCCGAGGCGCAATACCGACAAGACTGCATTGAATGCTAATGTGGCGGTGCGTATCTGCAGGCGTGAAGGAAGCGGAACATGCGACCGGGTGGGGTCGGATTTGAGTGTCGCTCCGGGAAATCCGGGAAGCTTTACGGATGCGCTGCCGGGGTCGCTCACGAGTGGTGCGGCGCGACCGGTCAGTTATCTGGTGGAGTTGCGCAACGAGAAGGGCCGGTCGGCGGGGCTGTCGAATGCGGCAACGGTGCTGGCGGGGGAGGCTCCGCGACCTGTTGTGGGACTCAAGGCGGAGTTCCGCAAGCAGGGAGTGGTGCTGAGCTGGACCGCGGATGGCGAGACGGCGCCGGTCAGGCTGCAACGGAAATTGTTGACTCCGCCGGCGGGCAAGACGAAGCTAGGCCCGCTTGCTCCGGCTCCAGAACCGAATAACGAGACGCTACTGGTGGACGAAGGCGCGGCGCAGGGCCGAGCGATGGACACGACGGTTCGTGTGGGCGAGAGCTATGAGTACAGGGCGCAGCGCATGAGCCGCGTGGATGTGGAGGGGAAGACGCTGGAACTAGCGGGGGAGATCTCAGCGCCGGTCGATGTTGAAGCGAAGGATGTGTTCCCCCCGGACGTACCCACAGGATTGGCGGCGGTAGCGACGGCGGGCGAGAATGGCGCGGGGCCCTCGATTGATTTGAGCTGGCAGGCCGAGCTTGATCCAGCGCTGGTGGGTTATGTTGTTTATCGCCGCGAGGGCGATGGGGCGTGGAAGCGGATTTCTCCGGCAACTCCGTCGATCGCTCCGGCATTTCATGATGCAGATGTTCAGCCGGGGCACAAGTACCGTTATGCTGTGAGCGCGGTGGACAAGAACGGCCGCGAGAGCGCACGTTCCGAAGAGGCCGAGGAAAGGGTGCCTGAGAGGTAATGCCTGCAAATAGAATGTCCCAGGAGCAAGTGAAACGACGAATCGCGATCGAGATGGCTGCAGAAGAATCGAAAACGAGTTGCGATATCCAAATCAGGCGAAACATCCCTCAGCGGCTAAAGCCGTCCATATATTGCTGGACTTATGGCACGGATAAATCCGTGCCCTTTCAAAGCGGGTTTTTCGTCAACCTGGGCACGGCTGAAGCCGTGCCCTTTTCAAAACGGCGCTCGTCCAGCGGCCTTAATGAGCAATGGTTTCAGACTCGCTGCACGATCAGATCAAGTTCCGTCCTGTCGAAGGAGTTTTCGTGATGAAGTACTGCCGTTTTCGTTTTGAAAAGCAGATCATGTACGGGTTCGTGGAAGAGCGCGGGGGCGAGGAATGGATCGTGGATCTGGCCCCGACGCCGGAGGAGGATCTGGCGCTGCACCTGGCGCATGCGCGGGCTTTGGCGGCCAGGGAAATGGTGACCGATCCAGCGGGATTCGATTTTGAACCGCTGCCGCTGAACGAAGCGGATCTGCTGCCGCCGGTGACGCCGTCGAAGATTGTCTGCGTGGGGCGCAACTATCGCGATCACGCCAAGGAACTGGGGAACGAAGTCCCGACGGAGCCGCTACTGTTTTTCAAGCCGCCATCGTCATTGCTGGCACACAAGGGCACGGTGCTGATGCCGCCGCAGTCGGAGCGGGTGGATTTTGAAGGCGAGCTGGCGCTGGTGATCGGGAAGCGGGCGAGCAGGCTGCAGGCGGGCGCCGATTGGCGGAGCTATGTGCGCGGATACACCATTGCGAATGATGTGACGGCGCGCGACCTGCAGAAGAAGGATGGACAGTGGACGCGCGCCAAGGGTTTTGACACGTTCTGCGCGGTGGGACCGGTGGTGGCAAGCGAGGTTGATCCGGAAAAAGGGCTCACGGTGGAGACGCGTGTGAATGGCGAGTTGAAGCAGCATGGGTCGACACTGGATTTTATTTTTTCGATTCCGGAATTGCTTGGCTATATCACGGCGGCGATTACGCTTGAGGTGGGGGATTTGCTGCTGACGGGGACACCGGCGGGAGTGGGGCCGCTGAGGGCGGGGGATCGGGTGGATGTGGAGATCTCAGGGCTTGGTGTTTTGACCAATACGTTTGCGGCAGCATGAGACGAAAGACTAGCCAAGGGCTTCTCCGTTGAAATTCCCATCGGGCATCGTCCCTTACGGGGCTCGATTTAATCGCCGACATCCCCATGCTGAAGCATGGGGCTAACGACCATTGTGCCTCCGGCGCGGAACAGCCCAAGGGGCTCAATTCAAGAAACAAAAGGGCCATTGGATTCGTGCACATGAGAGCGAAACGTTGGGGGGTGCAGGCGCATCCTAAAGAGCGGTACACTGGAACCGGGCGCGCTTGATTGCATTGCGCGCGCTGGGGTCCCTTCCCCAGGAGGAAAAATGGCACAGAATCTGCTTGAACAACTGCGCAAGTACACGACTGTTGTTGCTGACACCGGCGATATTGAAGCGATGGAGAAGTTTCGCCCCACCGATGCCACTACGAACCCTTCGCTGATTACCACTGCGGCGCAAATGCCGCAGTACCAGCCGATCGTCGATAGCGTCCTCATGGACGCGAAAAAAGAACTGGGCGACAGCGCAAGCGACAAGGATGTTGCCAACCTCGCATTCCAGGGGCTGGCCATTGCGTTTGGCAAGAAGATCCTGGCGATTGTGCCGGGGCGCGTTTCGACGGAGGTCGATGCACGACTCTCCTACGACACCGAAGCCACGATTGCGCAGGCGCGCAGCATTATTGCGCAGTACGACAAGGCGAAGATCGGGCGCGATCATGTGCTGATCAAGATCGCGTCGACATGGGAAGGCATTCGTGCCGCAGAGGTGCTGGAGAAGGAAGGCATCCACTGCAACCTGACGCTGCTGTTCGGCATTCACCAGGCTATAGCCGCCGCCGAAGCTGGTGCGACACTGGTGTCGCCGTTCGTGGGCCGCATTCTGGATTGGTACAAGAAGGATACGGGCAAGGATTACCAGGGCGCCGATGATCCGGGCGTGCAATCGGTCACGAAGATTTACGACTACTACAAGAAATTCGGATACAAGACGCAGGTGATGGGCGCGAGCTTCCGCAACATCGGGGAGATCAAGGAACTGGCGGGATGCGACTTGCTGACGATTTCGCCGCAATTTCTTGCCGAGTTGGAAAAGACGGAGGGCGATTTGCCACGCAAGCTCGATCCGGAGGCGGCGAAGTCAATGCAGATCGAGCGCCTGGTGGTCGACAAAGCCACTTTCAAGAAGATGCATGCAGCGGATCGGATGGCATCGGACAAACTTGAAGAAGGGATCGAAGGCTTCTCGGCCGCGCTGGTGAACCTGGAGAAGCTGCTGGCGAAGCGGTTGGCGGAGTTGGAATCGCGGGCACCGGCGGCGGTTTAATTTGATTTGAGATTGAGATACAAGAGGGCGGCCTTCGGACTGCCCTTTGTTTGTTGGAGACGACATGAGCCTGGTTGGTATAGCAGGTCTCAGAAGCGAAATCCTTCGACTTTGCTCAGGGCAGGCTCTGGGGCACCAGGCCTTTTGATTAAGGAAGCGTGGCCTTGGTGCACATAGTTCTATGCGTGGTTACCAATGGATGGTTCGCCGCAGGTGAAGTGATTTACCTCACATTCCCGGTGCTACAATTCCGCTAAAGTTCTTTTCAAGCAAGAAAATCCAGCGATGGCCGGGAGGGCTTCCGGACTGCGCACGTTGCATCCGGATCTCGTCGTTTCCTGCCTCCGCGCTTATCGGGGACCCGCATGCAGGTGCAAACTCATCCGCTCGAACCGTTCTTTCAGCAGGCAGTTAAGAATAGTTATGAAGGCCGGCTTGGGCTGGGTCCGGAGATCACGAGTTACGTGTCCCGGATGCTTTGCGAGTTTACCGAGGCGGACAACCTCTTGCGGTTGCACGATTCGAAGGGGCGGCCGATCGAGAAGCTTGAAGAGATGGTGCGCGCCTCCGACCCGATCCATGGTACGGCGCGATCGTTCATCGCCGAGCGATCGATCAGGAAGTATATCGGCGACTACACACTTTTTCTTGCCGGGATGTGTCCCGAGGCCATCGAGTCCGATCCGAACAGCACTTCACAGAAGCCGACGCTGGCCGAGCTGATTCGCGTGGGCAAAGAGAGCTACTACATCGTGAGCCAGTTCAACGTATTTGAGTATGAGAAGAAAGCCGCGTTGTACGGGCAACTTTCGAATTCGTTTGAGCATTGCATTCTTGGTCTCGCCATTGCCCGCAGGGATTTGTGGCGAACGATAAATCCGCCAGCACCTGTACATTAGCCATATTTCTAGAAGGAAGCAGTCCTATACGCGGTCTGGTGGTTCGAGCCCCAGGGACAGGCACAATGTCCCTGGGGTTAACGATGTGTGTTACCACCCTTTGCAATTGACATTCCACTCTGCCAACAAAGTTGAGGTTCCCTCTTTAGTCGCAGCAACATTTCAGCTAAGCTCTGTGTCAACACTATGTACATCGGGTGGTGGCTGGTACTGCCGGCTGCACGACGTGAGCTGACCGGCCACTGCACAACAAGCAGTGCCGATCGCGCGCGAGTGCTTCACGGAGGTCTGTATGCAAAGCCAGGGTCATCCACTTGAGCCGTTCTTTCAGCAGGTTGTTCGCAACAGCTATGAAGGCAAGTTGGGATTGCACGATCCCGACGTGACGGGATATGTAGCACACCTGCTCTGCGAATTCTCACAGACCGACAGACTCTACCAGGTGCGCGATGCCGAGGGGCATCCGATTGAAGAGTTGGAGGCGATGGTTCTGGCGGCCGATCCGGTGAATGGCACCGCGACCTCGTTCGATGCGGAACGCGCCATGCGCAAATACATCGGCGATTATGCGCTGTTTGTCGGCGGGATGTATCCGGAGGCGAACGTTCCGGGCACGCGGCGACGGGTGCCGCATCCAAGTTTGTCGGAGCTGATTCACGCCGGCAAGGAGAGCTACTTCATTGTGAGCCAGTTCAACATGTTTGAGTACGAGAAAGAGGCGCCGTTGTTCGCGCGATTGTCGGACGGATTCGAACGGTGCATTCTGGGGCTGTCGCTGGTGCGCGAAGAGTTGAGAAAACGGAAGGCGCTGCCGGCGCCGGAAATGAATTGAGAGACAGGGACAGAGGGACAAGGAAGCGTAACAACTCGAGAGATGGTGCCCCGCTGGGTTGTAGACCGCGGGGCATTGTTTTGCGGAGTTATTCGGACCAGACGGCGAGGACGTTGCCTTGGCCGTCGGAGAAGTGGAAGCGCTTGCCTCCGGGGAAGTCGAAGGTGGGAACGGTGATGGAACCGCCGGCGGCGATGATGGCGTCCTGCGTGGCTTTCAAATCCTGCGAATAGAGGACGATGAGCGGCTGGGTGTCGCTTGGCGATTGCTGCAGTGGGTCGCCTTTGCGGAATCCGCCGTCGATGCCTGCGTGGTCCTTGTCGAAGGCGATGTAATCCGGGCCGTAGTCCTGGAAATTCCAGCTGAAGGCTTTCTCGTAGAATGCCTTGCTACCGGCGATGTCGGTGGTGGTGAATTCGATGTAATTGATGGCGTGGTGCTGGGCGGGTTCGCTCATGCGTCTCTCCTCATGCGTTGGGATGCGTGGAGTCGAGGGAAAGGTGACGCGAATGCGAAGCGCAGGCGCACCCTTCCAAGGTGCTCTGATACGCCTCCATCCGCATTCCCTCAGGCGGGAGAGTGCAGGTAGAGCCCGCTGATAAATGCTAAGGCGCGGACTGCCGAGGTACGAGGGGAAGGTAGCACAGACGAAAGTTACATTGCAATCGGATTTAAGACAGTGCTTCCATGGGTTTACAGCAGCTCAATTGACTTCAGTGAAATCTGCTTTCACGCTGCCTTGTCGAGCCGACGGAGATCAACATGAGAACTTTGCGCAGGTGGTCCATTGCAATCGCCCTGGTGGGTTGCACAGTTTTGAATGGGACGGCAAAGCCGGCACCCGGTAGCGGAGGGTACAGCCGAGGCAGCAGGGTAACGATTCCCGTGACAACTCCGTTGACCGTGAAGTTGGATCAGGCGGTCAGTGCAAAGACTGCTGAGAGCGGCGCAGGCTTTACGGTTACATTCAGTGAGCCGGTAAGGGTGGACGGAATGGTCGTGATACCCGCGGGCGCATCCGGTGCCGGATTGGTGAACAGGAACTCGCAAAACGGCGCAGAGATGGAATTGAACTCGGTGTTTGTGAATGGCAGATCGTACCGCGTGACCACGTTGCCAATCACTTTCAAGCAGAAGAGCATTCTCCGCGCGGGGACGAAATTCACGTTCGACCTCCTGCTCTCGCTGAACGTTGTCGAGTAAACGCTTGCGACGCGGCGAATTTCGCGGGAGTGCACCCCAAAGCTCAGAGTATAAACTTGCCTAGATTCCGATGGGGAGCACCATGCGACCGGTGGCAATCTTGCTTGTGGTTTCGTTTTCGTCTGCCTGTGTCGGTGGGCAGGAGCCATGCAAATTTGGATATGCGTCGGAAAAGGCAGCATCTCAATTGGATGATCCGTTAAAGCAAGCTCCGACCTGCAGCACGGCTGCAGACATTCTCTCGAAGTGTGCGTGGGGGTCAAGCGCCGACGTCGGATTTGCGTCGATCGTGCTCGACAAATGCGAGAAGACGCTGTTACCGAAACTGACCGCCGCAGGAAAGCAGCGCTACCAGAGAGAGCGCGAACTGTGCGCCTACGAATATTCGGGGCAGGAAGGCACGCTGTATCTCTCCGCAGAAGCTATGTGCGGTGTATATGTGGCACTGCGTTTTGAAGAAAAACCTTCACTTGCCGAGGAGCCAGCGCCGCGTGCAAGCTTCGATTGCGGCAGGGCATCAACTTCACTTGAGAAGGCGATCTGCGCGGATGACAAGCTCGGGCGGGCAGACATAGTGCTTGAGAGAGCCTATCGGCCAGTATTGCGATCGATGACAGCAAAAGAGCGGCCGCTTCTCATTCGACAGCAACGAATCTGGCGCAATCAGGTAGAGAGCAAATGCGGTGTGGGGAAGAATCCGTTGACCGCGCTCGAACGAGAGTGCGTGCAGGAACAGTTCGAGAAGCGCTTCATGGAGTTGGATGCTTGCGGGGCCGGTGGACCGGAAGAATGTCTGCATGAGGAGCCAGACAACAAGCAATAAGCTAGTCGTCCGGCGAACGCTCTCGGCCTACAGGATATACCGGCTGAGGTCGTTGTCCTTGACGACCGCAGCGACCATCTGGCGCACATATTCGGGAGAGATAGTAAAGACCTTTTCCGGACCGGAGGCGGTCATGCGTTCGGTGTACGGAAGAGGAGCGATGGCTTCGTTGGCGCCATCCTTGGTAAGCGCGGCGGCTTGCTCTGCGTTTCCGGAATTGCGGGCTACGTCGGGAGCAAGGTAGCTGACGTCTTCGAGCACACGCTCCATGATGGTGTGGAGGCGGCGGGCGCCGATGTTCTCAGTCTGCTCGTTGACCTTGAAGGCGAATTCAGCCATCTCGCGCAAGGCTTCGGGATCGAATTCGAGGCGCACGCCTTCGGTCTCAAGCAGAGCGGAATACTGCTTGGTGAGCGAAGACTTTGGCTCGGTGAGAATGCGGAGAAAATCTTCGGCAGTGAGCGATTTGAGCTCGACGCGAATGGGGAAGCGGCCCTGGAGCTCGGGAATGAGGTCGCTGGGCTTGGAGACGTGGAAGGCGCCGGCAGCGATGAACAGGATGTGATCGGTGCGCACCATGCCGTAGCGGGTGTTGACGGTCGTGCCTTCGACGATCGGAAGGATGTCGCGCTGGACGCCTTCGCGGCTGACGTCGGGGCCGTGGCCGCCTTCGCGACCGGCGATCTTGTCGATTTCATCCAAAAAGACGATGCCGTTGGATTCAACGCGCTCGACAGCGACGCGATTGACCTGGTCCATATCGATGAGACGGCCTTCTTCTTCCTGCACGAGGTAGTCGAAGGCATCGGCGACTTTCATTTTGCGTTTCTTTGAGCCGCCGCCAAAGATATTGGGCAGCATGTCCTTGAGATTCATCTCCATGTCTTCAAGGTTCTGGTTGGAGATGATGCCGAACTGCGGCGAATTGCGCTCGCGGACGTCGAGTTCAACGGTGCGGTCGTCGAGTTTGCCTTCCCTGAACTGCTGGCGGAGCTTTTCGCGGGAACGGTGATAGCTGTCGGAGCCGGGGAGTGTGAGCTGGCCTTCCTGTGCGGGCGGTGTGGCTGGCGGTGGAGGCAGAAGGATGTCGAGGAGGCGCTCCTCAGCATTCATCTCGGCCTTGTCTTCCACTTCTTCGAGGCGCTCTTCGCGCACCATGTCGATGGCGATTTCGACGAGGTCGCGGATCATGGATTCGACGTCGCGGCCGACGTAGCCGACCTCGGTAAATTTCGAGGCTTCAACCTTGAGGAAGGGCGAGTTGGTGAGCTTGGCGAGACGGCGCGCGATTTCAGTCTTGCCGACGCCGGTGGGCCCAATCATGATGATGTTCTTGGGCATGATGTCGTCGGCGATATCGGGCGGAAGCTTTTGGCGTCGCTGGCGATTGCGGAGCGCAATGGCTACGGCGCGCTTGGCCGGGCGCTGACCGACGACGTGCTTGTCGAGCTCGGCGACGATTTCGCGCGGGGTCAGCTCGTCAAGCGAGAGGTCCTGTTCTTCGGCGGATGCGGGAAGGTAGATGGCCATGGGTGCGAGGGACCTTACCCCTTCAACTCCTCGAACGTGATTCTGTCGTTGGTATAGATGCAGATGTCGGAGGCAATCTTCATGGCCTTGGCGGCAATTTCATGGGCGTCGAGTTCGGTGTTTTCCATCAGAGCGCGCGCGGCAGCGGTGGCGAAGCTTCCGCCGGAGCCGATGGCGGCAATGGGCTCGTCGGGATCGATCACGTCGCCGGAGCCGGAGATCAGAAACGTCTGGGCTTTATCGGCGACGACGAGCAGGGCTTCGAGGTTGCGCAGCATCTTGTCGGTGCGCCAGTCTTTGGCAAGCTCGACGGCCGCGCGATTGATATTGCCGGCGTACTGCTCGAGCTTGGTCTCAAAGCGGGTAAACAGGTTGAAGGCGTCGGCGGTCGATCCAGCGAATCCGGCGAGAATCTTCTCCTGGTAGAGGCGGCGAATTTTCTTGGCCGAGTGCTTGAGGACGTGGTCGGCCATCGTGACCTGCCCGTCGGCGGCCATCACCACCACTCCGTTGCGCCGCACGCAGATGACGGTGGTGGAGCGGATGCGGCGGTGGTTGGCGGCGGATTTTTGAATCTTGCTCAAAGACAAATCCTTATAAAAACAAGACTCCCGGCAGGCCGAAGCCGCCGGAAGCGCAGTATTCAGTATAGGGCATCGATCTAAACCCACTCATCGCGATACAGCCGCGATGAATGGGGCACAAACTGGCGGAATCTATCGCTGCCAAACCACCCTTCCTGAACGCACGACGGCATGGACGCGGGAGAAGTTTGTCGGGGTATTGGCGGGGTCTGCGTCGAGGATGGTGAGGTCGGCGAGCTTGCCGGGAGTTACCGTCCCTTTGGTGTCGGAGACGCCCATGCGCGCGGCGGGATTGGTGGTGAGCATCGCCAGCACCGTCTTCCAGTCGAGACCGCTCCGGCCGAGTTCGACGAATTCTCCTTCGGTAGAGTAGTCGGTCATGTAGCCGACGTCGGTTCCGAAGAGCAGCGTGCCGCCGAGCTGGTGAAACTGCTGGACCTCGGCGCAGATGGGGTCCATGTAGTGCGGATCGGTGGTGACGGTGGTGGTGAACATCTTGAGGGTGGGAATCATGGCCATGTTTTTGCCGATGGCCGTGCTGAGGAGTTTTGCATCCACTCCCCGAGTGTCGTCGGCGGCATGCGCCAGCACATCGACGCCGCTGTTGATGGCGACCTCAACACCCTCGAGATTGGAG
Source organism: Occallatibacter sp. (assembly GCF_049582745.1). GTDB lineage: Bacteria > Acidobacteriota > Terriglobia > Terriglobales > Acidobacteriaceae > Telmatobacter. Next base: position 61,556 of record NZ_JBAUUO010000002.1, read on the forward strand.
GGGTGGGCGAAGACAAGCTTGCCGTTCAAGTGGCTCTCGGTAACCGCGGCTTGGGCGATGTTCAAGGGCATGGGCAGCACGTGCCCGCGCTGAACCCATGAGCCGGTAAAGAGCTTGGTGACGTCTGCGCCCGAGGCGAGGTTGCGGCGAACGATTCTAGTGGCGTCCTGCGGGGTCTCGGGTTGCGGCAGCAGCTTCACCATCCACCAGGGCATGGATTCGCGCAGGTAGAACGGAGCGCCGTGGGGCGGATAGAGTGCGGTTCCAGCGGTGTAGATGTAGGGGCCGGTCAGCTCGCCTTTCTCGATGCGGCGGCAGATGGAGAAGGTGTCAGCAGGATTGGAGCCGAGATCGATGACGGTGGTGAAGCCGCGGCTCAGGAACATGTCGGCGAGCTGCGGATTGAGGGTGGCAGCGGATTTCCAGTTGGCCATCGACCACTTGGGCTCGGTGAAGTGGACGTGGGTGTTCCAGAAGCCGGCGGTCACAACGCAATGGTCGCAGGGGACGATGGTGGCGTCGGCGGGAACGGCGACCTGGTTGCCGACCGCCGCAATGAGGCCGTCATGAATCAGAACCGTGCCGTCGTCGATGGGCGGAGCGGTGGGCGAGACGTAGATTTTGGCGTGTTCGATGGCCAGCGTGCCTTTGGGGAGTTGGAGTGGGGGATGCGATCCATGGCGGGGATAGAACTCAATCAGCCAGATTGCGGCGCAGGCAACGACAAATAGAATCAACACCGCAGAAAAGAGACGAAAAAGCCATCGACGCATAAGGAGACCTCATCCGTTAAGAGATCATACGCAGGGCACGCGCGACGGGTTCACGGCAATCGCGGTTTGACGCCGCCAATCACGCCAAACTAGCTTGGATGCAGGGGCGAGCGCGTTCTGGACCCCACGGAGGAGTAACGATGCCAAGGAACTTGCCGGGACGGCTGGCGGTGGCAGCCGTTTTTGCGGCCTTGTTTTCAGCATGCCTGGCCAGCAGGGCGCAGGATCTGAAAAGTTTTGAACAGCGGATCACGACGAAAGTGCTGCCCAATGGACTGACGATTTTGATTTGTGAGAGACCGGAAGCGCCGGTCTTCAGCTACATCACGTTTGTGGATGCGGGCGATGTGGACGATCCCGCAGGCGAGAGCGGACTGGCGCACATGTTTGAGCACCTGGCGTTCAAAGGGACTAGCCAAATTGGGACGAAGGACTATGCCGCGGAGAAAGTGGCGCTGGCGAACGTGGAAGCAGCCGACGACGCGGTCGAAGCGGAGAAACGCAATCCCAAGGGAAGCAACCCCGAAAGGCTGAAAGAGCTGGAAGCGGCGTTCACCAAGGCGCAGGCAGCAGCGGAGAAATACGTCGTTCCGAACCAGTTCACCGATGTGGCGGAGCGCAACGGCGCGCATGGTCTTAACGCTGAAACCGGGCAGGATCAGACGATGTTTTTCTGGTCGATGCCGGAGAATCGGCTGGAACTTTGGGCGTGGCTGGAGAGCAGCCGGCTGGCGGATACGGTTCCGCGGGAGTTCTACAAGGAGCGCTCGGTGGTGCTGGAGGAGCGGCGCATGCGCACCGACTCAAACCCGGAGGGCCGGCTCTTCGAACAGTTGGCGGCAACGGCTTACGTGGCTCACAACTATGGGCGCAGCGGCATAGGCTGGCCGAGCGAAGTGAGCCAGATTACGGCGTCGGAGGCGATGGCTTTCCACAAGAAGTATTACGTAGGATCGAACATCGTGATCGCGGTGGTGGGCGATGTAAAGGCCGCGGAGGCGATGCCGATCCTGGAGAAATATTTCAACAAGGTACCTGGCGGGCCGAAGCCGCTGGAGATGACGACGGTTGAGCCGAAGCAGTTCGCGGAGAAGTCGGTCGTCATCCACGACCCAAGTCAGCCTATCTATCTTGAGTCGTATCACCGCCCGAGTTATCGCAGTCCCGACGATGCCGTGTATGACGCGATCAGCGATATTCTGTCGAACGGCCGGGTGTCACGCTTATATCGGAGTCTTGTTCGCGACCAGCAGATTGCCGCTGAGGCTGCGGGCTTCAGCAATTTTCCCGGAGATAAATACCCCAATCTCTTCACATTTGGCGCGGTCCCTCTGCCCGGCCATACCGATGCGGAGATGGCAACAGCGATCCATAAGGAGATTGAAAAGCTGAAGACAACCGATGTTACCGATGCGGAACTTGCCATGTACAAGACACGCGCGCGCGCAGATCTGCTGCGCGGACTCGCAGACAACCAGGGCCTGGCGAATGCTCTGGCCGAGTACCAGACGCGCTACGGCGACTGGCGCGAGCTATTTCTGCAACTTGATCGCGTAGACAAGGTGACGAAGGCGGATATCCGGCGGGTTGCCAAGCAGGTGTTTGTGGCCTCAAACCGGACTTCGGCTGAGATTGAGACGCAGGCTCCGGCAGCGCCGGCGAAGAACGACGGAGGCGCAAAGTGAAGCTCAACAGTGGACAGTGGACAGTGAACAGTGAACAGTTGGGCTCTGAGCACGGCGCACAAGTACAGTTCTGCCCATCCAAAACTACCTTTTGGAGAATCGCTTTCATCAACGTGACACTTCTGTTGCCGCTTGTTCCGGCTCTTGCTCCAGCACAACAGAGCAAACCATGGGAGAAGATTCCTATTCCGCCGCTGCACGCGTTCAAACCGCAGCAGCCGAAGCGAATCGAATTAAAAAACGGCATCGTGCTCTTCCTGCAGGAAGATCATGAACTGCCGTTTGTTTCGGGGTCGGTCTTGATTCCCGGAGGTTCGCGCGATGAGGACCCGGCGAAGTGCGGGCTGATCGATCTGTACGGACAGACGTGGCGGACGAGCGGCACCGAGAAGATGAGCGGCGACGCGATGGACGATCTGCTGGAGTCGAAGGCAGCGCACATTGAAACCGGAGGAGACGACGATTCGACGGCAGTCTCGTGGGATTCGCTGAAGGCGGATACGAACCAGGTGTATGACCTGGCGATGGATTTGTTGTTCCACCCGAAATTTGACGAACAGAAGCTGCAGTTGGCGAAGCAGCAGGATGCGACGGGGATCGTCCGGCGCAACGACGACGAGGGGCAGATAGCCGGGCGCGAAGCCGCAAAGCTGGTGTATGGAGCGGACAGCCCGTACGCGCGGCAACCGGAATTGTCGACCATCGCGAAGGTCACGGTAGCCGATCTGCAGGCGTGGCACGACCACTCGATCGGCGGCAAGCTGATCATCAGCGTGAGCGGCGACTTTGACTCCGCCGCGATGGAAGCCAAGCTGCGGACTACGTTCGAGGGCTTGCCCAAGGCGCGACCCAACCCAGCGCGGCATGAAGTGTTTCATGGGCCGACTCCGGGCGTTTACTTCATCGATAAGGAAGACGTGAACCAATCGGATGTTGAGATCGTGGGGCTGGGCATCGACCGGCACGATCCAGACGTGCCGAGCATTGCAGTGATGAATGACGTGTTCGGCGGCGGATTTACCAGCAGGCTCTTCCAGAAAGTGCGCACGCAGCTTGGTCTCGCGTACGAAGTTGGAGGAGGGCTGGGGTTCGGCTGGGATCATCCGGCTACGTTTCAGGCGGTGGTGCTGACGCAGAGCGCAACTACAGTCGATGCGATTCAGCAAACCTACAAGGTGCTCGACGGGTTGACCACGCAGCCGTTTACCGAGGAAGAGCTGAAACGCGCCAAGGACAATATCCTGAATTCGTTCCTGTTCCTGTATGACACCAAGGACAAGGTGCTCGCGGAGCGGGTGCGGTTGGAGTTTTACGGATATCCGCCGGATTATCTGGAGACTTACAAGGCAGCGCTGGAGAAAGTGACTGTCGCCGATTTAAATGCGGCAGCGAAGAAGTACATTCATCCGGACAAGTACGCCGTGCTGGTGGTTGGCAACGGTCCGGACATCAAGCCGGGACTGGATGAACTGAAGATGGGTCCCGAACACAAGATCGACATCACGATACCCGGCGCGCCAGGCAGCAAGGGCGGCGGGGCGGAAGGACAAGAGTGAGCAAGGAAGCGGGCAAGCAAAAGCGGTCGACGCCGAAGCTGGCGGTGGTAATCATGGCAGCCGGCAAAGGGACGCGGCTGAAGACACGCCGGCCGAAGGTACTGCATGAGGTTGGCGGCAAGCCGCTGTTGAGCCACGTGATTGCAACCGCAGGCAAGCTGGCGGATGCCGAGAATATCTACGCGATTGTCGGGCACCACGCGGAGCGTGTGCGTGAAGCCGTGGCTGGAACCGGTGTGCGCTTCATCGAGCAAAAGGAACAGCGCGGAACGGGGCACGCCATTCAATGCGCTCGCGAAGCGATCTCAGGGTACGAACACATCCTGGTTCTTTCGGGAGACGTGCCGCTGATCCAGGCGGACACGCTGCAACACTTGATGACGGTTCACTCGGCGGAAGGCGCTGCGATGACGATTCTAACCGCGGTGCCGGATGATCCCACGGGGTATGGACGAATTATCCGCCGCTCGCCAGACTTTTCAGAAGTGGACGCGATTATCGAGGAGAAGGCCCTGACGCCCGCGCAGAGGTCGATCAGGGAAATCAACTCCGGCATCTACGCGTTCAAAGTTGGGCCGCTTCTCAAGTATCTCGACAAACTCAAGAACGTCAATGCCCATGGCGAGTTCTACCTCACCGACATGGCTGCACTTCTGCATGGAGCCGGCGAGAAAGTCGCGGCGCAGAAGGCTGCCGAGGCGGCGGACGTGCTGGGCGCCAACACCATTGCCGAACTTGTCTTGCTCGACGCACGTATTCGCGCGGCAACGGCCAATCGCCTGATGGCTGCGGGAGTCACCATCTTTCGGCCGGAGACGTGCGTGATCGATGCCGAAGTGCAGGTTGATCCGGATACGATCATTGAGCCGTTTGTGCAACTGCTGGGCGCGACGCGGATCGGCACGGATTGCCGGATTCGCTCCTATTCCGTGATTGAGAATTGCGCGCTGGGCAAGAATGTGCTGGTTCTGCCGGGCTGCGTTCTGGGTGAAAGCACGGTCGCCGATGGAGCACGGATTGGCCCGTTCGCGCACCTGCGGCCGGGAAGCGAGATTGGACAGGACGCGCACGTCGGCAACTTCGTGGAGACGAAGAAAGCGAAGCTGGGCAAGGGCGCGAAGGCCAATCACCTGAGTTATCTCGGCGATGCGGAAGTGGGTGCAGGCACAAATATCGGTGCGGGCGTGATTACGTGCAACTACGACGGAGAAAAGAAGCACCTCACGCGCATCGGCCAGGGATCGTTTGTGGGAAGCGATTCGACGCTGGTCGCGCCGATCGAGATCGGAGACGGAGCGTACATTGGCGCGGGCTCGTGCATTACGCGAAACGTGCCATCCGGAGCACTGGCCGTGGGACGATCGAGACAGGTGACCAAGGAAGGCTGGGCGGCGGCCCGACGCGCGCGCAAGGAGGAGCAAAAATAGAGAGGTGAGGACGCGTCTCGGAAATACTGATTCCCGGATTGGGATTTGGTTCACACTTTTGTGTACGGTAGCGTACAGACTCACCGAAAATCTATAGCACTTTAGTACTTTGGTACTTTACCGAGAAGGACTTGCGCCGCTGCCCTGGTAAGCGTAAGTTTTTGTTACGTTCTCAGGGTTTTACAAGTTTGTGCGTTGAAATAAATGAGGGGAGTCCGATCCCAATCCCTCCGCGGGAGGTTTCCGCCGTGAATCTTCGGAAATCTCCTATTTGTCTTACGCCCTCGCGACGATGTATCTCTCTAAGGAAGAGAGCTTTCCTACTGTGAGAAATGCTGGTACCTAAATTAAGAGGATTGCCCCGCCGCAGATGGACTGAGCACTGGCGGGAAACCGGGAAGGATGCGGGTGTGGCGTCGAAGCTGCAAGGGCAGGACGCATCCCCGACAGCGTGGCTTGTGGCGAGCGCGGACACCCGCACGAGCATGAAACCGCGCAAGGCAGCGCGCATCCTTGTGGTGGATGACGAAGCCCATGTTCGCTCGATGATCTCAGCAACCCTTGAGCGCCAGGGATACGAGGTCCTGGTGGCATCAGGAGGGCGCGAAGCCCTGGAAGCAATCGACCAAGGCGGCTTTGAGCTGATCCTGACCGACATCGTGATGCAGGAAGGCAACGGACTCGCCCTGCTTGAGCGCATTCACACGCAGAATCCAAATCTGCCGGTCATCATGGTCACGGCCATTCACGACATCAGTGTGGCGATCGATTCGATGCGTCGCGGCGCCTACGATTACCTTCTGAAGCCATTCGAACGCGAACACCTGGTGGCCACCGTGCAGCGCGCGCTTGAACATCGGCAGGCATTGCAGGAGAGCCGTACCTACCAGCAGAACCTGGAACAGGTAGTAAGGGCTCGAACCGAGATGCTGCGCCAGGCGATGGAAGACCTGGAACACTCGTACGACGTGACACTCGAGGCGCTGGGCGATGCCCTTGACTTGAAGGACTCCGAGACGGAGGGCCACTCAAAGCGCGTTACGGCTTATACGATCGCGCTGGCCCGGGCGATGGGCATCTCGCCTGCGGAGATCAAAGTGATTGCGCGCGGCGCCTTTCTCCACGACATCGGCAAGATGGCGATTCCCGACGAAATTCTGCGTAAGCCCGGCAAGCTCAGCCCGGAAGAGCAGGAGGTGATGCGCGAACATTGCGCGCGCGGCTACCAGATGCTGCGCAAGATCCCTTTTCTCGCCGAAGCCGCCGAGATCGTCTTCACACACCAGGAACACTACGATGGAAGCGGTTATCCAAGCGCGCTGAAAGGTGGGGTCATCCCGGTGGGCGCGCGCATATTTGCGGTGGCCGATACGCTCGACGCCATCACCAGCGACCGGCCTTATCGCCAGGCGCGCACCTTTGACGCAGCACGCGAAGAAATCATCCGCTGCTCCGGGACGCAGTTTGATCCTGCCGTGGTTGAGGTCTATCTCAAGATTCCGAACGAACTCTGGCTTGAGCTGCGCTCTGAGATCACCGGCCAGAACCGGCAATTCTCAACGTTCGATATCTCCCACCCGCTGGGATCGCCGAGGGACTAGGCGCGAGAAGCGTTCTTCCCGGATGAATATCCCGCACTAAATCTCGTAGTGCTGTCCGGCGGGATTGATCCTTTCCAGTTGATCGCTTGATTGAACTGAGCTACCCGTTTTTGATTTGGGATTCTTCCGCAGGCGATTGCAAAGAGAGATAGGTGTATCGCCGGGCGCTGAAGATTGAAGCGTACGGCTGTCCCACCCAGGCACGGTCGGTTTCAATTTCCATTTGTTCCCACCGCTTCGGGGCTGCGAGGGCGATCATTCATCGTCGTAGAGATCTCTGGACACAACCCTACTTAATAACGTTGATCGCCGCAGCGCCCAGTGCAAACTGCGAGAACACCTGCGACCAATCGAGTACGCCTCGCAGGGCTGACGGTTTGAACGTCTTTTCTGGAACTACGACCGTATCTCCGGGATTGAGACGAAGATTTGCGAATTCGTTGCCCCAGACCTTCTTCACGGTGTCGCGACTTATAACATCGCCGTTGGCACGGATGATGAATTCCTGCTTTCGGTCCGCGTCCCTATTGGGACCACCGGCCTGCAGCAGGTATGCGCCGACGCGGCGCCCCTTCAAATACAAAAAGGAGTTCTGGTTGTATACCGCGCCAATTACGCTTACGACTGCGGGAACCGGCGGAATGACGAAGCGGTCGCCATTCTCCATCGTCATATCAGGGAGGCTGCCCGTGCCGACGCTGTCGGGCTTGAGCGTCAAAACGATTCTCCCGGTGGCGCGGATCTGGCGAAGCGCGGAAAGCAAATCGCGCTCGCTGCTCTGGGCGGCCGCGCCGCTGGCGATGTCCTGCGGAGTGGAGGTGGCAGAAGAAACCAGCGCGAGGTTTGACCGCTGAATGCGCATCTGCAAGGTCTGCACGTACTCATCGATACGGGCTTGTTGCACAGAACGGACTGACTCGCGGGTGAACTCTGACCCGTAGAGATAGGCTTTGGGCGAAATACCGCCGGCGCGTTCCACGAGTTCCTGCAGGGTTTCGTCCGGCCGCACAGAGTAC
>NZ_JBAUUO010000003.1:0-10714 GCF_049582745.1 Occallatibacter sp.
CAACCTGTGGTATATTTCCCGCCGTGGAACCCCTCGCCGAAGTAGACCCCGCAGACCGCAAAAACGCGCGCGCTGAGACGCCCGCCGCCGCCGCCGCCGCATGGCTCGCCGACCCTCAGCCACCCCCACCGCCCCTCTCCCTCAATCAGCACATCGCCCACGAAATCGCCGAAGCCATCGGCATGCCCCTCGCGCAAGTCGAGGAAGCAATTACCGCACTCCACACTTACCCCAACACGGATCCCACACAAGAGGACAACAACCAATGAGCGGAATCCCGTCCGACCAGGTACTAGCCATCCTCCGACTTCGCCAGTGGGCCGTAGAATCCAAGGCCCTCAAGTGCGGACGCACCACCCGACTGACGTGCGTCGGGTGGCGCGAACGAAGAGAGACAGACGCCGACGCCCGCAACGTCCGAGTGATCGACTTCGAGAAAGCACTCGCCACACTGGACACCACCCACCAGCTCGCCCTTTTGATGACCTACCGTGACCGCGCCGGACACGCCGCCACCGCCGCCGCCCTCGGCTGCAGCATCAGGACACTCGCCTACATGCTCCCCGCCGCCCGAAGAAGACTAGCCGACGTTTTAGACCGCCGCGACCTGCTGTGATCGAGATTCTGTTAGACTCGACGCACGGGAGCGCCCATGCCCGAAGATGCAAACCAGCTCACTTGCCTGGAATTCCAGCGCCACCTCTGCGCACTGCTCGCCTCTGACGAATCAATCGAGGAACATCCCCACTACAAGACTTGCTTAATCTGCCGCCATGTCGTTCGCAGCTTCGAGGAGATGATCGACAATACGCTAGGCGAGCATATCGGCGCTGGCGAGGGCCCAGACTCAGCCCGAAGCGACGATTGGTCGGAGTCCACGTAGTCCAGCCAGGACACGCCCCGAATAAAAAACCATAGATACACCAAACTCACCAGCCTATACGCGGTGCTCCCTGCGCTACGCTCCGGTCGGGCTCGCCGCGTCCCGGCCACGCTGCGCGCATGGTGTTGCTCCTCGTCGCACGGCGCAGGAAAAGCACCTGCGCCGTGCTCCTCCTCGCGGCTGTCTCGGCGTGGCCGTCCCTCGGCGGCGTGGCCCCCGGCGCTATGCCGCCGTCGCTGCGCTCCTCCGGCATACGGTTCGCTGCGCTCACTCCCGTCGCCCGCCGCAGACTAGCCGACCGTCCTCGACCGTCGCGACCTGCTGTGACGCAACTGACACGAGCGCCAAGGGCGCTGACGCGATGTAACGAACGCTACGCCATCAATGGCCCTGCAGGGCCGGTCCCGGAGGCGAAGGAAGCGTGGGATGAACCTCTGCTACCTTGCCGCTTGCGGCCCAACCCAACGCAATCGCCCAGCCGAACAGAGTCCATCCCAGCAGGATATTCAGCGCTGCGATCCATGCGGTCGCACGGCAATTTCGGTAAAGAGCGAGCGCCGTTGGCACTATATACAGCACCATGAAAACAATAAGCGCAAAAAAGTTAAACGGCGCTAGCAGATCAGCATTGTGCCGGGCCAGGCCGACTACGATCACGAGGACAGCGAAGGCCGCGAGACCAGCGGCAGCGAAGAGCCGAAACAGATGACTCATGTGCCACCCCCAAACTACGGCGAAAGTCTAGCTCCACGGCTATCAGCAAACAACCGAATAACGTCCTAATTTGATGATGCAAAAACGATTCCGGCGACCGCGCGCGAGGCGTTGTGATCCACCACACGCCTCACGGCCAAGCGCTGGCGCGTCGTCCCGAGCCTTGACGCGCGTGCGTGGTGTCCAACTATTCCGGGGCTGGGCGAGAAACAAAAGCAAAAGGGCCGCGCTCCGCGCGGCTCTCAGAATGCGGACAAAGCTTGAAAGCGTCCCTCGGCGGCTAAAGCCGACAATGATATTTTGCTGCTTATGGCATGGCTGAAGCCATGCCCTTTCAAAGCAACGAGTTTTCACCAAGTCCGATGAAAAGAAGCGCAACCCCACGCCTGCTCATTCCGATGCCATCCCCCCTGCTTTCCCAGAGCAACCAAGACTAATGTACTGTCGGCAACTGGTGCGCGCATCCACGAACCAAGACCAATGTACTGTGCGAAACGAGGACACACGTGCACGCGCTCACAACACGATTGTGCAAGCGTGTGAGTGTCCACGCCCCATGGACACAGCCGCACCGACCGCGGCGTTCAAAATTCGCAAGGTGTCCACAAATTTTCTGGACACACAGCCACACACACACAATTCAAAAACTTAGACAATCAGGGTTGACTTACTCCATACTCGACCTTGCAATGACGAAGCGCAAACCAGGGAAATTCTCGGCTACGAAGGCCGTCAAGGCCAACGCGCGCGAGCTCGTGGGTCAGCCAAAGCCCGCGCGCATTGTTGAGGACACGCCCAGAACCGGCCGCCGGGCCAAGCACAAGCCAAAGCTGGAGCAGATCATTCAGCAGGAGGAATAATCATGGCCAAAGCGGTGGGAGTCGGCGGCGTGTTTCTGAAGGCCAGCGACCCGAAAAAGCTGTCCGCGTGGTACGCCGAGCACCTGGGGATTCCATCGCAGGATGGCGGTTCTCTGGCCTTTGACGGGCCGGAGTCGACAGGCATGACGGTGTTCGCGCATTTTCCCGAGAGCACGCAATATTTCGGTGAAGGATCGCAGCAGGCGATGGTGAACTTTCGCGTCGACAACCTGGATGAACTGCTGGCGAAGCTCGCGGCCGCCAATGTTCGCATCGATCCCAATCGCGAAGATTACGGGTACGGGCGTTTCGCGTGGATATGGGATCCGGAAGGCAATCGGATCGAGTTGTGGGAGCCTCGGCACGCGGCGGAATCCAGCGGCGAAAGGCAGTAGTCTGTTCGGTCAGTTGTTGGGGCTCGAGGCCTGGGCGGTCTCCGCTTCCACGGTGTAGGGTCCCGGTAACACCGGTGTTTCCGGCTTTTGGCTTGTATCGGGCGAAGCGGGCTGCGAAGTGCGCTTCGAATAAATTCTGAACGAGACCACGAGATCCAGCGCGACCGGAACCGGCTTGCCGTCTTTGACAGCGGGCTGGAAAGTCGCCTTGCGAATGGTCTGCTCGGCGCTTTCATCCAAACCGAAGCCGATGGGCCGGGCCGCAACGACCTCTTGGACTTTGCCGTCGCTGCCAACCACTGCGTGATACAGGGCGATTCCGGCAACGCCGTTGGCCTGCGCGAACTCGTTCGACGGTGGATCGAGCGCCGAAATCAACTTTGCTTTCTGGTCGACTGCGCCCTGGCGAAGCACTCCGGGATCGGTCGGCTTGTAATCGGCCTTTTCGGCGGCCGCGTGGTAGTAAAGCTTCCAAAAATCCGGCATGGCCGCGATCATGCGCGCATCAATTCCTACCGAAAAGACGTTGTCCAGCGCGCTCAAAAGGAGCTGGGAAGCCTGGGCCTCAGACGCGGCCATTGCCCCCTTCTTATCGAATGGGCGATCGCCTCGCGCCGGCGAAACTGGAGAATCGGAGGTGTCAGAGCCTGTAGTCGTCGGCTGGGTGCTTGCGGTATCCGTTTCGTCGTCCTTTGCGTGATGCTTATGCTTTTTGTGTTCGCTCTTGTCCTTTTTCTTTGGCTTCTCGACCTCTTCGCGGACGAAGGAGATGCGCACCGATTTCTTTTTCGGAGTGATCTTTACCCTGTCCGTTGCTGCCGTCGGATCCTCGTAGGGTGCGGCTCCCAGAAAGTGAAGCGCGTACCGATCGCCTTGGAGTTCAAGCTTGTGCTTCGACAGCTTTACCTTGTTGATCTGGATCTGGCTCAGGGTGAAAGAGCCCTGGGGCGAATGTCCAAGTAATCGCCCGTGTTCATCAAATTCGAGATTGTTGTTCTGATAGCCGGCCCGCAGATACATGGTCTTGCCGACCAGCAATTGCTTCAGCTGGTCCTCTTTGATGGCGCCGGCGACGGTTTGGACGGTGAAAGCTCCCTGGCTGAGGATGGGGTCTTTCGCGGGAAGGGTGTGAGTGTCCGGTTCGGTAGACGTTGCGGGGATGGTTGCTTCGGGCTGAGAGGCAGGAGCCTGTGTGGACTGAGCAGGCGCTTGAGCGAGTGAGGGGCTTTGGTCAGGGGCCGGCGACTGGCAATGCGCAGTCACGCCTATGGCAAAGAGCACTGCGACCCCGCAAGCTGCCTGGGGCACATGAATGCGATGCAGGGGGCACAGGGACTTGCGAAGAGTGTCGAAGAACGTGCGCATCCGGCTACCTTTCGTCTTGCCATAATTTACCAAGATTGTGATTGCAGTAGGAAAGGATGTCCGCGTTTTGTAAGTGACTGATCCATCAAAATGTAACGTTACGTGTGCCGTCCGCGTTTGAGGCGCCACAGGATGCGCCGGAAGAATCCAAGCGCCCTGCGGGTGTCGGCTGCATTCAGGTGCAGTCGCCTCAACATGAGCCGGAGGTCATGGCGATTGGCTGCCTGCATCGTCTTCGGTGAGTAGTTGGTGGAGGTCATGACCTCTTCGATCAGATTGGCCAGGACGTCCAGATTGCTCGAGGTGGGTGCGGGCTCTTCGGCATCCTGGGGCGGTTCCAGGCCGACGCTGTCGACTTGAATACGCGCTGCCAACTCGTAAAAGCAGACGGCGGCGGCCTGCCCCAGGTTCATGGAGGGCTGGCGCGGGTCAGTTGGGATCTCGACGAGGATGTGGCAGTACGAAAGGTCTTCGCGCGTCAGGCCGTGTTTTTCCGGTCCGAAGATGAGCGCGACGCGTTCGCCTCGACGCAGGGGTTCGGTCATCAGCGGTGCGAGTTGATCAAGGCGCACCACGGGCTGTTCCGGTTTGCGATGGGTGAGGGTGCCGGTTCCCAGTACAAGCAAACAATCGCGAATGGCCTCGGGTAGGGATGCTGTTTCTTGTGCGTCAATAAGCAACTGCGGCGCACCTACGGCCGATCGAGCTTCGCGCCAGTGGGGTTCATACGGGGCGACGACGCGCATGCGCGTGAATCCGAAGTTCGCCATGGCGCGCGCGACCGCTCCGATGTTCAGCGGATTCCGCGGCGAGACGAGAATCACTTGAATGCGTTCGCGTTGAGATTCGGTGAGCAAAGAACGATTGTAAAACTGCGGCGGTCGGCAGTGATCACCCGGCGAGAATCAAAGTCACCGCCAGGGTGAGGTTGCGGAGCCGACCGAGGCGGGATTCATCGCGATCTGGAGGGTGCCTGCTTTTTCGGTGTTCACGTCGAAGATTCCGGTGGCGAGGGAGACCTCTGCATTCGGCAGGTCGATTTCCATGGGGGCCGCGATTCCGGTTTGCTGCGCCTTTGCATATTGGGCTTCGCTGAGTTTCAGCATCATGAGGCCGCCGGTCCAGTTCACAGGTTTGCCGTCGTGGCCGTATGCGACCATGGCCACCCTGATCCGGGCGTCGTTGGTTCCGCTGTCGGACTTGGCGAAACTTATGCTGTCCGCAGGAATCTGGAACATCATCTTGAAGCGCGTGAGCGGGGCGGCCAATTTTGCATTGCCGCCGGCTCTGGCTGCTCCCGCTGCTGGAGGGCCTTCGGGAATGACGCGCATGCGATAGATGATTTGTGTTGCAGCGGGCATTCCCGGTGAGAGCAGCGGAGCCAACGGATCGGGGGGTTGCTGTGCGGCCTGCGTTGAACCGGTGTCGGCGTAGTATCCGCGCCGATAGGCGAGCTTGTATTTGCCCTCGGTGAGTTTTACTTCGATGCGACGAAACGCTCCATCTGTCTTTTCGTTTGAAGGGGTATAGGAGATGGAGTAGTAGTGTGCGCCATCCTGGATGTCGCGGGTCAAGTCAGCCGCCACATTGTTGGTGGTGTAAACGGCTTGGCCGCCGGTATCGATGGCCAACTGGTCCATGGTTGCAGTTGTCGCGCGGATTGCAGGCGATTCCTTGTATGGATTTGTTTCGAAGTTGTCGCCGTTGGGCTGACCACTCGAGTCCGCATTCATGGTGCGATCGTCCAGGAGTCCCCGCGCCGATACGGGGTATAACGCGACCCGAGCCCGCGTGAGCATGTTCACGGTTTCACGCAAAGCTGCCGGCAACTCATGTCCGTGGAAGGCCGTTAGCAGTGCGCGGTTGTCGCCCTCAGGAAAGAGCGCTACAGGAAAAGTGCTTGCGATCCAGATGAGGTTTTTGCGGCCGGGAATAGCCGAAAGCGCGCGAGCCAGTTGCTGCAAGGTCGCGAGCGTGAGCGATGCGGTCTGACTTTGCTGCGTACCGGCATATTCGCGTTGGGATCGCCCTACTGCCATTGCCGATTGCGGGTCTCCAGCCATCGTGACGGCTTCCTTATCGAAGAGGTCGTCCTGCCGGCTGCGCGAGACTATCGTCGTCCCGGGAGCCGCAGCTTTGCTTTCGATTGCCGCCCGGAGCAGCGCGCCATCTGAGGTGAACCCCTGAAGCAGCCTCAGGCGCGCGTTCAGGGTGTAGACGGCGACGCGCATCCCGGGTTGCAGGTTGCCGATAAATCCCTCGATCTGTTTATGGGCGTAGGTCTGGTCTGCTTCTTCGGTGTTCAGGCTATCGAGCAGAAGAACGTTGACGGCTTCGTTGGGAGCGACGGCGGGCTCGTTGCTGTAGACGTTGGGCGGCAACTGCGGCATCGCAGCGGGGGCCGCACTCGTTGCCTTGTGCTCTTCGAAGAAGTCGATCGCCTGGGCTTTGCCGCCTTCCAGAACCGAGAAGTCGCGCTGCTGCAACCCGCCGACGGAGCTTCCGCCTTTGTCTGTGACCACGATATCGACGACCACGGCGCGCGTGGTAGTTTTCAGCACGGGCACATTCTGCGGGGCATCCCTGGAATTGCTCTGGGCGTGGAGTGGAAGGATGAAAAGCGAGAGGAGGGCGAGTAAGACGAAGCGGTTCTGCAATGCTGCCTCCGCGGAACGGCTAAGTATATCTGACAGGTACGATTGCTCCGCGGTTGCGGAATGGGATTGCTACACTGCTTTCACCTATGGTCGAGGAAGCGCATTCGGAGATGCAGGAAATCGAACAGCTTTGCGCTACAGCACGCGAATGCTATGCGCGGGGATGGGCGCCGGCGACGAGCGGGAATTTCAGCGTGCGCTGGGGAAGCCGGATTGCGATTACGCCGACAGGTCTGGATAAAGGTGTGCTTGTCCCGCAGGATCTGCTGGAAATCGATATGAATGGAAGCGTGCTCGGCGGACGCGGCCGGCCCTCGGCGGAGACGAGCTTGCACACGGTGATTTATCGGGAGCGCGCCCATGCGCGTGCGATTCTGCACGTTCATACGATATGGAATACGCTGCTTTCCGCACGCTTTGATCCGCGGGGTTACATCATCATCGAGGGGTATGAATTGCTGAAGGGCCTATCAGGGGTCACAACTCATGAACATATCGAGAAGATTCCTATCATTGAAAACTCACAAAAATATGAGGTACTTGCAATCGAGTTCGAAGAAGTTCTACGAGCCTATCCCGATGCGCATGGGGTTTTACTGAGCCGCCATGGGCTTTATACTTGGGGTGAATCGGTGGCTGAAGCACGCCGTCACCTGGAGGCCCTCGAATTCCTCTTCGAGGCGGAGGGACGGCGGCTGTTTGGCCAGCCATGAAATGCATCAGGGGCTAAAGCCCCATCACTTTTCGACCTTTCGCGGCACGACTCAAGTCGTGCCCTGACGCGTGTACTTTCTGCAACAAGGAGTGCAGGTCATGGCAGTTCTTCGTTTCCCCAAAGAGGATCGGCAGATTGACGGCGAGCCGGCGATTCGCCTTGAGCTTGCGGCACTGGGTATCGATTACGAACGCTGGAATCTGGATCGTGTTGGCGCGGACGCTACCGCCGATGAGGTTCTTGCGGCGTATGCAGACGAAATTGAAGAGATGAAGCGTCGCGGCGGGTATGTGACTGCGGATGTGATCGATGTCAATCCGGCCACGCCGAATCTCGAAGTCATGCTGGCGAAGTTTGACAAGGAACACACGCACGACGAAGACGAAGTGCGGTTTATCCTCTTCGGCCGTGGAATTTTTTTCCTGAACATTGCGGGGCGGGTGGCTTCGGTGGAGGTCGGTCCCGGCGATATGTTGCGCGTGCCGCGGGGCACCACACACTGGTTCACGCTCTGCGAAGATCGCCGCATTCGCGCCATTCGCTGGTTCCAGGATACGGCTGGGTGGACGCCGCACTATACCGGCTCCGGCGTCGACCAGGGCTACCAGCCGCAGTGTTTCGGTCCCGCATATTTTGGGCCGCGCGCCGCCATTGGCATTCGCCCATGACCAAGGCCAAGCCGCCGAAGAATCACCCCAACGACAAGAACCCGTCGTTGGGAGCGCCGAAGCTTTTTCTCCTGGATGTTGAAGGAACTGTGGCGCCCCTTTCGCTGATCTACGACCAGTTGTTTCCCTATGCGCGAGGGCGCTTTGAAAGGTTCCTGCAGGCACATGTCGGAGACCCAGGGGTGGCAAGCGATCTTGCGATGCTGGCCGAGGAGAATGGCGCTGAAACCGATCCGACTGCTCCGAAGTTTGCGACGCCGGAATATTGGGATGAAGCGATTCCATACTTGAACTGGTTGATGGACCGGGACCGCAAGTCGACGGCGCTGAAAAGCCTGCAGGGGCGCATCTGGCAACGCGGATTTGAATCGGATGAGTTGACGGGAACGCTGTTTGACGACGTGCCTTCGGCGCTGGAGCGCTGGTCGTCGGCCGCTCATGTAGCGATTTTTTCTTCGGGCTCTGTCGCGGCCCAGCTTCTGCTTTTTCGGCACTCCAGTTTCGGCGATCTGACGCCGCTGATTTCGGGCTATTTCGATACCCGCACGGGACCGAAGACGGTGAAGGCAAGCTACGAATCGATTGCGTCGGCGATGGGATGCGAACCGGGCGAAGTGATGTTTTTCTCAGACGTGGTGAGGGAACTCGATCCAGCTCGCGAGGCTGGGTGCCACACGCGCCTGGTGATGCGCGAGGGAAATATACCGGTGGACGATGCGCATGGTCACCGCCGCATCAAGAGCTTCACTGTTCTTTAAGTCCTTCCACGAATCAGCCAATAGGGGTAGGGAATCAAAAGGCTATGCTCGATTGGACCAACCCCGCCGCTGCCGCGTTGAACGAGATCCGCACCGCGCCCATTGTGCGTTTTTCGGTGCTGGCGCTCAGCTCCATCTTCTTTCTTGTGGACCCGTTCGCGGCGATTCCTTCGTTTTTGGCGATCACGCAGAGCGTCGATCCGGCGCGCCGCAAACGAATGGCGCGCAAGGCCGCGCTGACCTGCTTCATCGTGCTGACGAGCTTTGCGTTGGCGGGGCAGTTGATCTTCAGAATGTTCGGGATTACGCTGCCGGCCTTCGAGATTGCGGGCGGGCTGATTTTGCTGCTGATTGGCTTGGACATGCTGGAGGCACGCCGCTCCCCCACGCAGGAGGCACAGGGTGATACCGAAGAGGGCGCGGCAAAGGAAGATGCAGGCATCGTGCCCTTGGGAATCCCGATGCTGGCGGGGCCGGGAGCGATTTCGTCGGTGATGGTGCTGGTGGGGCAGGCTCCCAGCATGTGGCGCTGGGAGATGGGGGCGGTGCTGGGGTCGATCGCTATCACCTGTTTTATCAGCTATTTGGTGTTAGCGGGTGCGGGCAGGGTGAAGACGGTGCTGGGGGAAACAGGTATCCGCATCCTGGTGAGAATCATGGGATTGCTGCTGGTGGCGCTGGCCATGCAGTTTTTCGTGAATGGGCTGACGGATTTGGGGATTATTTCGCGGCCTTAGGGAGATTGACACCCTGATCTGGCGCGGGCGTGAGAGGTTTCCCACAGAATTGAGAACCTTTCCACAGGTCTTGTGAGTTGCAAGAGCACGGGCCGGTTGTTATGCTCAGGAAGTCGCGCAAGAGCGCTAAGAATAAGGCAATTCGCGATTTGCATTGAAGAGTGGCCTGTGCTACTCTTGGAAAGTTGTACAAGTAGCAGTGGAGCCTCCCGGTGGCCTTTGTGGCCTGCCCCGAGTGGGGAAGTGGGAAGC
Source organism: Occallatibacter sp. (assembly GCF_049582745.1). Classification (GTDB taxonomy): domain Bacteria; phylum Acidobacteriota; class Terriglobia; order Terriglobales; family Acidobacteriaceae; genus Telmatobacter. The sequence goes on from NZ_JBAUUO010000003.1 coordinate 10,005, forward strand.
CGGTTCGTAGGGCGGATAGGAAGCGTAAGCTCATCCAGCCCCTGTAGGGAATCCCGCAGAGAACAAACCCATTGCATGACCCGAGAGGAAAAACCCTTTCGTGCGCCTTTGTGGCGCCAGGCATTTGATGCCGGTCGCTCTTTGATATTTTGCGCAGTGCGACCTTCTGCGGCGGGTAATCCTCCGTCGCTACGTCGATCGAATAGGCAGGAAAAACTGCCTGCCGAAGGTGAAAGAGTTGCAAGCTTGATTCCCACAGAATCCTGGCTTGACACGACATCGGAACTTCGATAGGTTTAGAAGGTTCGCGCAAAAATGCCGGTGACCGCTAGCAAGCGAGAAATTGGCAAGGCGCAATAAGTTCGAGGACAACCCTGACGTCACAGTCCGGGCCTCGATCCAAAAGGGGCACCGCTCAGGCGGACCGCTCTTAAAGGATCTTTGACAATAAGGTTGAACGTGCCAGTCGTGAGAAACGATCAGGTTTGGCTTGATCTTCTCACAAGGTAAGTAATATGCCCTGCGCAGTGATTGCGCGGGCGTAGTCGAAACTCCCGACCTCCGTCGGGTAGCTAGACAAACTAGGTTTCAAACGAGAGTTTGATCCTGGCTCAGAATCAACGCTGGCGGCGTGCCTAACACATGCAAGTCGAACGAGAAAGTGGTAGCAATACCATGAGTAAAGTGGCGCACGGGTGAGTAACACGTGA
>NZ_JBAUUO010000004.1:0-6618 GCF_049582745.1 Occallatibacter sp.
ATATTGAACTCGAAGGGTTTACCCGCTAGCCCATAGATGGTTGTTGTAATGGGAATGCGGTCGCCGATCTTCCAGCCGAAGCGCTTCATGGTGACCGCTCCGACAATCGCGCCCTGGCGATCTTTCAGGAACGTGTTCCACTGGTCGTCGGGAACGATGAGCTCCGGGAAAACCTGCCGCTGGTTTTCCGGGTCGATCACGAACTGCGGGAAAAAGTTCTTGGGATCCTGATATACGCCGCCGAACCAGTTGTCGTGCGTGACGTACTTTACGCCCGGAATACGCAGGATCTCGTCCCGGTACGACAGCGGAATCGAATTGATGATCGAGGTGCGATTGATGGTGACAAGGCGATCCGCACTCACCACGTCCGCTCCCCGACTGAACGCATCGTTCACCACTCCCAGCAGCGCAAACAGAAACAGCGCCACCGCGAACGAACCGATGGTCAGAACCAGGCGAGCCTTCTTGCGAAACAGATTGGCCAGAATCAGTCTGCTGAACTTCAAGAGGCACCCCCCGCGACAACGCCCGGCCGCGCTCCTGCTTCGACCAGCACGCCCTTGTCGAGATGCAGGGTGGTGTAGGCTTCACGCGCAACCAGCGGATCGTGCGTCACCATCAGGACGGTTTTCCCGTACTCCTTCACCAATCGCTTGATCAGGTCCATCACTTCGTCGGCGCTTTTGCGGTCCAGGTCGCCGGTGGGCTCGTCGCAGAGCAGGAAAGTGGGATCGGCGACGATGGCGCGGGCAATGGCAACACGCTGTTCCTGTCCCCCGGAAAGCTGGCGCGGAAAGTGGTGCATGCGCTCGCCCAAACCAACGATGGAAAGGGCGGTTTCAACGTGCTTGCGGCGTTCGGCTTTGGAAAGTTTGGTCAGCAGCAAGGGCAATTCGACATTCTGGAACGCGGTGAGCACTGGGATGAGGTTGTACATCTGGAAGATGAAACCGACATGTCGCGCACGCCAGTCGGTCAGCTTGCCGCGGGACATGTGCGTGATTTCATCGCCGGCCACGCCGATGGTGCCTCGCGATGGAACGTCGAGGCCACCCAGCAGATTGAGCAACGTGGTCTTGCCCGAGCCACTCGGCCCCATGAAGGCCACAAAATCGCCCTTATCGACGTCAAGATTCAGGCCCTGCAAGACGTCGATGTCCTCGTTGCCACGGCGGTAGGTTTTGTCCAGGCCGCGCACCTGAATCAGACTGCCAGCCGCACCATTGCCGTCCACACGTACCATGATCCCAACCCTCCTCGATTTTCGCCATCTCCGCTTCCTCGCTGGAATGGCGCCTATCCTTGCGGACAACGCATTCTCGTCCCTGCAAAGCAGCACCAAATCACAACCGCAGTGTCTGACTCAATCGCAGAAACAACGCCCTAACGCTTGATCGCGACCGCTTCGCCATCTTTCAAATCGGTTGGCCCCCCAACTACCACTGTATCTCCAGGCGCGAGCCCCGCCAGAATCTGCATTTGCGCGCCACTGGCTGTGCCAACCTTCACGGCGTGGCGTTCGACGTGATCGCCGTTCACCAGGAAAACGATCTTCTGTCCGCCATCGTCGCGGACCGCGCTCTGCGGCACCATGACGCGCGCTGGCGCTTTTTTCGCCAGCTTGTCTTCTTCCCCAAGGAACGTGACCTTCACGCCCATGTCGGGCAGGATGCGCGGATCCAGCTTGTCGAAGGCAATTCGCACCTCGACAGTCGCCTTTTGGCGATCGGCCGTGGGAATAATGGTGCGCACGCGGCACGGAATCTTCCAGTCAGGATATGCATCCAGAACGGCGGTGACTTCCTGGCCAGGCTTCACGCGCGCGATGTAGTTCTCGTTGACGTCCACCTCGATTTCGTTCGAGGCCATATCGACAATCGTCGCGATGCCCGTGCGCGTGAACCCACCGCCGGCCGAAATCGGCGACACCATTTCTCCCACCTGCGCGTCCTTGGAAACTATAATTCCATCGAATGGAGCTCTGATGATGCAGTTATCCACCGCCTGCTGCGCCTCTTTGATGCGCGCGTCAGCCGCGAGCACCTGTTCTTGGGTGTAGTCGATTTTCGCCCGCAGGCTGTTCACGGCCATCGTCGCATTGTCGAGGGCTTCCTGAGTTTGAATGCCTGCCGTCCTCAGTTCCTGCGAGCGATGCAACTCAATCTGCGCGTTCTTCAATTGCACTTGTAGGTCGAGAATGCTTGCCTGCGTGGCATTGCGATCGGCTATCGCAGACGCGAGCCCCCTCTGCGTATCGGAATCGTCCAGAGTGGCCAGCACAAAGCCCGTGTGCACGTACATTCCTTCGGTAAAAAAAACGCCTGTAACTCGCCCTGTGATTTTTGCCGCTACGGTGGCGCGCCGCTGCGGGGTGACATACCCGCTCGCATTGAGCAGGGCCTGTGGGCCGGTGTCCGGGGCGTTCACCGTGGCGACTTGCACCGAAGGCGTCTGATGCACATAAGCGTAGACTCCGCCCACGATTACGAGCGCGACGAGCAGGACGAAAAAACTAATCGCGATGCCCTTTCCAGCTTTTCGGGCGCCACGCTTGTGGGCGTCGATGCGCAACCCTCCAAGGTCCGGTTTTACAGGCGCTTCAGGCATAGTCTGCTCAGTCGGTTTTACGCTTGTCCTCAAGTGTTTGTTCCGCTTGCCGGCAGCACAAGATTACACCGTAAAGATTCAATGATCTGTTACAGCGAATAAAAGTAAAATGCTGTAAGCTTCCCCAAATTCCATGTTCGGCTGGGTCGGCTTAGCGGAAGTAATCATGGACACCACCGATCTGTGCCGAATGGCGCGGACATAGGAGACTACCTCTTGGGGTTCGTTAGCGACATCCTCGGGAAACGCCGCCAGAGAGCAGGTTATTGCTGTAGTCGATTTTGCGGCGGCGAAAGCACACAAAAGCAATAAACTGCTCTGCAGTTCAACAAGGACCCTGCAAATTGTTCAATCAACATCAGTTATCATCTATAGAATTCAATAGATTCCAATAACTGTCGAAATCAGGTTCGGGACCAGGTTCTCTACCCTAGACTCCTCCCTTAGAATCAGCGAGTTGCAGCGGCAGGTCTGTGGAATCTGGGGTTCTGTGTGGAACCTTGAGGTTCAATTTCGACTACAGCCTACGATTTTCCCCATTTACCGGCTGACAGAACTCCCTCAATTTGTGCCCTTTGGCAATCTAGGAAGAGAGGCGAACCCTCTGGGCTCGCACCAGAGGGTCTTTGCAGATGGGCAGCCACGCCTATCGACGGCCTTCGGACCTGCTTCCGAATCGCAAGCTTGGATGCGGTACCCAAGAGTGCTCCAGAGCGAATTTGGACGGTTTCAGGAATCGCGTTCGGGCGTAAGCTTCTTCCATGCGGAAAGACAGGAGCCTCGTCAGGCAGGAAATCGGAAACCTTGAAGTGTGGAGATGCAGCGTGTGCAGTTGGCTGCGTCCGGGTGCGATTTTTCCGCTGATTTTGCAAACCACCCCAAAACTCATTCAAGCCGATTTCAGATCCCATTACTGCTCAAAGCATCCGAACGTTGAGAGGGACTTTGGGAGTATGGCCCCAACAGCGTTAAGGTTGGCGCGCGAAGACGCGGGACGCAGCTAAACGAATAATCTGCGACCTCGTGGACGAACACTGCCGCCTGATTACTTCGAAGGAGTTGCGCAAGTCATCCTGAAAGTCTAACTTCCATCTTGTACAACCAATTCGCCTCAAAAGAGGGATGGTGCGCAGTAATTGGTTGGATCCTATCTATTGAAGTGCATCTATCGGGACGAAGCGACTCGGGTCACGCGACTCATTGCTGTGGGCTGGGGAAAGCTCGTTGAAGTAAGGCGGGCAGAGAGATGGAGCGCGTCACAAACGTAGGCGGTTGGCAGTCTCCGCACTTGAAGAGGTCTTCACGACGTGGAAGAGCGGAAGAGCCATGCAATGCGTGAGTTTCGGGGAGCCATTCCGGGAGGAGCAAGCTGGAACGGCGACTTTCCCCTCCGGAGCCTGATTCTTGCGCTAGTCGTCGTCGCCTCATCGATTTCTGTTGCCTTGGGTGCAGAGCCCGGAACGCTGACTTCTCTAGGTGCTGTTCATGCGCTCACCAACGCCGAAGCGAGCCATGCCCTTCCGGTCGCCTGCGAAGCCACAGTGGTCTACTCCCGGGCGTACGAGAATTTACTTTTTGTGCAGGATGGTGACGCTGCACTCTTCGTCAACGCTCCCACAACCGCCGCACTGCATCCCGGTGATCGCATTGCCATCCAAGGGAAAACTCAGGCCAGCTTTCGCCCGCTTGTCGTTGCCAGCGCCATTACTCTGCTCCAACATGGCGCACTGCCAAAACCCGTACCTGCGACTTTCGACGCCCTGAATCGCGCGGAGTATGACTCTCGCCTGGTCACTGTGCGCGCCAAGGTCCGCGCCGCCGACCTTGTAGTCAGCGCGGTAGCTCCTCTGCGTAGCGCGCGCTTGCAGTTGATCATGGATGGAGGACACATCGAAGCGAACGTCGACAGCGACGATGAAACAGCGCTCAAAGGCCTGCTGGACGATGAGATCGAGATTACCGGGGTCGCCGCGGGAAAGTTTGACGACAAGATGCAGCAGACCGGAACTGTTCTCTACGTTTCTAAACTCGCTGACATTAAGACTCTCAAGGACGCCCACACTAAATTCTGGTCGCTCCCGATTACTCCCATGGACCAGATTCATTCCAGTTATCACGTACAGGATCGTTCCCGAAGAGTCCAGGTTCTTGGGACGATTACGTATTATGAACCCGGTTCGGCTGTTGTGCTGCAGGAGGGCTCGAAGAGTCTGTGGATATCGACTCAGACACGCGACCCTCTGCGGATCGGCGACCACGCCGTTGCATCGGGCTTCCCTGAAACACGCGATCGTCTCCTAACTCTGACCGATAGCGAAATCCTGGACACTAAGATTCCGGCGCCCATCAAGCCGCAGCCGGCGACTTGGGAACAACTCGCTCTCTGGAGCAGCAGCAAGCCAATTGGCCACCAGAACGATCTGGTCTCTATCGACGGACAGGTAGTCGGTGAGGTCCGAGTGGCATCACGTGATGAGTATGTCCTCAGTGCCAAAGGTCGGCTGTTCAGCGCAATCTACGGCCATCCACGCACAATTTCCACTCTCGCGCCGATGCTGCAGATACCCCTGGGCGCCAAAGTCCGGGTAACCGGCATCTGCTCGATCGACGGCACCGCGATCAACCCCGGTCAGGAGGTGCCCTTCGATATCCTGATGCGTTCCATCGACGACATTGAAGTCATCGCGAGGCCTTCATTGCTGAACGTTCGCAACCTAACCCTTCTCGTCGGTTTGCTGCTGGTTTTATTTCTCTCCGCCGGTACAAGGAGCTTGGTCATTGAGCGCAGAGTGCGCCGCCAAAATGCCGCGGCGGCATACAGTGAGCGTCGACGCAGCCGAATTCTGGAGGACATTAACGGTTCTCGCCCTCTTGCTGAGATCCTCGAGCAGATCACGGAGCTCGCTTCCTTCAGACTCCGCAGTGCCCCCTGCTGGTGCCAGATTGTTGATGGGGCTTTCTTAGGAAACTGCCCGCAGGATCTCAATGCATTCCGCATGGCGTGCGAGCCGATCCCAGCTCGCTCCGGACCGCCCCTTGGAACAATGAATGCTGCCTTCGATCCGCTCGCCAAACCCGGCGATAAAGAGTCGGAGATTCTGTCCGCGGCGGCGGCGATGGCCACGCTAGCTATCGAAACTCGACGACTTTACTCCGATCTGCAACACCGCTCGGAGTTCGACCTTCTCACCGCGATCCACAATCGCTTCTCGCTGGAAAACTATCTCGACATGCAGATCGAGGCGGCACGCCAGACGGCGGGTATCTTCGGATTGATCTATATTGATCTCAACGACTTCAAGCAAGTGAACGACGTCTACGGCCACAAGGTCGGAGATATGTACCTTCAGGAAGTAGCAATCCGCATGAGACACCAACTCCGCCCTGCCGACATGCTGGCGCGCCTCGGTGGCGACGAATTTGCTGTGGTGCTTCCGCTGGTTCACGGTCGCAGGGAAGTCGAGGAGATTGTCCAACGTCTCGAACACAGCTTCGACGACCCATTCTCATTCGACGGATACGTCCTGCAGGGTTCGGCGAGCGCAGGAATCGCCCTTTATCCCAACGACGGCAAAACGAGAGACAGCCTTTTGAGCGCTGCCGATGCTGCCATGTACGTGGCTAAACAAACCAAGAAAGAGATCGGCAAGGCTCCGGGCGAAGATCGGAATCCAGCTGTCACACTCAAAGATCGCGCATAACAGATCATTGCGTTGAAGCGAGCGGCCAATTCCATCGGGCGTCGGGAGCCTCTGGAAGTCGGTTCGTGCCCCTCGGCAAATCAGTGAAGGTTCCGTCTGACCGACGCTCATTGTCGAAATTCTCAGGCAGTGCGGCGCAGCTTCAATTCAGAACGCATCTCGCTGAGTCTGTCGACTATCACTAATGGGATGGTCCGCCGCCTAAACCTCAGCGGAGGTATAAGGGTTGAACAGGAGGCGTCCCCATGGAGATCCACACAATCGGCATCGATTTAGCGAAGACAGTTTTTCACCTCATTGGGCTAAA
>NZ_JBAUUO010000005.1:0-43446 GCF_049582745.1 Occallatibacter sp.
ATTCAACACTCTGCTTCCCAACTTCAATCACAAAGAAACGGGAAAATTTCTAGACGATCGGATGTGACTTTCACTTATGCGGCGTTGTCGCTGCATCTGCTCTACCCGAGATTGAAACCTGAAACGCCCCCGGGGCGCGATTTGCGGTCGCGCGCTGAACAAGGACGGCGGACTCGCTCAGCACTGACGAGGTACGAGGAAAAACTCTGCCATCTGCCAATCCCGTTCTGTATCGATGTCAACTGCCTCCTCAGCCTCACTCATCGTAAACGCAATGGTTGCTGGGACAATCAGATTTCCGCCATTCCTGATCGTGGGCGCGGGAATCACGTAGATCGAACCATTGAGCTTAAACGATGGCTCAATATCTTGGGACTTGAGGCCAATCTGCTCCCACCCAAGGAGCGGATCCGCGTGGTGCAACACATCCGTTGTGGCCGCCTCATCCGATGCTAGATCGGCTGGACACAGCCACTGCACAAAGGCCCCCGCTGCCTTGGCCGCCTCGGCAACTCGCTGCTCTTCAGTTCTCACAAGGACATCGCAAAACAGTTCGGCTTCCAGAGCGCTCGTAATCGACCAAGCTACCAAAGGACGACCGCCAAGTAGGCGAATGTTCTTGTGCGCCAACCTCTTGCTGCCACCTCGCGCCGGAATAATCGCCAACAATCGCGCGTCACACATCGAATACCCCCGAAACTTCTCGCTGTGCACGCTGGAAATCTTCCATTTGGCCTATATCCAGCCAATACTCGTGCACCGGGAACATGTTTACCGACTTGTTAGCAGCCATTTGCTGTTGGAGCAGTGTGGGCAAGTCAACACACCGGCCACATTCAACAGACTGAGGTATCTCTGGCGCCAGCATATAAATCCCTGCGTTGATGAAATAATGGTAGGTTGGTTTCTCTACCATCGAGGAAATGTGCAAACCGTCGCTGTCGATTACGCCGAATGGCACACGGTGTTCGTATTCGCGCACGCACACTGTGGCCACACCTTCGTGACTGTTGTGAAAATCCAGAAGCTTATTGAAATCGAGATTGGTCAGAAGGTCGCCGTTCATCATGAACATCGGCTCCCGAATCTGATCCTTCGGCAGCAGTCCCAATGCCCCTCCAGTACCCAGCGGTTCTTCTTCGTGAACGTATTGGATATCGATATTCCACCGCTTACCATCACCGATTCTTTCGCGAACCATTTCAGAATGGTAATGCGTTGAGATGAAGTAGCGGTAGAATCCGGCCGTAACAAAATTCTCGATTATGATCTCGAGGATGGGTTTGCCCCCCACACTGAGTAACGGTTTCGGACAATCGCTCGTCAAGGGTTGGAGCCGACGTCCGAATCCTCCGGCCATCAGCAAGACAGCATTGTCTTTACGCCTGGAGAAGACCAAATCGCGCAAAGTCTGAATGCCGACGATTCGATTCTGCTCGTCGACTAGCGGGATGTGCAGAATCCTTCGACTCTCCATCCGGGCCAAAACTTCTTCTCTGGAGGCTGATGCCAATGCCGTTTGCGGCGATCGTTGCATAACCTCGGAAACAGCAGCACTCATTGAAAGCTGCCGGAGCAGGGCTCTCCGAATGTCGCCGTCCGTCAAGGTGCCCAGAACGTGCCTTTGCTCGTCCACGACGATCGCGATCTGCAACCCGCTTCGATCAATCACGTCGATGGCTTCACGAAGAGTTAAATGCGGCGACACGAGAATGGATTCCAGATTCTTCATAACCTAACCCTTAGAATGCGTACCCCCCAAAACGCTTGGTGTCAAGATGGACCCAAGCTCGTGGTACTTGTTTGGACGTGGTATGTGAAGTCGATTGCTTCGAAGTCCATACTCAAGCCGCTTGGTTGTCTAGGCGATTCAAGGCGCACGCCAGCCCGTTGCTTGATCCAGTGTTGTCTGTACTCGCAGGGCTGGAAAACTCCAGGATGCAACGGCTCGCCCGGTCACCCAATTGCATCATACCGTGATCGTCGAGCATTCACATGGGGTTCTCACTCACATACCGGTTCAGCGATTCATACGAGATAACAGTTCTCCGTGTTGTGGCCTGCGCTGTTGCGAGACCGGCTCTAGGCCTTCAATTTCTAAACCGCGGTGCACGTGCGCAGCCCGTCGTCATCGGTTGCTGCGCAGGTGGCGTCAGCCGACCGGGATGTGTCCGCACCTGTTAGAAGGAACCTGAGGTCACGTGGCTGGCAAGATGTGCTGGATCTCGGCAGTCTCGCTGCCAAATGCAGCCATTTCACGAACGTGAACCTCGTAACTTGCATGAGAAACTGAACCCATTCTCGCCCGCCGGAATTTTGGGGCATCTCTGCTGACCGATATAGATCTCTCAGCAGCGAGCTCATTTGTTAGGTTCTCTGTTATAGCTATGGAGGACTCCATTGGCTAACATCCTGACAACAAATCCGTCAGCGCTCCGATAGTCACTTGTGGTTCATGCTGAGGAGTCGGGGCAATGGAATTTGCATGTTCAGTACCAAGCCGAAGCACGCGCACCGTAAGCATACCCAAGCTATGGGGTCCTGCGAAGTCTTTGTGAGGGTTATCCGACACATACATGCAATCGCGGGCATCAGCACCAAGCGATGCCAGAATACACTCAAATCCTCTGGGCGACGGCTTCCATGCATCTCGACCCAACTCGTCAGTAAACATCGTTATTTCGAAAAAACTGGCCAAGCCAAGCGCCTGCAGCTTGCGGCGCTGAACCCCAGCCCAGCCATCCGACAAAAGAGCCAGCCTATAGTTGCGAGCACGCAATTCGGTAAGCACTGGAATGGTTTCCAAATAGGGGTGGATCGCGGGCGTATGTTCCCGATACGTGGGAACCAGGACCGAAGCAACATAGTCCCCAGGTACTTCAATGCCCAGTGATATCAACGCTGCTGTCATCAAATCTCCGCGCTGGCCTTCCGCAAACCTGCGGCGCAGCTCTGGCTCGATATCGACCCGCAGATCTTGCCAAACGCGCTGGGCAACCGCACGATGGCCTGAGCGCACGAAATCTGCTTCCGGGTACAGAGTGTCGTCCATATCGAAAATGATGATGCGAGGCAGTGATCTATCCAGACGCTTGCGGGGAGTTCCCTGATTGGCTGCCGGAAGAAAGAAAGACCTGTCAGCACGCGTCATGCGCGTGCCGTCGTGTACGGACGTAGGCTCCACCTTCGGCTTATCGCCATTCACCATTTGAAGAATCCATCGAGGCCAATCGCCGCCTGCTGCAATCGTTAGCGGAAGCCCGCCACCCATGCGAGCGTTGATTTCCATCGCGACCCAGCGTCCACGCTCTGGATTTCGGAACTGCAACGTGACTGGACCTATGCAACCGAGGCCGGAGGCCAACGACATGGCAAGAGATTCCAACTCGGGATTGCGCTCGATCACCGCGCGCGTCACCTCCCCATTTCTCACCTGAAGTCGGCGACGCGGTGAGGCACACAGTGGGTTCCCGTATAAATCTAGCAACACATCGACCGTAATCTCCTCGCCAAGAACCAGGTTCTCAACCATAGGATCTGTGGTTTTGCCCAAACGATCTCTCAGTTCTTCGGCACTGTTGACCCTCATCGCCCCGACTGAAGCCGAACCTGCGGCAGGTTTGATGAATAACGGGAAATTGAGGTCCGCCGCTGTGGGATCAACCTCCCTTGGAGTTTCTGCGCATAGATCAGCAAACGCATCACGAGTAAGACGCTTGTCCCGCGCGATTCGAATAACGTTTGAAGACGACAATAATAGCCTAGCGCGGGGTGCTCGCATAGTCAAAACAGAACGCCATCGATCCAGCCTTACCAGATCTGGATCGATTGTCGGAATCACAAGATCAATTCCTTCTCTGACCAAAAAATCGCATAGGCAATTCAGAAACTCATCGCTATCGATCATTTCGGTTAAATTGACGCGGCGATCGACGACAGCCAGTCCCGGTGCCAGCGGATTTGGATCACTTCCCCAAATCAGTCCCGGCGAGACTGCGGGCAGCACGCGCGAGAAGGCCTCCACCAGTTCGCAGCGCCGCCCGACATTCAGAAAATAGAGATTCATGAGCGAAAATGAGCCGTTGCCTGAGAGATGCACCAAGGTTTACTGACTCGTAAAGGCCAGTTGAGTTGATCAAAGATCTCGATAGCTTTCTCTACAAACTTGCCATCGCCATAGGGATTAACGACTGTACGGCTCTGTTGCACAAACGTCTGGTCTGTAGCAGCAGCAACTGCTTGTACAATCGCTGCGGAGTCAAACGCGCAGTCAATAACGTTATTTGCCCGATCGCGCATGGCTTGACGTTCTCCGATATTCACGACGGGCAATCCAGCAGACGCCGCTTCGATAATACCGGAGGAGGAGTTTCCGAGCATCGCAACTGCGTGATGTAAAGCTGCCACGTATTTGCGCAGGCCTAAATTTGGGATATATCGACAGTCGTTACGTCTACGCGGAAGGTCCTTGCATAGTGCAAGAAAGGGTTCATTACCAGGATCCGCACACGGTGCCGTGATCAATATCTGCTGAGGCAAGGAGAAAAGTGCACACGCCGCTTCGCGCGCAAACCATTCATTCCCTTGCTTTGAGATATTCGTTTCAGGATGAATTGTAACCAACAGAAATGACCGTGCAGCCTCGAGTCCGACCTCAGCGCAAAAGGCTTCACGCGACATTACCGTTGCGCCTACCAGGACATCAAGCTCTGGAGCGCCGGTAATGAAAATCGTCGCCGGGTCTTCGTGCAGTGCCGCCACCCTGTCGGCACACGCCTTTGAGGCTACCAAGTGCAGTGCACTCAGCTTGGATAGAGCATGACGGACACGCTCATCAATTGCACCCAAGGTCAGGTGGCCTCCGCCGATGTGAATCACAGGCACACGTGTTAGCGTGGCGGCCTGCGCTGCAGAGAGCATTTCAAAGCGATCTCCCAAAAGCATCAGAGCATCAGGTCTTCGCTGTTCCAGCCACTTGGCTACACCTCCTAATACTGCGGCACTCTGCTCGGCATTGTCGCCATCAACCACCGGCAAGATGTAGTCCAATGGAAGGCCACTCCGTTCCACATCGATGAGCGTGCGCCCTAATCCAGGATCATGATGGCCTGCGCCGGCTGCCAGCGAGAGACGGTAACGGCCGGAAGTGTTCAATGCTTGATATAAAGCTTCCATACGCCCGAAATCCGAGCGAGCAACCGTAAGCGCAGCAAGCGTAATAGGCATATAAAATCCCTGTGGTTATAGACTATTACAACCCGCCGCCAGTCTCCTCATTTATACCGCTTCGGCAAATCCGACAACTTGACGAGATCGCGTCGGGCTAAGTCCTTCCTCCAAGCACATGTGAATCAGCTCCCAAGTACCTTCATCTGGACCGCCAAGGCAAGCTACGTCCTCGCAAGGGGGCACTTGCACTCCGCGATTATCCGCGCGACGCGCTGGCCGCAATGCCATCAGCGCACTCGGAGTTGCTCAGAGCATCTCCAGAATGACACCATGTTGCGCTTCAAATGTTTATGAGACCGGTTCCAGATCAGACCACTCAATCAGGGCATTTTTTTCAACATCACGTGCAAGAATTCGACCGATAACTCGATCAGCGTCCATTGCCGGTATACCTGTTCCTGGACGCTTAGCCGTTAAGTCTGATTCTTTGACTATGTGCCCTTTAGGCAATGCAAGGGCAGCAACCACAGACTTACGGGCGACTTTGGCTATTTCGATCTCTACTGGCCATGGACTCTTCTCGCCATTGCCAAGTGCCATATCAATCTTTCGAACTCCCATCACCAGAGCCTGCATTTCCTGCGGCTCGAGTGAGGCCAATTGATCAGGTCCCGGCAATTTTTTGTCGAGAGTAAAGTGTTTTTCAATCACAGTTGCACCCAGTGCTGCGGCTGCTAGCGAAATCTCGATGCCTGATGTGTGATCAGAAAATCCAACCGGCAAGCCAAACTCACGTGTCATTGTTTCCATTGCGCGCAGGTTGCAAAATTTTGGATCTGCAGGATATTGCGTAGTGCAGTGCAACAGTGTAATCGGTCCACTCCCGTGAAACTGCAGAAAATCTAGTGAGCGGCGGATCTCTGACTGCGTAGCCATTCCGGTTGAAACAATTAGTGGTAATTTAGTAGCCGCCGCGCTACGCAATAAGAATGGATTGACTGCTTCTCCCGAAGGGATCTTCAGACGTCGCATTCCTATACCACCAAGAAAATCGCAGGATGGGACATCGAACGGAGACGAGAGAAACTCCACGTCAAGATCATTTGCATAAGCCTGCAGTTCAAGAGTTTGTTCGAAGGATAATTCTAGCCGTCGTGCGAGTTCCAAAAAGTTCTCATCGCGGCCCTTCATGTAGCCGGCCAACGGAGTTTGGTCTGTCATCACCTCTTCTGCTTTGTAGGTCTGGAATTTAACAACATCGACACCTGTTTCCCTGGCAGCAGCTACCATCTCTTTAGCCAAACCTATATCACCGTTGTGATTTACGCCGATCTCTGCAATGATGAGTGTGCTCTTTTTCTCATTCATACTTTCATTTTCCGATCCCTGGTTTCATTCTGTCGAACAGTGCTACGATCATAGTGCGCACACTTTTCACTACAATGTTCGCACTCTGTTCGCCTGTCGTATTTTGACTGTATGCTCACCCATTACTCTTTCAACTGGGCAGCACGCTACTCGGCAGGTTGACTATCCTGGCTTCTAACCACTCCGAATTTAGTAGCTCTCCTTTTGGACAGTTTGCATACATTGGCAAGTGTGTCATCAATGTCCAGATCGGACGAGTCATCACGTTCTTTTCGTTAGTTCCGATTAGAAGAGCATTCCGTTGAGCTTCGCTTTCGCAGATGACTGCGTTCAGCCAATAATTGGAACGACAATTTTCAGGCTCTTCAATAAACTTCATATCACTTCCACCCAAAAACTCTCTGTATCTATTCGCGAGATCTCTTTTATTAGCGATAAATTGTTCTAGTTGTTCGAGCTGCGCGCAGCCTAATGCTGCATTCAAATTTGGGAGACGGTAGTTGTAGCCGACCTCATCGTGACTAAATAGATAAGGGTGCGGTCTCTTGGCAGTCGTGCTTAAATGCTTGGCTCGGGCTCCGAGTGTCTCATTAGTTAGAATCATCCCCCCGCCGCCGGTGGTAATAATTTTATTGCCATTGAAACTCAACGCACCGAGCGCGCCAACTGTTCCTGTATGTCGTCCTTTATAAAAACTCCCCAACGACTCAGCTGCATCCTCCACAAGAACGATGTTCCAGTGTCCACATACACGAACCAAGCCGTCCAAATCAGCAGGATGGCCAAATGTATGCATCGGAACACAGGTTCGAATTACAAGATTGCCGTTCTTCGTGCGACATTCTCCGTTTTCACTAAGATAGGCGTTCTCATCAAGCCACTCCGATAGGGCCACAGGAGAGAGACCCAGCGTGCGTCTCTCAACATCTATAAACAAAGGCTCTGCGCCACAGTATCTAATCGCATTGCAAGTCGCGATGAAAGTCAATGGTTGAGTTACGACAAGATCCCCACTTTTGACTCCTGATAGCAGAAGCGCTAAATGAAGCGCCGCAGTACCATTCACCATTGCGACCGTGCGCTCGCTACCGGTGTACTCCACCATATCCTTCTCAAACTGGTCCACGTACGGTCCCACGCTTGATACGAGTGTGGAGTTTATCGTCTCTGAGACATACCTTTGCTCTCGCTCACCGAACACTGGCGCATGCAGAGGAATGAAACCGTTGCTGCGATACTGCTCTCGAATGAAGCAAATTAGTGAATCGATCATGGTCATCATTTCCAAAGATGTTGAAGGTCAAGTATATAGGGGTATCAGGCATGTCCGCGTGTTCTCAGTTCGCCGCCTGCAAATTGTTGATATCAGGCGTGATGCCCGGTAGCGGTTGCGCTGCTGCGCAGCCGCTACCTCTCAGGGTCCACATCATTTACAGTCTCTTCCGTCGAGGTATAAACGATTCCGGCATGGTCAGTGCGCTTCCCCTGGACCCCTAACCTTCAGATTGCGCAGTGCAGGGCAGGACCTGAAGCATTCACTAACTGCGTCCTTATGACAACGTCACCCCAGCTTGCGTCTCGGCACCGGCCGACCCGAGTTCTCTAGTTGTCCGCTCCATGCACCTGAAAGTCCTGTTTGGGAGTGTCAGCCTGTCAGCCCGATGCTTGCAACCATCTTCATGGCCTCTCTTCCTTGTCGCGGGCTTACCAACTCGCTTCTACGAGGCCGACTCATCCATTAGGTCACGAGGAAGGCCCTCGCTGGGGAATGCGGACCGGTCGGATCTCCATTTAGATGATTAGCCTCACTGGCGTATGCGAGTTTTGCCCATACTTGGATGAACCAACTTTCCCAGTATTGCCAAAATAGAAATGGAGACAAATAAAGCCTTTACGACCACATTTAAAGGCGACTCCACCTGCGCCCGCAATCGCTCGTTCCAAATGGCTATGCGCCTTGAGCGACTCGGTAAGCTGGAGATCCCAGTGTAGTCGTATCTGCAGATAGGATGGACCGATTTGAGTGGTCGGAGTCGTCCATATACATTCAAAAGATGGGAATAGTCAGCACAGAATCGATAACTTGAATCGAACCCTCCGGAGAGTAGTCCTCTACTGTATACTATGTTTTGGTGATTTATCGTATTGTATGCCAAGAACCGTAGATTGACTTGCTGACGCAGTAGATTCTGACCCACTAGCAGGTCCGAGTATATGTAATTCGCAGCTACTTGCTGGGAATGTTTGATAGTTTCCAGAGCTTCATCGGGCTTGATTGCAGGGATGTCTCCGGCGTTAACGAACCAAATCCAATCTCCCAGGCACAGTTTGATACCCTTATTCATAGCATCATAGATGCCTTTATCGTTTTCGCATACAAACTGTGCTATATGACGCCTGTACTCGTTGATTACATACTTGCTTTCGTCCGTAGAACCACCATCGACAACGATCAGCTCAATAGATGGATTCTCCGCAAAAGGCTTAAGTGCCGACAAGGTCGTGGCGAGCAAAGAAGCAGAGTTATAATTGACAGTTATTATGGATAGGGCAATATTATCTCTTCTGACTCCTGAGCTTGTCCAAGTAGTAAGACCGGCATCTTTGTGTGCCTCGCCAGGAGCATAGCCGTGGATGGGAGTCTGCTGCTGATTATTCATATGGACGGATATCTGTATAGATATATCACAACAATTTCAAAGGATCCAGGTGCATGACTCATTATGCGCCAGAGTTGAAAATCGCCGTCAAGGTCCATACCGCTTTGCGGCGACGGCGCCGCCCTTGACTGCGACTTCGTTCTGGCTAAGCTATCTCCCTTATTCCGGGGATCTCAATGAGGAGAATCTCTCGGCTAAGAAATCCCATTTTGGTCTCTTCGCAGCACCCTCGAAAGCAAACCAAAACAGGCAGCGCCTCCGTGTCAATCAATCTTCTGTACGGAACATACCTCGCGGGACCATGCTTCCCGAATGGTAGATTGGGAGTATGAATTCGAACCGCGCTGCAACGAGTCTTTTGGTTGGAATTGCTGGATGGGAAGGCCTGTTTATCTGTACGGGTCTCGTTTTGCAGGCTGAAGGTCAAAGTCAGCTCCCATCAGGTACCCAGTCAGCCGCTATCAACACGGCGGGCCAACAAACAGCCATCGCGGCCGACTGCGACGAAGCGGTAATCGGATCCCCGTACATACCAGATGACAGCTGGATGTACTCAGCTGTTGTTCGGCTTTATTCGATAGGATTTGTTGATCATGTTTATCTTGGTATGCGGCCGTGGACCCGGAAGAACGTGCTTGAGATTTTAAGCGATGTTGAGGACCGACTTGCGGATTCGAGTCCCAGCGCAATCACTGTTCAAGCACAGCAAATTCACGACGCCCTCAAACGTGAACTGAAGCCCGACATTGTGGATCCGTGTGCCGGGCCTGCAAATTACCTACGTCTCGAGTCCGCCTACTCGGCTTTTCGCGGTATTTCCGGTACGCCGCTTCGGGACAGCTTCCATCTCGGTTCGACGCTGGTCAACGACTACGGTCGACCTTTCGAGAATGGTCTGAACAACTATTCAGGCCTCAGTGGCTATGTGACCGCTGGGCGTTTCACGCTGTATGCGCGGAGCGAGTTTCAGGGTGCACCATCGGCGACTGGCTACTCCAGCGCACTTTCCAATACTCTCTCGGCAATTGATCAGACACTCTACACCGATCCCTCGACCGGCCAGACCACTCATTACTATCCGCAAGCCACGATTCCAATGGGGCCGATCTCTTCCACGGCGCATGGCCGCTTGATGGAAGCGTACGTCTCTGCAAATGTATGGAATCACGAGGTCTCGTTCGGCAAGGTCGATCAGTGGCTTGGACCTGCGCAGGGAGCGTCATTCGCCTACTCGAATAATGCCGAGAATATCTATGCCTTCGAAATTAATCGCGTCGAACCACTCCGTGTCCCGCTGCTTTCTAGCCTCACTGGGCCATTCCGATATGAGTTTCTGGTAGGCGCACTGCACGGGCACCTGTTCATGCCCAACCCCGCTTATGAGGCAAACCCATCGCCCAACATTCCCAATGTGATCAATCCTGGCAATCCATGGGTACACGTGGAGAAGCTTAGTTTCCGACCAACCGCCAATCTTGAATTCGGGTTCGAGCGAACCGCTATCTGGGGAGGCAAAGGCCATGGACCGATCACGCTCCATTCCTTTCTGAAGAGCTTCTTCAGTACGACAGCTCCCGGAGGGCCGGGGTCGACCGGGCCCAACGAAAAAAACGGCCGCGCCGATCCTGGAGCTCGCTTCGGTGCCTTTGATTTTTCGTACCGGCTTCCCTTCTTACGCAACTGGCTGACGCTTTACGCTGACGGAGAGGTGCACGACGATATCTCGCCTATCGATGCACCGCGCCGTGCGGCGTGGCGCCCCGGCCTCTATCTCTCCCACATTCCCGGCGCGCCTAGGCTCGATGTTCGTGCTGAGGCTGTGTACACTGAACCGCCCGTTTCTACGAGTAGCGGCGGACACTTTATGTATTGGGAGGGCATTCAGAGGCAAGGCTACACAAACAATGGCCAGATCTTTGGCGACTGGATCGGCCGCGAAGGAAAAGGTGGACAGACCTGGGTTACGTACCACTTGAGCGGGAAGGAATGGATCCAGGTGAGCGCCCGCAATCAAAAGGCCGCTAAAGACTTCATCGCGACCTCAACGACGGAGTACGGAACAACTTTGAACGATCTGAGTGTGCGGGTTGTGAAACGCATCCGCCAGGATTTTGAGATTAATGGAAGCTTTACTCTTGAGCATTACAAGGCGCCGACCTACCTTCCTGGCCAGCAGACGGTGACCACGACCAACATTCAACTCACCTGGTATCCGAACCGCAAGATTGACTTCTAGCCGTAATCCTGTTTACTTAATGAAATCTGTGGCCTTCTGTATAAGGCAAGGACAGGAGGCCATCGTTGGCGCGTACGGTTGCGGAACTTCCTCCGGGTGCGCGGATCACGGACTACATCAGTCTTGGCGTGATCACCAAGACGTTTCCCGATTCGGCCATCGGTGCGGTGCTGGCCCGGACGGACAAGGCCAGCATTCGTCAACGCGACTTTCCAGCCCAGGTAGTTGTCTACTACGTCATTGCCCTTGCGCTTTACATGCAATCGTCCTATCGCGAGGTATTGCGTTGTCTATTGGAAGGAGTGCAGAGGCTTCGGGATCCGTCGGCCGTGGTGCGTGTGGCAGGCAAGTCGAGCATCTCTCAGGCCCGCGCGGCGTCTCGGCTGGGAGCCTCTGCAGCAGTTGCACGATGAGTTGGTTAAGCCCATCGCGGTGCGGGTTACGCGTGGCGCGTGGTATCGGACCTGGCGGCTGGTGAGCCTGGATGGCAGTACTTTCGATATAGCTGACGAGAAGGCCAACGAAGAGGCTTTCTCTCGCCCCGGAGCCAGCCGTGGCACGAGCGCATATCCTCAGATTCGTTTCGTATCCTTGGTGGAGAACGGCACCCACGTACTGTTTGGCAGCCAGATGGACAGTTACCGAACGGGCGAGATCACCTTAGCCAAAACGGTGCTTCCGCGCCTGGCAAAGGGCATGCTCTGTCTGGCTGATCGAAGTTTCTTTGGCTTCGAAATATGGAAACTGGCGCGAGGAACAGGCGCGGACCTGCTCTGGCGGATGAAAAAGAATATGCGCATGGCCCACGAAAAACTTCTAGCTGATGGCTCCTATTTGAGCCGCGTCTATCCTTCGGAGCGGGACTGGCGGCATAAAACCAACGGGATCGTGCTGCGGGTGATCGATTACCGCCTGGAGGGAATTGAGGGCTCCGACCCGATCTATCGTCTGGCAACTACCATCCTCGATCCCGGCAAGGCCCCAGCCGGCGAGTTGGCGGCTCTCTATCACGAGCGATGGGAAATAGAAACCGCGTTCGACGAACTCAAGACCCATCTGCGCGGCGCCCACATCGTGCTGCGCAGCAAAACCCCCGATCTGGTGCGTCAGGAGTTTTACGGCCTCATGATGGCCCACTTCGCCATCCGCGGCCTGATGCACGAGGCTGCTCTCAAGGCTGACAAAAGATCCCGACAGGCTCTCGTTCCTTCACGAGGTGCGCGTAATTCGGCGCAAGCTCAACGTCTACGGTGCTATTCCCAACTCAGCAGAGGAGAACATTTCATAACGCGGTTCTGGACGAGATCCTATCAGGAACGCGTCGTCTCCAGCCGCAATCGCCGCAATCCCTGCGGCGTGAAGCGCAAGATGAGCAACTTCCCGTCCGCCCGCGCAACGTCAACCCTTGCCTATGATGGACATTCGCAAGGCCATTAGGATCGTTAAGTGAACAGTATTACGGCTAGGCGCGATTTCTCACGGGGCACACCATGGAAATTCGAATTCAGACGAAGCTCGAAGAGCGCGTCTATCGCGCAGCAGAGGCGTCAGCTTCATCGATGTGTTGTGTGGGATGGGACTTTTAGCATCCTCTGCGGTCGACTCTTGGCGCAAGGGCCGCATCGATTTTCTGTAGTCCGGGATTCAGGGAAATCCGAACAAAATCTCTCCGTGCATAGCGATCTTCCTGCGCTTGGCGCATAAAAAAGGCCTCAAGCCAATTGAAGCCGATACGTGCGACCTGTCCGGTCAGAAACTATGCCCTTGCAGTTTTTCAGCAGCCCCGCCCCCCATATCGAAAAGATCTTCCGCACGTGCTACGTATCGCTCGCGCTCCCCGAACGTAAGCAGCAGAAACTTCAGGAGAAGCTCGAAAAGGTTCCGCAGCCGGTCGTGTTTCTGAATCTGCGCGACGCACAATGCTCGGAATGCGGAGCGGAGATCGCGCAGGGTTCCATGCTCTTGATGGAGGCGGACCAGCCGCTTTGCCTTCACTGTGCGCGCTTTGGCGGCTTGGAGTTTCTTCCGGCTGGCGACACAGCTCTGACGCGACGGTACTAACAGTGCAGCAAGCGAATCGCCGTTGTCGTGCACTTCAACGGGGCTCGTATGCGCTACGAGCTACAAAAGGCGTTCTGGCAGAAGAGAAAGCGCTTCAGAGGCCGAGCAGGAATGCGTTCAGGACGCCAACGAGCAGGCAGCAGCAAGGGCACGGGCTGTAGTGCAGGGTGGCGAACAGAACTGCAAACTGGTTGCGCAGATGACCGAGCTGATTGCGGAGATGTTCCCCAAGTTGTCGGGCGGCCGAAGTTGCAGCCGCTGCCGAACACACCGCTGTCCGCGAAAGTGGCCGCGTTGGCCGTTCGGAGGCGGGTCGAAATCTTGACGAAAAGGCGCTGACCCTGGCGGTTGGCGCAGTTCGCCACAACCACATATTCCCAACGATGAGCTGTTGGCAAGCGGTGTGAACCGCGCCGATGCACGCCGTCAGATCGCAGGCAAAGTTGAAGAGTTGCTGGCAAAGTGGCGCAGGCAAGGTGCTGCAGCCAGATTGCATCGCCGGTAGTGCTGCAATCTCCATCTGACTCCAAGCGGAAATCCGTCCGCGTCAAAGCGCGATAACCATCATGGAATTAATAAGATATTGTGACATTTCTTCATTCGTACAAGAAACGGAGCCTGCTTGGGCCGATTTTTTGTATGATACCAAGTAAGATACTTAATATGAACGAGATAGGAGTTGGTGGAGGCGGCGGGAGTCGAACCGGAGATGAATGCTGAAAACACTCAACTTATTGATTCTGAGAATGCACGAATTGGCATGATTTCGAGAATTGCCAAATCTACTGTACGGTCACTGTACTGCCTTTTCCCAGAATTACCAGAACTCCCAAAGCTCCACCTTCAGACGTCCCTTTCGGGCGAAAGAACACTCTGAAGTGCGGCTGTAGTATTTCACAGGACCTAGCCGGAGGCCAGCGCGTGCTGGCTATCGGCCTTTGTGTCTGAGACTCACTCCAACTCGGTCGAGAGCGAAACAGGAAAATTCACGTTCTCCATCGACACGGCTACATTCACTCACGTGGTTGATCAGACTCGAACTCACCATCTGTGCTCTCGTTTATCCTGCTTTTCCGGCCAACGTCTCCACCCTTCGGAGGAGGCAGTCAGCAGCACTTCTGTTTACACTCGCGGTGATCTAGGTCACATTCTTTTGGGATGTGTAAAGCACTGAAACGGGTAGAGACCTTTGAAATCATTCTCCTGGCTGAGGCCTGCTATTTTCATTCTTGCGCTGCTGGGAGCCTGGCAGTTGGCGGTCTCTCTGCATCCTCAAATGCTGCTGCCGGGACCTTGGAAGACGGCACTTGGCATTGCAGACCTGTTTCCGCGCGGGCTGATCGTCCGATATATCGTGGCATCGGTATTTCGCGTCACCTGGGGATTTTTCCTCGCGGTCTTGGTTGCCGTGCCGCTCGGGCTTGCGATCGGCTGGTACCGGCGCGCGGAAATGGCCCTGAACCCGATCCTTCAGATCCTTCGCCCTATTTCGCCGCTGGCCTGGATTCCGATCGCAATTCTCTGGTTCGGCGTGGGCGATCTGGCTGCGGTCTTTTTGATCTTTGTAGGCTGTTTCCTGCCGCTGCTTCTCACTGTCATCAACGCGGTGCAGAGCGTGCCTGCCGTGTATATCAATGCAGGTCGCAATTTCGGACTGGGACCGATTGTCCTGATGCGAAAGATTCTGTTTCCGGCAATCGTTCCGCGTCTGATGACGGGCCTGCGCATCACGCTTGGCATTGCGTGGCTGGTGGTGGTGGCGGCTGAAATGATCGCCGTGAACTCCGGGCTTGGCTTTCTGATTGTGGACGCCCGCAACGCGGGCAATCGCTACGACCTGGTGGTGGCCGGCATGGTCATTATCGGAGTAGTGGGACTCTTGCTTGACAATGGGGTTCGCTCGCTGGAGCGCTCCAATGCGCTGCGCTGGGGTTTTGAGGAGAAACAGTGATGTGTGCATCCACACGAGTGGAAACGGCAGCCGAGCCGCCAATGCCCGGCCAGCAGGTCAAGTTGCAGACCGAGAACGTGGGCATGACTTTCCTGCGCGACGGGAGAATCCTGCCGGTGCTAGAGAACATCGATCTCGAAGTTAACGACGGGGAATTTGTGTGCCTGCTGGGTCCGTCTGGCTGCGGCAAGTCGACCCTGCTCAGTGCGATGGCGGGCTTTTTGAAGCCCACCAGCGGAGCCATTCGCATCGATGGAGAGATTGTGCGTGGCCCCGACCCGCGCCGCATCTTCGTCTTCCAGGAGCGCGGTGTATTTCCGTGGCTGACCGTCGAGGGAAACATCGGTTTTGGCCTGCGCAAACTTTCCAGCCAACAGCGGGCGCAGCGTGTGGATCACTACATCCAGATGGTAGGGCTGGAAGGCTTCGAGAAGTCGTATCCGCACGAACTATCGGGTGGCATGAAACAGAGAGTCGAGGTGGCCCGAGCCCTGGCGGTCAATCCCGACGTGATGTTTCTTGACGAACCATTCGGAGCGCTCGATTCCATTACCCGCATGATCATGCGCATCGAACTGCTGCGGATCTGGCAGGCTGAGCGCAAGACGATTCTTTTTGTCACCCACGACATTGACGAGGCCGTCCAACTGGCGGACCGCGTCGTAGTGATGAGTGCGCGCCCCGGTCGCATCCGGCAGATCGTCCCCATCGATGTTCCACATCCCCGCGACATCAGTTCACCGCACTATCTCGAGTTGCGCGACGGCATCCTCAGCCAGATTGGATTGGCGCACCGGCTATGAGCGACCTCGGCAGCGTACACAAAACGGAACGCTGGCTCTGGCCAATCCTTGCCACTGCTCTCTTCCTCTTGTTGTGGCGGTACTTGGTGGTCTGGACGGGTACTCGAGTCTTCCCTTCGCCGGGCGAGGTCGAGCGAGGCCTGGCTCAATTGATCCACGGGGGCGTCCTGTGGCACGACATTGTTGATTCATTGCGCCGCGTCGCCATCGGCTACTTTGCCGCGGTTGGTCTTGGTATCCTGCTTGGACTGCTGTTCGGCTGGTATCCCGTGCTGAACCAGATTATGAATCCGGTGGTTCAGATCCTTCGCCCCATCAGCCCGATTGCCTGGATTCCGGTTGCCATCCTCTTCTTCGGCGTGGGCGACGATGCCGCCGTCTTCCTCGTTTTTCTCGGCGCCTTTTTCCCCATTGTCGTCACGTGCGTTGATTCGGTGGCCAATGTTCCGCTGATTTACCGGCGTGCCGGCAGCAACTTCGGACTTACTCCTCCTCAGATCCTGGCCCATGTTGTGTTTCCAGCGGCGCTTCCCCAGATCCTCGTGGGCCTGCGAATCGCTTTGGGGATTGGCTGGCTCGTTGTAGTGGCCGGCGAAATGATCGCCGTCGACTCAGGACTGGGCTTTCTCATCATCGATTCCCGCAACTCCGGTAAGCGCTACGACCTGGTGGTCGGAGCCATGCTCCTGATCGGCGTGATCGGACTGATCCTCGATGCGCTGTTCCGGCGGCTGGAAACCATTAAGCCTATCCGTTGGGGGTTCCGTAGTGAAACTTAAAAGCATTGTCCGCGTGCAGGCCTGGAAGCTCAGCTCCAAGGTGATTGTCGGTGGCGTCGTGTGGCTGGCGGTTGTCTCCAGCCTCCATGGCTGGCTGAACGTCAACTGGCCAGCCGTGCTCAACGGCTACCTGCCGCCCGCAAAACAGAAGATCATCGTCGGTTATATTCCCGTGACCTGCCAGCTCACCTGTCCGGTCACCGATTACATATCGAAATACTCTGAGAGCGGCGAAATGTTTCTCCCGCGCATGTTCCAGGGATTTCCGGAACTGAAGGAAGCGCTCATCGCCAACAAGATACAGGCCGCCTTCATTGTGGCTCCCATGGCCGTCGCGCTGGCGGCGCAGGGCGTCCCCATCAAGGTCGTTTATCTCGGCCATCGCAACGGAAGCGCCGTGGTTGTGCGCAAGGATGGCCCGGTCACAAATTTCGGCCAGCTGCGCGGCAAGATCATCGCCATCCCCAGCCGGTTCTCCGACGAGCGGCTTCTGCTCTTTCGGGCCATGCAGGCTTATGGAATGAAGCCCGATTCTCTGAAGATGGTTGAGATGGCTCCGCCCGACGTCTCGGGCGCACTCGAGGCCAAGGCCATCGACGCCTTTGTGATGGGGGAGCCATTTCCCTCGCAGGCCGAAATGGGAGGTTATGGCCGCATTCTGTTTTACGCAGATAAATACTGGCCCAACTACATGTCATGCATTCTGGTGGCCCGCGAAGATCTGATTCAGAATCGTCCTGAAGTCGTCCAGGTGCTGGTGGACGGCATCGCGCGCTCAGGTCTGTGGCTGGATGCCAGTCGGCCCCACCGCGTCGATGCCGCCGACTTCGTTGGTCGCTACTACTATCACCAGAAGCCGGAACTGCTGCGCTGGGCGCTGACCAAGCCAATGTCCCGCATCCGCTACAACCTGCTCGAGCCGCAGAAAGACGACTTCGACGAAGTTCGCGACATGATGATCCAGACCGGCGTGCTTAACGTCAAGATCCCGTTCAGCGCTTACACGGACCTCCGGTTCGCCGATCATGCCACCATCGAAACTTCCTGGAAATATGAACCCGGCGACGCCGTCGCCAAATAATATTCCCCGTTCTCAGGAGAGACTTCCATGATTCGGCGGCAATTCATTAAACTCGCCACTCTCACCGGAGCCACAGGCCTCGCGTCGTTCGGAGCTCTGGACGCGGTCCGCGAAGGTCCAACATCTACAGCAGGCGCAGAGCAGGTCCCGACCGTCACATGGCATGTCCGCGGATTCACCTGCGTGACCTGTGCCGTAGGGCTTGAAACGTTGCTCCGCCGAGAGAAAGGCGTAATCGCAGCGGTTGCGACCTACCCGCAGGGTATGGTGAAAATTCAATATCATCCGGATCTTGTGAGTCAGAATGCGCTTCGCTCGACAATTGCCGAACTCGGCTTTACCGCCGATGACAAAATGAGCTGAATCAGCAGAGAGAGAGTTTTCGATCACCCGGTTCACATCTCACTCGCAGCAGTCGCACGTATATCTGGCGCTCATAGGCCAGAGACCGCTCGTCCACTTATAACCCATTACACAAAAAGGAATTCTGGCATGGATACGTCTTACTCCCAACTTGCTGAGACACTCGACCGCAGCCTCCGACTTGCCCAGCCGCCAGTAGCCGTCTGCTTCCCTGACTCGGTTCCCGCATCGGTGCCCGCCCACCAGGGGCATGCGCCCGCCGGATGCCAATTCTGGCGTGAAGCGGCTACGGCTCCCTTTGCCACTTTGTCCGCCGACCATGCGCTTTGCGCAGTGGGCAGCTACACCCACAACCTTGAATTGTCCGACGCGGAGCAGCGTGAGCTGGAAGAGTCGCTTGCTGTTTTTGGCAGCCTCGGCTACGTCACGCCAGAGGATCTGCCACTCATCTCTGTCCTCAACAGGCGTCCGAAGCACGTCGTTTATGCACCGCTGGCGCAGTCGCCGCTTCCCCCGGAGGTCGTCCTTCTCTTCGGCGATGCGAGCCAGGCACTGATCATCAGCGAAGCCGTGCAGCAAGTGGAGCATCGGAACCCTCCTGCCTTGGGACGCCCCGCCTGCGCGGTAATTCCCCACGTCGCCAACACAGGCCTTGCCGCGCTAAGCCTCGGCTGCTGCGGAGCTCGCGCATACGTGGATGCGTTCACGGCCGATCTTGTTCTTTGTGCCTTACCTGGAGCCAGGCTTGCCGCTTATGTCGAGCGCATTGCAGCACTGGCTTCCGCCAACGCCATCCTGTCACAATTTCATAAGCGGCGCAGCCAGGACATCTCGACCGGCGCTAGGCCCACGGTGAAGGAGTCTCTCGCCGCCATGAATGCGGCACGACGCTGATCCTTCCGGCTACTTCTTTCCCGCTGGAGCGGAACTCCAGTGGTAGACGAACTCAACATACCCGAACTGCATGTTGCGATCGGACGGATAAATTGCAGCAACCACTGACTTCCCTTGGGAATAGGCGTAGTAGAAGTTTACGTTGACATTTTTCGTAGTCTGCCAGTCTGCGCTGATGTCGGCCACGGATGCAAGCGAAGTGTGGCCGTTTGCAGGGTGTGCGGAGAAGCCGAAGACCTTGTTGTCGAAGGCGCCTCCACCCGCATACCAAAGATCTTTTCCCGAGGTGAGCTGTAGCCAGTGCAGATCCGAACGGAAGGCGAGCCGCTTAACCGGCTTCTCCATCACCTGCACAAACTCGTCCGTGCTGTTCATCAAGTTGTAGAAAGGCAAGCGCGCGTAAAGGCGGGGCGTGGGAAGCAGCTGGAAGAATGTGTTATGCGTGCCGTCGGCGGCATTGTTGTCACCGGTAGAACGGAACCAGCCTCCGCGTAACCACGGCGCTGCAGCCTGCTTTCCGAAGCGGTAACCGCCTTCGAGAGCGGTGGCTCCGGCTCTGTGATCCTGGGAGCCCCACCGGCCGTTCTGCACAGCGCCCCAGAAGAGAAAGTCAAACTGGCCTGGCCCCGCGGGAATGGCTGCTGTAAGGTTGCCGCCGTAGGTGCCAACCCGAATGTTCGTGTGCTCTGCCGAACGCACCGGCAGAGGGCGGTTGTCCGTCTTGGCTATGCCCGTACGGCCGTCGTGGTAGCCGATGGCGAAGGCACGCCAAAGGACATGTTCCCGCGCCTCGGGGTGAGTCAATGCCAGGTATTGGACATCGACATTCAACTCAGGATTGCCGTTCATATTGAACACACCCTGGTCGCTCCGCGCTGCCATGGCGGTCACATTCCAACTACCGAGTTGCAACTGTCCATCAAGGCCATCGAAGCTACGTTGGGCGTTGGTGAAACCGAAGTTACTTATCAGTCGATTTGAGGTGCGGCTGCTCTGCAGCCAGGCTAGAGCGGGGTTTTTGGGTTTCGTCTCCTCGCCATCAAAGAACTCGAAGCGGCCCACGCGAAGGTTTTTACCTTCGCCGTCGAACCGCGCGAATCCCTGTTTGAGAAACGCGGCGGCAGGATAAGAGTTGTTGCCGTTCGATGCATAATAGGTTCCGCCCAGACCCAACTGGCCCTGAGCGGTTACCGGCGAAACGGCGTTATCGGGCGCGTCCAGAACGCTCGGCTGCGAAAGTTCGAGTTCCCAGTCCCAGCGATGGAGATGCTGTGACATTCCCAGCCGCTGTAAGGTCTGTACGTAGGCATAGCTGTTCGCGTACGGCGGTGCAGCGAACCATTGCCATGCATCCATCCGGGTCCGGTCGTAGACAAAGACAGTGACAGGAGACTTGGAGGCCGATGCGGATTGTGCCACGGCACGAGGAACAGCCAAAGCTACGAGGACAGCCAACGGCAAGCACGCAGTGGATAGAAAGATACGGCGCGCGCAACCAGCGCCCGTCCGGAAGGGATTCATAGCAGTCTGGACCTCCAAAGAATATGCGGCACGATTACTCGGGGAAAACGTGGCCATCCTGTGTTCAAGGATTCGCCGCTTAGATTGCGACTAATCTATCTGCGTGCATTTCTGCCTATGTGATGGCGCTTTTTACTGTAGAGAGAAAGAGGTGCGGTCGGCATGAGAGGTTCGGTGGAGTCGTGACTCATCCGAAGGGTGGACAGACAAGTGCCTGGCGCGGTGCACGACGTGTGAGGAAAGGAGTGGCCGGGCGGCCCTTGACCGGCGCAAATCGTCCTGCTGCTGCGGGTAAACTGAAGACGGAAGAATCCCTTGGGGGCTCTAACGATGGATCACTATGTAGAACGGGTGGTTGACCTCGTCGATCCGGACGCGAATCAGCTATTCAATCTGACGGTGGACGAAGCGCGTGTGCGACTGCATTCAGGTATTCCGGAGTCCGTGCGTGGAATCCACGGATCGTTTGCGCTGGTAGTGCGCGATGGCAAGACAGTGAGGATGGCGCGGTCGCTCGACCGGCCTATGCGTTATTTCCTGGCTAAGCGGCAGGAGGGACCAGTGCTGGTTGTGGCGCAACGCATTGACGCGATCTGCGACTGGCTAAGGAGCGAAGGACTCGCGGGACAGTTTCATCCGAGTTACACCCGCATGGTCCCAGCACATTACATCGTGGAGTTGCAATTAGTGGGATGTCCGGATCCCGATCCAACCTACACGCGATTCTTCACGCCGGTATCCGGCTCTTTGCCGGCAAATCTGGATGAGATCGGAAAAGCCTATATCGGAGCGCTGGCGGAAGAGATTTCGCAGTGGCTGCAGCGAGTGCCGACGCAGGACCCGATCGGCATTTGCTTTTCGGGCGGAATCGATAGCGGCAGCGTGTTCCTGACAACATATTTCGTGATGCAGAAGCTGGGGATGAGTCCGAGCCGGCTGAAGGCGTTTGTGCTTGATTTGGGCCGCGGACCGGACGTAGAGCAGGCGCGGGCATTCCTCGATTCTTTGGGATTGGGACTGTTCCTGGAACTCATCGAAGTAGACGTTGCGGCATTGAACATGGAAGAGACAATTCGAATCGTGGAGGATTATAAGTCGCTGGATGTGGAATCGGCCACGATGGCAGTGGCGCTTTGCCGCGGTATTCGCGAGCGGTACCCGGACTGGAAGTACCTGATTGATGGAGACGGCGGCGATGAGAACCTGAAGGACTATCCGATTGAGGAGAATCCGGAACTGACGATCCGCAGCGTGGTGAACAACCCCATGCTCTACCAGGAAGGCTGGGGCGTTGGCAAGATCAAGCATTCGTTGACATACAGCGGAGGATTGAGCAGATCGTATACACGGACCTATGCTCCGGCTCATCATTTTGGTTTTGCAGGCTTCAGTCCCTACACGCGGCCGGATGTCATTTCGGTTGCAGAGGCGATCCCGTTCATCAGTCTGACGGAATACAGCGTGGAGAAGCTCTACGCGCTCAAAGGCGACATCGTATCGCGCGGAATCGCGGCGGTCACAGGCTTCAAGATGCCGGTGTTTCCGAAGCGACGCTTTCAGCATGGAGCGATTGCAAAGGATGCCTTGCGAAGCCGGCTGCCTTGGCAAGAGGCAGAGTATCGACGGAAGTTCCTTTCGCTTTATGTTTGAGATGCCGGTCTTTCCGGAGAGCGCAGCAAACCGCGACGAGTGGATTCTGCTTCGGCGGCCAATGCGCAATGCGGTGACTGCTCATGAGCCATATGCCTTTTTCGTGGAAGAAGAATGTGGTGCGGACGGGCAGGTTGAGCGTGTAGCTACCATCTTTCTGACCAACCGCGAGTGCCCATTTCGCTGCACGATGTGCGATCTGTGGCGCAACACGCTGACGAAATCAGTGCCCGTGGGAGCGATTCCGAAGCAGATTGAGTTTGCACTGAATCGCCTGGAGCCGGCGCGCTCCGTGAAGTTGTACAACAGCGGCAGCTTCTTCGATCCAAGCGCGATTCCTCCAGAGGATTATGAGGCGATTGCGTCCCGCGTGCGCGGTTTTGAGCGCGTGATTGTGGAGTGCCACCCGGCGTTTGTGAACCGGCGCTGTATTGCGTTTCGCGACTTTCTTCGAGGACGGCTGGAAGTGGCGATGGGGCTGGAGACCGCTCACCAGGATGTACTGGAGAAGTTGAACAAGCGGATGACGCTGGAACAGTTTGGTGAAGCTGCGCTTTTTTTGCGCAGTTACGCGATCGACTTGCGCGTATTTATCCTGGTGCAGCCGCCATTCATGAAAGTGGAAGAATCGCTACTTTGGGCAAAGCGGTCGCTGGATTTTGCGTTTGATTGCGCTGCAACTGCGGCGACCCTGATTCCGACGCGGGGTGGCAACGGCGCGATGGAAGCGCTGGCCGAGGCTGGGATGTTCGTCGCTCCCGAGTTGAAAATACTGGAGGATGCGGCGGCATACGGGTTGGGGCTGCGACGTGGGCGGGTGTTTACAGATCTTTGGGATGTGAAGCGAGGCCGGGAGTGCGTGCACTGCTTTGAGGCGCGCGTGCAGCGCATGAGGGAGATCAACCTGTTGCAGGCTTTGACGGATGGAGTGCATTGCGATGCGTGCGGCGATCGATCTCGGGAGGCGGATTGAAGGAACGCTTTGACGTCGCGGTGATTGGGTCTGGCTTTGCAGGGTCGCTCATGGCGATGATCGCACAGCGGCTTGGGCTGCGCGTGATTCTCCTGGAGCGCGGGCGACATCCCCGCGTCGTCATCGGAGAGTCCTCGACGCCTCTATCGAATCTGCTGCTGGAGGAACTTGCAACACGCTATAACCTCGCGAATATACGCACCCTGAGCAAATGGGGAAGCTGGCGGGAGAATCATCCGGAGCTGGCGTGCGGATTGAAGAGAGGGTTCAGCTTCTTTTATCACGCGCCAGGACACGCAGGGCCGGTCGCTCGAGAAAGTCAGCTCCTGGTCGCGGCAAGTCCTCATGATGCGATCGCCGACATGCACTGGTATCGGGCGGACTTCGATGCGTACCTGGCGGAAGAAGCGCAGCGTTTGGGCGTCGTTTATCTGGACGAAGTGGAGCTACGAGCGATTGCCGAGGAGGGACTGGATGTTCGGTTGACCGGCACGCGCCACGGTTGCGTAATCGAGTTTTCGGCGCGGTTTGTGGTGGATGCGACCGGACCGCGCGGGTTTCTTCATCGTGCCCTGGGATTGGGGGAGCTTGAACTGCCAGGCGCCCCCGCGACAGCGGCGCTGTACAGCCATTTCTCTGGAGTGCACCGGCTTGATCAGACTGGCGGTGTCACAATGGAGGACGAGCCGCCGTTTCCAGTGGATGATGCGGCGGTCCACCATGTGTTCGATGGCGGGTGGATCTGGGTGCTGCGCTTTTCCAACGGTGTGACCAGCGCGGGCATTGCTGCTACGGAGGGACTTGCGAAAGAGTTGCGACTGATAGATGGTGAAGCGGCTTGGGAGCGCGTGCTGCATCGCATTCCCATATTGCGCGAGCAGTTTCAGGATGCAAAGGCAGTGCAGTCTTTCCGGAATATTCCGCGGCTGGGATTTCGCAGTGCGAGAATCAGCGGGCGGAATTGGGTGTTGCTGCCTTCGGCCGCAGGATTTGTCGATCCGCTGTTTTCGACGGGGTTTCCCTTAACGTTGCTGGGCGTAACGCGGTTGGCCAATATCTTCGAGGACGATTGGGGGGCGGAGAGCTTCGCGACCCGGCTCAATGAATATGCGACGCAGACTGAGGCGGAACTCCTGGCTACGGCGCGGCTGATTGGCGCACTGTACGCAAATTTTGGAAACTTTCCGCTGTTCTCGGCGGTGTCTCTGCTCTATTTTGCTGCGGCGAGCTATGCCGAGACAGCACGGCGGCTGGGACGGCCACAGCTCGCACCTTCCTTCTTGCTCCAAGATCATCCGCAGTTTGGGGCAGCGTGTACTCGAGTGTTGGAGCGGGCGCGCGCCGCCCATAGCGAGGCAGATTCAGAGGCAATCATCGAAGAGATTCGACGGGTGATTGAGCCGGTGAACGTAGCGGGACTGACAAACTCCGCGCGTCGCAATTGGTATCCGGTGGATGCGGAGGACCTGTTGCGCGCAGCCCATAAGGTGGGTGCAAGCCGCGACGAGGTGTTGGAGATGTTGGAGCGGTGTGGCTTCAACGCCGCTACTTCTTCACCGGCGCGACCGTGAATTGAATAGGCTGTGCCGCAACCATGCCTGCTCCTTCCTTTACCGTGATGAACTGGTCAGGGTGAATATCGCTGATGGTTTCCCTTTGACCGCCGGGCCAACGGATTTCCAGGCTAATTCGCCTGTTCGGATCCGGCTTGCCGAGGCCAAACGTGAGAGGCAGCTCGCTCTGCGAGAGATAGCTCGATCCGCTTTTGACCATTGCACTCGTGCGCTGACCGGTGGATGTTGTAAGCAGAACACGCGCTCCGATGGCATCCCGATTCGAACGAGCGCCGATCATCTTCACGCGAAGCATATCGTGCTGGTTGGCGCCATCGTTGCGTAGCAGGCGCGCAGGACCGTTGCTGGTCGTGAGGACAAGGTCCAGATCTCCGTCATTATCGATGTCGGCGTAGGCAGCACCACGCCCGACAATCGGTTCCCGGAGATCGGACCCGACCTTCGTTGACACATCCTCAAACTTTCCGTGGCCAAGATTGCGGAAGAGGAGTGGCGGCTCGGCATAAGAGAGTGACGGCTGCACGACGCGGATGTCGTCGGCAACGTGACCATTGAGGGCGAAGATGTCGGGAAGGCCGTCGAGGTTGTAGTCGAAGAAGAGGGCTGCAAATGTCAGCGACTTTGCGGATGGGAGCTCGATGCCTTCATTCGAGGCAACGTTGGTAAAGAGGCCGTCTCCATCGTTGTGGTAGAGGGCGATGCTCTCATTGGTGAAATTGCCTATGACGAGGCTCTGGCGCCCGGAGTTGTCGTAGTCGCCGGCATCAGTTCCCATACCGGCACGTGCTTTACCCGCGTCGCTGTAAGCTAATCCAGTAGCTACGCCTGTTTCTTCGAAGGTTCCGTTGTGATTATTGCGGTAAAGCTTGTTAGGTTGTGTGTCATTTGTGATTAAGAGATCCATCCAGCCGTCATTGTCGTAATCAATGAGCGCGATGCCGAGAGCTTTGTCCGTTGGATCGTTGAGACCGGCCGCGGTGGTCACGTCTTTGAAGCGCCCATGGCCCAGGTTGTGATAAAGCGTGATGCTTTCGCCCTTGTAGAGTTCCGGCGTGCAGTACGACTTGTGGCTTTCGTCGAGGGAGCAGAACTTGTCGTTCGCTATGGACCAATCAACATAGTGATCGACGACGAGGTCGAGCTTGCCGTCGTTGTCGAAGTCGAACCAGGCAGCGCTCGTCGAGAATCCAGACGAACCAACTCCGGCTTGCGCGGTCACGTCTGCGAGCCGGCCATTGCCGAGATTGTGGAACAGGTGGTTGTGGTCGAGGGCGGTGATGTAAATATCGTCATTGCCGTCGTTGTCGAAATCACCGACGGCGCAACCCATACCGTACATTTCCACGTCGAGTCCGGCCTTGGCAGTAACGTCGGTGAAGGTGCCGTCGTGGTTGTTGTGATAAAGCGCCGGGTAGGACTTGTGAATCTTGTGCCCCGGCCAGTCCATTGAGTTGACGAAGAGGATATCCTGCCAGCCGTCGTTGTCGTAGTCGATGAAGCAGACGCCACTGCCCATGGTCTCGGGGAGATACTTCTTGCCGAAGGCCCCGCTGTTGCGGACGAAGCGGATTCCGGCCTGCGCAGTGATATCGGTGAATTGAATCGGACCCGACGGGCGAGTTGCATCGGGCGCAACGCCGGCGGGCGGCGCTGGGGCTTGGGGCGCAGGAGTTGATTCCGCTGCCGCGGAATGCTTCTCTGTGGAAGTCTGTTTCGATTTGCAGCCGCCCACCGACGCCGCAACAATAACCAAGACACAGAATGCAAGTTTCGGGAACCGAGAGTTCAAGAACACTCCTTCAGAGCACGGATTGCTGCGACGCGCCAGGGGCGGTCGCGAAAGCCGGGGTTTCGGCCGGCGCGGATTTCGCCCGACGGAAATCGAGCCACATCTCGATGAGTAGTGCGATCGGTCCTACCCAGAACAGGGCGTAGAGCTCGGCGTAGATGCTTTGGTCGAGACGGAAAAACATCTCTAGAAGCGCAACCAGGAAGGCCACGATGGACTGACCTTTCTTGGACCGCACGGTGGTCTTGGGATCCGTAATCATGAAGAAGATGAAGAGCTGATACTCGGGGCCCGTGATGGGAGATACCTCTGAGAGCCAGGGCTCATGAATGATCCAGGAGCGAACGACTGCCAGTACCAGGAACGAGATGACATAGGTTGCGCTGATGTGAAAACGGTGCAGCCGCCAGATGATGATCGAGCCAAGCACCCAGATCACCGCCATTGAGGCCATGTTGTTACCCCATTGGATGCTGAGCATCGCTACGCTGGCGGGCAACAGGAAGAGCAACACACTAATACCAAAGTTGGACGGGTTCCAGAGATGACGGCCCTTGTAGCGCAACACATACTTCGAAGTAATCGCGAGCGCGGCTGCGACAGCGAAGGGCCAGAAAGCGGGAGAACGCACAAGGATTCCAACACTGATGCCGGTGATGTATGCGCTGGCCAGGTTCAACCATTTACCGAGAAAAATGCGACCGAGAATCAACTCCAGGGCAATAGACGTACCAATAGCAAGCAGTGTCCGCTCATAGCTCTCCAGTATTCCGTAAGAGAACTGCCCGGCCAGCAGAATAAGTGTGATGAAGAGCGGCGGCACGTAACGGTTGTCGAGCGAGACCCACTTTTTCCATTGCGGTGTCCGGGGCGGATTCGGCACGGGGATGGCGACGGGCTGGCTCATTGCGACTCCTTGATCTGATACAGCTGATCTGGCATGAGGTGTTCGAGCGTCTGGATGGTTCCGGATGACCAATGGATGACGGCCTTCTCGATATGGGGATCTTTGCCAAGGCCGAAGTGCAAGCGGAGGTCGTTCTCGGCGGCAAACCCTGTACCGGCGGCCACCTGCTGAAGCTGTTCCTTGCCATCCCAGAAAAGCGTAACTTCAGCGCCAACAGCATCGCGGTTACTCATAGTACCTTCGAGCTGGAACTCGATCCACTTCTCAGCCGGGTCGACATGGTTCTTGTAGATAAGCAGCGGGCCGCTCTGATTTGCAACGACTATATCGACTGTTCCATTGTTCCAAAGATCTCCAACAGCGACGGCACGTCCGTCGTGTGTGTCCGTCACGCCAACGTTGCGGGCGACGTCCTCGAACTGTCCCGCTCCGTCGTTAACCCAGACGCGCTTTTGCTGGTAGCCGGAGAGGCTGCGCCCGTCGAAGGCCGGCCAGTTCCTGGCGTCTCCGATGATGGCGCTGTTGCCGGTGGCCACTTTGGCAAAATCGTACCAGTAGCTCCGACTGCGATCGAGCGAGATGTAGCCGTTGGTGAGGAAGAGATCAATGTTGCCATCGTTATTCAAATCGCCGAACTGAGCTCCGAAGCTCCAGCCGCCCAGTTCGACGCCGAGCGCATTTGCCATATTGGAATAGTGCAGCGAATTACCGGAAGTTCCATCCTGGGGTACCCAGAGATTGTTGCCTTGAATCAAGACTCCGGCCTCGGAGATATTCGAGACGTAGATGGCGTATTTATTCTGGTTGAAGATGTCGCCAAAGGCGACGTTCATGCCGCTCTTGGGCGAGAAACCGACGCCAACCTCTTTGCCCACCTCGCGGAAGCGCTTGCCATCGTTGACATATAGTTCGGAAACGCCATAGTCGTTGGCGATGAATAAGTCTGGGTGGCCACTTCCAGTAAGGTCGGCGGCCCCGCAGGCAAGCGCCCAGCGGCGACTCTTGATGCCAAGCTTCTCGCTGACTTCATCGAACTTGCCATTGCCGAGATTATGAAAGAGATATTTGCGACCACCATTCTGTGCGTACTCGAAGCTCTCGGGCATGATCCTGGTGGTCTTCAAATGCCATAGATCGATGTCCTCGTTGTAGTAGCCGCCGACAAAGAGGTCGAGCTTGCCATCTCCGTCGTAGTCGAACCAGAGTGCGGTGTTTGCATTGATCCATTGCGGAAGTCCCGCTTGTGCGGAGATATCAGTAAAGCCGTGTCCCTGGTCGTTGTGGAACAGCATGGGTCTGCCCCACTTGATGAGGAACAGATCGGGGTAACCGTCGTTATCGTAGTCGCCCCACACTGCGCCCATGGATACACCGGTGCCAGCCTGGTTCACATTGGCAATGCCAAGTTGGGAAGCAACATCGGTGAACGTTCCGTCGTGATTGTTGCGGTAGAGGGCATTCATGCTGCCCTGGCGGCTGTTGGTCACGTAGAGGTCAGGCCAGCCATCGCGGTTGTAGTCCACGATCGAAACAGACGCGCCCATCGAGGCAACCTCGGGCATGATGGCGGCAAGTTGCGAGTCGAGTACCGGAGCCTGGTGGATGAAGCTGACTCCGGCCTTTTGGGAGTCCTCCGTCAGATAAAAGCCATACCGGCTAAGTGCGGTCTTCGTTCCGCCTTCCGCAGCCATTGCCTCGCGCCGTGACGCTCTTCGATTCAAGAGAAGCGGGACCGCAATCAGCCCGGCAAAGAACAGATAGAGAATGACTCGTGCGATCGGCCCGCGTTTCATTGACTGGAGGAGCTCCGCAATACTTTCTCAAAGTAGTCGGACGCGACGTAACGCGTCTGATAGGTCTGCCAATCCTCGGGATGGTGACGATATACCCATTCGTCTTCCAAGGGTTGAGGCGGTGTGTCGTAGATGCGACGGGCGTGGAAGGGCAGAGGACGAACCGTTGCCGAATTTACCGAGTTGTAGTCACCGTCCTTGACCCACCCGTCGCCTTCGAGCACGTAATCGCGCACCCAACCGGAAGGCGGCTGCGCGGGCGCTCGAAAACGCAGCGCCAACTCGTCTCCGGCATTCATGATGACGTAGCGGTCGTCGACCTTGCTGAGCAGTGGGCGGACGTCTCCAAAGCGCGTGTAATAACCCGTCAGGTCGCGCCAGATCTGCGTGCTGGCCATGAGGTGGTTGTAATCGGGGATTTCCGGTGATGACACGCCGGCTTTATGAATCGTGGAGTAGCCGCGATAGTGCAGATCCGCGCGGTTTGGCGCGAGATGCGTGATCTGCAAAGGCGTGTTGGGCAGGCCTTGGGCCCACTCGATCTGATCCCAGTAGACCTCCAGGTTAGTACTGAGACGGAGACGCCTCGGCTCGCCAGCGTGGAAGACTCCAGTGAGGTCGATGAGGCATGTCTTATTGCGGCCGGCGGGAAACCCAAGATTGGATTTGACGACGCGCCATGCACCTCGTGCGTCCTGCACAGAGAGGCTTAACGGTTTCGGCGACTCATGATGTCCTTGCCCGATCGCAACATTGATGGTCGAGTCAGAGGGATGCAGCCATCCTTCGGCGACGAGATAGAGCGGGCCGAAGGTAGGGACGCCAGAGCCGAGATCAACCTCGACGAAATGATCGCGAGTAACCCCCTGATATTGGCCCAGAGCAAAGTTGTCGACGTACTTTCCGTCGAGTGTGCGCAAGGTCTCCGTTACGTCATCCCCGTTGTCGTCGGTGGCCTTGGCGATCGCATGCGGTATGGCGGTCGCAGTTATCGCGAGCTTGACGGGCGGAACGGCATAGCGTTCATCTGTGAAGACTGCGGTGCCTTGCGGATGATCGACGACCATGAGCGAGAGAGAATCGTAGTAGTAAGTCTCCCACAGCTCGCCCGTGATGCGCAGGTCGTAAAAGCCATTCCGTGGAACCATCTGGTCGCCGGGAATCTTGTACCACTCGGTGGTGGCGCCAATGGCAGCGGTGCCAATGCTGTTGATGCGAAGACCAATGGCCGAACCCCACGGAACGGTGTCCATCAGGAAGTTCATCTCTCTGCCGTTCCAAGCGAAGAGGAATGGACAGGAGCCCTTGAGGCGCTGCTCGGTGAGCACCTCCTGGTCGGCACGGAGAGCGAACTCGGCGCTTACAGTCCCGTTAGGCCAGACGATGCGGGCCACATCGGTTTGAGTATGCGCGCCGAGTCCGAAGTGCAGTTGGGGGCCGGTGATGGGCAGCTTCTGCGTAAGGAGCGCAGAGCGAATTTCAACTTCGCCGCCGATTCCGAAGGAATTTACGCGCTGATCGCCGGTTGCCTGTTTGGCCCGTGGACGAAGCGTCTGCCAGTCGTAATTCTTCGTCCCGTGATTCAGGTCTTCCCGCGGTTGGCGGTCTGAAGTGAGACCGAGCAATGCGAGCCGGCCATCGTCGCGAATGTCAGCGAGATCGAAGACCTGCGATGGACCGACTTGATGATTGATTAGGTTGAATTTCCCTGATGAGTCAGCGAGCCAAACGAAAGCGCCTGCGAGTCCGGATTCAGATGGCGAAACTCGTCCGAGCACAAGGTCGATGGCGCCGTTGTTGTCAACGTCAGCGGCATGAAGCCGGACATCACCAGTCAGAGTGGCGGACGGATTCGGAACATCGGCGAGATATGCGGAGATCCAGCCCTGTCCGTTGGGTGCGTACGAAAGCCGTGCGATGGCACCGCCGGGCAGAACACTCACGAGATTGAGCAGTCCATCGCTGTTCACGTCTGCTGCCGTAATCGCCTTGGGCGAAGCAAATTCGGGGGGTACAGACACTTCAGTGAATCGCCCGGAACGCTGATTGAAAAAGACATGCAAATGCCCGGCGCCGTCGAGCAAGACGGCATCGGGGATGCCGTCGCCATTGAGGTCAGCCCAGACAAACTGGCGTATGCCGGAGATTTCTGCGAAAGGATGGATGGGAGAAAACGTTCCGTCTCCGTTGTTGCGTAGCACAGTAGGGAGGCCGGATGTCTGCCCCAAAACGATGTCGAGATCGCCGTCGGCTTCGATATCGACGGCCCACGCCCCGGTATATGCGGCATTGAGGATGGATCTCGGCAGCTTGGTCTTCGCAGTTATGTCGGTGAAGGCCGTGGGACTATCCTGCACCATCAGGCGGACGCCGCCGGCTCCGGCGAGCACGAGATCGGTTTTGAAATCGTAATTGATGTCGGCCGACAGTATTCCTTCCGGCGTAATCGTGACGGCGGAAGGTCCACCAGGAAAGGGAAAGCTCGCTCCGGTCGCGAGCCGCACT
This sequence comes from Occallatibacter sp., assembly GCF_049582745.1. GTDB lineage: Bacteria > Acidobacteriota > Terriglobia > Terriglobales > Acidobacteriaceae > Telmatobacter. The sequence continues at coordinate 32,078 of NZ_JBAUUO010000005.1, forward strand.
TCATGAGCATTCGCAACGGCAACCGTAGGCGGGCCTTCTCCGGAAAGTGACAGCGAGCCGATCCAGTCCCAGTGGCCGCTTCCCAATTCAGGTATGGGCTGCGCATTGAATGTGATTCCAGTGTCGGCGGGTGCCGGCGTCGACGGTGGAGAGGGAAGAAGCAGGAACTGTGTAAATGGTTGAGCTTCGTCACCCTCTGCGGGTCTGATTTCGGCCAGGCTATTGCGGAAGGCGGGGACGCGCATGAGTACATTACGCAGAAAGACACTGCGCAGCGCAGCCGCACTGGGCTGAGGGCCCGAAGCTGCGGTTTCGAGTGCGATGAGTTGCTGCCTGACATCAGGTGACCAGGCAGAGCTCTGGGCGGCGATCCGCTGGATGGCAGAGCGGAGTGTGGTGGAGTCTCCACGTTTGGCGGAGATACGGCTCAATTCGAGGAGCGCGGCGAGATTGTCGGGCCTGGTCGCGAGGATCTGCTGGATAAGGTTTTGAAACTGATCCTCGTTGCCCGCGCCGCCTTGGCGCTCGATGGCAAGCGCGAGGGCATAGAGTGCGCGGGGATCTTTGGGGTCGAGACTGACTGCCTTTCGGTAGTCGTCAATGGCCGCCTGGGACTCACCGCGCGCGCTGTTGAGAAGGCCGAGCAGGAAATAGATTCCGCTGTTCTGCGGAACGAGCTTGAGGGCGCGATTGAAGCGCTCGGCCGCTGGATCGAAGTTGCGCTGGCGCAAGGCCAGGATTCCCCAGTCGGCCCAGGCGGCAGGCTCGCCGGGAGCAATCTGCGTAGCTTGGTGGAGACTGCTGTCGGCAAGCACGTCGTTGCCGACCTGAAGAGCCGAGAGGCCGATATAAAAGGTTGAAACGAATTGTTTGTAGGCTTCAGAGGACGGGTTGGGCAGGCCGCTGTGCGAGCGACATCCCGTGAGAAGCAGGACAATGATGGCGAGAAGGAATGACGCAGGAGTTGGGACTCGATGTGCTGCGTTACGTAGGCGCTTCTTGATCGAGTGCGAATTGGCACGCAGATTTCCCCGAAGCCCGACGGACGCAAGTATTGCCAGTCCTATTTTCAGGGAATCTGCTTCGGCCGTAGTTCGAAGATGGGAACGTCTGTTCACAAATGGGGAAGAATCTTTTCGGGTCCTAAAGATGGAAGATCAATTCATTGTGCAAGGGACACCCACGCAACGAAGTTGAATTGTCCTCGTGGCAAGCAAGTCAAGCAAGTCAAAGCTCGATTTCCTCGCGCTCTTCGGATTCATGGCGCGATGCCGTGGGTCGAGACGTGGCCCAGAGAAGGGTATCCAGGTGCTCGGACAGCAGTCGAATTGTGGGCGCATCGAAGATTGCGCGTAAGGGAATGGTTGCACGGAAATTGTTCCGGACGCGGGAAAGAACACTTGTGGCGAGGAGCGAGTGGCCTCCCAGCGCGAAGAAATTATCATCGATGCCGATGTCGCTAATGCCGAGGGATTCAGTCCAAATCTCCGACATCAACTTCTGGGTGTCGGTTTCAGGCGCAGCATAAGCAGACGTTAAATTCGGCCGGACATGTAGCGCATCGGCTGTGCTCCGGGGGCGCGAATCCGGCGCGGAATCAGGGAAGCTAACCGAGGAAGCTAGATCGTTCTCGGATTCCTCCAGGCGGTGGCGTAAATCGCGGGTGATCACCGCCACCTGCGGCAGTCCTGAAGCTAGAACGCGCCGGAATGCCTCGATTCCCTCGGCGGGGGCAATTGCGATTTCGTCGTATTCCTGACGATTCTGCCCGGTCGTATCGTTGCCCGGGAGTTTCTTGACGGCCATACCAACTTCTCCCCAGGAGTCCCAGTTAACTGAAACGACAGTGGCACGGCCGCCTTTGAAACGGGACATTGCAAACGCATCGAGGAAACAGTTCCCGGCAGCATAGTCGATGTATCCTGCGAAGCCGTAAATTGCGCTGACGGAAGAGCAGAGCATCAGAAAATCGAGAGGCTCGTCCTTCAACATCGAATCCAGGATAAGGGTTCCCTCCACCTTCGGGTCCAGTACCCGGTCGGCCATGGCTTTCGTCTTCATCTGCGCCAGGCCAAGGTCTAGGATACCGGCGGCGTGGATTGCCCCATTGATCGGGCCGAAGTGGTCCCGGATCTGCCGGATCGCCTGCCGCATCGAGTCCGGATCGCACACATCCGCTACAACTGGAAGCACCTGGCCGCCAAGAGATTCAATTCTTTCAAGTTCGCGAATCTTTCTGCTGGTCTCGTCGTTTGCGTCATGCGCCTGAATCCACTGGGGCCAGAGAGAACGATCCGGAAATGGCGTTCGGCCGATTAGCGCAATCTGCGCGCGCGTTGTTTCGGCGAGGTGCGCAGCCAGAGTGAGACCGATTCCGCCCATACCACCGGTAATCAGGTAGACGCCACGTTCCCGCAAATGCTTGACGGTTCGTGCCGGCAGGGGGCCGGGCTCGAAGACCTGCTCCCAGCGATATCCGGACCGATAGGCTATGGCACGCGAGGCGTGCGGCATTCCCGGTTCCATGATGATGTCTTGAACGGCGGAGCCTGGATCTTCACCCGCGACAAGATCAATGCTGCGGCAAACAATGTGAGGATATTCGCGTGGGATTACTTTGCACGGTCCGAGCAGGAGCGAAGCCTCGGGATGCACCGCTTCGTTTCCGTTGACCACATGCATGCCCGACGATACGACGATACAGTCGATGCGGCCGCTGAACGGCCGTCCGTCCAGCGACCGGGCTAGCAGCAGCAGGTTGTGAAACCCTGCGCGACCTTTGCCGGATCTCGAGTCTCCGAAGTTCCAGAGGTATAGCACGGAACGCGGATTGAGCCCCCCGGCTGCGATGTCGTTCAACAGGGCACGATAATCCTCGGCCCGGCCAGCGTCGACGGCGTATTCTCGATCGCTTCGGCGGGAAAACGACGATCCTTGACGGACTTTCACAATCGATTCGTTGCGTGCTGCGAGCGTCTCAATGAAAGAGTCGCCGAGCCCTTTTTCATCCGCGAAAATCAGCCACGGGCCATAGCTTTCCGCGGGTACCACTGCGGTGGGGAGCACCGACCTGCGCCAGGAGGGGAAGTAGAACCAATCTTTGAACTCTGCCCTGCGCTCTTGTTTTCCGATTGAAGTCGACTTGGCCGGATTCGGGACGTCCGGTTCTGGCAAAACCCAATATCTCTTGGATTCAAACGGATATGTCGGAAGCGGCACGCGATGAAGGGTTTCGCCTTGGTGAAGCCGATCCCAATCAATTGGAACTCCACTAAGCCATAACCTGCCGACAGTTGCGAGAACGTGATCTGTCTCGGTTTGTGGATCTTGCGGATGCGGAAGCGTTCCCAATACCTCGCTTTGCTGAATCCCGCGAAGACATTCGCGAGCCAGAGCAGTAAGCGCTTGTCCGGGGCCTACTTCGAGAAACACGCGCGAGGGATCCGATGCTAGCTCATGTATTCCGTCTGCGAACCGAACTGTTTGACGCAGGTGGCTGGTCCAGTAAGCAGCATCTGTCGCTTCTTCGGGCAAAATCCACTTTCCGGTGAGATTGGAGAGAAATGGAATTTTCGGCGTTGACAATCGACACTTGCAGACGTGTTCGTGGAAACGGGGGAGCACATCGTCCATCATGCTGGAATGAAATGCGTGCGAGGTGTGCAGAGGCCGACAGTCCACACCGCGCAATTCCAGGCTCGCCCGGAACTCGCTGATTGCCTCCAATCGTCCCGAGACGGTGCACATACCGGGAGCGTTCACAGCCGCTAGTGAGACTTCGAGATTGCCATTGATGCAACCTCGCAACTCATCCGACGATAACCGCACGGCCATCATTCCGCCAGCGGGCATCTCCTGCATCAGGCGGCCTCGAGCCGCTACCAGCCGTAGGCCGTCCTCCAAAGTGAAGACTCCTGCTAAGCAAGCGGCCACATATTCGCCGATACTGTGGCCGATCATGCTTTCAGGTTGCACACCCCACGACGTCCACATGCGTGCAAGCGAATACTCAATTGCAAACAAAGCCGGCTGAGCGAAGCGCGTCTCGGTCAGAAGGGACGATCTCGCTTCTGCCGAATACAGAATTTTTCGCAGATCGCAATGGATTTCGTCCTGCAGGAAAGCCGCACAATCATCCAGGGTTGAGCGGAATACGGGCTGACTGTCATAGAGCCCACGTGCCATTCCGGCATGTTGGCTGCCTTGCCCGCTAAACATGAAGACCACGGGCCGAAAATCAGCTTCCTCGAACTTCGTGATGATTCTGCGTCCATCGGAGTTGGAAAGGATCCGGGTGGCATCTTCGCGATCGGAGCAAACCAGAATGCGACGGTATGGGAACCTTCTGCGACCCACTTGCGCCGTGTAGCAGGCATCTGCCAGTGAGACCGCAGGGTTCGCGGCGAGATACTCGGCCATGTTTGCAGTCTCGGCCTGAAGAGTCGCCGCACTTTTACCCGAAAGCACAAGCAGCTGGGCTGGCCAATTCGTTTTCGATTCCTGGCGCGGAGGCGCTTCCTCCAGCACCACGTGCGCATTCGTACCGCCGATGCCGAAGGAACTGACGCCAGCACGGCGCGGTTCACTCCCGGATTTCCATTCGGCTGAGGAAGCGTTCACGAAAAACGGACTGTTTCCGAAATCGATCTCCGGGTTTGGCTCGTGGAAGTTCAGGCTGGGCGGAATGCGTCTGTGCTCTAACGCCAGAACTGTCTTGATCAATCCGGCGACGCCCGCCGCCGCATCGAGGTGCCCGATATTGCCTTTTACCGAGCCGATAGCACAATACTGCTTCCTATCGGTCGAGGCGCGGAAGATACGGCTCAGTGCAGCAATCTCAATCGGATCGCCTACCGGTGTCGCGGTTCCATGAGCCTCAACATAGCTGATGGAATCCGGGTCGACTTGGGCAAGCCGCAGGGCTTCGGAGATCGCACGGGCTTGCCCCTCCACACTGGGCGTGGTGTAGCCCATTTTGACCCCGCCATCGTTATTAATGGCAGCCCCGCGAATCACAGCACGAATGCAATCCCGGTCCCGAAGAGCTTTGTCGAGGTGCTTGAGAACGACGATGCCGGCTCCGAATCCGGCCCGGATGCCGCGGCCCTCGGCATCGAAAGGCCGGCAGTGGCCGTCGGGAGAGAAAATCATCCCTTCCGAATAGAGATAACCGGACTTCTGTGGGAACCCGACAGAAACACCTCCAGCCAGTGCAATATCGCACTGTCCGCTCAATATGGCATTGCAAGCTGTTTGAACAGCTACGAGAGATGTCGAGCAGGCTGTCTGAATTGTCAGGCTAGGACCGCTGAGATTCAATTTGTAGGAGACGCGCGTCGCCAGATAATCTTTGTCATTGGCGATCATCACCTGATAACGACCGGCGGCTTCTAAGACCGAGGGGTTTCTGAGCAGATTGCTGAAGGCGTAGCTGCTGGTCGTGGAACCTGCGTAAACCCCGATGATATTGGCGCCCGGCTCGCCAGCGTAACCCGCATCCTCCAACGCTTCCCACGCGCACTCTAGAAAAATCCGCTGCTGCGGGTCGATGATCTCGGCCTCGCGTGGATTGTAGCCGAAAAAGCCTGCATCAAATAGATCGGCTCTCTCAAGCAAGGTTCCTTTTTTGACGTAGTTTGGGTTTCTAAAAAGGTCCGCTGGAACGCCCGATTCCAGGAGATCTTCATCTGAAAGCTCGGAAAGGGATTCGACGCCCTGTTCCAGGTTTCGCCAGAACGCCTTTAAATTCGGCGCATCCGGGAAGCGGCCGGAGAGCCCGATGATCGCGATCGAAGACCAAGCTGTCATGTTTAGCTTTCGGAGATGGCAAGTTCAGAGCTGGTATGCGTAGCGGACGGCTGCACAACCAGCATCGCCTGAGAAGCTACCGTCGGGTGCTGAAACAGTTCGACGAGTGAGATTTCTTTCTGAAATTGACGGCGAAGACGGCTTTGTAGCTGCACCACAAGCAAGGAGTACCCTCCCAAATCGAAGAAGTTATCCTGGACGCTGATCCGCTGGCTCCGCAAGAGTTCCTGCCAGATGGCAGCGACTTTCTGTTCGGCATCGCTTCGCGGTGGAACGTAGACCGAGGAAACCGGAACTTCAAAGGGCCGTGCGGCGAGCGCCTTTCGATCAACCTTCTTGTTCGGAGTAAGCGGAAGCGCGTCCAGGCGGACGAACGCGGAGGGCACCATGTAGTCGGACAGCTTGCGCGACAAAGCTTCGCGCAAGGAACTCGGATCCATCGCCGCGCCATCTCGCGACACATAGTAACCCGTCAGCCGCTGCTCCCCTGCATCATCCGTATGCACCACTACTACCGCGTGCTGAATCCCATGCTGCTGCTCCAGAACCACCTCGATCTCTCCCAGTTCGATTCTGAATCCCCGCAGCTTGACCTGGTTATCCATCCGGCCCAGGTATTCAAGATTCCCGTCTCCCAACCAGCGCACCAGATCTCCAGTCCTGTAGAGACTTTCTCCAGGGCGGAAGGGATGATCCACAAACTTCTCCTTCGTCAATTCCGGCCGGCCATGGTATCCCCGAGCCAGGCCGTCGCCCCCTAGGTAAAGCTCGCCAGCCACACCGATCGGCGTCAGTTCGCGGCGCGAGTCCAATACGTAGGCTTCTGTATTGGCGATGGGTTTGCCGATGGGTGGCACACCGGTGCGCGAGTCCACTCGGTATGCCGTGGACCAGATTGTAGTCTCGGTCGGACCGTACAGATTCCACACTTCGCATCCAGTTGCCAGCAAGCGATTGGATAGATCCGGTGGCAGGGCTTCTCCCCCACACAGAATCTTCAACCCGGGCGAGCCTGTCCAGCCTGCATCGAGAAGCACCCGCCAGGTCACCGGCGTGGCTTGCATTATCGTAGACCCGGATTGCTGCAGTAATGCCGCCAGCACCGTTCCATCCCAGGCTGCCTCCTGAGATGCCAGGATCACTTGAGCCCCGCTTACGAGCGGCAGATACAGTTCCAGGCCGGCAATGTCGAACGACAGGGTCGTGACCGCCAAGAGCCGGTCATGGGCTTCGAGGGATAGCTGGCGGCGCATGGATTCCAGCAGGTTCACCACCGAGCGATGCGCAATCTCCACACCTTTGGGCTTTCCACTGGAGCCGGAGGTGTAGATGACATACGCCAGATTCTGGGGCGTTACGCCAGTAGCAGGCGAAACCGGGCTCTCCGTCATTAGAGAGGATCGTTCGCGATCAAGGCAGATCACCGGGAGAGTGCGATTCGGCAGCACGTCCAGCAGCAACTCCTCGGTGATCAACACTGCGGCTCCGCTGTCTTCCAGCATGAACGCCAGCCGCTCTGAAGGAAACTGGGGGTCCAGAGGAACGTAGGCGCCTCCCGCGGTCAGAACAGCCAGAACTCCAACGAGCATGTCGACAGAACGCTGCAGACAGACGGCGACCAGGACATCGGGACCAACCTCCAATGAGCGCAGGCGATTTGCCAGCCGATTAGCGCGCACGTGGAGTTCCAGATAGCTGAGCATTTCCCCGCCGCAGACCACCGCCGTCGCATCGGGCGTGACAGCCGCCTGCTGCGCAAACCATTCATGAACGCAGAGGTTCGGATACTCGGTCCTCTCTGCGGACGTCGAAACCAATTGGCGCCGCTCCGCCGGGCTTACAATCTGCAATTCCGAAATCGGCAGCTGCGGGTTCGCCATCATCTGATCGAGAACGTGGAAGTAGTTCCGTTGCATTCGTTCGATCGTGGAGGCATTGAAAAGATCAGTATTGTATTCCCAGCTGAGTCGAATTCCCCCTTGCTCTTCCTCGATAGCCTCGAGCGTCAGGTCGTACCGCGATGTGCCTGGGTCAAACTCCAGCCGCTCAATGGCAAGACCAGGCAGCTTCGGCATAGGTGCAGAGAAATTCTGCAGGAGAAACATCACTTGGAACAGCGGAGAGCGATTCAGTTCTCGATGAGGCTGGAGAAGATCGACCAGATGGTCCAAAGATACATTCTCGTTTGCGAAAGCGTTCACGGCTGTATCCCGGACCCTCAAGAGCGCATCGTTGACGCTTGGATCACCTGAAAGATCGGTCCGTAAAACCAGATTGTTGATAAACAAACCAATCAGCTTTTCGAATTCCGTTCGGCTGCGTCCAGCAGTCGCAGATCCAACGACAACATCGCTTTGAGCGGTGTAGCGAAACAGGAGGATCTTGAACGCAGTCAGAAGGACGACAAACGGCGTGACTTTCCCGGCTAAAGCAAACGCTCGGATGGATTCCTGAACATGGGCATCGAGGATTTGCCGGCTTATCGCACCTCGGTAGCTCGTCACCGCAGGCCTGGACCGATCTTTGGGCAGGTCGATCACAGCAAGCGGCCCATGCAATTGTTTTCTCCAGTAAGAAACTTCGGATTGAAAGGCTCCGCTTTCCCCGAGCCGGCGATTCCAATGAGCATAATCTGCGTACTGGATGGAGAGTTCCGGCAAGGGTGAACCTTGATTCTTACGGAATGCCTCGTAAAGCTGGGTCAGCTCGGAGGTAAGCACGCCCAAGGACCAGCCGTCGGCAGCAATGTGATGAATGTTAACCAAAAGGGCGTGTTCTTCGTCGCCAAGCACAACCAGGCAGGCGCGGACGAGAATATCGTTCGCCAGGTCGAACCGCCGCCGGGCTTCGGCCAAAGCGATTCGTTTCAATTCATCTTCCTGTTGAGCTGGGGGCGTTTCAAGCAGCGATCGCACCTCCATGCTCCAATCGTCGGCGGAGCGGACCAGCCCTTTCGGAGCGCCCTCGACATTGATCAATTTTGTCCTGAGTACCTCGTGGCGGCGGATGACTTCCTGGAAACTGCGGTTCAATACATCACGATCCAGAACACCTCGCAATCGCAGCCCGCCGGGGATGTTGTATGCGTTGCTGTTCTGATCAAACTCTTGCAGGAACCACAGCCTCTGTTGGGCAAGCGAGGGAACCACGTATCCGTCGCGACTGACCGGAACGATCGGGGCATTGGCCCCTGAGACTAGAGTGTTGGTGCGAAGAAATTCAATGATCTCGGACTTTCTTGCCTTCAACTGCGCAGTCAGTTCGGCGTCGAGGGCTCCCTTGGGGGCCGTACAAGCCAGGCGGTCATCCTGAACTGTCAACCGTATGTCCAAACTGCGCAAATGCGAAAGAAAATCGACGATATCAGACAATTGTGGTATCCCCTTAATCCCCTCAACGTGTCAAAATTGTTCTTCCTTTTTACGGCAAAAGGAATCAGTCTCTACATCCGCGCGTCGAAATCGCCCAGCCAGAGCCGATATCAACAGTCACTCTGAGGCCACTACTCGATCCAGACAGTGCGGAAGTCAGGATTGTTCTAGGGCTCCGGAACTCATGAACCGTATCACCGTTTGAATCTCAGGAGCGCCGTCGATCGAGTTCTTCGAACAATCATTATGCTGGCTGATGGAGGCAGTTTACAGAGACAACTTGAGAGAGTGCAACACGGAAGTTTGCGATCCAGATGAAGATGCCATTCGTCATATTATGCAGAAAACAGCCCAGTTTTGGCGCGAAAGAGAGCAGGTTTTGCTTTCGGGGTGGCTCGGATTTCGACCTACACCCGAGCCGGGATTTCTATCACACGTTTGTGGGATTCAAATTGCTTAGAGGTACCCATTAGCCGTTATGAATTCGTGGATTATCTTCTGCCAGGGTAGAAGGGCCGCCCCTCTTCGGCTTTTTTTGTTCGCGCATGCTGGAGGGGGCTCTGCAGCCTTCCGCGGCTGGAACGACCGGATCGGAGATGAGATCGAGCTGGGCTATATACAACTTCCAGGCCGTGAATCCAGATTGTGCGAGCAGCCTTTTTCTTCCATGGTGGAACTGATACCGCACCTGGTAGATGCTCTTGCGGCTCACATCGATCGACCCTTTGCGTTTTACGGCCACAGCTTGGGAGCAAGAATCGCGTTCGAAGCGGCGCGGGAACTCCGGCATCGTGGCGCGCCCGGCCCAGCTCACCTTTTTATCGCTGCGTGCCACGCGCCGCAACTTCCTTGGCCACATCCGCCAATGAGCGGCCTCGAAGACTCTCAGTTTTTGCGTGAGGTGCAGGAGCGGTACGGTTCCATACCTCGGCAAGTTGTTGAAGATGAAGAGTTGCGCAGTCTGTTGCTGCCAGCCCTGCGCGCAGATGTGACAATGGTCGAGACGTGCGCCTACAGCCCCGGCCTGCCCCTGGACTGCGGAATCAGCGCGTTTGGCGGCCTCCAGGACCACACAGTGTCCCAGTCGTCTTTAGACCAATGGCGGGTTCAGACGCGTGGCGAATTCCACATGCACATGGTGCCCGGAAATCACTTCTTCCCGCAATTGGTCGAGTCGCGGCTACCTGAGTTCATCTCCGCCGAGTTGATCAACATTATGGGAACGCAACAGCACGAAGAGCACGATCGGCCTTTGAGTGGAATGTGAAGGAAGCGAATACATGAGTTCCTCGGAATCGATCACGGACGGCTCTTCACAGCTCTCGCCATTGAAGCAGGCGTACCTCGCACTCGAGGACATGCAGGCGCGTCTCGCCGCTTCTGATCGAAGCCGCAACGAACCGATCGCCATCATCGGTTTGGGATGCCGGTTTCCGGGCGCGAACAATCCTTCAAGTTTCTGGAAACTGCTGTTCGAGGGACGCGACCTTATTAGCGAGATTCCGGAATCGCGCTGGAAGATCGAGGACTATTATGACCCGAATCCAGATGCGCCGGGAAAAATGTCCACTCGCTGGGGAGGATTTCTTGACGGAGTCGACCAGTTTGATCCTGAGTTTTTTGGGATATCGCCGCGTGAAGCGATTTCCATGGATCCGCAGCAGCGGCTCCTGTTAGAAGTCGCTTGGGAAGCCCTTGAAAACGCCGGACAGGGACCTCGTGATCTGTCCTCCTCGCGAACCGGTGTTTTCGTCGGATTGACGAGCGATGAATACGCACTGTTGAGCTATCGCGATGGTGATCTGTCGCGATTCAATTCCTACTTTGCCTCAGGTGTCGCACGGAGTGTGGCTGGTGGCCGGATTTCATACATACTCGGCCTTGACGGACCGAACATGTCGATCGACACCGCCTGCTCGTCTTCCCTGGTTGCGCTGCATTCGGCCTGTCTGTCGCTCCGTATGCAGGAGTGCCGCATGGCCTTGGCTGGCGGAGCGACGGTTGTTCTCTCGCCGGAAATTGGAATTGCCTTTTCGAAGGCCCACATGATGTCGTCGGACGGGCGTTGCAAGACGTTCGATGCGGGTGCGGACGGATTCGTGCGGGGTGAGGGTTGCGGCATGGTGGTGCTGAAGCGTCTGAGCGAGGCGCAGTCGGATGGGGATCATGTTCTGGCGGTGATCCGGGGTT
>NZ_JBAUUO010000006.1:0-4040 GCF_049582745.1 Occallatibacter sp.
CCCGCGCGCTCGATCAGCTGGAACCAGCCATCGCGCGGGCCATCGACGCCATCACTCCCCAAAACGCGCAGGCTTTCTTCCGGCACTGCGGTTACGGAGTACAGTAATTATGAAAATGCTCTAGTGCTGGGAAGTGCGTGGATCAGGGCCAACTTTGATGAGTTTCCGATGGATTTACCGGCAACTCGGACATAGTGCCTTCCCTAGGGTTCTGTCCAGATTGCGCGCCATCCGCCTGGAGCCTCCTCGATGGCAAAGTGTCGATCGTCTGTCTAAACCCTTACACAATCAGTTTCACCATGAACATGCCGCATTCCAGGTAATCCCTCGGACAAGCCCGGCTCTACTTGTCATCCCCATTCCCGCGCTGGTGTAGGATGGCCTTCGTAGAATCAGTGGGGAATTGATGGCATCTGCCTTGGCCTCTCCAGCATCAACACTTCCTCTCAAAGTGGATGACCTCGTCAAGAGCTTCGGCACCGTGAAGGCTGTCTCAGGCGTGTCGCTCGAGCTGCGCGCAGGCGAGTGCCTGGGCCTGCTTGGGCCCAACGGTGCTGGGAAAAGCACCGTCCTTCGCGGTATCGTGGGGCGTGTCATTCCCGATGCCGGCAGTATTGCGATCTTTGGCAATCCGGCGAGTTCCGCCGCGGCGCGTGAGGCCTTGGGATGGGTGCCGCAGGAACTGGCTGTCTACCCGCGGCTGAGTTGCAAAGAGAACCTGATGTCGTTTGGACGCTATCACGGCCTCTCAGGCGGCAAGTTGGCGGAGTCTGTGGCTTGGTGTCTCGACTGGGCTGCACTGCAAGACAAAGCTGGCGAGCTGGCGAAGAATCTTTCCGGCGGTATGAAGCGCAGGCTCAACATGGCGGCTGGCATCATTCATCGGCCGCGCATGGTGCTGATGGATGAGCCGACCGTTGGCGTCGATCCGCAGTCGCGCAATCGCATTTTTGAAATGATTGAGGCGCTGCGTGCCGGTGGAACCTCGATCATCTACACAACCCACTACATGGAGGAAGCGGAGCGGCTCTGCGATCGTATCGCCATCATCGACCACGGACGCATCATCGCACTCGGGACAAACGAGCAACTGGTGCACAACGCCTTTGCATCGCGAAGCCAGGTGACAGCGCGGTTTGTTGGGAACTCACATGAGATTGCCGCGTGGGTTGAGCGCCGTGGCGGCCATATGGCCGAGCGCACCGCGCATTTCACGATTGAGAACTCCACTGAAATCGCGGGGCTGCTTGCGGATGCCGAAAAGGACGGGCTTGAGTTGGCGGATGTTTCGCTGCGCCGACCAAATTTAGAGTCTGTGTTTTTGCACCTGACAGGAAGGGGGCTGCGCGATTGATCTTTGCCATTGTTCGTACCGCTATTGCCGCATTGCGCCGCGATCGGCCTTCGCTCGCACTCAGTTTTCTACTGCCCATTGCCTTTTTCAGCATCTTTGCTGCGGTCTTTGGCGGACAGCACAGTTCCACACCCCAAGTGAAATTGATCGTGGTTGATGACGATCAGAGCACCGCCTCTCGCCAGCTGGTGCAGGCGCTCAAGCGTGAAACCTCGCTCGTTGTGAGCACGCAGTCGGAGTCGAAAGATAAGCCAGCGCAAACCTACACCGCCGCCACGGCAGAGGCCGCGGTCAAGGCTGGCGACTTTCCGGTTGCCCTCATCATTCCGCACGGATTTGGGGAGCATCCTGTATCGTTCGGTCCGGCTCAGAGCGGATCACAGATACAACTGCTCAACGACTCCAGCGACATGATTGCGCCACAAGTGGTGAGCGGGCTACTGCAAAAGGCTGCGATGACGGCTATGCCCAGCACGATGGCCGAGCAGGGAGCTAAGTACACGGGCAAATACATTGGCGGGTTCACGCCTGAACAGCAGAAGCGCATGGATGAAAACATGGCGCAACTGCGGAAGTATGCGGACGCGCCGGCGAAGAGCGAACCAGATAGGAGCAGTACCGGTTCCGGGGATTCTGCGTCAGGCGGAATCATTTCGGTGCAGTCGCGCGCCGTTGTAGGCGAGAACAAGCGCAGCCCAATGATTTCGTTTTATGCTGCGGCGATCGGCGTGATGTTTTTGCTCTTCACGGCGAGCGGCTCAGCGGGTGCGTTGCTTGATGAAGCCGAATCGGGCACGCTGGATCGCGTGCTGAGCTCGCAGGTAACCATGACGACGCTGCTAGGCGGCAAGCTGGTCTTCAATACGATGCTGGCCTTTACGCAACTTGTCGTGATGTTCCTCTGGGCCTGGGCGGTCTTCCACCTGGACTTCTTCGAGCACATTCCCGGGTTTGTGGTGATGGGATTGTGCACGGCATTTGCGGCGGCTTCATTTGGAATGCTGCTGGCCAGCATGTGCCACACGCGAGCGCAACTCGGCGCAGTTTCAACGCTGCTCATTCTCACCATGTCGGCGGTTGGCGGCAGCATGTTCCCGCGCTTCCTGATGCCGCCTGCGATGCAAACCGCCGGCCTGTTTACCATCAACGGGTGGGCCATTGACGGATTTACCAAAGTCTTTTGGCGCGACTTGCCGGTCTCATCGCTTTGGCCACAGGTCGCGGTACTCCTCGGGATTGGGACGACGCTCTTTCTTATTGCTCGCCGCATCGCTCGTCGGTGGGAATTCGCGTAAGGGAAACGGGCGCAGGGACCAATTGTTCGGTTCCGAGCGAGTGACCATCCATGCAGAAGTTGCTAGATAACCGGGTTCTGTCTATTGGGCCCACAAGTTGACCTGGACCCGAGGGTTCAAGTTAATCAGAGTCGATGAGTGGCTCGGGCTGCATGCCGGTGAATTGGGAGCCGTCGCGCATCAGTGGTTTCTTCCGCGCAACCAAGGTTCTGAGTTTTCGTGTCGCCGGTGATCCGCCCGGAACCCGCTAAACTAACGTGGCACCAGGATCGCGGTCAATGAAGGAGCCATCCTACCGCGATGCCAACAACAGAGAGCTTGATAAGCCAACCGGTTGCGTAGAATGCAACAAACACGCGATGCAGCTTCATAAATGCAGCATTGGTGAGGATGAGCGGTAATGGACCTATCATCCACACGGCACCGGCAAATCCTAGCGCAGCCGGTACAGAGTGAATCCCTAGCCTTGCGGCAACATACGCAAAGACACCGCAGGTCAGAAATGGGAGCGGACTCGTCAACGCAATCGCCCTGCCTTCGGCACCTTGACGCCATATCTCGGGATAGGTGAAGCGCTTGTGAATCCAATCGCCGGCGAAAATCCAGTCCGTAAGTGACGAGACGACACCGGCACCGAGAGTGATTGCAATGAGTCGCATCCAATTCATACAGAAGTTCCTCTAATGCGCCCGGATGATACTTGCATAAGTGGCTCTGTAAAACACTAGTGTGGCTTTTGCCAGTCACCCGCCCGACGGCCACGATTTTGCCAAGGTCTTGCGGACTCTGAAGACTTCATGACTGGATGCATGAAGTTTTCTTGAAATTCGCAGATGTTCTGAACCACACCTGAGCCGGTTTTGCTTCGAGTATCCCGACATTTCGAACCATCAGATTGTCGCCTCCAACCGGGTATACCCCAGTCAGGACGAAGCCCGCTGCCTCAAGAAGCGTTCTCCATTCGCGCTCACTTCGCTCTTTGCCGCCGGTGACAGCAAGCATGTTGAGGTCGCTCATCAGGTGGCCTTCCAGTTGTGGATCTGCATGCGAGACGATCGGAGGCAGGACAAATTCAATGATCAGCAAACTGCCTTTCTGCGGAATGACCGCGCCCGGTACGCGGTAGATGCCTGCATTGTGGATTACCGCACCATTCGTCCGAACGCGTTTACCTGCTCAGCAAGCTTGTGTGTTTCGGCAGAAATGCTAAGATCTCCAATCATAACCCCAACAGATTGTCGAGCCAGATCTGCAAGCGTGGTGGCCCGGGCTCTGCGCTTTTGTGAGAGATTTCCTACAACTCGCGCAGGGAGACGGCGACGGGACGCAGCGCTGCACGCACAGCGGGTAGCAGGCCGCCGAGAACGCCCATGGCCAGCGCAAAAATCACT
>NZ_JBAUUO010000007.1:0-9023 GCF_049582745.1 Occallatibacter sp.
GTCGAACAGCACCTTGTCGGGCTGCTTCGAGTTCACGTTCGCCAGCGGATTCGCACTCAAATCCTGCGATTTCTTATGCTTGGGCTTCTTTTCCTTGGCCTGGGCCGTAACCCCGGACAGCACCAGCGACGCCAGCGCCAACACAGCAATACTTCTCGACAACCGGTTCATACCACCTCAATGTGCGGCAGGGGGAAAGCTGCCACTCTTTACACGTTTACAAGATCGGACTCACTGGCGGCTGCACGAGCGGCAGCCAGCAATGCGCGGGCATCTCGTTCGGCCTGTCCTGCGCCAAACACCGCATTCCCGGCAACCAATAGCTCCGCACCTGCTTGGACGACCCGGGCGACCGTGTCGTGAGCCACTCCGCCGTCAACTTCGATTTTAAATGCCAGCCCCAGTTCCTTGCGCAACTGCACCAGCCGCCGAATCTTGTCCAGAGCGAATGGAATAAAGCTCTGCCCCCCGAATCCGGGATTCACGCTCATGATCAGCACATGGTGCACCATCGGCAGAATGTCGCGGATCAGTTCCACCCGGGTAGCAGGATTGAGTACGACACCCGGCTCCATGCCATGGTCCCGGATGTGCATCAACGACCGGTGCAGGTGCCGGCAAACCTCGTAATGCACGCTCACCCAGTTCGCTCCCGCATCGGCAAACGCGGGAATGAACTCGTCGGGGTTCTCGATCATCAGGTGGCAGTCCAGCGGCAGCTTCGTAGCCTTGCGCAGGCTGGCAACCACCGGCGGCCCAATCGTGATATTGGGCACGAAATGCCCGTCCATGATGTCGACATGGATCACCGTGCCGCCGCCGCGTTCAGCCGCGGCAACCTCGTCCCCGAGGTGCGCAAAGTCCGCGGATAAAATCGAAGGCAGAAGTTCAATCATCGCTAGGCCGTAAGCACCTGAACTACGTGAGTATTGATACCCGTCCGTGTCCGGTCAGTTTATCACCGCCCCGCTCAGCCATAGCGCAACGCCTGCAGCGTCTTTCTGGCGGCCGTCCGCGTCGTGGAGGGATTCGCATCCCCGCCCAAGTTCTCATGCAACGCGCCGGTGACAACCGGCAGTTTCTTGCCGGCTTCCATCTGCTTCAACAGAATGCGCCCACGCGCCCGCATGGCCGGTGTGCCGCTCCGGCTCAGCAAGCGAAGCATATCCATCACCTCCGGCAGCAGCGAAGGATCCCAGCGCGTCAGCCCCGCCAAACCGTGCATGGCGCTCGTTTTCACGATAGAGCTCTGATCGTCGAGCCACGAGCGAAGAATCGCGGCCGCGCGTTCGGTCTCGGCTTTGCTCAGCGGAGTTCTGAAGATCATCAGCGCCAGGTTCCACCGAAGTTTGTTTTCCGAGGCATCGAGCATCCGGTCGAGTAGCGCGTCCTTCCAACTCGCCAGAATCTCCGGCCGTCTGCATGAGGCGCGCTCCAGGGCATCGGCAGCGCGATTTGCCACGCCGGGTGTCTCATCCCACAGGCACGCCAAAACTCGGCCCGTTTTGCGTGGATTCTTCAGCAGCAGCGCGCCGACTTCGCACGCGCGGCCAGCATCAAGCCGTTTACCGGGTACCAGCATCTCGCGGATCGATTTTGACTCAGCCATTGCCGACCTTCGCCAGTCATTTTGCTATGTGCGCGGCACATGTGTCAGTGATTTAGCCGCCACCCGCCCCACCGACCGCAGCATCGCCCTGACCGGCCACTGTCCGTGCTCATCCGTGAAGCACACCTCGCCCTCGCGCTTCACCTCCGGCCGGTAATACCACCGCTTCAGCAGTGCCAGGTGTCCCTGCCGTACCGTCGCCGACGCCGGTCCCGCACCCTTCTCCAACTCCGCCAGCACCGCCTCCATCCGCGCCTCCAGCATCGTCCGCGGAACCTTGTTAGCCGCGGGCGCTTCCTGTCCCTGCTCCCTGGTCCCTGGTCCCTCGGTCCCTGCTACTGGGATTGCTTCCAGCGCCATCGGCTGCGCAAACAGCGAACTCGATCCCGACTGCTCGTTCTGTATCCGCATCCCGATCGTCGAGAACCCCACCGGCCCACGCAGACGGCCGCTCTCGAACAAAAACAGGGCCACCTCATCTGAATTCACCGACGCTTGCAACACGGCAGCCCGCAGCCTGCTCATCGGCTGCACCAGTTCAGGAGCCAGCGCGCGCACCGCCTCAACCTTCTGCACCTGCGCATGCAGCGCCGCCGCATCCTCAAATGCCAGCCTGGAAGAAGCCGAATCCCGCTGATCGCGCAGCACCACCAGCTTGCTCTCTCCGCGCGTTGCCAGAAAATCCTGAACCGCCGCAGCCTCTTCGGAATAGCGTTCGTCGCTGCACCCCTTGTAGCAGGGCGCAAGGCACATCTTCATCTCCGAGTACACGCATCCCGGATGGCTCGGGTCAGGGTTCAGATCGTCGGTGCAGCGGCGCAGCAGAAAAAGCTTCAGCGCTTCTTCTGCGAATCGCTCCGCGGCCGCCCGCGAAGCAAACGGCCCATAAGCCCAATCGGCCTCTCGCTGGCTCGGCTTGTTGGTCACCACAATGCGCGGATAGGGATTGCCGCCGAGGTACCGCACAAACGCCGGCGCCCGCAGGTGCATCCGCTCCAGCGCTTTTGCGCCGTAAATCTCCTCCAGAAGGGAAAACTGCGTAAGCAGCGATTCGAAATCCGACCCCGTCCGCCGAAATGCAATCCGCCGCACCCGCCCCGCCAGTTGCAAACGCCGCGGATGCTTCGCTGAAGGCTGTAGCAGCCGCTCCAGCCTCCCACGCAAATTCGGTGTCCGCCCGATGTAGGGCTCGTCCTTCACCTCCGCCCCATAAAGCGCAAACACTGCCGGCGTCTGCGGCAACTGCGACAGCGCACCCTTCGGGTCCGTCGGATCAAACGGTATTTGTTCCATAGCTCGATTTGAAATGTGGTTCAATTGCAATCGCCTTAGACTTATCGAGCCTCGTTGCGGGTTAAACACTAATCCTGAGGTCCAAACAATTCACGAGCATTCTCTGCAATTTTTTCAAGATCAACCACGAGCGCCCTGCAATGTTCACAAGTTTGGAGATGAGGGTCTCGGTAGAGATCCTCGCCGGTTTCCAACAGCGCGGTCAGCCGTCGTTGAAACTCTTGACAGTCCCTAGCCTCAGGTTCGGGATCGGCCATTCTATTCGACCCTCACGCCCCCGCAATCGTCATCCCGTCAATCCGCAGCGTAGGCGACGCCACCGACCCGCGAAACACAAGATCGTTCCCAATCGCCGTCACATTCGTCAGCATCTCCCCTAGGTGACCCGCAATCGTGATCTCCTCCACCGCATGCGTCAGTTGCCCATCCTCAATCCACAATCCCGCAGCCCCGCGCGAATAATCACCTGTCACAATGTTCGTCCCGAACCCCATCAGGCTCGTCACGTACAGCCCCGCCTTCACTCCGCCGATAATCTCCTCCGGCGTCTGCGTTCCCGGTTCCAGATACAGATTCCCGCACCCGATCCCCGGCGCACCTGCGAGACCGCGCGAAGCATTATGCGTCGACTTCATCCCCAGCTTCCGCGCCGCATAGGTGTTCAGCATGTAGTTCCGCAGCACTCCGCCCTCGACCAAAACCGTCCGCCGCGACGGCAGCCCCTCGCCATCAAATGGAGTGCTTCCAAATCCACCCACGCCCGTCGGCAGCAGCATCGTGCTGTCATCCACAATCGTGATTGTCGCCGCGCCAATCGCTTCGCCCAGTTTCCCCGCCAGGTACGAAGCATGCCGCCAGATTGCATCTCCTGAAGCGGCGTCAAACACCGTCCCGATCAGCGATCGCGCCACCTCCGGTGAAAACACAATCGGCACTCGCTGCGTCGATACCCGTTTTGCTCCCAGCCTCCGAATTGTTCTCCGCGCGGCTTCCGCTCCCACCGCCTCCGGCGAATCCAGGTTCGCCATCCGCCGCGCGCTCGACCACCATCCATCGCGCTGCATCTGCCCGTTCGTATCCACCGCCAGCGGAGCGGCCGATACTCCCGCATAGCTCGAGCGATAGCTCCCTAAAAACCCGCGCGAGTTGGCTAGAACCTTCCCGCCCGTCGCCGCGTCAAAGCTGCCGCCATCGGAATTCGTGATCCGCGTGTCCGCCGCCATCGCCGCCGCTTCACACCGCCGCGCCCATTCAATCCGCTCCGGCCCCGGCAGCGAGTACACGTCGTCGAAGTACAAATACAAGTCGTCCGCAATCGCGCCGAACTCCTCCGTCTCCGGCAGCCCGATAAACGGATCTTCCTCCGTCACCTTGGCCAGCGCCATCGCACCCTCAACAAGCTGCCGAATTCCATCTGCCGTCAGATCGCTGGTCGACGCCGAGGCCGATTGTTTCCCCACAAAAACCCGCAACCCAATCGCACGCGAGCCCGACTCCTTCAGCGTCTCCACCTGCCCCATGCGCACATTCACGCTGAACTCGTCTCCTTCGCGGACGACGGCCTCGGCATCGCTGGCGCCTGCCTTCATGGCCAGCTTCACCACATCGGTTGCAAGGGATTGAAGATCGACATTGGACACATCGGGCATTTGAGCGACTTCGGGCATGGGTCAACCTTAACAAACCGCCACCGTCCGCGCATCCAGCCGTGTGCGGCATGCCCGCCAACGACGATCACAACCGGATCCTTCGTAATTTGCTATGGTGTTGAGTTCCCCTGAAAGGCATCCATGACGCAGCGCCGCGCCCTTTCGCTCTCAGTTTTCCTCGGTCTTTTTCTATCTCTTCCGCTTCTCGCGCAGAAAGCAGTCCTCGATCCGGGCTTGCTCAAGAAGGCCGAAGCCGGTGATGCGCAATCCCAGCTCAACCTAGGCGAAGCCTATCTTTCCGGCATCTCCGTACCGCTGGATTACACCAAAGCCTTCTCCTGGATCGAGAAAGCCTCCAATCAGGGACTCCCGCACGCGCAGTTCGACCTCGGCGCTCTCTACGAATCCGGCAACGGCGTTACGCAGGACGCCGCCAGGGCCGCGACCCTCTACCGTAGATCGGCTGAACAGGGCTTCGCCCCTGCCGCCCTTCACCTCGGCCTGCTCTACGACCGTGGCGACGGAGTCCCCCAGGATGACGCCGAAGCCGCCGGTTGGTATCGCAAAGCGGCCCTGCAGCATCTTCCCGAGGCCGAATATAACCTCGGCACTGCCTACGAGCGCGGTATCGGCGTTCCGCAGGACTATGCCCAGGCCGCCGACCTCTACCGCCGTGCCGCCGAACAGGGAAACGCCTCCGCCCAGTTCAACCTCGGCCTGCTCTATGACAATGGCACCGGCCTCGCGCGCGACTACGCCCAGGCCGCAGCTTGGTATACCAAGGCCGCCGAACAGGGACTGCCCCGCGCCCAGTTCAACCTCGGCTCCATGTATGCCAATGGCCAGGGAGTCCCCGTAAATCTTGTGGAGTCGTACTTCTGGCTCGATCTTGCGGCCAAAACTTGGAACAGCAGGCGCCAGGAAGAATCCGTCCACGCCCGCGACCTTGTCGCCCAGCACCTCAGCCCGTCCGACCTCACTTCCGCGCAAAACCGCGTAGCCAAATGGCTCGCCGCCCATCAGAAATAGGTCTACTTGCGCAGCAATTTCTCGTAATAACGACGGGCGCGCTCATCGCCGCATTCGCAGCGAAGACCAAGGTAGCGCTGAGCACCATCGCGTCCCCAGCAATAGTTGTTATTCCATGCGCACTCAAGTTCATGAGGAAGAAGAAGATCCTCATAATCGGGGCAGGCTTTGATCGCGAAGTTTTGTTTCCGGCGGGCGCCACGGTGGGCCAGCTTCTTGTCTTCTTTGGCGCTAGCAATACCACTGACCGCCGCAAAGGGGCGGCGAAAGGAACGGCTCATGACGTACTCCAGGTCGCAGTTGCGTACCTACGTCATGGCGCTTTCCTCCCGACTCAATTCTAACTTCATTCTGAATAAACCCGGCAAAACGAAATTAGACGCGAGAGAATCTTCAGAACTGGACGCCGCGCGCCCTACCGCCCCGTCCCGCCCACCGTCATCTTGTCCAGCTTGATGGTCGGCATCCCCACGCCCACCGGCACGCTCTGCCCATCTTTCCCGCAGGTCCCGATCCCCTCATCAAGCTTCAGATCGTTCCCCACCATCGAGACATACTTCAGCGCCTCTGGCCCATTCCCGATCAGCGTCGCATCCTTCACCGGCGCCGTGATCTTGCCGTCCTCGATCAGATACGCTTCCGACGCCGAAAACACAAACTTCCCGTTCGTGATGTCCACCTGTCCGCCGCCAAAGTTCACCGCATACAGCCCGCGCTTCACCGACCGCAGAATGTCCTCCGGCGCGTCGTCGCCTGCCAGCATGTAGGTATTCGTCATCCGCGGCATCGGAATGCAGTGGTAGCTCTCCCGCCGTCCCGACCCCGTATTCGCCGCCCCGGTCAGTCGTGCCGAAAGCTTGTCGGTCAGATACCCCTTCAGAACGCCGTTTTCAATCAGCACCGTCTCCTGTGTCGGCGATCCCTCGTCGTCCACATTCAATGATCCGCGCCGCCCCGCCATCGTGCCGTTGTCCACTACCGTCACTTTGCTGCTGGCCACCGGCCGCCCGATCAGCCCCGTGAACGCCGACGTTCCCTTGCGATTGAAGTCCGCCTCAAGTCCATGCCCCACTGCCTCATGCAGCAGAATTCCCGGCCATCCCGGTCCCAGCACTACCTGCATTTCTCCCGCCGGTGCCGGCACAGCGCCAAGCTGCAGAACCGCTCCCCGTGCTGCCTCCTGCGCCAGATGTTCCGGGCTCTTCGAACCCGCAAATTGCTCCAGCCCCGCTCTTCCTCCCCCGCCGGCCGACCCCTTGGTCGTCGTCACGCCATCCCTGGCAATCACAAACACATTTAACCGGCATAGTGGTTGCGTGTCGCTGGCAAACGCCCCATCCGAACCCGCAATGAGAATCCGCCGCAACTCCTTGCTGTACCCTGCCCGCACTTGCACAATGCGCGGATCGTACGCCCGCGCAGCCCGGTCGGCCCGCAAAATCAGCTCCAGCCGCGCCGCCAGGTCCAGATCGAACCCGCCCAGCGGAACCGGATACAGATCCGCCCCCGCCGTCTCCGTAAATCCCTGTATCGGCTGCTTGGCCGGACCCGACGCAATCAGCGCCGCCGTCCGCGCCGCGTGCAACAGGCGCTCTGCGCTCAAATTGTCGGTGTAGGCGTAGCCGGTCCGCTCGCCCGAAAGCACGCGAATCCCGCACCCCGCACTCGTCCCCGTGCTGGCCGACTTCACAATCTGCTCATCCACTCCCAGCGACGTCGACGTCACCGACTCGAAATACAAATCGGCATAGTCGCCGCCCGCGGACAAGGCTTCACCCAGGCAGCGCTCCAGAAGCCGCTCGGTGATTCCAAATTTTTCAAAAAAGTAACGTCTATGACTGGGCTGGGGGGGAGTGACAGGTAGGCTCATCGTTGGATTTAGTTTACGCCTCAGGTCAAATCACCGCATCTTGGGATCAGCCGGTTCCTCACTTGATTCATGTGCCCTTCGTAAGTATTTCCACAATTTGCATCGTGTTAAATTCACCCCATGAAGAAGATTATCGCTGCTGCGCTCCTCGTCCTGGTGTTCGCCGCTCCGGCCTTCGCCGCGACGACGCATCATCACCACCATCATCGTCATCACCACCATCGCAAAGCCTAGAATCACCATCGCGAAGGTCGGGAATCGTTAACGCGCTTTGAAAAGGGGCACGACTTTACAGCCTGGTGAAAACCCCGGTGTTTCGTCGGTCGGAGGGAGCAGGAGGCTTCAGCCTCCTGAATAAAACCCTTCGATTCAATGTGGCTTTAGCCACGGGCCTTTATGCCGCTTCGCTAAATCGTCTCTTCACCAAGCTGTTTAGTCGTACCGCTAAAGAGCGATAAACCGGGGTCTTTAGCCCCCGAGGGACGTCTTCTTGTTTGCGATTTCCGGGACCCGCAGGCTTCGCGCACGAATCCCGAACGATTGGCCCATGCGGTGTGGGCCAGTCCGGTCACTCCAGGCTTCCACTTGCGAGTCCCAATCTGCCCTCCGCGTTTCATCCTGGGTCCCCGCGCATCCGGCCCAACGTAAGCCAAAGCGCGTCATTTCCGGATCGCCCACGACCCCGATAGAGCGTGCCAAGCGCGGAAGCCCCTCAACCCTGAACTTACTTGTCCTCCAACAACTGCATTCTGCTGTTGCCAAAAAGGTAATTGCCGAGTTGGCCATGCCGAGTTGGCCACGACCCGCCCAGGAACAAGAATGAACGGAGCTTCGTATTGAAGCCGAGGGAAGTGTTCGGATGAAAACGAATGCGATGGTCATTGCTCGTGGGCTGGTTGCACTCGGAGTTCTGGTTGGTTGCACACGGATGGTCAGAAGTGGACCAATAATCGACGGCTACGAGAATGCTGTATGCATCCCGGTGGAATTTGGTCCTGGAATCACTCCTCCTACTCGCGCTTGGGACTACCAGCTCGTGACACCGAGAGGCATGACCGTTCACATCTCAGGTGCTCAAATGCCCGGTGGCCGAATTGACCTAAGGTACCAATCCGATTACGCGGAAGTCGTTGCGGCAAATGCTGGTGACTATATTTATCCAGCCGATGTGCGTTTCGATAGACAAAAGGAGAGGCTTTTTGTGAAGGCGAGCGGGGTGCCCGCTGCTTTCGGCGGTCCACAAACGTGGCTCTTTGAATTTGATCTGGCTCACCGCCAACAAGTGGACCGTGTAAGAGTTGACCCAACCGTTTTACCAGCAGAGTGCAAAGTCACTTGACCTGCAGCAGCTCATGAGTCCGCCGACTATGATGCGTCACCGCGGAACTGGGCATGAGCGATTGGCGGCGTTCCGGGAGGATCACCGCCTAACCGTCAACCGCCTAACCGTCATGTATGGTCCGCCGCCGTTTTGCAAGCGAAGAATGAGGTTTGGCGGAATGGTCTGCGCACATGTATACGGCCTTTGATTGGAGGATGACCTCCTGGCCTGGATGGAATGCGCTGCGCCCTC
>NZ_JBAUUO010000008.1:0-3453 GCF_049582745.1 Occallatibacter sp.
ACGGAATTATGTCCAGTTCCCGATTATGCGCAGCGTGCGGGACGTGTGCCTGCTGTGCCTTATCGCACCGACCAAACGCTGCGCATAATTTATAGGCTCTCCAGGAACTTCATTAGTTGATCCGGAGGCCGGTAGCGAGGACTGTTCGTTTTCGCCGGTTTCAGCCGATTGAGTGCGCGCTGCTTCATGGTGAGATCGGCTTCGACGTACATATGTGTCGTTGCAGGGCTCTCGTGGCCCAGCCATAGAGCAATGACAGTGATGTCCACGCCTGACTGGAGCAGATGCATTGCTGTGGCGTGGCGAATGGTATGTGGAGAGATTGCATGGCGCCGCAACGAGGAGCATTTTACGGCGGCGTTGGAAACGGCCAGTGCAAGGCGTTGGGTGACGTTGGAGCGCGTCATCTCGTTTCCGCCACGATTTGGAAACAAGAAGCTGGAATCCTCTGTTGAGTGGAGGCAACGCTTCCATTTCCGCATGAGTTCCGCCGTAGATCGCCACAGCGGGACGCTTCTGTTTTTGCGACCCTTGCCGTGAAGGTGAACACAAGGTGAGTGATCGAGGATCACGTCCTTGATGCGGATCGTGACGACTTCGGACACGCGGGCTCCCGTGTTGTAGAGCATGGTGAGCAGTGCGCGGTCGCGCTGCCCGGTCCAGCCGGAAGGTTCCGGAGCATCGAGGACGGCATCAATCTCTTCGCGTGAAAGGAAGCCGAGCATGGGTCTCTCGAAGCGCTTCATCGGCACCGCCAAAGCCTGCTCAATGATGGGCAGGGCGTTCAGATCGTAGTGGGCTGCGTACTTTAAAAATGATCGAAGGGCAGCAAGCCGGGCGTTGCGGCTCCGGGTTGCGTTGTGTCGTTCGCGTTCAAGGTAATCGAGGAAGGCTAAGAGAAGCTTGGCATCCAGATCAGCGAGGGCGAGGGTGACAGGAGTTTTTCCGAGATGCATTTCGGCGAAATGGAGCAACAACTTGAACGTATCCCTGTATGCAGAGATCGTGCAGGGACTGAATGACCGATGTTGCTGAAGATGGTCAACGAAGAATCGTTGCAATAGCATCGCAAGAGATGGGGGTGATGGGGTTCTAGCCACGACCTCCCTCCTTGGACTTCGATGCAAACTCTTCGAAGTTCCTTCCCGCTATGGCCATCAGTTCGGGAACACCGGTCAGATACCAATAAGTGTCGGAAACCTTGACATGTCCGACGTAGGTCGACAGGGCCACCATCGCGTTATCAATCGTGACGCCTTGCCGATGCCACTGCAAGACACGCCGGCAGATAAACGTATGTCTGAGGTCGTGGATGCGCGGTGCAGCATGTGCACCGCGTGCAATCCAGCCAAGCCCCGCACGTAGGCGCTCAAAAACACCATGAACGGTTCGGTTCACCAAGCCTGCGCCCGATGCGGAAACGAAGAAGAATGCTTCTGGGCGCACGGGTACATAGAGTTGCCGAAAGGCTGTGTACTTCTGCAATGCCTTGACCGCCGTAGCGTGAAGAGGAACGAGTCGGGACTTGGAGAACTTCGTCTGCCGGATGGTCAACATCCCCTGCGCGAGATCGACGTCCTTGCACCGCAGGTGCAGAGCTTCCGAGATGCGTAGTCCTGTTGCCGCGATCAGTCCGAAAAGTGCCTCATAGGTTGCCGGGCGCAATGTCCCCTGAGGCGTCATCTCCCGAGCAGCCCGCAGAAGGTCAACGATCTCCTGATCGGAATAGATATGTGGAGTCATTCTGCGATGTCCTTTACCAAACAACTGCGCGTCAGGAATCTCTGTGCGTGGATCGAAACGGGCGCGGTACTTGGCAAACGGTCGGACAACTTCCAGTCGCCGTGCCCAGGTGATATGTTCAGCGTGCGGTATCTGGCCTTGAACCCAGTCCAAGATGATGCGGCAGTTCAATGGACCACGATGGCCTGAGTGATCGGCAAAACGAGCAAACGCCATCAGTTGTGAGCCGGAAATCGCGAGCGAAAATCCAAGGCGACGACGCTCGCCGAGATACTCATGAACCAGAGACTTCATCGAGCGATGGTGACTCATAGCGACCTCCCCGGCCACGGCATCGCCACCGCAGCAAGCCGATTCGTATCCACCTTGGTATAAATCACCGAAGTATCGAGGCTGCGATGACGGAGAATGTCGGCTATTTCCTTGAGTGGAGTGCCCGTCTTCAAGAGACTGCTCGCCAGACTATGGCGGAGTATATGAACTCTCGAATGTGCCAATCCGCATCGGAGATAAGCCTGGCGGATCACTCTGCGCACGACGCCCGCCTGAATAGGCCTGTCAAATGGAGCACCATCGCGCACAAACAAGGCACGGTTAGAAGTCTGCGGCCGCTCCGTTCGAAGATACTCGGCGATGGCCCTGCCAGTCTCTGTCGGCAAAGGAAGAACGTCAATTCGGCGCGACTTGTTCGCGGCGAGACGAATCGTTCCAGCACGCCAATCTACATCTGAGAGGTGCAGTTGTACGACTTCGCTGGCACGCAGCCCAATATCTGTGAGACAGCGCGCCATCGCGTGGGCTCGCTTGGGCGATCGCGGCAGTTGCTCGAAAGACCCCAGAAGCTGCTGTACCTCCTTTTCGGAGAGCACTTCCGGTAACGATGCCAAACGCCAATGGGCAACGCTGGGGACGGCATCGAGCAGTCCATGAACCGGATCGCCGGCAACCGAACGGAACCTGAGGTAGCATCGGATGGCCCCTCCCACTACATGAATCGTTCCGGTACTGTGTACCCCTTCTTGGCCTAACACGAAGCGTCGAATATCAGTTGGCCTGATGCGATCAGGCATGAAGGAGCCAGAGGCGAATCGCTCGTTCAGAAACCGGCGGATGATGTGGATGCGTTGCTGGCGAGTGCTCTGAGCGAGCCCCTTCACCTCTGTCATGTAGCGATCAAAAGAGGACAGTTCCGTGTGAAGCGGATCCCAATCAGCACGGTTCTCGGTTGTCACTTCACATGTGGATAAAGTCTGGAGCAAATGTGAGAGAGCCGCACGCGTATCGGACCTGCCGCGCTTTACGGGATATGGGCAATCACAATGCGGTAAGTGCTCAGCGACAAAGCGGGTAGTTGTCCGCTCGTCCATCTTGACCAGCGCCAGCCTGTGTCGGCCGGCCCAATGCGCAAAATGCGCAATGCAGTATAGGTAGCAGTGGATGGTCGATGCGTGGTAACGGCTGCGCTGAAGACGCGAGCAGAACTCTGAGATATAGGGTTGAAGAACGCTGCGCTCCAACCATGCGCGCACCTGCGGGTGAACTGCTGTTCCATTTTCCATGATGATCTCCTGGCATCAGAAATGCCGACATCAGGAGACCACCGATTATGTGAAGTCCGCTTTCCTTGAACAGAAACCGCCCCTATAGGTCCGCCCATCCAACGTCCACGCCCCAATACGCTGCGCATAATCGGGAACTGGACATAATTCC
>NZ_JBAUUO010000009.1:0-57805 GCF_049582745.1 Occallatibacter sp.
GGGATCAGCCTCCCCAACCCACAAAACCAAATCCAGTTGGAGGACACAAAATCATGGCAATCACTCGTTGGGATCCCTTTCGTGAAGTTGTTGCATTACAGAATCGCGTGAACTCGCTTTTTCGCGAAATGAACGAAGGCGACAGCCCGTTAACGACTGCCAGCTTTGTGCCGGCCGTCGATATCTATGAAGACGCCAAGAAGGTTGTTTTAAAGCTCGAAGTTCCGGGGATGGAAGAGAAAGACCTGGACGTCCGTGTTGAGAACAACACGCTGACCGTAAAAGGCGAGCGCAAATTCGAAAAGGACGAAAAGGAAGAGAATTTCCATCGAATTGAGCGCCGTTACGGCAGCTTTTATCGCGCCTTTACCCTTCCCTCGACGGTGGACACATCGAACGTGCAGGCCAGCTACAACGCCGGCGTTCTGAAGCTGGAACTGAGCAAGAAGCCCGAGGCACAGCCGAAGCAGATCAAAGTCAACATCGGCGGCCAGAGCAAGATCGAAAACAAGACGGAAGAGCACGAACTGGTAGGCGCTCGGTAAGGAAAAGCAGTTATCAGCGATCAGTTGTCAGTTGTCAGTCTCCGGGCCGATGATCAGCTCATGGGTTGAATTGGAGACTCGACGGCTGACAACTTTTCTTTATCTCTCCAAAATCAGGACGCAGATCAATCGGAGAGCTGATAGCAGGCCAAACTGAGAACGGAAGACTGAAAACTGAGGACTACTTCATGGCTATTCGTTGGGAAAAACTGACAGTGAAATCGCAGGAAGCGATGCAGCAGGCGCAAGGGCGCGCGACCGAACTCGGAAACCCCGAGATTCAGCCGGTGCATTTGCTGCTTGCTTTGATTGAGGACCGTGAGGGCGTGATTCCCGCGGTGCTTGAGAAGATCGGTGTTCCCACGGAGCGGCTGGAAAGCAGTTTGCACCAGATCGAGGAGAAACTTCCCAAGGTGCAAGGCAGCTCGGCGCAGCCCGGACCGAGCGCCGCGCTGACCAAGGTGCTGGATCAGGCATTTCGCGAAGCCTCGAACTTCAAGGACGAGTACATCTCGACCGAACACCTGCTGCTGGGGGTGGCGCATCAGAAGGGCGACGCGGCACGCGATGCGCTGCTTGCCGTTGGCGCCACGCACGAAGCCATTCTGCAGGCGCTCACGGCGGTACGCGGATCACAGCGCGTGACGGACCAGAATCCAGAAGGCAAGTTCCAGGCGCTGGAGAAATATGCGAAGGATCTGACGGAATTGGCGCGTCGCGGCAAGCTCGATCCGGTGATCGGGCGTGACGAGGAAATTCGCCGGGTGATCCAGGTGCTGAGCCGGCGCACAAAGAACAATCCGGTTCTGATCGGCGAACCCGGCGTTGGCAAAACTGCCATCGTGGAAGGGCTAGCGCGGCGGATTGTCTCCGGTGATGTTCCGGAGAGCTTGCGTGACAAGCGCGTCATCTCGCTCGACCTGGGGTCGATGCTGGCAGGCGCGAAGTATCGCGGTGAGTTTGAAGACCGGCTGAAGGCTGTGCTGAAGGAAATCGAAGAGTCGAACGGACAGATTGTTCTGTTCATCGACGAGCTGCATACGCTGGTTGGTGCCGGCGCCGCGGAAGGCGCCATTGACGCGAGCAATATGCTGAAGCCGCCGCTGGCGCGCGGGGAACTGAGGGCTATCGGCGCAACCACGCTGAATGAGTACCGCAAATATATCGAGAAGGATGCGGCGCTGGAGCGGCGGTTCCAGATCGTGTATGTCGGAGAGCCGAACGTTGAGGACACGATTGCGATTCTGCGCGGCTTGAAGGATCGCTACGAGGCGCACCACAATGTGCGCATCAAGGACTCGGCGATTGTCGCGGCGGCGACATTGTCGCATCGCTATATCAGCGACCGGTTTCTTCCGGACAAGGCCATCGATCTTGTGGATGAGGCCGCGGCTTCACTCGCTATCCAGATCGGCTCGGTGCCGACGGAGATCGACCAGCTCGAGCGGCAGGCGACATCGCTTGAAATCGAGAAGGCTGCGTTGAAGCGCGAGACCGACGCGAACAGCCGCGGCAGGCGCGAAGAGGTGGAGCGCGAACTGGCCACGCTGAAGGAGCAGACGACCGCTCTGCGTGCCCGCTGGACAATGGAGCGGGATGCCATCAGCCGGATCAGCGAATTGAAGAAGAGGATTGAGGCGCTGCGCTTCGAAGCAGAGGAGCAGACGCGCAAGGGGCAACTCGATCGCGCGGCGCAGATCCAATATGGTGAGTTGCCCAAGATGGAAGCCGAGTTGAAGCAGTTGAATGCGCTGCAAGATGGCACCTCAAACGTGACGCGGATGCTGAAAGAAGAGGTCGACGAAGAGGACATCGCCAAGATCGTCAGCAAGTGGACCGGGATTCCTGTTTCGAAGATGCTCGAAGGCGAAGTGAACAAGCTCGTGCATATGGAAGAGCGTCTGCGCGAGCGCGTGATTGGGCAGGACGCAGCGTTGAGTATCGTGGCGAATGCGATTCGGCGTTCGCGGGCGGGACTGAGCGATCCGAAGCGGCCGATCGGTTCGTTCATTTTCCTTGGACCCACGGGTGTTGGAAAGACCGAGACGGCGCGCGCGTTGGCGGGGTTTCTTTTTGATGACGAGCAGTCGATGGTCCGCATCGACATGAGCGAGTACATGGAGAAACATGCGGTGGCGCGGTTGATCGGCGCGCCTCCGGGATATGTGGGCTACGACGAGGGCGGGCAGTTGACTGAGGCAATACGTCGGCGGCCATATGCGGTGATCCTTTTCGACGAAATCGAAAAGGCTCATCCGGATGTGTTCAACGTGCTGCTCCAGATCATGGACGACGGAAGGTTGACCGACGCGAAGGGCCGGACTGTGGACTTCAAGAACACGGTGCTGATCATGACGTCGAATCTTGGCGCTGCGTTTCTGTCGACGGAGTCGCTCAAAACAGAGCACGACTTTGACATGGCGCGCGAGAGCGTGATGCGTGTGCTCCGCGAGCATTTCAGGCCGGAGTTTCTGAATCGCGTGGACGATATGGTGATCTTCCGTCCGCTGGGTCACGCACAGCTCGAAGCCATTCTCGAACTGCGGTTGGAGGAGGTTGGGAAACTGTTGGAAGACAGGCAGATTTCGCTCGAACTGACGCCGTCGGCGCGGGAGTTGATCCTGGCATCGGGTTCGGATGTTGCGTATGGAGCACGGCCGTTGAAGCGTGCTCTGCAGCGGATGGTGCAGGATCCGCTGGCCATCAAGATTCTGAATGGCGAGATTCTGCATGGGGCGCATGTGCGGATCGACGTGGATCGGAAATCGAACGTGCTGCACTTCGAGCCGATGGGCCGCGAAGCGATGGCTTAACCACCTGCGGTGGGGCCAACTGCGCTATCGCGCCAGAAACAGTCAGGGCCTCGGAGATCAACTACTCCGAGGCTCCTTTTTGTGCGTTAACCTTAGGGCGTAAGGGCCGCCATGCTATTTCCGCAGAGCGGATTCGACGGCGGACTGAACCTCTGTTGAATCGGGAGTGACGGCGGGCTCAAACCTTGCCACGGGGTTGCCGTTGCGGTCGAAGAGGAACTTGGTGAAGTTCCACTTGATGTCGCCGGCGAATTTAGGATCTGTGGAGCTGTCGGTGAGGAAGCGGTAGAGCGGAGCCTTGTCGTCGCCGAGTACCGAGACCTTGGCCATCATGGGAAAAGTGACGTTGTATTTGCGCGAGCAGAACGTCTTGATCTCCTCATTGGTTCCCGGTTCCTGCTGGGCGAAGTTGTTGGCAGGCACACCAACGATCACCAATCCGCGAGCCTTGTATTTTTCGTAGAGCGCTTCAAGGCCTGCATACTGCGGCGTAAATCCGCACTTGCTGGCCACGTTCACGAGCAGAACAACCTTGCCTTTGTAGCTCTTGAGGCTGACAGGCTGGCCGTCGATTGAGTTGATGGTGAAGTCGTAGATGCTGCCAGCAGATGCTGCGAACATGACGGTCGCCGCCAGAAAAAGCACGAGGGCCAGAATTGGTTTGCGCACGAATGATCCTCCTTGGGGCCTTGGCTGACGCTGATGATACCGGTCGAGACCATCCGGTTTGTCAACAGAATGTCAGCCTTGTCCCCGGTCCGTACACCAGTTGCGGTATCCCCCCCACTGGGTATTCGGAAGGAAATGTCCTCTTTTCAGGGGGTTACGGAGGAGCTTCGCGCTAAATATTTCTTCTGAAATGACTTAGGCTGCAGATATTTCTTGCGAAAGGACTTAGGCTTCGATCGTCTTCCTGAATGGCGGGTTGGATGAACGCGCTGAGTTGCTAATGAAGTTCGGATTCATGGCTACCGGGTCCGCGCATCGAAGCCAGACAATCTCATTGTGCAACATTTGCGGGAAATTACCTGCAAAAGGGCAGTGACGGGAAGTTGTTCGGAAAGAAGGGGTTAGAAAATACTTTTCAAAATGAGGGTTGACAGCCATTGAGGTGAACCCCTTGAGTGAGACAGTTTGTATTTTGACAGATCGCCGTTGGTTGAAAATCGGTCTTCATTTTCTTTCTTCTGCGACAGACTGAGTTGCGGTGAGTGAAGCGGAAACAGGCTTTGGAGCGCCCCGAGGGTCCTTTCTTATTAGCCAGCATCTATGTAGCAGGTGCGTATAAGGATGGGGATTCCGTTCTGGGCAATAAAAGTGCAGCAGCTTTGGAAGCTGGTGCGTGAGAGTCATGCAAAGCCGCTGGCGGGAAAAGCGACGAAGCCACCCAAGGTTCGATCGGGCGAGACGGCGATCACGTTTATCGGGCACTCGTCGTTTTTGATTCAGACAGCGGGGCGCGCACTACTGATTGATCCGGTGTTTGCGACGCGGCTGATCGTGCTGAGGCGGCAACGGCGCGCTGGCTTGCGCGTTCGAGATTTGCCGCCGATTGATGCGGTGCTGCTGACGCATGCGCACATGGACCATTTGAATCGGCCTTCGTTGCGGGCGATTACGCGGGAGATGCGGCGGCGGGGGTTGGCTGCTCCGGTGGCGATTGTGCCGCAGGGCGTGGAAGATCTGGTGGCGGATCTCGGTTTCGCGGGGGTAGTTTCGCTCGAGTGGTGGCAGACGACTGAGCTCGAGAGTCCGCCGCACGCGGAGCCGAATAGTGCGCGGCTGGTTCCGATTGACCCTGGTGAACCTCCGAGAAGGCTGATGGAGCAGGAGAGCCTGACCATTACAGCGACGCCGGCGCGGCACTGGGGTGCGCGGATGTTCAAAGACACGCATCGGGGGTTCGGCGGATACGTGATTGAATCGGCGAACGGGCCGACGATTTATCACTCCGGCGATTCGGCGTATTTCGGCGGGTTCGCGGAGATCGGACGGCGTCTGAATCCGGAGATTGCGCTGCTGCCGATTGGCGCTTATTTTCCGGACGGCTATCGCGCGGTGCATACGAGCCCGGAGGAGGCGCTGCAGGCTTTTCGAGACTTGAAGGCCGATGTGATGATTCCTATGCATTACGGTACGTTTCGTCTTGGCCGCGAGCCTATGGATGAGCCGTTGCCGCGGCTGTTGCAGGCTGCGGAGCGGACAGCAGTAGGCGATCAAGTTGTGGCGTTGGGTGAAGGCGAGAGCTGGAGGGTGGAAGGCTCTTCAGATCGACGAATGGCTGCCGCTGAATAGTCCGCACGCAATCAGAGAAGCAACTGCAGGTTCCTCCGCTCCCCGTTCGCTGCGCTCAGGGTCGGTCGGAATGACGGCGCTTTGTGTGTCACTGGCGAGACCGCTATTGGCGCAGTTCGACGAGGGTGGCGCCCTGGCCGCCTTCGTTCTGGGGGGCTTCGGCGATGGTGGCTACGTGGGGGTGCGACTTGAGGAAGTCGCGGACGCCGCGGCGGAGGATGCCGGCGCCGTGGCCGTGAATGATGCGGACGCGCGGGAGGCCGGCGAGAAAGGCGCGGTCGAGATACTTCTCCAACTCCTCGGTGGCTTCGTCGACGGTGCGGCCGATGAGGTTGATCTCCATGCGCATGTCGTCGGCGTTGGCGCTGGTGACGGTGACGTGGACACCTTTTTGATTGCGCGCGGCGGCCAGGGGATCGGCTTTGGTTTGGCCGGAATCTCCACCAGAGGGTGAGACTGCGGAGCAGTCGTCGCGCTTGACGCGCATCTTGATGGGGCCGAGGGCTACTTCGAAGAGGTCCTTTTCTACTTCGCGCTGGACGACGGCGATCTTATTCATGGACTTGATGCGGACCTGATCGCCGGGCGCGATGTGACGGAGAAGGTGCGGCTGGGCGTTGACATCGCCGGTGTCTGCGCCGGTGCGGTGGGCGACGACGGTCTGATTGAAGCTCTCCTGAAATTCGCGGCGCAGGCGATTGATGCGGCGCTCGGCTTCTTTGGACAGCTTTTGCTGCGCGGCGCGGTCTTCGATGGCGCGGACGTTCTCGCGCATCTGGAATTCGAACTCTTTCATTAGGGAGGCGAGCTTGGATTCGAGTTCGCGGGTGCGGTTGCGGAGTTCTACGTCGCCTTCGCGGGCAAGTTTGGCGCGCACCTGGTTGAGAGCGTACTGCTGCTCGCGGGCATTTTTCTTTTCGACTTCAAGCGCGGAAAGATCGTCGTGGAGTTTGTCGAGGAAGCGGGCGATGTCGACTTGCTGCGAGCCGAGGCGCGCACGGGCGGCGGCAACAATGGTGCGATTGAGGCCGAGACGCTCGGCGGTTTGAATGCCGGCGGAGGCGCCGGGGACGCCGAGGCGGAGCTGATAGTTGGGGACGAGTGTGACTTCGTCGACGCCCGCGGCTGCATTGAGCACGCCGGGGGTGTTGGCGGCGTAGACCTTGAGCGAAGTGTGATGGGTGGAGATGAGCGTCCATGCGCGGCATTCAAGGAAGTGCGCTGCAACTGCGACTGCCAGCGCGGCACCTTCTTCAGGGTCGGTGGCGGAGCCGAGTTCGTCGAGAAGGACGAGAGAGCTTGCATCCGCAAGGCGGGAGAGGCGATTGAGATTAACGATGTGCGCGGAGAAAGTGGAGAGCTCGGCTTCAATGGATTGCGCATCGCCGATGTCGGCGAGGAACGCGGTGAAGATGGGGAAGCTGGCTGCGACGGCGGGAATGGGAAGGCCGGCCTGGGCCATCATGGCCAGCAGTGCGGTGGTCTTGAGCGTAACGGTTTTGCCGCCGGTGTTGGGGCCGCTGATGATGAGTTGGCGGGCTTCAGTAGTGAGTTCGAGGGTGAGAGGGACGACGCGCCCATGGGTTGGGCGGAGGTGGCGCTCGAGAAGCGGATGGCGGGCGGAGTTCAGGCTGAGCTGGTCGGGCGTGATGGTGGGGGCCACGCAATCGTAGTCGCGGGCGAAGCGGGCGCGGGCGAGGAGCGTGTCGACGAGGGCAAGGACCTTGGCGCCTTCGACGAGGGATGTGGCGTATCCGCCGACCTGGCGCGTGAGGGCTACGAAGATGCGATGGATTTCAGCTTGTTCTTCTTCGAGGAGGCGGACGAGTTCGTTGTTCTGCTCGATGGTTTCGAGAGGCTCGACGTAGACGGTCTGCCCGGATGAACTTGCTCCGTGAACGACGCCGGAGACGCGGCGCTTGAGTTCGCTGCGGACGGGAATGACGAAGCGGTCGCCACGGATGGTGATCAAATCTTCCTGCGTGGCGCCTTCGCCGGTGAGCTTGCGCAGGGCGGAGCGGAGGGATTCTTCGATGGCACGCTGCTGTCGTTCCTGCTCGCGGCGGATGCGGTTGAGCTCGGGTGAAGCGTCGTCGGCAAGGGTGCCGTCGGGGAGGATTTTGCGCTCGATCGATTCGGCTAGCGGCTTGAGGGACGAGCCGGCGAGTGCGGCGGAAAGCTCGGAGAGCCGAGGCAGCTTTCCAGCTATACGCGCCGGCGGTTCGCGCAATAGAGCCTGCCATGCGGCGACGTCGTGGGCGAGGCGAGCGATGGATTGGAATTCCGCGGCTTCGAGGGCGGCACCGCGGATTTGGGCTTTAGCGGCGAGTTGGGTGGGATCGAAGAGGCCGCCGAGGGGGATGGAGATTTGTTCGGCGAGGAGGAGGCGGAGTTCGCCGGTGAGCTGGTGCTGGCGAGTGATCCAGGGCTCGTCGCTGGAAGGGAGCAGGGTGAGGATGGCTTCGCGGCCCACTCGCGATGCGGCGTATGCGGCGAGAAACGCGAGGAGATGGTCCCATTCGAGGGCGGCGGTGTCGGCGTCTTCGACGGGGGACGGGATGGGTTCGAGCAGGGACATGGACTGTGTTTAGTTTAGTGGGAGGGGGTTGGGCGGAATGCGTACCCATGTCTCAAAAGCGAGATATGGGGCACGCAGCGAGCTCGAGGCGGTCTATGGGGAGAAGCAGATTCTTCGCTCACCACCTCCGAACTGAGAGACGTTCGGGGCCCCGTTCGCTCAGAATGACACCGCCAACTTTTTATGAACGCGAGGACAGAACGCTAGCTGTCAGTGGAGGACTTGGGCGTGGATGCGGGCGCGGAGGGGGCGGCCGTGGTGGAGGATGGGGCGGTCGGCTTATCGCTGGATTTAGACGTTTCTTTGGATTCGGCGGGCTTCGATTCGCTGGATGATTCGGTCGAAGACTCCGAGCTTTTGGGGGCGTAGTCGTTGATGTACCAGCCTGCGCCTTTGAAATTGAGGCGCGGTGCGGTGAGCGGACGAATTAGCGTGGCCTTGCCGCACTTGGGGCAGACGGTCTCCGGCTCGGCGGAGAAATTCTGAATTTTTTCGAATTTGTTACCGCAGCTCGTGCAGCGATAGGCGTAGAGGGGCAAGGCGGTTCGACTCTCCGAAGCGATGAAGCTCTGTATCCATTGTAGCGGTGGGCGGAGATGTTAGAAATCTCCGCCCAGGCCGTTTTGATCGCATTGTTGTTACTTGTGGACCGAGATGGGCACGGATGCGGAATGGTCTTCCCATGAGAGAGTGAGTGTGCCTTTGCCTCCGCCATCGTCTTCGAGGGTGTACAGGAGGTTCTCGACCATGGAGGCTGGCTTGGTCATGTGCATTTTGGTTTTGCCGAGGTCCTGGGAGCCGTCGTAGGCGAGTCCCCATTCGCCGGTTTTCTTGTTGACGATGAGGGTCCACTGGTCAGGATCGGAGATGTCGACGAAGAGGGTGTAGTCGCCCTTAGGGACGTTCAGGTCGCCGATCATGAGATCGCCGTCAGTGTGGAGGGTGGTGGCGGAGTTGGCTCCGGCGCGCCAGACGGGGTAGTGGGGGTTGTGGCTGATGAGGCCATCCTTGGTGAAGATTTTGCCTTCGCGGCCTTTGACGCCGGGGGAGGAGTAGGCGATGGTGATCTGGTGGCCGCCGATGGTGGCTTCTGCCTTAGCCGGCGGGCTGGCTGGCGGCTTTTGCTGGGCCAGGATTGTGGTGGCAGCGAAAAGAAGTCCGGCACATACGATGAGAGGCTTCATGGGTGATTCTCCCTCCAGGGCAGCGGCGCAAGAAACGGAAAGCCGCGGCAACGGGAACGATTGTCGCACCGGAGGGTGGGGGTGGGGAAGCCGGAGCGATTCCTGGATAGGCATTTCCTGTTGAGTTTTCGCCGGGTCGCCGACTCGCAGATGGTCGCGTCGACATCGGATTTGGGACAAAGCAACGGCAGAATCGCTGTAGCCGTTCCTGCTGCTATGATGCGGCGAAAGGGCATTGCATGCAGAAGACTCGCAGTGATGGATCGCCTGGAGCGCGGTTTCGCACCGCGGTAGCGGAAGAAAAGCCACTGCAGGTTGCGGGTGCGATTAACGCCTATACGGCGCGAATGGCCGAGGCTACGGGATTTCGCGCGCTGTATCTTTCGGGCGGCGGCGTGGCTGCGAATTCGCTGGGGATGCCGGACCTGGGCATCAGCACGATGGAAGATGTGCTGACGGATGTGGGTCGGATTACAGAGGTGACGACGCTGCCGCTGCTGGTGGATATCGATACGGGATGGGGCGGCGCGTTCAACATTGCGCGGACGATTCGGGCGATGATTCGCGCGGGCGCGGGCGCCGTTCACATGGAAGACCAGGTGGGCGCGAAGCGATGCGGGCATCGGCCGGGGAAAGAACTTGTCGCTGCAGAGGAGATGGTTGACCGCATCAAGGCGGCGGTGGATGCGCGGACAGATAGAGAATTCGTAATCATGGCGCGGACGGATGCGCTGGCGGGCGAAGGGCTGAAGGCGGCGATCGAGCGGGCGCAGGCGTATGTAGCGGCGGGCGCGGACATGATTTTCGCCGAGGCGGTGACCGAGTTGGGAATGTATGCGGAGTTTCGCAAGGCGGCGGGGGTGCCGATTCTGGCGAACATTACGGAGTTTGGGCAGACTCCGCTGTGGACGCGCGAGGAGCTTGCGCAGGCGGGCGTGGACATTGTTCTCTATTGCTGCGCCGCGTATCGGGCGATGAATTCGGCTGCGCTGCAGGTGTACGAGGCGATACGGACCGAGGGCACGCAGAAGCATGTGATCCCGATGATGCAGACGCGCGCTGATCTTTATAAGTACCTCGACTATCACGCGTACGAGAAGAAGCTGGACGATCTGTTTGCGAAGGGCAAGGACGGCAAGTAGACAGCTTCGCCGCTGATCCTTTAGCGTGATGCTCTGCGGGGGTTGGAATGAGCAATGAGGGAAACGCCGCGCCCGCGGCATTCAAACCGAAAAAGTCGGTCGCGCTATCGGGCACGCCGGCGGGATCGACAGCACTGTGCACGGTGGGGCATAGCGGCAACGATCTGCACTATCGCGGATACGACATCAAGGACCTTGCGGCGCACTGCGAGTTTGAAGAGGTCGCTTATTTGCTGGTCCACGGCAAGCTGCCCAACGTGGCAGAGCTTGCGGCATACAAGGCGAGCCTGAGGCCGCTGCGGAGCTTGCCTGCGGCCGTGAAGCAGGCGCTGGAATTGCTGCCGCCATCGACTCATCCCATGGACGTGTTGCGGACGGGCGTCTCCGTTCTTGGCTGCGTGCTGCCGGAGGGTGAGAGCCACAAGGAGAGCGGCGCGCGCAAGATTGCGGACAGCCTGCTGGCCTGCATGGGATCGATGCTTCTCTATTGGCACCACTATGCGCGCAACGGACGACGCATTGAGGTTGAACGGTTTGAGGATTCGATTGCCGCGCACTTTCTGCACCTGCTGCACGGGACAGCTCCGAGCGAAGAGTGGACCAGGGCGATGCAGACATCGCTGATCCTGTATGCGGAGCACGAGTTCAATGCTTCGACATTTACGGCGCGGGTGATTGCCGGTACAGGATCGGATGTTTATTCGTGCATTGCGGGTGCGATCGGAGCCTTGAAAGGGCCGAAGCATGGCGGTGCAAATGAGGTGGCGCTGGAGATTCAGAATCGCTATGAGAAGCCGGACGAGGCCGAGGCGGACATGCGGCGGCGCGTGGCGGAGCGCGAAGTAATCATTGGCTTCGGACATCCGGTGTACACCATCAGCGATCCGCGCAGCGACATCATCAAGGCAGTTGCGCATGGCCTGGCAAAGGCCAGCGGGGATACTCGACTCTATAGCGTGGCTGAGCGCATTGAAACTACGATGCAGGATGCCAAGCGCATGTTCCCGAATCTCGATTGGTACAGCGCGGTTGCGTACGATTTGATGGGTGTGCCGGTGGATCTGTTTACGCCGCTGTTTGTGATGGCGCGGACGGCGGGCTGGTGTGCGCACGTGATTGAGCAGCGGCAGGACGGAAAAATCATTCGGCCTTCGGCGGTGTATACCGGACCGGAGGATAAGAAATTTGTGCCGATTGAGAAGCGGGCGTAACGGACAGAGGATCGTGCTTTCTCACCCTTGCTGACGCAAGGATGGGGCACCCAGGCAACGCTTGATTCTCAAAGAGATTTTCGCACCAAAAGCAGATTCTTCGCTTACCACCCCCAAACTGAAATACGTTTGGGGCCCCGTGCGCTCAGAATGACAGAGGCACTGAGGAGATATCCAGGTTGACTTCGCACATCAGTAATGAACGGCCGTCGTTCGATAAAGTGATCGCGGACATTGCGGATTACGCGCTGGGGTATGAGATCAAGAGCGATCTGGCTTATGCGACGGCGCACTATTGCCTGATGGATACGCTTGGTTGCGGGCTGGAAGCGCTTGAATATCCGGCGTGCACCAAGCTGCTTGGGCCGATTGTGCCGGGAACGGTTGTACCGCATGGGGCACGCGTGCCGGGGACAAGCTTCCAGCTCGATCCCGTGCAGGCGGCATTCAACATTGGCGCGATGATTCGGTGGCTGGATTTCAACGACACGTGGCTGGCGGCGGAATGGGGACATCCTTCGGATAACCTGGGGGGAATCCTGGCGGTCGCGGACTGGCATTCGCGGACCGGCGCCGTTGAAGGCAAGCCTGCGCTAACGATGAAGCAGGTGCTGGAGGCGATGATCAAGGCGCATGAAATCCAGGGATGCATTGCGCTGGAGAATTCGTTCAACAAGGTTGGACTCGATCATGTGGTGCTGGTGAAGGTGGCGTCGACGGCGGTGGTGTGCGGGCTGCTGGGCCTGAATCGAGAACAAACCCTCAATGCAATTTCACTTGCTTGGGTGGACGGACAGAGCCTGCGGACATATCGACATGCGCCGAACACTGGTTCGAGGAAAAGTTGGGCTGCGGGTGATGCGACCAGCCGGGCAGTGCGGCTGGCGCTGATGGCTCGGGCGGGTGAGATGGGGTATCCTTCGGCGCTGACAGCAAAGACCTGGGGATTCTACGACGTTTCGTTTCGCGGGCAAGAGTTCAAATTCCAGAGGCCCTATGGCAGCTACGTGATGGAGAACGTGCTGTTCAAAATCAGCTTTCCGGCGGAATTTCACGCGCAGACAGTGGTGGAAACGGCGATGACGCTGCGCGGCAAGCTGGATCTGCGCGGCAAGACAGCCGAAGATATCAGGAAGATCACGATTCGCACGCACGAGGCGTGTTTGCGGATCATTGACAAGAAGGGGCCGCTTTCGAATCCTGCGGATCGCGATCATTGCGTGCAATACATGATTGCAATTCCATTGATCTTCGGACGGCTGACAGCGGCGGACTATGAGGATCAGGTTGCGGGCGATGCTCGCATTGATGCGTTGCGGGCGAAGGTGGAGTGCGTGGAGGAGCCGCAGTTCACGAAGGATTATCACGATCCTGAGAAGCGGTCGATTGCGAATGCGCTGCGCCTGGAACTGGCGGACGGGACGGTGCTCGAGGAGACGGTCGAGTATCCGATCGGGCACAAGCGGCGGCGCAAGGAAGGGATGCCGCTGCTGGTGGAGAAGTTCAAACGCAACCTGGCACGACGGTTTGGCGAAGAGCAGCAGCAGAGGATTCTGGATGCGTCGCTTGATCGCGAGCAGTTGGAGCGGATGCCGGTGAGTGAGTACGTGGATTTGTACGTTGTGTGAATTCCGCGCTGTCTCGGCCCTGGGGCGGTTGCGGCACCGTGGTGGCTCGTGATTGACTTGGTCCGAAGGTTGACCACTCCCGATGGCATACATTCTTGCACTGGACCAGGGCACGACGAGTTCGCGCGCAATTCTCTTCGATGAAGCCGGCTCGATTGCCGCAGTAGCGCAGCACGAGTTCGAGCAGTTCTACCCGCAGGCAGGATGGGTAGAACACGATCCCATGGAGATTTTGACCAGCCAGCTCTCTTGCGCGGTGGAAGCACTGGGCAAGGCGGGGGCCCGTCCTCGCGATGTGGCGGCAATCGGGATTACCAACCAGCGCGAAACGGTGATTGTGTGGGAGCGCGAAACGGGCAAGGCGATTCATCCGGCGATTGTGTGGCAGGACCGGCGGACTGCTCCGGTGTGTGAATCTTTGGAAAAGAGTGGGGTCGGGGAGACGGTTTCCGCGAAGACGGGGCTGGTGCTCGATCCATATTTTTCGGCGACGAAGGTGCGCTGGATCCTGGACAACGTGCCGGGTGCGCGGGGAAGAGCGGAACGCGGAGAACTGGCGTTTGGCACCGTGGATAGCTGGCTGATCTGGCACCTGACCAGCGGCATGCGGCACGTGACGGACGTGACGAATGCGTCGCGCACGCTGCTTTACAACATCGTGAAGGGCGAGTGGGATGCGGAGTTGCTGCGCATCTTCGAGATTCCAGCCAACCTTTTGCCGGAGGTTGTGTGGTCGAGCGATCGCATCGGCGATGTCACCACCACTCTTGGGCTAGGCGGCACGACGATTGCGGGAATCGCGGGCGATCAGCAGGCGGCGCTGTTCGGACAGCTTTGCTGGAATGCGGGCGAGGCGAAGAACACGTACGGTACCGGCTGCTTTCTGCTGCAGAACGTGGGAACGGAATTTGTGCGGTCGAAACACAAGCTGATTACGACGCTGGCGGCGAGTGCGCAACGACGGCGGGAATATGCGCTGGAGGGCAGCATCTTTATTGGCGGCGCCGTGGTGCAGTGGCTGCGCGATAATCTGCGCCTGATTGGATCTTCGGCAGAGGTGGAGGCGCTGGCGGCGAGTGTGCCGGACACCGGCGGCGTCGTGTTTGTGCCAGCGTTTGTGGGGCTGGGCGCGCCGCATTGGGATCCGCATGCCGGTGGGCTGCTGATTGGGTTGAGACGCGATACCAAGCCGGGGCATATTGCGCGGGCGGCTCTGGAGAGCATCGCATTTCAGGTTGCGGATGTGCTGGAAGCAGTGCACAGCGAGACGGGAACTCCGCTGGGCGCGCTGCGCGTGGATGGCGGCGCGGCGGTGAATGACCTGATGATGCAGTTCCAGGCGGACGTGCTCGGAGTGCCTGTTGTGCGGCCGCGCGTGACGGAGACGACGGCGCTGGGTGCGGCGTATCTGGCGGGACTGGCGACGGGGTTCTGGGCAAGTCCCGAAGTGCTGCGCGCTCAGCGGGAAGGCGATGTGCGCTTTGAGCCGCGCATGGAGGCCGCCGAACGCAAGGATCGCCGGGAGCGGTGGCAACGCGCGGTAGAGCGATCGAAAAACTGGAGCAACTGATGCGCAGAGAAGAGATGCTGCGCAGGATCCGCGAAAGGGCTGATGCCGGCGAACCGTGGGATATTGCGGTGATCGGCGGCGGTGCTACGGGCGTGGGCGTGGCCGTGGATGCGGCGGCGCGGGGATTCGACGTAGCGCTGGTGGAGGCGCACGATTTCGGCAAGGGGACCAGCAGCCGCAGTACAAAGCTCGTACACG
The DNA here is from genome assembly GCF_049582745.1 of Occallatibacter sp. Classification (GTDB taxonomy): domain Bacteria; phylum Acidobacteriota; class Terriglobia; order Terriglobales; family Acidobacteriaceae; genus Telmatobacter. Next base: position 15,165 of record NZ_JBAUUO010000009.1, read on the forward strand.
GCGGCGTGCGGTATCTCGAACAGGGAAATATTCCGCTGGTGATGTCGGCGCTGAAAGAGCGCGGGCTGCTGCGGCAGAATGCTCCGCACCTTGTGCATGACCTGGCATTTGTCGTGCCGAATTATTCGTGGTGGGAGGCGCCGTTTTACGGGATAGGTCTGAAGCTCTACGACCTGCTTGCCGGCAAGTATGGCTTTGGTGCGTCGAAACTACTTTCGAAAGAAGAGACGCTGGAGCGGTTGCCGGCACTGGAGCCGGAGGAATTACGCGGCGGGGTTGTTTACTACGATGGGCAATTCGACGACGCGCGGCTGCTGATGCATCTGGCGATGACAGCGGCGGATCATGGCGCTACGCTGGTGAATTATTGTCCTGCAACCGGATTGTTGCGCGATGACGAAGGCTATGTGAATGGCGTGGCGGCGCGCGATGAGGAAACGGGCGAGGAGTTGCGGATCGCAGCGCGAATCGTGGTGAATGCGACTGGAGTGTTCACCGACGAGATTCGGCGCATGGCCGATGCCAAGGCAGAGCCGTTGATGGTGACGAGCCAGGGAATTCACCTGGTGTTCGATCGGAGTTTTTTGAAGGGGGAGACGGCACTGATGGTGCCGCGAACGAGCGATGGGCGCGTGCTGTTTGTGATTCCGTGGCATGGGCATGCGGTGGCGGGTACTACAGATACTCCGGTGGATGCACCGAGTTTGGAACCGAAGGCTCTGGATGAAGAGATTGAGTTCATTCTTGAGACGGCGGGGCGTTATTTAAGCAGGCCTCCGACGCGGGCGGATGTGCTGGCTGTTTATGTGGGGTTGCGGCCGCTGGTGAAAAGCAATGGAGAAAGCAAGACGGCGGCGCTGTCGCGCGATCACGTGATTCATGTGGACACGTCGGGGCTGCTGACGATTACGGGCGGGAAGTGGACAACGTATCGGCACATGGCTGAGGACTGCGTGGATCACGCGATTACGCTGGGCAGGTTGCGGGATGAGGCTTGCACGACGAAGAATCTGCGGGTACATGGGTATTTGAATGCTGAGGAAGAGGGCGAAGAGGATCCACTTGGGGTATATGGGGCTGATGCTGAGGAGATTCAGAAGTTAGTCACGGAGCGGCCCGAGTTGGCCGAGCGACTTCATCGCGACTTGCCCTATATCGCAGCAGAGGTGGTGTGGGCGGCGCGTGCTGAGATGGCGCGGGGTGTCGAAGATGTGCTGGCACGGAGAACGCGGGCACTGTTTTTGAATGCGCGCGCGGCGGTGGAGATGGCGGAACCAGTGGCGCATTTGCTGGCGGCGGAACTGGGGCGCGATGGAACGTGGGCGACGGCGCAGGTTGCGGAGTTCCGCGCGCTGGCGAAACAATATATGGTGTGAAGGCGGGTTTCCCCGGCGGAGGCGACGAATGGCTACGAAATGCACGCATGAGAAGGATCACATAAAGAATGTGAAGCCGAGCAGCAAAGGGTGCGAGGACTGCCTGAAGACGGGCGATACGTGGGTGCATCTGCGCATGTGCCTGGAGTGTGGGCACGTGGGGTGCTGCGATTCTTCGAAGAACCGGCACGCGCGAGCACATTTTCATGCGACGCAGCATCCGATTATTCGCTCGGCTGAGCGCGGAGAGGATTGGCGCTGGTGCTATATCGACGACGCGTATCTGTAGCGCCTTGAGCCTGAAATCCTCAGCAGGAATTAAGAGGCGAAAAGCAGATTCTTCGACTTACCACCCCCGAACCTGCCCTACAGAGCTATCGCTCTGCGGGTCCTTGGTACGTTTGGGGCTGCGTTCGCTCAGAATGACACCGTAAAGAATGACTGCGTAAAGAAAATGCCGAAAAACAAAAGCGGATTCTTCGACTCACCACCCCCGAACCTACCCCACAGAGCTATCGCTCTGTGGGGCCCCTGGTACGTTCGGGGCCCCGTTCGCTCAGAATGACACCGCCAACTACATGGGGAATTTCAGACGATGGGGACTTTCAGACGATGAGGGATTTCAGACGATGAGGGATTTCAGATGCTGCAGGATGCTGAAGGAGAGCGCCTGACAAGCGCCTGGAAGTGAGCGGTTCAGGCCAGCTGGACCTCGATGGATTTGGCGTCGGCATCGAGCTTCGTGATTTTAAAGCTGCGGATCTGGCCGGGGCGGAGTGGCTCGGGGGCTGCGGACGCGGCGGGCGTACTTCCCTTCCAGCGGGCTTGCAGCATGTTGGAGAGCGAAGACAGGTCGGCCTTGGCGGAGGGTTGTGATTCAGCCGCGGCCGGTGCGGCCTTGGCAGCGCGGCACGTTGCGCGGATGCCTTCGCCGAGTTCGATCGTGGCGACCGTAGCTGATTCGTCGACTACACGGCCGGAGACGATGTCGCCGGGTTTGTGCTCGGCGATGTACTCGTCGATGCTGGTGGGAATCAACTGCTTCATGCTGAGCTTGATCTGGCGCTTCTCAGGCGCAATGCCGAGCACCTGCGCCTTGACGACCTGGCCGGCACGCAGCACTTCCTGCGGATGATTGATGCGCTTGTCGGCGCTGATTTCGCTGACGTGGACGAGGCCTTCGATGCCGTCGGCGATCTGGATAAAGGCTCCGAATGGCATGATCTTGCTGACCGGGCCTTCGACCTGCGAGCCGACGGGAAACTTGCTGGTGACCTCGGACCACGGATCGGAGAGAGTCTGCTTGAGGCCGAGCGAGATTCTACGTTCTTCAGGCTTAATCGCGAGGATGACGGCGTCGACCGTGTCGCCTTGCTTGAGCACGTCGCTGGGATGGTGGATCTTTTTGCCCCAGGACATTTCTGAAATGTGGATGAGGCCCTCCACGCCGGGCTCGATTTCAACGAAGGCTCCGAAGTCGGCGAGGCGGGTGACGGCGCCGGTGATGCGCTGGCCAACCAGATATTTGCTTTGCGCGGCCTCCCAGGGCTCGGGCTGAAGCTGCTTCAATCCAAGCGAAAGCTTCTTCGTTTCCGGATCGATCTTGAGGATGCGGACCTGGATCTGTTGTCCGACGGAGAGAACGTCTTCGGGCTTGTTGACGCGGCTCCACGAGATGTCGCTGACGTGGAGGAGGCCATCGATGCCGCCGAGGTCAACGAATGCGCCGTAGGCCATGAGGCTGCGCACGGTTCCGTCGAGCACGTCGCCGGGCTGCATTGCGCCAAAGCGGCCTTCCTGCTCGGCGCGGGATTGTTCTTCGAGGACGACGCGGCGGTCGACGACGACATCTTCGTCGGTGACGTCGAGCTTGGTGATGCGGCATGTGATTTCGGTGCCGACCATCTTCTCGAGTTCAGCAGCGTCGCGGGTGCCGCTGCGGCTGGCGGGCATGAAGGCGCGCACGCCGATGTCGACGGTGAGGCCGCCCTTGATGACAGCGGTGACGGTGCCGACGACAGCGGCCTTTTGCGCGAAGGCTTCTTCAAGTGCGGACCAGTCGCGGGGCTGGGAGACCTTGAAACGCGTGAGGTCGTAGTAGCCTTCTTCATTGCGGCCCTTGACCGAGACGAGGACCTTGTCGCCCGGCTTTACACCTTCGGCGTTGTTCGGGAAAGCGGAGAGCGGGAGGACGCCTTCCGTTTTGTAGCCGATGTCGACGAAGGCCTGTTCGGCGGAGAGGGAGACGATGGTGCCCTCGATCTGCTTAGCGCCGGAGGCTGGCTTGTGGGTATGGCTCTTCTCAAACTGGGAGAGAATGTCGGCGAAGTTTTCCTGAGGCTCGGTGGGTGGCTCGATTGGTTCTTCGGCTCGCGGGTCCGCGGGAGCAGGCGGAACGGATTGTGCAGCGGGGCTTTCAGTTTTCGCGGCGTCAGCGGGGGCACTCGCTGCGGACGGAGGCGTTTGCTCGCTGGTGGTATCGGGAGATTCGGGGGCCGGCTGGGACTCGGAAATGCTTTCGTCGCTCATGATGTCTACTGTTCCATTGTCCCATGCGTAACCCGGCGCGGTTGCTGGTGCGCCGGGCTTCGCTGGTTGAGGCCTACTGAGGGAATTCCGCAACCTTGGGCGTAACGCGGTTGGGTGCGACGTGGGTGGGGCCGCCTTTGTTGTCGATGACGTTGGAGATTTCGCCGAGGTTGTCGAGGGCGACGGTAATCATGTGGTGGAAGCGGACACCGGGCGTAACGGGAACCTCGATGGCACGCGTTAACGTCACATTGGGATGGCGGAAGACGGAGTAGATGCCGAGTCCCCAGGCTTCGTGGTTGGTCACATTGTCGGCAACCTTGTACGAGGCCCAGCCATTTGTGCCGGGAGCGGAGGTCCAGCTTACCTGGTCGGGTGGGTCGTAGGGAATCTCGGACTGGTAGAAGTAGGTGCGGCCGTGGTTGCCGTTCCATAGGACCTGGAATTGCTGGTGATGTTCGACGAATAGACCGTAGGCGGTGACGTTATTCCCGTTTACGACGAGGCCATTGTCGCTGAGGTTGCTGGTCCAGCCGACGCCGGAGCCGTGATCGGCTCGCCAGATCCAGGTGTGGTCAATGATGGTGTCGTTTGAATTGATGAGCAGGTTCACTTTTGCGCGGCCCACGCCCGCTCCGCCGACGCGGAAGAAGACGTCGTGGAGAAAGATGGGATTCTTCGCGTGCGTTGCGTGGCTGGCTCGAGGTCCGATTTCGACGAGGACTGCGGATTGCTGCGGACCGGCGTCGATGAGAAGTCCGGCGAGGTCGATGCCGTCAACATCGGCGGTGGTGATGGCGGCGGTACCGTTGGTGGGGCGAAGAGTAGCAAAGCCGAGGCCGAGGATGATGGTGTCTTTACGTACGACTTGGATTGGCTCGGTGAGATCGTAAATCCCCGGAGCCAGAAGCAGGTTTTTGCCCTTGGCGAGTTGGGAGTTGATGGTGGCGGCGGTGTCTTTGTCGGGTCGAGCAATGTAGAAGTCTGCGAGCGAAATTGCACGGCCGGGTGTGGAGCCGCCGTGCCAGGTGATGCCCTGACTGTCGGACTGGAGAGCGGGAACACGAACCCACCACTTGCGATGCGCGTCGACTTCAAGGAACGGCTTTTCGCGGACGATGGGAGTTTTGTCGACTTTGGTGTAAGGCGGCTGCGGCCACTCGCCTTCAGGTGGGTGCGGGATGCCGACGAAGACCATGTTCCAGTTGGCGCCCGTCCAACCGCCCCATTCACTGTTGCGGGAGATCCATTGCTGTTGCGGACCGGCGCCGACGTTGCCGTCGATGAGCGAGTCGGATATCCAGCCGCCGCTGGCCCATCCGCCTTTTTGATGAAGAACGATGTTACCCCGAACGTGCATGCGGCGGAAGGGGACGGCCTGCGAGACGGCCCACTGCATGGTGCCGCCGGTCGGCGTGACTGAGAATCCTTCTGCGCTGCGCCAGAACGTGCAGGTGGCGTTGTTGCGCGGGAGACTGGCGTCAGAGTGGACCTTGCCGATGATATGTACCGCGTCAGGCGAAGCGCCGAGGCCGAGCACCTGCGTGTAGAAGCCGATGGGGATATCGACGTGGTACTCGCCGGGCAGGAAAAGGAGGGCGTAGCGAGCCGTACCGAACTCGCTGTGCTGCTGGATCGCGTAGACCTTGTCAATCTGGGCCTGGATGTTGGCCATTGGCATCGAGGGATCGAAGAGCAGGACGTTGTCGCCCAATTCAGGCTGCGTCACAAGTCGGGGAGAACGGTCAGGTTGCGCGTTCGCAGTTGCGAACAGGAGAAGGGCAGCGAGACAGCTGAAGATACACAGCGACGCCTGCGTTGAGTTGAAGCCGGCTCTAATTGATTCTGGATTGCGCATTGCGCGGGTTCCTTCCGACTTAAGCATCCTATGCCATTCATGCGCTCGAGGCCTACGTGGGTGGACATGGCTGCGTCCGGCAGGCGAGAATTGCGGTCGCAAGGGAAAGGCATCTTGACATGGGACCAATTTCACGCAGGGATTTTGTGCGTCTTGGCGCGGGCGCGATGGCGGCGGGCGCCGCGGCTAAATCGATTGCGCTGGAGCCGGAGGTTTTAGCGGCGCAGACCGCGCAGACGGAACGAAAGATCCGCTTTGTTTCGATCGGCACGGGGATTCGCGGATGCGACCTGCTGCGCTCAGCGCGCAAGGTATCGAGCGGAGTTTGCGTAGGGACCGCGGATTTATATGACATGCATCGCAAGGCCGGCGTTGAGGCGTGGGGCGCTGACGTTCCCACAACGCGGGATTATCGCGAATTGCTGGATCGCAAGGATGTGGATGCGGTGATTGTTGCTGTCGCGGATTTTCAGCATCGGCGCGTGGTGCTGGACTGCGTGGCGGCGGGCAAGGATGTGTACTGCGAGAAGCCGATGTCGCATAACGTGGCTGATGGGCTTGCGATGGTAAAGGCGGTGCAGGAGGGCAAACGGATTTTCCAGGCGGGCAGCCAGCGTGTGAGCAATACAGCCGTCAAGAAGGCCGCGGAGATTTACAAGTCGGGGCGGCTGGGAGAGGTGACGTCGATTGAAGCTTACACGGATCGCAATTCTCCTTCCGGCGCCTGGGTCTATCCGATTGCACCGGATGCGAGTCCGGAGACGATTGACTGGAAGACGTGGCTGCGCGATGCACCTGACCAGCCGTTCGATGCGGCGCGGTTTTTCCGCTGGCGCTGCTTTGCGGACTACGGCGAAGGGGTGGCGGGAGATTTGTTTGTGCACTTGCTGTCGGGAATGCAGTGCGTGACAGGGATCAACGCGATTCCGGAGCGCGCGTATTCCACGGGAAACCTGACTCACTTCAAGGACGGACGCGATTTCCCTGATTTGCTGGAGACGCTCTACGACTATCCCGGCGTAAGGGTCAATATGCATTGCAACCAGAACAACGCGGCGGGCGACATCACCATCTTTTACGGTAAGGAGGCCACGATGACGATCAATGGAAATACGCTTACGGTGGCTCCGCAGGACACACGGCCGCAGCCGGAGGGCTATTCGCTAAACGGGTGGACGGCCGAAGCGAAGCAGAAATACCTGGAAGAATGGCACGCGGCGCATCCTCAGCCGCCTGCGGCCTTGCCGCTGACGGAGACATTCTCAGCACAGCAGGGATACGATGACACAGCAGATCATATTGCCAACTTCTTTCATGCGGTGGAGACGCGCGAGCACGTTGTGGAAGACGAAGTCTTCGGCAACAATGCGGCGATTGCGTGCCACATGGCCAACCACTCCTATTTCAATAAGAACGTGGCCAAGTGGGACGCGGCCTCACAATCGATCAAGGGATGACCAAGGCCTTGCGGAGAACAAGTGAATGAATAGATATTCTCGCCGCAGTTTTTTGAAGGCTTCAAGCGCAGTGGCGGCTGCGGCATGTGTTGGAGGGGGCTATTTGATGGCTGAGCGGCTCAAGCAGCCGATCGGGTTGCAACTGTATTCGGTACGCAACCTGCTGCCCAAGAACTTTGAGGGCACGCTGCAGCAGCTGGGCGCAGCGGGATACAAGGAAGTGGAGGCGGCTGGATACTTCGACAAGACGGCGGCCGATTTTGGAAATGCCCTGCAGAAGGCGGGACTGAAGTGCATCAGTACGCACCACCAGCTCACCCAGTTGAAAACACAATTCAACCAGCTGATTGAATACGGGCAGGCGCTAGGGCTCGAATACATCATTTGTTCGTGGGCAGGCGTGCATCGCGACCCCACGCGCACCGGCGATCTCGACCTCGACGACTGGCGGTACGTGGCTGACCAGTTCAACGAGATTGGACGGAAGGTCCAGGCTGCCGGGATGACGTTCGGGTATCACAACCACACCATTGAATTCGGCAAAGAGAACGGGATTGTGTACTTTGATGAGCTTCTGAAACGCACTGACCCCCGGTACGTGGTTTTCGAGATGGACTGCGGATGGGTAGTCGCAGGCGGCCACAATCCGGTTGAGTATCTGAGCAAGTTTCCGGAGCGGTTTCCGATGCTGCACGTGAAGGACTTGATCAAAGGCGCGGATGGGAAGTGGCGCAACGTGGTGATGGGGAAAGGCACGATCGATTACAAGCCGATCTTCCGGGCTGCAACGGGGTTGAAGCACTACTTTATCGAGCAGGAAGAATTCGAAGGCGACCCGATGACGGAGCTGCGCGAGGATGCCGATTTCATGAAGAAGCTGGAATTCTAGATTCGCGCGCTGGGCGCGGTCCGAGATCGAGGTGGGTGAGGCGCTTCGGGTAGGCTTGATCCATGGATGTTTTTGATGAGAAGCGCGCGGAGCTGGAAAAGCACGAGTTCATGATGGGCGTAGAGCGGGGCAGGCTGGCGGTGGCCCTGGACCTTCTGACCGATTCGCTGATCATGGTGGGCCAGCATGGAGTGTACTGTGCGTCGAGCCGGAATCCATCGAAGCCGGCGCTGGATTTGCAGGCGGTGCTGAGCGGGATGGAAGGGGCGAAGGCGCTGATCCAGTCGGTGATGGACGAGCTGCGAAGAAGCAGGGACCAAGGGAATAGGGACATAGGGACAAAGGGACCTAGCGACCAAGGGACCGCGAGTATCTGACCTCCGGAGGGCTCTACTCTCGAAGTACGATAGACTGGTAGAGCGCGCCCGTAGCTCAGCTGGATAGAGCGAACGCCTCCGGAGCGTTAGGTCGGGAGTTCGAATCTCTCCGGGCGCACCATTTCCCTCCGCACTGTTCCCGAAATCATTTTGAACTGGTCCGGACCTGAAGCCGGGCCCCTAAGGATTGCATGCATTTCGATTATCACTTCACGGCTGTTTCGGTTATGTGGACGCTGACGTTTGCGTCGCTTCTGGTTTTGCTGGTGGTGCTGATGGGGCGCGACCGCGTAAGGCGCTTCCCATGGTTTACGGCGTCAATTGTGCTGGTCGCACTGCGGCTGCTGACGAACCGGCTTTTGCATGACAAGTTGCCGCAAATGACGATGGCAACCATTGCGATTTCGCTGGCGGACCTTTCAGTGCTGGTGAACCTGGCGGTGCTGGTGGAGATGGCGCGACGCGCTTTCAAAAAAGCCGGCGCACTCGCCTGGGCCGTATGGACGCTGGGGTTGCTCGGTCTGGGCGGCGTGGTGCTGTGGAAGTGGGGACCGTGGCCGGCGTGGAAGGCAATCGCTTTCGATACGACAATCGCAAGGCTCCAGTTCATGCAACTGATCGCCGTGAAGACGGGGTTGCTGGTCGATGTGCTTTCGATTGCTCTTGGGCTGCTGGTGGTGGCGTTGGGACGCAGGTACGGGGCGGGCTGGCACAGCCATGTGCAGCGCATCATGATCGGCCTGTCGACGGCGTCGATCGCGCAAATGGGAGCACAGGGGATTTGGGAGATCATCGCCCGGCACACAACGCCGCATTCGCAGGCGGAATACGAGCGGGTGTTGGGACTCCAGGAGAAGCTGTTGAATACGAATAGCGCGGTCTACGTGATTGTGCTGATCTGGTGGATCGTTTGCCTTTGGATCGATGAGCCGGGGACCGCGGCACTGGAGAGTGGCAGCTCAGAGGCGCCGGTGCGTGAATATCTTGATGCGAACGAGACTGCGGAAGGTCCCGACAGTTAGAGCGGGTCGACGAGAACCGAAGGGCTTGCCGCAGGGGCTAAAGTGTCACTCATTTTGCGGTTCTTGCGGCACGCGACCCCCTACGTGGGTTCCCCGAGTCGTGCCCTGTTACAAAACGAGTGCGCAAGCTTGCTTTTTTCCGTAGCCTGTTAGGAATTGCTATGCAGTGACTTACATGGCGAAGTCGATGTAGCCGCGTTGCGGGTCGGTGTTGACCAGCTTGACGTCGAGCTTATCGCCAACGTCGAGGCCTTTCGCGCCCGGCTTGCCGGCATTCACAAGCATTCCTTCAACGTGCGGATCAATCGCGCGCACGAAGGTTCCCGACTGATTCACGCCGGTGACGATGGCGTGAAAGGTCTGGCCGATGCGCGGGTGGAGGACCACGGCGGCGATGCGCTTTTGCATATCGCGCTCCACCTTGCGGGCGGCGTCCTCCATTTGCGTGCAGCGCAGTGCGATGGCGTTGAGATCTCCCTCGGAATAGGGCTGCGCGGCTTTGGCGACGTGGGCCTTGATGAGGCGCTGGGTCACAACGTCGGGAAAGCGGCGGTTGGGCGCGGTGGAGTGCGTGTAATCCTGCACGGCGAGGCCGAAGTGACCGGGTGACACCTCGCCCGGCTTGACGAGCACATATTCGCCGGGACCCATGAGCTTGACGACCGTCAGCGAGAGGTCGGAAAAGTGGTCGGGATCCTTCTGTTTTTGCACGAGGAGGAAATCGTTGAGCGCTTTGGAATCCGGCTGTTCGGGAAGCTTGGTGCCAAGTCCATTGGCGACTTCAACAATGCGATCCCAGCGCTTGGGAGTACGAACGATGCGGCGGATGGAGGCGACGCCGGCATCTTCAAACGTGCGCGCGATGACGCCGTTGGCTGCAACCATGAATTCCTCAATGAGGGATGTGGCACGATTCTTTTCGAGCTTGGTGATGCCGACAGGCTGATCATCGGCTGACATGATCGGATGCGTCTCGATGGTTTCAAGATCGAGGGCTCCGTGCTGGAATCGGCAGCCGACAAGAACTTGCGCGGCCTTGTCCTGGAGCTTGAGTTGGGCGGCGAGATCGGCGTTGGCTGCGACCTTGGCGGGCGCCGGGCCACGGGCCTCAAGCCACGCGCCGATGCTGTTATACGCCAGTTGAGCACGATTGCGAACCAACGCGCGATAGGCTTTGCCTCCAGAAGCGCAACCGCTGGGATCGACGGCGAATTCGACGACCATGGCGACACGATCTTCGTTCTCGTTGAGCGACGTGATGCCCTCGGAAAGATCGGCGGGGAGCATGGGGAAGACTTTTACGCCGGTGTAGACAGAAGTGGTCTCAGACTGGGCGTGTTTATCAAGCAGAGTTCCTTGGGGTACGCGCACGTCAACATCCGCCACACCGATCAGCACGCGGATGCGGCCGTCGGGCAGTTGTTCGGCCCACTCGATCTGGTCGAGGTCTTTGGAGGTGTCGTTGTCGATGGAAGACCAGAGGAGGCTACGAAGATCCTGGGCGCCCGGAGCGGAAGGCAACGCGGGCTGCGCTTTAATGGCGGCAAGTTCAGTATCGGTTCCAGCGGGGAAGTCGGGCTGAAACCCTCGTTGGATCATTTCGGCATGAGCTGCAGCGACCAGATTGAAATGCAGAGCTTTGGTGGAGTGCATCGTGAATTGGGCCCTCAGGAGTGAAGAGCCAGCCTATCACGGGCAGATGTGAGGTGTGCAAAAACACCGCGGGGCGGCTTACGCCGCCCAGCTCCCCAACTGGTGCACAACACTCTTTATTGAATGCCGAGATCGGAGAGGACTTTAGGCTTGGCCTCGTCAACCGCAAGGAGGTTGTGGCAGGCAGAGCAGTCCTGTGTGATCGACTTGCTCCCGTCCTTTGATACGTGATCGCCATCGTGGCAGCGGAAGCAGCCGGGATAGCTCATGTGCCCGATATGATTCGGGTGAGTGCCCCAGGTGACCTTCATGTCGGGAAAGACGTTGGTGGTGAAGACGTAGACCAGGCCTTCGCCCGCAGATTTGACGAGATCAGGGTGGGCGGCCAGCACATCAGGGTGCGCGTCGCGATAGAACTGAGTGAGCTGCGCGGGAATCTTGACACGTGCTTCGGCTTCAGTGGCGTAGCTGGCCTTCAGCAGTTCGAGTCCCTCTTTGTGGACCCAGGGCAACTCGGGGTTGATGGCGCCTTCGGCCATGGCGCGGTTGAGTGCATCTTCCGCGGTCTGCATGGTGTGGGCTGCGCGATTGTGGCAGTCGATGCAGTCCATCACGCGGCGCTCGCCCTGTGGAATCGCACCCTTGAGCGTCGATGCGGCAAAGGCAGTTTTCGAACCGTCAGGATAAGTGCGCTCGACCCACGGGATCGTCGTGCGGGTGGGATCGGTAGCGATGTACTCAATGCGGCCGAGGTGAACTCCGTGAATGCCCGTGAGGTGGGAGAAGGAATCTACTCCGCCGAGGTGGAGAACGACCACGCTCTGTGTTTCAGTATTTTTTTCGTCGTCGGCAAAGCTTGATTTAACGAGGAGCTTTTCGCCGACGAACCGTGCCGGGGTATGGCAGCCTTCGCAGATTTCGCGGGCCGGGCGCAGATTGCGGACGGGCGAAGGGATCGGTTTGGGATACCGGTTAAAAGCAACCTCGACAAGTTGCTTGGTGCCGTTCACCTTCGCTTCAAAATAGGATTGTGCGCCGGAACCGATGTGGCACTCGACGCAGGCCACATGAGAGTGCGCGGAGACTTTGTAGGCCGTGTACTCGGGGTGCATGACATGGCAGGACGCACCGCAGAACTGCGGAGAATCCATGTAAGCTGCACCGCGATAGCTGGCCATGGAGACAACCAGCAGGTTGACGATGGTCGCGACCAGCACGATATCGAGGCCATGCCGGAACATGCGGTCGTTGAGATCGATCTTGGGAAATTCAGCGGGAATCTGACCCGCCTGCTGTAGCTTTCTGCGGCGGATGAACACGCCGATCGGGATGAGCAACAGCCCGAGTACGAATAGCGCGGGCAGGATAAGGAAGAAGATGATTCCAAGGTAAGGGTTATCATTCGGCCGGCCGAATAACTCCACCAGCCAGTAGCCGATCATGGTGACACCGGCGGCGCTGGTGATGGCGCCGCCGGCCAGGCTGATTGGATTGTTGCCGAAGAACAGCGCCGGCCGCACCCAGTTCTCGCGGAATCGCTGCAACATTATTTTGTCTCCCCCAGACAAGAAATGACCCGCTTCAACCACCCCGAACAACCCCAGCGACGAAGACCTGTCGCCGGGGACCCCGAAATTACGACCGGGATCTAGCCGCCTGAAGCGGGCCGGATGCTTAGCCTATTTCAAGGTGCGGAAGTAGTCGACGGCGTCCTTGATCTGCGCGTCGGTGAGTTTGGGAGACATCGCCTTCATCTTTCCTTTGCCGCTCTTGACAGCATCAATCTGTTCCTTCTCTGTCGTCTTGTACTCTGCAGCCGGCTTGACGCCCATCATCTTGGCGATGCCTGGGCTCGGTGTTCCGGAGCTGCCGTGGCAGCTTTGGCAATTTGCCTTGTAGACTGCTTCACCCGCTGATTGAGCGAAGCCCATGGAGCCGGCCATACACACTGTTGCCGCCAGCACCGCCATCGATCGAATTGTCTTCGTCATTGCAAGACTCCTTCAAAAATGCATTATGGCCAGATGGTAGGGGGCCATGCCCATTCAGCTTACTTCTTTAAACACTGAACACAACAATAAGTAGCTGGCTCATGTGATGCCGTTCGAGGGGCTTTCTGACTGAAATCCGGCGCATTCTCATTATTTATGAGGATGCGCCGGAACTGCATTCAACTGCAAACAAACAACGGACTACGAACAAACGACTTCAATTACTTTGCGAACGTGCGGAAATATCCGACTGCATCCTTGATTTGCGCGTCGGTCAACTTGTCCTTGTAGGCCTGCATCTTGCCCATGCCGTTGTGGACTGCATCGACCATCTGCACTTCGCTCATCTTCTTTACATCCGGATCGGTGGCGGGCTTCACTTTCATCGCCTTGCCTGCACCGGAATCCGCGAGGCCCTTTTCTCCATGACACATCTGGCACTTTGCCTTGTACGTCGCTTCGCCGGCAGATTGCGCGAAGCCCACGGTGCCGGCAAGGAGCAGAACCAGAATTGCCGTCACACCATTGCGAGTCAACTTACTCATGTCTAGCTCTCCCAGAGATCTCCCCTTGTAACTGCGCGGGGAAGATCGCCGACGAAGGGACATCGTTCAAAGCAGCCGCGGTACTTCGATGCCGCGAAGATTCGCAACTGCGACGTTCATTCATTGATGGGTGGACCGGTGCAGCTCTACGGAGTCCAGTCCATCCACTACTCAGAATGCGTACTTCACACCCAGAGTTACAACGTCACCATGAAAGGTACGCGCAGCCGGACCAGGACCGCCGGCTTCGTCGTATCCATGATGAACCCAGTTACCGTGCCACGCCCATTGTGGCGCAATGTTGATTAGCAAATCGCTGAAGGGCGACAGGACCTTGGACTGCAGTGCGCCGGGGACCATCAGCGGGTTAAGAAATTCGGCAGTGCCGTTGGTATGAGTAACACGAGCGCCACCGTTAAGACGGAAGTACTTCGACGGAGCCCAGCTGATGGCGCCGGAGAAGAAGTTGACCGGAGCGTCATAACGGCCGTTTCCGAGATAAAGCTGTGTTGAAGCCGACTGCGTGGGCAGAGTGCCTCCAGGATTGTCGGCAGTCTGCAGGCAGGTTCCCGCGGATCCCTGCGCGCCGGACGGCAGAGGATAGGCCGCTGTCGGCACATAGATGTAGCAGAGATCCGTTTGAGAGGAGACATCGTCATGAGCGTAGTTCATGTCGAAGCTGAACTTCTCACTGGGGATGATCTGAGTTGCGAAGCTCAGGTCATGGCTGTGCTCAAAGTGATTCACCAGGGGATCGCGGTTTTTGCCTTCGAAATCGTTGGCCGTCACGGCAAAGTTAATCCACTTTGCGGGTTTCACGCTGGCTCGCGCCCTGACGTGGTAGACCTTGTCGGGCGCCTCGCGGGTGTAGGTATTGCTCGGCGTGGCGCCATTGGCGGATTTCCAATTCAGCGTGTCCAAATTGACGTTGAACCGGAAGATCGGCGACGGTGTAGCCACGAGACCAAGCAGCATGCCGTTCTGATGCCAGGTAAGGTCGTCGCCCGGATCCACGATGTTGCGCGTATCGAAGCGCCATCCAGCGGAGAACTTCACCTCGGGAATCACCGTCGCCGTGCCGAGAATCGTATTACCGATAATCTTCTGGTTCAGGAAATAGTTGTTCGGCGTGGTCGAGGTGGAATCGACGAGACTGCTGAGCGGTGTGTTGACGTTTAGATTCGCGGTGGGGATCGGCGGAGGCGTACCGCTGTCGGCCCAGGTTTCATTTACAAGGATGTTGTTGCCTTCGAGCCGGAAGTCGCGATACGAGAAGGCATCGGAAACCGCGAAGTACTTGCTGAGTTCCGCTTCGACACCGAAGTCTCCATTGAGGCTGTCGCGCTTGTTGTGCGCGAGCCGGCCGTTCCCCATACCGCCGGTGCTGATCTCCTGGCGAAGGAAGGTGCGGGTTAGCAGGCCGTTGAACGTTTCATTGAAGTTGCTGACGTTCATGACGCCGCCAACATAGGTGAGACGGCCGTTGAACGCCACCTTGTCCCAATAGTGCGAACTGAAGCGGAACTGTTCCGTTGGGAATGTTGTGCGCGTCGGTGAGACCGCGCTTTGCACAAGCGTCTGGCTACAGTACGGATTGACAATTCCGTTCACGACTTCAGCGGTCTTGTTGGCGCCCGTACCGCAGGTTGTGCCGGCCAGCGTATCAACGCCGAGTGACGCGGGTGTTCCGTTGGCGAGCGTGAACGGTGTGGGCGCAATCTGGAAGGTTGTATCGCCGCGGTAAAGCGCAAAGAACTGGTCGTAGCTCAACGTGGTGCGTTTGGCCAACTTGAAGTCGACGCCACCGGTATAGGTATCGAGTGCGTTGCGGAACCACTGCGAGAGTTGGACGTCTCCGCCGTTATGGATGGTGGAGAAGGTGGGCCCCTCGTTGGTGTTGTGGTTGTAGCCGATGCGGAAGCTTACTCTCGAAATCGGGAACAGCGTAAACAACGCGTCGCTGTTGTGGCGCACAGTGTTGAACAGGTGCAGGGAATCCGGCTCGGAAATCAAGGCCGGGCTGGCTGCAGTCGCCGTGGACAAGAGCGAGTTTGCCAATAGGTTGTAATCAAAATAATTGCGATCGCGCCGGAAGCTGCCGGTGAAGTCGTAGAGCTTTCCCTTCGACATCTTCAGGAAAGAGACGTCATTGGGTTCGCCGCCGTAGCCGAAGCTGGCCGTTGAAAGAGTATCGAAGAACGGTGTCTTCGAGGGGTTCATGGTGCGGAGTTCGAGCGACTGGTTCAGGATGCGCATCCCTGTCCCCTCGTTCACCATGGTGGCCCACATCGCGCGACTGCCGTCTTTCTGGGTGATGACGCCGCCCAGTTCGACACTGGAGTGCATGCTGTAGTTGCCGAGCATTTTCTGTTTCGGCTCAGCTGCGGGTTTCTTTTCGGCTGCCGGCTTAGCGGTTTCAGGTTGCGTTGCCTGGGGCTGCTGCCCGAAGCCGCTGATTGCGGAAATGGCCAGCATGGCCACTGCGGTAAGGGTGCACCACCGGGATATTGTGAACCCGGCCGGCGACCCAACCAGACTGTATGCGTGTGTTGTCTGCTTTGTCATCGCTCGCCCCTTACTCAGTTGGAATTGAAGAACACCGGACTCACGTTGGAACCGTGAATGCTGGTATGGCAAATGGTGCAGGATTGGTATTGCGCCGCCTGGTTATGTGCCGGTCCGGAAGGCTGAGCGGTGGTGAAGTTCGGCGACGGTGAGTGGCACTGCAGGCAGATCGTGTTCACGTTGGCACGATTGAGAAGGCGCGGATTCGGTCCGCCGTGCGGGAAGTGACAGGCAGTGCAGCCTTCGGTTCTGACCACATCGTGCTCGTAGACAAACGGGCCCGCTGTTTCGGAGTGGCACTTGGTGCAGACGGCATCCATTTGGGACGAGGAGCGGAGGTTCTTCTTATCGAATGTGCCATGCGGATCGTGGCAGTCGGAGCACTTCAACAGGCCTTCTTCCACCTTGTGATGAAAGGGCATGTTGAACTGCGCCTTGGTATCGGTGTGGCACTGGAAGCAAAGCTTGGGTTCTGCGACCTTGAGCAACTGCTCCTTGTCTTCGCCGTGGTGAATACTGTGGCAGCTTACACAGCTCACATTGTTCTGGCCGTGGGCAGTGCGCTCGAAGTTGGCGTGCTGGCCCTGGTGGCAGCTAAGGCACTTTGCGTCGACTTCCTTGGCGGTCGCCTTGGCGGGATTGAAGATCTTCGTGATGTCGCCGCCGCCATCGACGTGCGCTTTGCCCGGTCCGTGGCAGCCTTCGCACGTCACTCCGGTCTTGCCGTGCATTTCCGCGAGCTTGGAGTGCGGATTCGAGCTGAATCCCTTGGCGACTTCATCGTGGCAGGTTGCGCAGGTCTCCTGACCTACGTAGTCTCCCGGAGCGGCTGCGGCTTGACTTGATTTCGCACCGGCCGGGTTGACACCCTTTGCTGGAGCAGCGAATGCGCAGGCGGAGAAGAAAACCACCACGAGCAAAAGCAACAACGAGACGAGCGGTTTGGGGAGAATTCCCTGAGCCGGAATCGGTTGCGTTCGCATATTTGGCCCTTCCTTATGCATAGAAATCCACATTGATGAGCTCCGGTCGCAGATTTCGACTCGACGTTCGCGATTCTCTCGTACTGCCCTTCTAACAGGTTGAGCAGTTTTGAACGGTTTGGAGGGAAAGTTGCATTATGTGTGGAGCACCACCTTATGTGCGCAATCGTACAGTGGGTCGTAGACAGATACGGTG
The DNA here is from genome assembly GCF_049582745.1 of Occallatibacter sp. Lineage (GTDB taxonomy): Bacteria > Acidobacteriota > Terriglobia > Terriglobales > Acidobacteriaceae > Telmatobacter. The sequence goes on from NZ_JBAUUO010000009.1 coordinate 32,606, forward strand.
ACATCCATCACATTGCGTCATCACAATTAAACGGATTGAGAATGAATCTTGATTGAGGGATGGTTTACGCGAATCCACTTTCGAATCAGGATAGGTGGTTCTTCCTAATAAGTGTTTATTTTCTATTAATTTGCGGACGGATGCCTGGCCTCGTTACGGCTGCAGGGCACCGGACTTGAAGGCTCCCTGCGGGACGGCTTTGAAACCGACTTGAAGACAGGGAGCTTGCGTTCCGTCACACATTCGACTTTCTCGTCGTTCAGGGAAAACCGAGCAAGATTCTCCCCACGGGAATGTCCCGGAAAAAACGGCGAAGCCGAATGGGATTCAGGGTTCGTTTTCAGTTGGCACACCACCGATTGGGCGCGGTCACGTGAGCCCCATCACATCCACAGAGAGGCGCAAATAGGCAGACTGATCGTGGACAATATTATGGCCGAGTACGAAGTCATCGCGGGCCCGCAAAGACGGCAGAGGAGCCTCTCCCGCCCGTCGCCCGTCGGTTGCGCGGCATGTTCCAATCGTCGTCCTGGCTGGTTTTGTTCGCTGGGAAGCGCCGTTCTTGCGGATTTGGAACTTGTAACCAGCACCATCAGCCTGCCTGCCGAGGCTACCCTTTTCACACAGGGTGAAGATGCGCGCTGCCTTTACCTGATTTGCAGCGGATATCTGAAACTCACCGCGGGCCGCGCCCAGGATCGGCAGATGATTGTGCGCGTAGCAGGCCCTGGGTCGATGCTCGGTCTGTATGCAGCTCTGTCGCACGGAGTGTATGAGGTTTCAGCCGAATCGCTGACCCCGGCACAGCTTCGTCCAATCGAGCGGGAACGATTTCTGACATTTCTGCGCAATCACAAGGAAGCGCAGATGCGCGCGGTCCAGTGCATTTGCCAGGAATATCGCTTTGCCTTGCAGGACGCGTGCCGCATTTCTCTGGCAGAGACTGTTGCGGGCAGGCTTGGCCGGTTGCTTCTGGAACTTGCGCACCAGATCGGCGAGCATGTGAATGGCGGGTTCCGCTTCCCGCTGCTCCTGACGCACGAGGAAATGGCATCCATGGCTTGCACGACGCGTGAGACCGTCACCCGGACACTGGGCCAATTCCGCAAGGACGGAACGATTTCGATCGAGGACTCGGTGATCACGCTTCATCAGCCGGACCGGCTGCAAAACCTGATCTAAGTTGAGATTCGGCCACTTTGCCTGCGCGTTTGCGGCTTCCGCCAAGCCCTGTCTGAAGTCCAAGAGATATCATCGTGTTTGGGAGTATTGGCACGGATATGACTCGTATTGCTGTTTGTTTTTCTGTAGTTCTTCTCTCCTGCACTGCGGTGGCACAGGTTCCGGCTCCTACCCCTCCGCCCGTCCAGATGCCCATAACGACAACCTCATCTCCGGAGATCAAGCAGTTTCAGAAGATAGAGGATTCCTGGGACGATGCCATTAACCGGCGCGATCAATATGGCCTGGAGTTAGTGCTTTCCCCGTTGTTTCTTGACGTTGCGGCGTCGGGGGACATTTCAACCCGGAACCAGCAAGTAGCCTACCTACTTGGTACCGGGGACAAGACGCTTCACCTTGAACAGAAGGTGGTGACGGTTCGGATGCTGGGCGATATCGCCGTGGCAAATGGAACCTATGTCCTGCACCATCGTGGCTCTTCCGGCCAGGTGGATGAAAAGGGCGTGTTCACGCACGTGTTTGAGCGCGCGCACAGCGGTTGGCTCTGCATCAATTCGCAGCGGACGGTACTCCGCGAGGACGGCGGCAAGAGCAAAAAGCAGTCCAGTGCGGAATTTCCGTTCCACATTCCGATCTTCGGTAAGAGCGAAAAGAAGGACCAGTAAGAGCCGGAAGCCTTTATCCGAACTTTGCAGCCGGCGGCTTCGCCGAGAGTGCTCCGCCGGATCCCTGCCCTCGCCCCGCACCCTGCACGCGGATGGAAACGTGAACGAGTGAAAGCGCAGCCGGAGTGACGCCGGGAATGCGGCTGGCCTGGCCGATGGTGATGGGCCGGACGCGCTCGAGCGTTTCGCGCATTTCGCGGGATAGGCCGCTGATGACGCTGTAGTCGATCCAAGCGGGGATGGAAACGGACTCCGCGGCCTTCAGTTTGTCGATGGCCTTGCGTTGCTGATCGAGGTATCCGGCGAACTTGATTTCGGTCTCGACGGCGCGGGCTTCGTTGTGCAATTGCGCCCGACGCACCGCGGAATCTTCGTCGACGTGGGCGAGTTCAGCAAGCAGCGGGTCCGTTGCGAGGCTTTCGCGCAAAGCTGCGAGGGCAGGCTGAATCCCGACCTCTGGACGCTTGAGAAGCTGCGCCCAGGTTTGACCCGCAACGGATGAGAGATCGGCCAATCCCGCCGCGGCCAGCTTTTCGGTGTCGACTTTGCGCGTTGTAAGGAGGGTTTCAAGCGCAGCCATGCGCGCTTGCTTCTGCTCGTATTCGGCCCAGGCGCCGTCGTTGATGAGGCCGAGACGGCGTCCGTGGGGCGTGAGGCGACGGTCTGCGTTGTCGATGCGCAGGTGAAGGCGAAACTCCGCGCGCGACGTGAACATCCGATAGGGTTCGTTGATGCCCTTGGAGATGAGGTCGTCGATGAGGATACCGGTATATCCTTCGGTGCGATCCATGTGAAACGGCGGCTCGCCCTTTAGCCAGAGCGCCGCATTGATGCCGGCCATAATGCCCTGGCAGGCGGCTTCTTCATACCCGCTGGTGCCGTTGATCTGGCCGGCGAGGTAGAGACCCTGCATCGATTTCACGCGGAGGCTGCGGTCCAGCTCGGTAGCGTCGACAGAGTCGTATTCGATGGCATAGCCGGGACGCAGCATCTCCGCCTGATCGAGGCCCGGGATGGAACGGACGATCTGCCACTGCACTTCCATCGGCAGCGAAGTGGACATGCCGTTGACGTAGACTTCGTGGGTGTTGAGGCCTTCAGGTTCGAGGAAGAACTGGTGCTGCGTCTTATCGGGGAATTTGACGATTTTGTCTTCGATGGACGGACAGTAGCGGGGACCGATGCCTTCGATCTGGCCGGAGTACATGGCGGAACGGTGGACATTCTCACGGATCAGGCGCAGCGTCTCCGGCGTGGTGAAGGCGATGTGGCAGCTCACCTGGGGCTGAACGATTTTCCTGGTCCGGAAGCTGAAAGGCGTGGGCTCGGCGTCGCCGGGTTGTTCTTCGAAGGCATCCCAGCGGATGGTGCGTCCGTCGAGGCGAGGCGGGGTTCCGGTCTTCAACCTGCAAGTCCGAAGTCCAAGAGCGCGGAGCGCTTCTCCCAGCAGCACCGAGGCAGGTTCGCCGCTGCGGCCAGCGGGATAGCGCTCTTCGCCGCAGTGGATAAGGCCGTTGAGAAAGGTGCCGGTGGTGATGATGGTGGCGCCGGCAAGGAGGTTGCGACCGTCGCGGAGCTTGAGTCCGAGGACGCGGCGATGGGGGCGTGTTGGACGAGGAATTTCAGGCGGACCGATGATTGAGCTTTCCCCGGTCCCCAAATGCGAGGGACCGGGGGCACCCATCGCGCTTTCTAGTCCCTGATCGCTGATTCCTGTTCCCTGTTCTTCGATGACCAGGTCGACGACTTCGGCCTGGCGGATGTGGAGACCGGGCTGGGATTCAAGCACCTCCCGCATCTTCACGCGGTAGAGCTGTTTGTCGCACTGGGCGCGGGGGCTCCAGACGGCCGGTCCCCGCGAGGTGTTGAGCAGGCGAAACTGGATGCCGACGGCATCGGCTACTTCACCCATGATGCCGCCGAGCGCATCGACCTCGCGCACCAGGTGCCCCTTGGCCACGCCGCCAATCGCCGGATTGCAGCTCATCTGCGCAATCAGGTCGAGATTCATGGTGATTAAAGCGGTCTTCAGGCCCATGCGCGCGGCAGCCATGGCCGCTTCGCAGCCGGCATGCCCGGCGCCCACCACGACCACGTCGTATTGTTCGGTGAAAGCCATCCAATTCTATTTTACGGGTTCGCCGGTATCGCATTCTGCGATTTGAGTGAAGACCGGCAAAGCAGCCCATCGCCAAAACGATCTTCGAATTCTCTATAATGGCGGCATTCCGGGAATTGGGGACTGACGAGGAGTTCGTCGACCTTCATGAGTACCTGCGCGTGCGGTAAACCGGCGGATACGTTTGGCGGCTTCTGTGGCCGCTGTGCGGCGCTGCAGACGCTCGGATTGGAACCATACACCTCCCTGGCGGAAATTGAAGAGGCTTATCGGACCCTTGTAAAGGTGTGGCACCCGGATCGGTTTCAGAGCGATCCGCGGCTCAGGCAAGCTGCGGAAGAAAAGCTGAAGGAGATCAACGCGGCGCACGATTATCTGGCTTTTGGGGCTGCGGTTGAAGAGCCCAGGTTTGTGGCCGAAGAGCGAGAACCCGTCCCGGAACCGGAAGAGCAACCAGCAGAGACCTTCAAAGCGCGCGAACCAATGGATGAGGAGCCCGACGAACTGAAGAGGGTTCTAAAACGCACTCGGAGACGGTCGGGCAAGAAGGTTCTTCCCAGGGTTTTGTTCCTGGCTGGCGGGATCGCAGCGATGGTGTTTCTGTGGATATCGATGGATTTCGTCCTTTCCGCAAATCCAAAGACGCAGCGATCCTGGGAAGAATTCAAAACCGAGATATCGCGAGATGTTCACGCCGGCATCGTGCGCCTGTGGGGAAATGCGACCGATGACCTGCATGGCTCGCAGGCAGAAAATGCGCTGCCTCCGGCTGCGCCAGCACAAAGCAATGAACCAGTACCCGTGCCCAAAGCCACGGTGAAAACCGGAGCGAAAACAAAGGCCGTAGCGCCCGCGAGGGTTGTGTCCGGGGCAAAGCCTTACATCACCCCGGGATTGACGCCGACGGAAGTGTTGGCCGTTCTTGGTAACCCAACGTCCTCGTCTGGAGAAAAGATGTTCTACAACGGGACGGAAATTGATTTCCGGGATGGGCATGTGGCGGGATGGAAGATTGATCCCAAGAATCCGATACGGGTGAAATTGTGGCCCGATCAGGCCCTGGTGCCGGGCCAGCACGCATACGCGATAGGCTCGTCGAAGGGCGACGTGATTGCTTTGCAAGGGACTCCAACCTTCTTCTCAGACAATGAGTTCGGTTACGGCGGGTCTCGCGTGTACTTCAAAGGCGATCATGTTGTGGGCTGGAAAGAGGATCCTGCGTCGGTAGGGTTGCGGGTGGTGGCTCAGTAGATTCCTCAATCCCCTGGTGCGCGGCGGTCGCCGAAAAAACCGCTGCGAAGATGCACAGCAAGCACGACAATTTCATCCAATGCAGAGGAGGAATTGCCGCATGGTCCTGCCGGAGAACTCCCGCGCATCGCGCGAAAGCATTGCAGGTTCGCCCTCGGCTTCAACGGACTCGACAAAGCAACCTGCTCAGACGCCTGAGGAGTTGCAGGAAGAGAGCCGCAAGATTCGCCGCCTGCAGATCATGATGAGCATGGTAATGCAGGTCATCGCGCAGGACTTGACGCTCACCGTGGACGAGGCTTCGGAGATGGTGGCGGACGCGCGCAAGGCCGCGCTGCTGATGTTTCCCGACAAAGAGCTTGCCTTCAACCTGATCTACTGGCCGCGGCTGCAACGGCTGATGCGCGAACGGTTCAGGATGCAGTGAAGAAAGTGAGGAAGTGAAGGAGTGAAGAAGTGAAGAAGTGAAGGAGTCTTCTTCACTGCACTTCTCATTTGTTGTCGTTGCCGACCATGCGGAAGGTGATGGTGCCCCAGAAGAGGCGTGCCCGCATCTGGACGGGGAGATGGCGGTCGTCGTCGGTGTACCAGATCCAGATGTTGCCGCGGTTCTTGACTACGCCAGCATCGGCGGTGGGTTGCACGCGGATGGTTTTGAAGGTTCCCAGCGTCGTCTTGATGAGTTCCCGGCCCTCCACCTTCATGGTGACCGGCACATTATGCATTGCGTCGACGACCGGCAAAACGAAACTGTGGCCGATCTCGAGCGGCTGCGAAGAAGCGTAGAACACTCCGGTAAGCAAATCGGTCATACAGCCTGGGACTGGCAATTCAACGTGCTTCGCCTTCCCGGTCACGAGATTCTTCTCATCGAGAATGGACTTCGATTGGGCGTAGTCCAGCTTGAGGGTGGAGTTGATCTTTCGGCGCCCTTCGACGGTCTGCTTGTCGAACTCGTAGGTGCAGCCCTTGGCGCGGTCGAAGGTCGACTGGAACTGGTCGCTGGCGCGGAAGAGCAGGTTGATTGCACCGATGGTGTCGGCATTGGCAGTCAGTTTTTCGCGATCGCCCACTGCCTCGAAATGGATGACAGCGGTTCCTGCCGAGAAGACGCGCCAGTCCACCATGTAAGTGAGGGTCTGATTCTGGGGGAAGCTGAAACCAGGCCGGGGCGGGGGCAATGGGGGAAGCGGCGTGGCTGCTTGCGGGGGTTGCTGGGCATGCAATACCGATGCACAGGCGAGAGCGCAAAAAATTGTCCTGAACATCGTGCGCTTTCTCACCGGTGAACTTTGCTCCTCAAAGAATTGGACGGAATTGGCGTTGAAACCGGCTGCCAGCGACCCCTGATTGCACCGCAGTGCAGTTTAGTGCGGCACATGTAGGAACAAGCCAAGCACCGGCCGGAGGAAGAGCAGGCAGAGATAAAGCAGGGCAGCTCCTATAGATGCATTGTACTCGCGGTGTCTTAAATAGAGGTCGAGAGAGAACTTGCCCGAAGAAACTTCGGTTTCGCCGCCAGAGAGAAGGGCAGGCGAGATCCGCGGCAAAAGGCGCGGAACCCGTTGGCTATAGGCCGCAAAATCCGCGAAATTGGACCGCAAAAACCGTTCTTCCGAGGCGATTACCGGCACATAAACGATCAAGAACATGGCGGTGAGTATCGCCGCCACGGGCCAACTGAGCAAGGCAACGGCAAATCCAGCAGCGATAAGAATCGAGCCCAGGTAGAGCGGATTGCGCGTGTACGCGTAGGGGCCGGTCTGGGTAAGTTCGCGATTCTTTTTGACATAACCGGAGGCATAGGCGCGGAGCCAGAGACCCGGCAGGACAAGGAGCAAGCTCCAGGCAATTGCCGAGGGACGGGGCTGATGGCGCCAGAGTTCGAAGAGATAGACGGCAGCGGTTAGGAACCCGAGAGGCACGCGAATGCGCCGCGCCACCTTTTCCCACCACTCCGTGGTTTTGCGTCTTGGAGATGATTCGTGCGAGCTCATAGGGCCGCCTCAGAATAGAGCAGTTCCTCGGCAGCCCGCAGGACATCTTCGGGTGTGATGGTGAGCAAGCCGGCTTCAGGAGCGTCGTGGCGGGAGTGATCGCGGCGGCTCTCGGGACTGCGGAGCACCTTGAAGCGTGTGCCATAAGGACCGTTACGGCTTGGATCGGTGGGGCCATAGATGCCGACGACTGGGCGCCCGAGGGCGCAGGCGAGATGAAGCGGACCGGTGTCGCCGGCGATGGCAAGGCTTATGCGGCGCGTGATGGCGATGAGCTGTTCGACGGAACACAGTAGAAGAGAGGCGCCCCCTCCGGTCTTCTGGATGATGGAGTTGGCGAGGGCCAATTCGCCGGGTCCTGCATTGACCAGGACGCGGGTGCCGCGATTCAGTAAGGCTCGCGCGACTTCAGCGTAGCGCTCGGCAGGCCAGCGCTTGGCGCCCCATCCTGCGCCGGGGTTAATGAGGATGGTGGGCTCGCCCGATTGAAGCTGTTCGCACGCCCACGCTTCGGCGTCGGGATCGGCAGGAAGCCAGGGCTGGACAGGGACAAGCGTGTCTGCGGCGACCGACGAGGCCAGCTCAAGATCCTGCTCGATGACGTGGGCGGTGTGCGTGTCAATGTGTTCAGTAAAGAGCCAGCGGGCGATGCCCTCGCGGGGATGAGATTCGCCGATAATGCGTCGGCTCGATGCCATCCGAGCGATTACCGCCGACCGCAGCGCTCCCTGGAGATCGAGAACAGCATCGTACCGCTCATGTTTGAGGGCACGACGAAGCGCACTGATTTCGCGGCGCGTCTTGCCAGAAAAGGGAGTTTTGCGCCACTGCTTTGACGATGCGAAGTGGATGCGATCAACGAGGGGCTGCATGGGATGATCGTTGGCAGTATCGCGGCCCGCACTTTGTTTTGCCGCGAGCAGAGCGCGCCAGGATGGTTCAACCACCCATTCCATGTTCCATTCGGGATGTGCGATGCGCAGCGCCGTGACGGCCGGAAGGGCATGGAGAATGTCGCCCATGGCGCCGAGACGGACCACGAGCAGACGAAACTTGGACTGGGTTTGCAAATTCTGATTTTCTCACAGCGACTGAAGTGTTTGGTTCGTACGTAACGTGCAGGCAAGCCATTCGGAAACTTGCGATTCATCCTCTATGGTGAGCGTGAGGCGTGCGGCTTTGAGCGGAAGCGAAGATGGAAATGCTGATGCGAGGCTGGCTAGCCGAACTTCATCTTTCTCGGTTGTGATGAAGGAGGTGGCCGCCTTGGAACGAGCAGTCGCGATGAGCTTCTCGATGTCGCGGGGCGTATAGCGATGGTGGTCTGGAAATTGAACTCGAGAAGCGAGTGAAATGCCGTCAGCTTCGAGACCAGCAAAGAACTGGCTGGGCCGCGCGATGCCGCAGAAGGCGACTACAGGGCCTGAGACCTGCGGAATTTCCATGCGGCGGCGAATCCGCCAGATCGGACCGGTCCAACCCCAAGCGCGGAGCTCGCCTTCAAATGCGGAATCTTCTTTCGGGATGGCGAGCGCGCTGGCCCGCCTGACTGCATTCAACGTCTCGCGAAGATTTCCCACGGGCAGAAGGTGGTCGTGCCAGTCTTCACGGTTGACGAGAAGGATGTCGATGTCACGAGAAAGTTGGCGGTGCTGAAAGCCGTCGTCGAGGATATGAGCCTGCGGTGAGCCCGCGTCGCTGGACGTATTTGATTCGGCGAGAAGGCCGGCATCGTAGCGCTCCGCGGCGACATAGACGGGCACACCTGCTTCGCGTGCGATCAACAAAGGCTCATCGCCATATTGTTCGGCTGTGCCATGAGGGAGGACGCGGGCAGGCTCACCGCTGCTGCGGCCGTAACCGCGCGAGAGTACGTCGACGTGAAAGCCGCGCGCGGAAAGCAGGCGCGCCAAGGTGATGGTGAACGGCGTTTTACCGGAGCCGCCGGTGGAGAGATTGCCGATGCTGATGACGGGGTTTCGCAGGCGCCGGATTGGCTCCCAGCCGCGACTGAGGCGAAGTTCACGCAACGCAAGACCGGCGGCGTAGAGCGGTATCAGCGGCAGCATCAAGGGACGTCTCATATCGAGCCCTCGATTTTTGCTGATCGGCTGAGTTCTTGCAGCACTTCCGAAGAAGGGTCAAGAATCTTTTGCAACACCGCGATGGAACGTGCAGTTGCGCCAGCCTGCTGCTCGAAGACATGGCGGGCGCGCTCGCCCATCGCCTGGGCATCGCTCGGATTGGAGAGCAGGACCGCGATGGAATCTGCCAGCTCGTCTCTGGAAGCAATGCGAATGGCATTGTGAGCGCGAAGATCGTCGGTGATTGCGCGAAAATTTGCGTAGTGCGGCCCCATGACGATGGGCACGGCGAATTGAGCAGGCTCGAGCGGGTTGTGTCCCCCGGCAGGGTCGAGGCTGCCGCCCACAAAGGCGACGGCCGCGAGGGAATACACAGACGCCAGTTCACCGATGGTATCGAGCAAAACAATCTGACCGGGCGTGAGCGGCGCGATGGCATTCGTTGAGTTTCTATCCCAGTCCGAGCGTTTGTTCCACACCATGCCGGAATTCTGAAGGAGAGCAGAAACGACTGAAAAGCGCTCGGGATGCCGCGGGGCGAGCACCATAACAAGGTTAGGCTCCTTCGCCAGCAAGCGCGGCCATGCCTCCAGCATCGCCGCCTCTTCGCCTTCCAGCGTGCTTCCGGCAACGAGAAAGCGAAAGTTTTCGCCGAGGACCTTTAAACGTCTCGTCGCCTCGGCTTCCTTAGCCGCGCGCACGTCGAATTTCAAATTGCCAGAGACGCTTGTGCTTTGCGGATCACATCCAAGAGCGATCAGACGCTGGGCGTCGACTTCGGTTTGCGCCAGTACCTGCGTCAGGCGGCCGAGGATCGGTCGCCACAAACGGCGCAGCATCTGGTAACGCGGCCACGAGCGGTCGGAGATGCGGGCATTGACAACCACGACTGGAATATCGCGGCGGAAGCAGACGTTCAGCAGGTTGGGCCAGAACTCTGTCTCTGCAAGGATCAACATGCGGGGCTGGAGTGCTCTGAGGTATGCGCGCACAGCCCAAGGGAGGTCGAGCGGGCAATAGAAGACGTGTTCGGACCCAAAGCGCGTGCGTGCCAACTCCTGGCCCGTCCGCGTTGTGGTGGAGATGAAGATGCGGTATCCGAAAAGGGCAGCTTCGATCTCCTGCACGAGGCGGCTGACGGCGAGCACTTCGCCCACCGAAACGGCGTGGAGCCAAATGACCGGCTTGTCTCCTGCTCCGGCGACTCTTAGCCTCTGCGGCACGCTCCCCAGCCGCTCGGCCAGTCCCTCACGATACTTTTGCGTGGTCGCCATGCGCCAAAGCCACCACGGAGCGCCGGCCACCAGGGCCGCGAGCAGCGCGAGGTTATAGAAAAAGAGAACCATGCGAGACGGAATTCGCCTTCCCCCGGTCTAACCCTCAAATGATACAGTCGAGCACGATGAGGGTCGCTTGCACGCTCCCGCTTCTGGTCATTGGGCTGGCCGCAATAGCCCGCGCCAGCAATCACACGGCGCCGCCCGTGCAGCCGGCGACCACCTATCCGGCGGTCGAGGTCCACGAAAAAGAGCATGTCGCGATCGCGGTTGAGCCGTACGACACGAAGGAAAAGGAATCCATATTCCGCGTCGACTACCTGGCTCATGGCGTGATGCCGGTGCGGCTCATCGTTACAAACCTGGGCGACAAGCCGATCTCGCTGCGGGATGCGCGCATTCTCTTCTACACCGCAGGCGGCGACAAGATCCAGGCGGCTGAGCCGGAAGATGTGGAGCGGCTGATGACGCGTGCGGAACGCGAGGGCAAGAAGATTCCTCTACCCGGACCACTGCCTCCGATCAAGATGAAGCCGAAGGCCAGCAATAAGGAGGTCGAGGAAGACTTTGACCAGTTCGAATACCAGGCGCTGGTGGTGGAGCCGCATACTACGCGCGCTGGATTTCTGTTTTACGATGTTTCGCAACTGGATCATCCGCTGCAGGGCGCCAAGATGCACCTGCATGAATTGCGCAACGCAGACGGCGAAGAGCTCTTCTACTTTGAGATTCCATTCGATCTCTATTTGAAGTCGAAGTCGAAAGAGATGAATTAGCGGGATCTTCCCTTTAACATGCGGATATGAAAGAGAAACTTCGCTGTCATTGGGCTGAGAGCGATCCGCTGCTGCGCGCCTACCACGATGAAGAGTGGGGCGTGCCGGAATTTGACAGCAGAGCGCTGTGGGAACTGCTGATGCTGGAGGGATTTCAGGCGGGGCTTGCGTGGATTACCGTTCTGCGCAAGCGCGATGAATTCAGGAAAGCATTCAGACAGTTCGACCCGGGGAAGGTCGCCAAGTTCAAGGAAGCCGATATTGAAAGGCTGATGCGGAACGCGGGAATCATCCGTGCTCGCGCGAAAATCGAGGCGACTATCCAGGGCGCGCGGATCTTCCGCGCAATGAAGGATGACGGCTTGGATTTTTCAGCGTGGGCGTGGGGGTTTGTGGGTGGAAAGCCGATTCAGAATTCCGGGCCTTTACCGGCGGAGTCTGCCCTCTCGGTCAAGATTTCGAAAGAGCTGAAGCTTCGGGGGTTCAAGTTTGTCGGGCCGGTGATTGTGTATGCGTGGATGCAGGCGGCGGGGATGGTGAACGATCACTCGGCGGAGTGTTTTCGGCGCAACGTCTGCGCGAACTTGGGCCGCGGGCGCAAGAGATAAAAGGTTTGCATTCATCGGCGAAAGGCAACTGCAGGTTCCTCCACTCACTTCGCTCGGTCGGAATGACAGAGCTTGCCCGCTAACAGACTATTCAAAGTAAGTAGCCGTGGTGGTGTCGGTCTCCCAGATGGTGCAGTCCTTCACGCGGACGCGGCCTTTGGTCATCTCGGCGAGCTGCTCGTTGGTCTGGTCGTAAAAAAACTTCGCGATATTCTCGGCCGAGGGATTGAGCACGGTGAATGGCTCGAGCTCGTTGAGCATCTGGTGGTCGATGCGGTCGATGACGGGGCGCATCACCTGCTTGAGCAATTTGAAGTCGAGCAGCAGGCCGGCCTCGTCGAGTTCCTTGCCATGGAGTGTGACGCGCACCTTGTAGTTGTGCCCGTGCGGATTTTCGCACTTGCCACGATAGTTGCGAAGGTAGTGCCCGGAGGAAAATCCGCCCTCCACGGTAACTTCAAACATCAGCGATCACGTCCTGTTGCGGAGTGGTCCCCGCCTGTGTTCATTTTAATTCTTTTGGCAACGATGCCATCTCACAATGCCTACAAGATCTTTGGAATCAATCTTCATCAAGCGGACGGGGTGTGTCTCTGCGTTTGCGGCGCGCATCCTGGCGCTGCTGCTCGGTGCGGCGGTCAACTTGCTCGAAGAGGTTGCTCATGACGGCGATCAAGGCGCAAGCGAGGGCCGCGAGCATCATCAGCAGCGCAACGATGCGCCACAGAGAGCCGTTAGCGGGCAGGCCGGGCTGAAAGCTTGATGGAACGAACGTCATGCCCGCCGCAACGAGAGCGAAGAAGCCGAGCGCGGCGGCGAGGATGTAGAAGTTGCGCGACATGCGAATGGGCCTGCTGAAGATTTTACGTGCTGCGGCTGTGGGATCAGTGGGCGAGGTCGGCGGTGTTGATCAGCTGAACGCCGGTGTCGGCGAATTCGCGCTCGATGGCGGCGACGGAGCCGTTGAGGTCGATGGCGCGGCAGGCGTCGCGCAGGATAATGGCGTCGAGGCCGAGGCGGCGTGCATCGAGAGCGGAGTAGCCGACGCAATAGTCGTAGGCGAGGCCGGCAAGAAAAACGCGGTTGAGACCGCGTTCGCGTAAGTATCCGGCAAGACCGGTCGGGGTGGTGCGGTCATTCTCGAAGAAGGCGGAGTAGGAGTCGATTGCGCGGCGGAAGCCTTTGCGCAGGATGAGTTCGGCGCGGGTTAATTCGAGCGAGGAGTGGAAGTCGGCGCCGGGGGTGCCCTGAACGCAGTGATCGGGCCAGAGGGTTTGTTCGCCGTAGCTGAGTTCGATCTGCTCGTAGGGCTTTTTGCCGGGGTGGACGGATGCGAAGGAATTGTGGTCGGGGCTGTGCCAGTCCTGGGTGAGGATGATGTGTTGAAAATGCTCCGCGGCGTGATGGATCGGCTCGATGACGGTGTCGCCGTCGGCAACGGCGAGCGCACCACCGGGGCAGAAGTCGTTTTGCAGGTCGATGACTAAGAGGACGTCGGTGGGGGTGATTTGCATGACGAAATGGAACAACCGCAGATCCTTCGGCTTCGCCTCAGGATGACAGAGCTAACCAATCAATACTTTAACTGCTGAAGAACGCCTCGACATCCGTGATTGTTGCGGTCATGCGGTAGGGCGGAAGACTCGCCAGAAACGTCTGGCCGTAGCGTTGTTTTCTTATTCTTGGGTCGAGGAGAACTAACACGCCGCGATCTTCAAGGGAGCGGATCAGACGGCCGAAGCCTTGCTTGAGCGTGAGCACGGCGGAGGGAACCTGGTAGTCGAAGAAGGGCTTGCCGCCGGCTTCTTCGATGGCTTTCATGCGGGCTTGCACAACGGGATCGCTGGGAACGGCGAAGGGCAGACGGTCGATGATGACGCAACTCAGCGCTTCGCCCTGCACGTCGACGCCTTGCCAAAAACTGGATGTGCCGAAGAGAACGGCGTTGGGCGTGGAGCGGAATTCCTCGAGCAGTGCTTTGCGCGGGGCGGTGCCGTGGAGCAGGATGGGAAAATCGAGCACGGGCAGGAGGCGTTCGTAGAGATCGCGCATCTGGGCGTAGCTGGTGAAGAGACAGAAGGCGCGGCCTTTCGAAAGCTCGAGCACGCGGCGGATGCAGTTGGCGGCGGCTTCGGGGAATTCAGGATCGCGCGGGTCGGGCATGTTGGGCGGCAGGTAGAGGAGAGCCTGTTCGCCGTAACGAAAGTGCGACGGCACGACGAGTTCGCGCGCTTCCGTCATGCCGAGACGCTTGCGGATGTGCTCGAAGCCTCCCTGGACGGTGAGGGTGGCCGATGTGAGGATGGCGGTGGGGATGGTTTCGAAGACTAGCTCGTGGAGCAGTTCCGATACGTCAATGGGCGTGGCCTGGAGAAACGTGTGGCGGGTTTGCGATCGCATGCCTCCGCGAGCGGAAGAGCCGGACTTGTCGGCGTTCATGCTGCCGACGATGCGGCGTTCGAGCCAGTAGACCATGTTGCTGGAATTGGATTCGAGCAGGAACTCGAGCTCGGTGCGGAGGCGGGCTACGCGCTTGCACAGGCCGGGGGCTTCGTCGATGTCGGTGAGCAGCTCCATCTCGGACTCGAGCAGGCGCAGGGTGTTGCGCAGCGAGAGGTAGAGGTCGCCCGAGGTTTCGAGGAATTCTTCGCGATTGTCGAAGGGCTGACGGCCATCGCCATTGCTCGGCAGGTTGGAAAAGAACATGCGCGCGCGGTCGCGCAGTTGCTGTGTTGAGGCGGGCATCTTTTCCGCGCCCGCTTTGCCGCGCAGGAGAACGTCAGTGTCGCGCGCCAGCTCTTCAAATCGGATATTCGAAACCGACAGGCCGAAGTAGCTGGACGCGACCTCTTCCAGCTCGTGCGCTTCATCGAAAACAACGGCGGCTGCCTCGGGAAGGATGCCCGCGTCTGGTGCGCCAGAGGCTTGCTGTTTGACGGCGAGGTCGGCGAAGAAGAGGTGGTGGTTGACGATGATGATGTCGGACTCGAGGGCGCGGCGCCGCATCTCGGTGATGAAGCAGCGGCGATAGTCCGGGCAGGTTGAGCCGAGGCAGGCGTCGCTGCGCGCGTCGAGCTTGTGCCAGAGAGCGCTCGACTCAGGCAGTTCGGAAAGCTCGGAGCGATCGCCGGTTTCGGTCGACTTCTCCCACTCGGCGATCTGGCGATACTGGTCGATCTCTTCGAGTCCCGACAGGATCGGCTGATCGCGCAGGGCGACGAGCTTGTGGCGGCAGAGGTAGTTGGCGCGGCCTTTCATGTAGCAGACGCGCAAATCGCCGAGTAGCGTCTCGAGAAACGGCACGTCGCGGAAGAAGAGCTGGTCCTGCAGCGCCTTTGTGCCCGTGGAAACGATGATGCGCTGGCCGGTGCGCAGGGCGGGCAGAAGGTAGGCAAGGGTTTTGCCGGTGCCGGTGCCGGCCTCGACGATCAGATGGCGGCGCTCAGAAAGCGCGCGCTCGACGGACTTGGCCATTTCGAGTTGCCCAGGGCGGTACTCGTAGGGCAAAGGCGAACGGGACAGGATGCCGCCGGGCGCGAAGAACTCGTGGAGAGTGGGCAAGGTTCGGGTTGAGGTTTGGGAGGAGGCCATCGGCGGCAGGTGCTGGTTCCATCATAGGTCCTGAAGACGTTGAGGGTCAGCGTAGATGTCCTTGTGCAATCGTCTGGGAATGCATAAGACCCACTTATCGCGAAAAGCCGCCGACCCAGAGGGTACCCCGATGGGGCACAGCCCTTCTTCGACGATAGACTGGAAGAGATGTCCTGGATTTGGAGAACGCTTTGCCAACGTATCGCAGATCGGTAATTCCCGCGCGGCCTGGAGCGGAAGCGCTTCCGCTTGTAGCAATCGTGGGGCGACCCAACGTGGGCAAGTCAACGCTGTTCAACCGGTTGACGAAGAGTCGGCGGTCGATTGTCGGCGACGAGCCGGGGATTACGCGGGACCGCATCTACGGCGAATACGAATGGATGGGGCGGCGCTTTCGATTGGTGGATACGGGCGGGATCGTTCCGGACGACCCGGAGCTGATTCCTACAGAGATTTATAACCAGGCGAAGGTAGCGCTCAGGGAAGCGCAGGCGCTGGTGATGGTGGTGGATGCGCGCACCGAGCTGGCCAGTCCGGATTACGACCTGGTGCGGCTGCTGGGACGCAGCAAGAAACCTGTGTTTCTGGCGGTGAACAAGATCGAGGGCGAGGCCATGGCCTATGCCGCCGAGAATTTCAGGCAGCTTGGCATCAAGAACGTGTACGCCATCAGCGCCGAGCACGCGTTGGGCATCGGCGATCTACTGGATGCGATCTCAGAAGCCATTCCAACTACACAAGCGGAGACCGCAGAGGAAATTGCCGAAGAAGCCGAGATCTCCGAGGGCGGCCCGCTCGAAACGGGCGAGGACGACGAATCCCAAAAGCGACTGATTCGTACACACGGCGAATTTGAGCAACGTGAGACGGCGATTGCAATCATCGGGCGGCCCAATGTGGGCAAGTCCACGCTGTTGAATGCGCTGACGGGAACTTCGCGCGCCATTGTGTCGCCGATTGCCGGCACGACGCGCGATGCGGTGGACGAGGCGATCGAGTTTGAGGGCGACACTCTGCGCTTTGTGGATACGGCGGGCATCCGGCGCAAGGGAAAGACGCACCTGATGGCCGAAAAGATGAGCGTGGTGATGGCGCGGCGGCACCTGGAAGCGGCGGATGTTGCTCTGCTGGTGATCGATGCGACGGAAGGTGTGACGGGGGCTGACGCGACCATCGGCGGCTATGCGCACGAAAGTGGGCGTAGCGTCATCATCATCGTGAACAAGTGGGATGCGGTGACGACGGGACGCACGGATGGGAAACCCGCGGCAGATCGCGAGATCTTCGAACAGCAGCTTCGTCGAGCGTTGAAGTATCTGGATTATGCGCCGGTGATTTTTCTTTCGGCACTCGAAGTGAAGGGAATGCCGCGCGTTCTCAAAGAAGTAAAGTCAGTGGCGGCGGAGCGGCGCAAGCGCGTGACGACCGGGCAGATGAACCGGTTTCTCGAAAAGATTGATTTTCAGCGAGCGCCAGTGCCAATGGCCAAGCGCATCAGGATCTTTTATATGACGCAGGCAGCGGTGGCGCCGCCCACATTTGTGTTGTTTACGGATCGCGACATCAAATTACATTTTGCTTTCGAGCGTTTTCTGGAGAATCAGATTCGCGAGGCTTTTGGATTCAAGGGGACGCCGATCTGGTTCAAGGTGAAGGCGAGGAACGCGGAGACTAGGGACTAGGGAATCCAAATACAATATGCCGCGCGCGGCAAATCTTTCCCGATGCACTGGATATGCAACTGTTTGGTTGCCTTTTCCCGATAATCAGGATGCGGTGACGGGGTGGCGGATTGAGGGCTTGGTGTAGCCTTCTTCGGCGAGATGCTTTCCCATCTGCGCGTACATGCCGGGATCGGTCGGTTGCACGGTGGCGAGTCCGTCGACATAGCGGTTGTACATAGAGAACGCCGCGGCGATCAGGACCGTGTCGTGGATTTCGAGGTCGGTCGCGCCGAGGGCACGCGCTGCCTTCACGTCCTGCTCCGTAACCAGCTTGCCATCCTGCTGGACTTTTCCGGCGATGGTGAGCAGGGCCTTGAGTTTGGCGCTGATGGGCGCGGCGAGGAAGTTCGACTTCACCTTCTCGACGACGGACGCGTCTCCGAGATGATTTGCAGCCGCCGCGCCATGGCTCAATGCGCAAAAGGTCGTGCAGTTGCGCGATGAGACATAGGTGGCAATCAGTTCGCGTTCGCCGGGGGCGAGCGAATTGGGCTGGTGAAGCAGGATGTCGGCGAGCTCACGCATGGGCTTCGCCGTCTCGGGACGATAGGTGAATCCGGCGCTGATGCCGGGATAGCCTTCGGGAAGATTGATGTGCGGCATGTGTAACCTCCAGGGATCAGGGGTCAGGGATCAGTGTTCAACTGTGAACTTCTTCGGCTTTGCCGAGGTACTCCTTGCTGGTGTTGACGTAGCCATTGCGGGCAACCATGCGGCCACGTTCGCGGTAAAGGGCTTCGTCGTCGGGCTGGACGGTGCCGAGGCCATCGACGTAGCGGTTGTACATGCAGAAGGCGGCGGCGATCAGGACGGTGTCATGAATCTCCAGATCGGTGGCGGCCAGGTTGCGAGCGGCTTCAACGTCGGCGGCGGTAACGAGCTTTCCATCCTTCTGGACCTTGCCGGCGATGACGAGGAGCGCTTTGAGCTTTTGACCGATATTGGCCTGGGTGAAGTCAGTCTTGACCTGTTTGACCAGCGCTTCATCACCGTCAAGATGTGCAGCGGCGATCGCGCCGTGGATGCTGGCGCAGAAATGCGTGCAGTTGCGGCTGGAGACGTAGGTAGCGATAAGTTCGCGCTCGCCTTTACTCAATGTGCTTGGTCCGGTGAGCAGGATTTCGACGAGATCGTTGAGAGGACGCGCCGTTTCAGGCCGAAACGCCATCGCGCCGCGAATGCCGATGTGTTCAGGGGGTAGCGGAATGTGGGGCATGGGATTCTCCAGGTGTAAGTCTTCAGTTGTCAGTTATCAGTGACTAGTTGGGGCTTTTCTTATGGATCAGGGAGAGATGGAATCGGCTGCGATGGGGGATGGCATTTCGCCGCGCTTGGTCAGGAGCCAGCGGACAGGGAGGCCCAGGAGGACGACGCCAGCACCGAGAAGTGCGGAGCCGGGGTTGTGCATCAGAAGCATGATGGCAAGCAAGCTACTGCCCGCGATGAAGACGATGGGAGCGACCGGAAACCACCAGCGGCGTACGGGCGTAATGGACCGAAACAGTGTTGCAACGGTGAGGGCGAGAAAGACGACGGCGGAAAAGATGATGTATGCAAGGATTTGGTCAAAGGCGCCAAGCATCAGGACAAGAAGGGCCATGCCGGTTTGCAACAGGACCGCGTTGGCCGGCGTGCCGGAGCGCGGATGCAGGCGCGCAAATGCGGGAAGAAGTCCGCCACGCTTTGTGCCTCCCGCTTCACCGAGGGCGAGTGCATAGGTGACGCGCGGCACGGCCATGCTAAGCACGGACAGGCCGCCGAAGACGCAGAGCACGACGCACATCGAAAGAACGCGGCTTCCGGCAGAACCGAAGAGCGCCTGGCCAAACACGGCGACGAAGGCAGTGTTGGACTGAATCTGTTGCATGGGAACCACGGCAACAAACGCAAAGCTGAGCAGCAGGTAGATTGCCGTCACGATCAGCACTCCGCCGGAAAAGGCAACCGGGAGGTTGCGCGATGGGTTGCGGACCTCGCCAGCGATCTTTCCGGCTTCCCACCAGCCGCCGAAGCAGAAGAAGGCGCTGATCGTAGCTCCAGCGATGGCATCGATCAAGGGATCGGAACCGGCTCGACGCGCGGTGATCGGAGAGACGTTGGCCATGGTCGCGTGTCCGGAAAGCAGCGCCCAGCCGACCAAGGCTGCGAGGACAGGAACTTTGAGCCAGTTGAGCGCAGTCATCACGCCGCTGTTAAATCCTGCGCCGAAGTAGTTGAGTGCGCCGAGTGTGATCAGAATCAAAGCGGGGAGGGCTTTTGCTATTGGGGCGGATACGGGAAGAAGGGCCTGCAAATAAGGAACGGTGCCGACAGAGAGGGCAGCGGCCACACCGGGGTACATGACGATGGCGGCCATCCAGCCGTACAGAAAGGCGACGCGCGCGCCGAAGCCACGGCGGAGATAGAGATATTCGCCGCCGTCGTGCGGATTGCGGATGGCAAGTTCTGTGAAACAGAGAGCCCCGGCCAGTGTGAGCAGCGCCATGCCGCACCAGACAGCGGCGAGCAGCGCGGGCGAGCCGAGCGAGCGGGCCATGCCGGCGGGCGTGAGGAAAATGCCGAGCGAGATGGCTTCGCCGGTGACGACCGCCGTGGCCGCCCACACGCCCATCTGCCGTTTGGTTTGGGGGAGGGCCTCCATGGTTTGCCAATCCTAAGGATCCGATCCATGCCGGCGCATCAATCTTTGGATGGAGGTGACTGGACTGGTCGAGAGTGTTGATCGAGTGCGGATGCAGATCTGCGGCTACTGCGGCGCGGCGATTGCCGGTTCGGATTCCGGTTGCTGATCAAGATGCGTTATGTGGAGGCTCGCCTGGGTTTCCGGAACGGTTCCGTCATTCACCTGGGCCTCAGTCGGTTTGCCTTGCACGAGCAGGCGGGGCGTGACCGTTCCGCGGGCAGGAATAAAAACGCGCTCGGTCGTGGTGTTCGTCGCTGAGCGCACGGTGACGGGTACTTCGGCGGCAGCATAGCCAGCGTTGGAGATGGTGACTGAGACGAGCCAGTTCCCGGATTGCACGGCGTTGGGAAAGACCTTGTCGACGGAGAGATCGGGCAGGCCGTGGTCGGCGTCGATCCAATCGGCAAAGAGCCACTTGAGATTCGCCCTGGGTGCGGCGGACATCAGGGCTGCCTGAAACGAGGCCGATGGATCACTGCCGGCTGGGTTTGCGCCCTTGTCGGAGGCGGCGTTGAATGCCTGGAGAGCGGTAGCAAGCGCATCGTCGCCGACGAGGTCGCGGAGCATCCACAGAATGTATGCGGCCTTGGTTCGATAGTAGAGGGGCGACGTGGCATGCGCGAGGGGCTGACCCGCACCTTCGCCGGGGCTGGGGGGTTCTTCAAGCGCAAGCGCCTGCCTGCCCGCCTCAAGCGTGCCCAGAGCCTGATCGCGACGGTGCAGGTGGTCGTCCCAGAGCGTACCCATGAAATTAGCTGTGCCTTCGTTGAGCCAGTAGGGATTGGGCGCCATCCATGCATGGGTCATGGCGTGCGCGAGCACGGAAGAAAGTTGATCAGACGGACCGCCGCGAACTGGAATTGCGAGCAACGGACCCGATTCCCAGGGCACATCCTCGGGATCCGGCAAATCGAGGACCGTGAGCTGCGTACGCGGAGTGGGACCGAGCCAGCGCTCGATCATGGGGGAAACAGTTGTTGCCGCAGTCAGCCAGTTTTGAGCGGCCGGTTCATCTTCAGGAACGGTGTAGACGGTGAGATGGGTGCCCGGATGAGCTGTTTCCGCGGCAACAAATAGGCTGGGCGACTCGAAAGTAAGCATGGTCGGACCGGAGTCGGCGGCGGCGATGCCCGGCAGGTCGGAATTCGCGGCCTGCGAATCGACAGTTTTCAGAGGGACGGCGTTGCCATTGACCACGGCTATCGTTGGCGCTTGACCATGGGGAAACTCTACGGTGAGGCGCAGGCGGAATTCAATTCCAGAGGCGCGAAGTTTTTGTCGGCCGATTTCGTCGAAGAGCCGCGCTCCATCGCCAAGGATCACAGGGACGCTGACGACGGGATACCAGACGACGTTGCCGAAGCCGCGCAGGCCTGTGAAGGTGGGGCTGATCTCATCCCAGTCGGAGTGAGAAGCGGAGTCCTCTGGCGTTCCTGCGGAGAGCAGGCGGCGCGCGGTGGCGACCACGGTGCCGGAGTAGATGACGTCGAGCTGAACTGTTGCGCCCGGGGCGAGCGGCTCGGCGAGAGGAATGACGGCTTCATGCAACTGACCGGTGTGGTCAGAGTCGGAGTTGATGGTGGCAATGGGGAAGGATACGTCGCGGCCGGCGATGCGCATGCGCTCCCAGTTGAGGGAAGAGGATATCTGCAGCGGAATGTGCAACAGCGGAGATGCGCCGGTGTTGCGTACGGTGACCAGCGCGCGTGCGGCGAGTTGCTGGGCGGTGGCGTTAAGGCGGACGTCGAGGTCAAGCGCGGTGATGCTGACGGACTTGCGGTCGGCGTCGTCGATGGTGGAGGTTGCGGGAGCGGCCGGTTTTGCTGCGGGGCCGGTGGTACTGACGGTGTCGCCGTTTGTGTCAAGGGAGCGCTGGAAGAGGACTTTGCCTGCGGGCTTGGCGGGCTGAGGCGTGGATTGGGGCGGGCCCGATGGATTGGCGGGACTGGGGTTCGCTGGAGTCTGGGCTTGATCGGGGACTGTGGCCGCGAGCGCGGCAAAGGAGGCGATCGCCAGCGCTCGGGCGAGGAACAACTTCATGAACCTAGGCCTTTCTGTTTCTTCTTGGACGCTGGAGCGCCGTCGTGGCGAGCGTCGGCGGGCTTACGAGCAGCGGCACGGCGTTGTCTTGCAGCTTCGTACAGAACGACGGCGCCGGCGGTGGAGACGTTGAGGGAGCTGACGCCACCAGCCATGGGGATGCGCAAGAGATGGTCGCAGGTGCGGCGTACAAGATCGTGGAGGCCGGCTCCTTCGCGGCCGAGGACCAGGACACAGTCGCCGGTAAGGTCGAACTGGTCGTAGTCGGATGCGCCGCGCTCGTCGAGGCCGATGACCCAGATGTTCTGCTGCTTCAACTCCTCCAATGCGCGGACGAGGTTGACTACGCGGGCGATGCGGAGATGTTCGGTGGCGCCGGCGCTGGCCTTCACCGCAACGGGACTCAACGGTGCGGAGCGGCGTTCGGTGAGGACGATGCCGTCGACACCGGCGCCGTCGGCAACGCGCAGGAGTGCGCCGAGGTTCTGCGGATCTTCTACGCCATCGAGAGCGAGCAGCAGACGCGGCTGCGAGGGATCGGGTGCGGTGAAGAGGTCTTCGATGGCCAGTAATTCCTGCGGGCGGACGAGCGCGACGACGCCCTGGTGGGCCGCGGTTCCGGCAAGATGCGTGAGCTGGTCGCGGGGTTCCTGGCGGACGCGGATACCTGCCTGTTTGCAATCGGCAACGAGACGGGCGAGGCGTTCGTCGTGGCGTTCGGCGGCGACCAGGACGTGATCGAATCGGCGCCGGCCGGCCTTGAGAGCCTCGGCCACCGGATGCACGCCGTAGAGGACTTCCATGTGTCTAGTGTAGATGGCGCGCTATGGAATCGACCGGCGGCGAGCCACGGCGAGGCAGCTTTCGATGGCTTTGGCGGCGCGGCGTTCGCGGCCTTCCACGGTTTGCGGATAGAAGATGCCGAGGAGATGATTTCTACGCTGGGTGGACGTCATCCGGTCCCAGCCCCGGCGGGCGTCGGGCTGACGCTGGAAGGCGGCGCGGAGGATGGGAGGCGGTTCCACTTCGCCGTCCATGGCGAGCATGAGGCTTTCGGCCATGGCTTCGGCGCGTTTGAGGCGCGTTTCGGCAGATTTGGCGTCGGCTATGAAGTTGGTAAAGCCCTTGCGCATGGAAGGGCTCATGGCATTGAAGAACTTTCTGAGATCGCGGTTGGTTTTGAGAATCTTCGCGAACTCCGGGGGGAGATCGATGACGAGTTCACCGAGGTCGGGAGAGAGCTTGATGAGGGCGCTTTCTCCGGCGCGGACCCGGGCCCCGGCCTGCATTTTTTTATTCACAATAAGGACGTGGCCCTGGCCTTTGGCGCCGGGAATCAGCGCGGTTTTGAACGCGAATCCGTTGATTTCGCCGAAGACGCGGCGGCTCTTCCACATCGGCCAGGCTTTCTTGAGGTCGAAGGGGATGCGGACGATGACCCAGCGGAGCGAGGTGCCGGTGGCTTCGAGAGGGGCGCGGAAGGATTTGGTGAGGTTGGCGTTCATGGGTTCAGGGGTCAGGGGTCAGGGTTCTGCAGTTCATAGTTTTGCAGATTTCGATGGGAGCTTCAGGTGGACTCGTGGTGGATGCAGCTCTGTCAGAGAGCGTGGACTCTAACAGTGGCACCCCCTATTATCCCATCTCTCAGGGTAAAGGTCTTGTTTACATCGGCTTGCAGATGAGGGTGGCGCTAAAGGCCTGTGTGGATTGGGGTTCGCTGTAGAGGTTTGTGCTTATTGGACTTAGCGGCTCGATCGCCCGATTCTTGCAAAGGTATGGAGGTGACGTGCTGGTTCGCGGAGATGGAGGTTTCAATCACGATTTCATTGTGCGCCGGAAGGGCATAATTGCCTGCAAAATGGGGGAAGTTTTTTGGCGAATGGAATGAGGGGGTTAGGAGAGATTTTCCTGGAGTGGGGCTTGACGAGTTAGCGGGGTTGGCGGGGTTGTGCGCGCTGTGGGGGTGTTTGTGGGGTTAGGAGGGTTCGTGGTTTCCCACGGCTCAGAATCGAGACATGGGGCACCTTCGATCATGGAAATAATAAGGGTGGAGATAGAGTCGGAGTGGACGGCGAGCCTTCGCGGCTACTGATTGCGACCCGCTCATCGCGATGAGGCCGCGATGAACGGGGCACAGGCTGGCGTTTTTTCGGATGCTCCACGAATGATAGGGGTGTTCATGACCGGGCCACCTGCCTAATATGCTCGAACATCTGGTTGGCATTTCCATCATAGTTCCGAGTTCCGAGAGGGTGGTGGGCAATCCAGATGTAGCGTGATCTGCCTCACGTTGGTTCTCGCTTGACGGTTATTCTCTCGGAGTTCGTCGAGGCCGGTCTCACCGGCGCCAAGATCTTGTAAGGGACTCTTGTATTTTTGACGATATGCCGCGGTTGGATGCGGACGAAGTTCGCGCCTTTTGGTTGCCGATCATCTTCCAATCAACTTACGTAGAATCTCGACGCTTTCCTTAACGCTTTTCCCTGCGGTCTCGATGACTAGATGCTCGCTGTTCCAGGTTTCATAATGGCGCGACACTACATCTTGCCAGCTTGGTAATTCAAGGCCGGAGATATCTGCAGAACGACCCTCTACCCGTCGGCGATGCTCTGCGAAATCTGAACAGGCAATCTCGACCTCGTAAAGTTTTGTCTGCGCACGTTGCCCGACTTTTCGCCAGGTGTCGCGCGTGATATATATCGGATTCACCGAATCTGCAAGCACGGAAATCCCTATTTTAAGATTCTCTTCGGCGATTGCGTAGGCCACGCGGTATCCCACGTCATCTAGAGAAACTGCGTTCCTTGCCCAGCTCCGAATGACTTGCTCTATCGAATCGATGCGAAGATGCATCGCCCCGATTTGTCCAGCCAATGCACGAGCAATGGTCGTTTTGCCAGTACCTGGCAGCCCGCCGAATATCAGTAGCATCTTTCCTTCAGTCTTGAGGTTCGGAATTGGCTGGAAGTCTACGCGAGCTAGGGAAGATTCTCAACTGATGACTCGACGGACAAGGCCTCCAACCGACCGCGAGGCACGACGCATTTTTGGGTTCCGGTTGTATCGTGGACGATCCGGAATGTATGGTCCGCCGCCGTTTTGCAAGCGAAAAGTGAGGATGACAGAATTGGTCTGCGCGAATGTATCCGGCCTTTGTTGGAGTAGCGAACTCCTGGCCTGAATGGGATGCGCTGCGCCCTCGT
>NZ_JBAUUO010000010.1:0-101106 GCF_049582745.1 Occallatibacter sp.
CCCGCGCGCTCGATCAGCTGGAACCAGCCATCGCGCGGGCCATCGACGCCATCACTCCCCAAAACGCGCAGGCTTTCTTCCGGCACTGCGGTTACGGAGTACAGTAATTATGAAAATGCTCTAGTGCGCCGGGATGAAGGTGATGACGCGACCTCGATATTCATCGGCGGTCCAGGCCGCGCAAATAATAAGGGCCGGGAGTTTGGCTCCCGGCCCTTTTTGGTTCGAGTTGCAGTTTAGAAGCTTGCGCGCATGCCGAACTCCATCTTGCGGGGAGTATTGCCTTGGCCGCCCTGCACGCCCCATGTGGTCGGGTCGCTCAGGTTCAATCCCGGATCGCTGAGGATGTTGTGGTTGAAGACGTTGGTGAAGATCACCGAAAAATCGAGAGCGACGCTCTCATAGACCTTGACATTCTTCTCCACGCTCATGTCGACGTTCCAGTAGGAGGTCCCGGAGATCGGACCGACGCCGGGATTCTTGGAGTCGATGCCCAGGATGGGAGCGCGAACCTGGTCAAATACCGCTTCCGGATTGGCGAACATGTTGACGGCTCTGCTACCGCTTCCGGCCGTTCCTGTACCCACACCGTTCGAACCAGCGACGCTGTAGTGCGAGGAATTGCCTCCCTTGTACTTGCTGGTGAAGACGCACTGCTCGTTGGTGTAGTAGTTGTTGGTGTCGGAGGAGCCAAAGGATTGACCATCCGTGACAGTGTCGCAATAGAGCGGTTCGCCGCTGCCCGCAGTGAAGACCGGGGCAAACGACCAGCCACCAGCTACACGGCCGAGGACGCCCTGCTGCCCCTTGAAGATCCCCGGCTGATACACCATGTAGGAGTTGTACACAAGCTTGCGGTTGAACGCCTGCAACCCATACATCTTGGAGAGGTCAAAGGCGTCGTTGGGAGTGTATTCGCTGGTTGCCTGCACAAAGGCGCCTGTTCCAAGAGCCTTGCTGAATGTGAAATTGTTGTGCATCATCAGCCCGTGGAAGTTCTGCGTGGTCAAGGAGAGGAACAGACCGTTGTAGTTGCCGTAGCCGGTGCTGGCGTTGAGAGCAAGACCACTCGACGCAATCGCCGGGTGGGTGGCGTCTCCATTATTCTGCATGGTGGGAGCGCCGAAGTTGAATTTGCCGTTGTCCAGGTCTGACCAGAGACTCCAGACAGCCTGCGAAGTCAAGTTGTCGATTTCCTTGGCAACCACAGCCGCGGTGCAGTTGGCGTAACCGGTGCAATAGGCGGAGTTGGGGCCACCGAGCGCGGATTCAAAGAACGGCTGAGCCGCAATCCCCGAAGTGCTGCCGGTTCCGCAAGCGGCTGCAGATGTGGCGCACCCCAATGCTGTTTCAAGGGCAGCATATGCGGATTTGAAATCCTGGCCGCCGGAGACCATCATGTAGGGAACGACGTTGAGATTGTACGGCTGGTATTCGTGTTGAATGCGGCGTCCGATGTAGCCAATCTCCAGCGTGTTGTTGCGGTTGATCTGGCGCTGGATGGTGAGATCGAACGAGTCGGAGACGTTGGGCCGGAAATCCGGATCAAGGCCTTCTGCTGCGGATGACTCACCGTTGTTGTAGCCCGGATACACCGGCTGTGGCAGTGTTGGGCTGGCCGCTGCGAGTGGGGCGGTGTTGCCGTCCACACCGACGCGGAAGGCTGTTGAGGCGGTTCCATTGACGGTTCCGTCGGCGCCGCCGCAGGTTCCGTCGGCGAGTGCCTTGGTGCACTGGACAGGCTGGATCAAGCCGACGCCCAGCAGTGGCACGAGCACCAGGTTGACCCCATTCAGTCTTCCGTATACGCGGCCGTAGCCACCACGAATGACTGTACCTTCATGGCCGAAGATCTTGCTTCCGATGCCATCTCCGTCGAAGCGCGGATTCCAGGCCACGCCCACGCGAGGACTGAAGGAGCCATAGAACGGATTGTAGGGATATTTGCTCCCCTTGCCGACGTTGTCAACAAGAGCAAAGCCGAGTTCAGGGTTGTAGACCTGGCCCTTCAAAGCGGCGGCCTTTTTCTGCGCCAGATAATCCACCGTCTTTACGGGCTCGTCAGCAGCGTCCACGAGCACCGTCTGCTTGCCGCTGGCTTCTGTCGGCGGCATCTCCAGGGTCCACCCCAGGCCGTAGCTCAGGGTAAACGAGGGTTTCATGTGCCAGGTGTCGCTGAAGTACGTGTTGTAGTAGAGGATGGTGCTCTTGTCGAACGCGTGGGTCAGGGGCGGGTTCAGGGCCAGCGTCGGTCCCTGACGGGTATACGCCACTTGGGCCGCGGTTACGATTCCAAGCGCTTCTGCCGCAACTCGGGTGGCAGCGGTGCTGGTTGGATAACCGGCAGCCTGTAACTCCGAGAGGTCCACGCTTCCCGCGCCGGTTCCACCACTCGACCCGAGCTGGTAAGTGGGAGTGTAGTTGATGCCGCCGCCGTTATCGGAGCGCTGGTGGTAGTTGAAGTTGTGCTGGTATTGGCCGCCAAAGGTGATGAGGTGGTTGCCTTTTATCAGGGTCAAGTCATCACGATAGAACTGGTCCTGGCCGTCCCAGAAGCGGGTGCGGATCGATTGCGTGTTGAGGTTAAAGGGTGCAAGAGGGGTGGAGGTTTCACCGCCCGGCTCCATGGCTCCGCCAAGGCCGGAGACCTGCGGTGGTGCGTCTTTGGTGGCCCATGACCAGTAGTTGCGCAGATAGCTGAAAGTGAAATTGTTGGTCAGGGACGACGAGATGTTCGTGGTAAGTCCTGCCACGTAATACCACGGCTGCTGCGGACGGCTGGCGGCGGAAGCCGCCTGACCCAGTTTGTCGCCGGTGAAGAATCCACCGATGTCGATCTGGCTGGTCGCGGTTGTCGTGAGTTTGTAATAGCGATAGCTGGACATGAAGTGCCACCTGTCGCTGAAGTCATGATCGAGGCGGGCAACAAAGAAGTTATCTTTTGTAGGGAGGTTCAAGGTGCCCTTGAATTCGTACTCGTTTACGCCATCGCACGTTTGCGAAACATAGGCTGGACATCCGGCGAGCCCATCCGGTTCGTATGTGTTCCACATTTGCTGCACGGTGGGGTTGATGCCGATATGACGCGGATCGATGGCAGCCAAATCATAGGTTGTGTCACCGAACGTCACGAGGCCGTTCTTCAAGTTAGGAGAGGGCACCGGGCGCTTGTAAATCGTAGAATTCGGGTAGCGATATCCCTGGTAAAGGGCAAACAAATAGGTCTTGCCGCCCATGAAATGAGGCAGGATAGGACCGCCGCCGCCAAAGCCAAATTTGCTGTAGTGGTACGAGGGCGGAGGCGCATATGCGTCACCCGCGGCATGCGAATTGTTATCCCAGGTGTTGGCGCTGAAGTTGTTGTCAAGGTAGTACTCGTAGCCCGTGCCATGCCACCTGTTGGTTCCGCGCTTGGTCACAACCGAAACCTGGGCGCCGGCCGAGTTGTTAAAATCGGCGGTCTGGTTGGTCGCATTGACCTTGAATTCTTCCACGCTGTCTGTGGGAGTGGGCATCACACCTGTCGCGCCGGCCGCCACGTTTCGATTCTGGTTCGCGATTCCTGTCGGATCACCGGCAAACGAACCGGTATATACCGACATGCTGCCGTCCATGTCGTTGGTGTTGTTGCCCCCGTCCAACTGGAATGTGCTTTGGTCAACCACTGTTCCGGCTACGCTGCCGTCTGGGCTGACGCCCACCTGCAAGGTTGTGAAGGTGCCGGCGTCGTGGAGAAGGCTGGGAAGCTGTGCGATTGCCTCCTGTTCAACGGTGCTGCCGACCGTTGCGTTCAGGGTCTGCAGATCGGTTCCTGAGGCCTGTACCTCGACCGTCTGCTGCGCGCTCCCGACATGCAGTTTGAAGTTTGCAGTGGTTTGCGTGCCAACCTGCACAGTTTGATTCGCAATCTTGTTGAGTTCGAATCCAGTCTTGGTCGCGCTGATGTTGTACGAGCCCGGAGGAACATTGACAAAAACATATTGGCCGGTGTGGCCCGTGACTGTCGTGCGGCTGTTGTTCGTTGAAACGTCGGTCAGGGTGACGGTTGCGTCCGGAATCACAGCACCGCTCTGATCCGTGACCGAACCGACGATTGTGCCCGTATTTGTGGCTTGCGCGAAACCGAACGTCACGCCGATACAACACAGGAACAATAGAAGCGCGATCGCTCGCATTGAGAATCGTGATTGAAGCTGCGTCATTAAACTGCCCCTCCAGGTAGTTGAATTGAGTCCCGTGACGGGACACACAGTGTTGCAAAAGGCCGATGATCGATGTGAATCGGCTTCTCGGCGTATGACCCAGCGGCAAGATTTCCCGGCGCTCCCAATTCGGCCTTTCTCGATGGGTCGAGAACCGAAAACCGAATGCTTGGAAGAACCGCTAAAATCCTGGATCGCTGGATGTACCGTTCCAATTGACCGCTTTCAAAGCTTGATGCGCGAAAAATATCGAACCTGCCCGTGGGTTCATGCCCCGGAGTCTTTATTAGGTTCGCCATTTTCCTGGAACCGCATAACCGCGACGGGTCCGGGAAATTCACGATCAGCCTTGATCTACTGCACACGAACGCGTTGTGCGCTGGAAAATGTCAGAATTGCAATTGCCATTTCATGCGTGGGAAACGTCGTTGAGAATCTGTTGTTGATTCGTAGTAGATCGCACATTGTTTTCGAACGGCGGGGAACCGTGTACCTTCGGGCGGCATCCCCGGACTGGGGTGGGAATCCTTCCGAAAGTTGCTTCAAAGTATCATGAAATCGTCATCTATTCAAGAACCATTCATAAAAGATTTTTCCGCGAAATCCTGTTTGCCGTATGGATTAATCAGGTCCAGCGTGCAAGTGAGGCGCTGTAGCGTGTCGGTAAACAGCGGAAAAAGAGGGTTGCATTCCGAGAACGCATCGCCTCGAGGAATTGGCGGGCGATGGCAGCCGATTATCCCGGTGGAATCCATAAATCGATTTTGCTAAACACCCGTGTAGATCTGAAGCGGTGCCCAGAAGAAGGGTTTGCGAAACTCTCCCTTGGAGTGCAGCAGCGTGAGCTTAGCCTGTCGCAGCGCCTCGGCGGGAGTCTGGCCGTCTGCAAGTCCCTGGTAAAGAGAGTCCATCAGGCGTGGAGTCGATTCCTCGCTCACCTCCCAGAGAGCACCGATGACGTGGTGTGCGCCAGCGCGCAGGAATGCCCACGCCAGGCCAACCAGCCCTTCTCCCGCGTAGGTACGGGTGCCGCTCCCATAGCAGGCTGAGATGGTAACCAGGCGCGCATGGATAGGATGCTTCATGATGTCGCGGGCATGCAGTTTGAAGGAATCCGCTTCAGCCGTTGAGCGGGAGAGGATGATTGCCGAGTCCAGCGGGTCGGTGCGGCTGGCGACGCCGTGGGCCACGAAGTGAATGTAGGCAAACTGCTGTGGCTCGCTTGCCAGATAAGATTCGGCGGTGGCTCTCTCTCGCGCAAAGACGGTCACTTCCGAGGCAGAGAAGTGCTGCTCGATCTGTGCCATTTCAAATGCTGCCTTTGGCAGGTCGGGATAATCGGCGTTCGGCGAGACAGCGTCGCCCACCAGGAGCAGTCTATTCCCGGTTCGCTCGGTCGGCTTCGCGGAAGCAAGCAAATCAAGGGACGATGCGGAGACGAGCGTTGCATCTTCAATGAAGTAATGGGGAGTCGGCTCGGGAGCGATGAGCGTTTCGAAGTTCAACTGACTGAGCACGCCGTCGTTCAGAAGTATGACTGTGGACCCAGGCCGAATCAGTTCACGGACCGGCGAGACAAGCATCCGATAAAGCGCAACTCCATCCGCATTGGAAGTTTCGATCGGATCGCTCAAGCCGAGCAATGTCTTGCGATATCGTTCAACGACCGGTGTTATCTGGGCCCGGGCAGGCAGCGTGAACATGGTTGTCTTCGCAGGCGTAATCGCCCATAGATAAGATTCGCGCTCGCCCAGCCAGTAGAACAGAAGCGTCGCATTCGTCTTGCGCGCGATCTCACCGGGATGCAGTGAAGCAAGAGAGATAGACCTGGAATTGGAGACCACCCCAAGCCCTTGCTCCAGGGTTCGAGCGCGGCTGCGATCAGCAAGCGCGAGCGCTTGGTCCGTCTTGTGGTGAGCCACGAGAAAGTGGATGTAGTCGTCGTAGATGCCGGTGGCATTGGCAAGGAACGGAAGCTTCGATTCTTCGCTCTTGAGTGAAGCCCTCGCAGATTCAAAGGTGGAGAGCGAGGTCCGATACATTCGATCGGCGTCAGCGGTTTTGTCTTCCGATTCATAGAGTCGGGCAAGTTCGTGCTCTGCGCCGAACCGCATGGATGTCTGGCTGGCGGGGTCCTTTTCGACCTCGTGGAAAAGTGATTCTGCGTCTTTGTCGTCGCGGCTTGCTGCTGCGATTCTTGCCTGGGCAAACTTCACATCGAGCGCGTCAAGCCGATTGTTGCTAGCTGTCACCAGCGGATCGAGCTGCAGTAAGTACCTCTTCGCTGCGTCAAGTTTGCCGGCGTCAATCGAAGCATGCGTAAGATCTTCAAGAATGTCGACGATGTCGTCCGTGCTATTGATATGCCTTGCGAGAACTAAGGCAGCGGCATATGACCGCGTCGCTTGAGCAAAATTCTCCGTACTCCAATACACGTCACCCAAGGTAGTCTGCCATTTGACTTCGAACCGAAGGTCTCCAAGTTTCGCCGCGCGGGTCTCGGCGTCAAGAAACAATTCCAACGCTCGCTCCCTGTCTCCGAGCTCAAAGTATGCCCAACCGAGGTTTCCAGAAGCGACTTGCGCCATGTCTTCCGCGTCCAAATCGACGGCAGACCGATATGCCTGCGTCGACCAGTCCACCGCTTCGTCATAGCGCTCACTTTGAAGAGAGGCATATCCCAGACCTGAGAGCGCGGTCGTTTCCAGAAACTCGTCATGATGGGCCTGGGCAAAAGAAAGACTTTTAAGGAAAGACTGCCGCGCCTCCGTCATCTGTCCGCGTTCCATGGCAAAGACGCCGCGAGCCCTTGAAACGCCACCGCACGCAGCGAAGGATTCGCTTTCACACAACTTCTCGGCCTTCTCCAGTTTGTCATTTGCGTTAGAAAACAGATGCAGATGAGTGAGAGCTACGCTTTCAGCTGTCAACTTCTGAATAGCTTGTTCCTGGCTATTCAGAGCGGGGGCGGGTGCAGCGAGAATCCGCAAAGCATCCTCGTACATCCCACGCCATTCCAAAGTCTCAGCTTCTAGCAGTTGAAACCTCGAGGCCCATTCGGGCATTGAGGCCAACGACCGCCTGTATCCTTGCAGCGCTTTCTGCTGGCTTGTTTCCAGATAGCCACGCAGGAATAACTCTCTGGCCTCGTTGTAATCAACGCTGGCAGTGAAAGTGTGTGTGTCCTTCAGCGGAATCAGCAACAACATTGCCACGGCCCAGACCGACCACAGACGAGGCATTCCTTTAACCCGTCGAAAGCCTCGACGCAAATTCCGGTTGCCGGTCTGCGAGCCGGTCGAAACTGCGTTCATTCGCGACCGGCACGCAGTGAAAGGTCTGGCGCTATGGTTGAGTTCCGCCGTTCGTCTTGCCGCCGCCGCCCAGCAGTGTTCCGCCGCCCACACAGCCCATGACCATTTCGATCATGTTCAGGCTGATAATCGTCTTTCTGGGAGCGCCTGTTGACGTGTCGAAGTCCGATTGCTCCAGGGTCAGGGGCGCGAGATAGATTTTGCCAAAGTTCGGCACATCGATCGCGTTTCCGAAGCACCGGCCCGGAAAGCCTCCCTCCGACTGGTTCACCAACGAACATTCGATCTTCCCTTGTTTAGCTGTTATCGCGGGAAGTCGATTGTAACGCTTGGAGATATCGGTAGGAACATTCTTCTGGCTCTGGATGTGATCCCGTTGCGCCGCGACGCGCTTGATGAAGTCGCGATTGCTTGTGTAGGAGGCATCGCCCTTCGGTTTGTCGCCGAGGATGTTCAGGTCAAGGTCAAGCTTGACGGTGTGACCCGCGATGCGAAGGTTATCAAATCGTGTGCCAAGGAACGTGACGGTCGGAACATATCCTACGAGCGGATGGTCCGTTGAGATCTGGCAAACGATGCGGTCGGCCGTCACGATGTCCAGCACGTTCAGGCCTTCGATGACGGATGTACACAGAGTGTTCCAGCCGTGGTCGGCCTTGGTGTCGGGATTGCCTGCCACCTGCGTGTAGGCAGAGCGGAAAGAGACAGCACCTCCGAGCCTGTAATTCTCCGCATGCTGAGAAAGGTATCCGCCCCGCTCGTTGAGTTTCACGAATGTTGGAGGCTTAACTTCCTGAATGAGCGGCAACCTTAGACTGCCTGACAATGCTTCTGCTTCTGCGTCGTAGATGTGATATCTCTTTTGCTCCCCGGGCATACTTTTCTCACTTTCCAAAAAACAGAGTCAACGCATTTAGTCAACAAAATGTACATCGAGGATACGCCTGTCGATTTCGGTGCGCGATCCCTGGCCATCGATGCCAATGATAGCTAGCGAATACGAGCCCTCCGTTAACCCGCTGCCGGGAATCACAAGTGAGACGGTTCCGTCGTCATCGGATCCGGCTTTGGAGCCGGGCACCGTCCGCGTCCAAAGCTCTTTACCTTGAGGATCGTACAAATCGAAGGCGAACGATGCATAGCCGGATTCCTGCGGAAGTTCAATCGAAAGTGCCGCGCCCTTCGTGCGATCTGCCTCAACTGAGGCGTGAGCCGCACCGCGCGTACCGGCATGGAAAGCTGTGGATGGAAGCACGCTCGGTTCGCTTGCTGCCTTCCGAAGCGCGGGAATCGTATCGAGATTCTGGTAGGCAACCAGGGCCAGCAATGCGGCAAAGACGGGAACGGCGAAGGCGGGCCGCAGCCATGCTTGCCAATCGAATCTCTTTTTCGTCGGATGGATGATCTCCGGCTTCGGGACCGCTGCGGAGGTCTCGGCGAGCTTAGGTAGTTCAACTTTGGCAGCGCCGATAAAAGCCGCACCGGCGCGCAGGTCTACCGCACACTCCGGGCAATCAAATGCATGCTCCTCAAATGCATCACGGAGTTCCGGCGTGAGCTCGCCCAGCAAATATCGTTCCGCGGCCATCTGTTGTGTTGCTTCGTTGTGATCCATTGCGTCAGTTCCTCAAGTGACCCGCCTAAATCTACGGCAGATCCCGGTGTCAAAAGATGGTGAATTCAGTCACCAAATCGTTTCAGCATGATTTGCGCTCATTCCCGTGTTCATGCGTTTGAGGTACTCGACCTTGAAATCCTGCTTGGCGCGGTGAAGGAGGACGCGAAGATACTCCCGGTCGACTCCGAAATTGCGGCAGACCTCTTCCCGGTCCCGTTCGTCGAGAAATACGGCCTTCAGCAAGGAGCGGTCGCGCGGCGGCAGATCGCGCAGAATCTCACGGACTTTCGCTCTCAATTCGCTTGATGCGATGACGCTTACGACGTCCGGGCCCTTGGCATGCGGTTCCGGCATGCCCTCCTCGTCCAGCGACTGGCTGCGGCTCGATGACCGGTAATGCTCCAGAAGGACGTTGTTGCACACAGTATTGACAAAAGCGCCGAAGCGCTCCGGCTGGCGCAGGGCGTTCTCCTTGCGGAGAATGGCAAGGACGCGCGCAAAGGTCTCCTGGCGTACGTCTTCGATCGCCTGCGGGGACTGGAGCCGCGAGCGCAGCTTTAGATGGATCAACTCCGAGAAATACCCTACGAAATGGTCCTGGGTAGCCCGGTCACCAGCGCAAAGATTTTCGATGTAACCTGCATCGAATGAACGAAACTGCAAAGTATTCTCCGCCAACCCGAGAGGACGTAAGTATAGCATTGGCGTCACTTGCGCAATGTGACGTCGGGGATTGCGTACGCGTGAACTGGTGTGCTTTCGGGGTGGGGCCGCGTCCTGCAAGGCCGGTGTTGAAAGAGACACGTGAATCACCTGCTCGTTGTTTGCGGGGTCTGTTTCCCCGTCGGGGAGGGTTACGATTTCCCTCAATCTCCCCTGTTTACCTGTTCATCTGACCGGCGCATGAGAAGCGCGCCAACGACGGACATTCCGTTCCTGAATTGGCATCAGGTCACTGGCTGTAACCTCCGTCTGGCGGGTCCTCCTCGCAATGGCTTGCCATTGGAAGATCAATCCGACCCAGCCAGTACTGAGCCAGATCGACAAAGGTAGAGAGAACCAAAGGCTGAAATCAGTGAAGCAATTTATCCAACCGGCAACTGCACCGCTTCGGAACTTCAGGCGAAGTTGTCTCAGATAACCAGGCTGGACTTTCTCAAGGGTGCCGCGTCTCACTCGCCGCATGCGGGTCGCGAATGTAGCAACGCCCAGGATGTTGGTACCTTCATGCATTCCGTATGACTCCGCTTTGGGGGGCCGCAGACGGAGCCCAGTCTCTGAGGAACCCCGTCTGCGTTGGGGGAGGACCGTCGATCTTGAAGGGCCCCATGCTGTTTAGAAAGCTGCTGCAAACTGTGCCTCTGTTGAATTGGGAATTGGAAACGCCTGCGTTACAGGAGCGCACAGCGGCGCGTCGATAGCCCTGAATGCAGGGTTAAGACTTCCGAGCAAGGTGTGCCGAGCCGCCCTGGCAAACAAGTACACCAGAAATAGATGACCCGGATCGGTATTGGAGGAGGGAAGTGTCGGCGCGGAGACATGCCTTTGTTTCTCGGCAGAAAAAACCGGCTCCGACCGCTCTTTCATCTTCGCGGCCTGCAGGGTTGACTCCGGCAGTTCAACCCGTGTTGTGGCGGTCTTCATGCCTATGGAGAAGCGCATCCGCGAATCCTTGATCTCCATATCGGATTCCACGACATTGCCCCAGACCGGTGTCCAATTGGGTGCGCCCGCCGGCGGCGGTGAGTTCCACGAAAGAATGGCACGTATCCTCGGCTGCGGCTTCCGCGAGCCGGATTTCCCGAAGGACGCGATCCGCAGGACCACCTCGCAGGCAAGGGGCCTTGGCACAATTGCGTCGGACACGTTCACCGAACGCATCCCCTGGTCGAGCCACTTCGCGCCACCGTCGTAAGAAACATAAAAGCGAACAAACTCTTCGGAACCATTGATCCGAGCCACGCCCGAGTAGCCTGCGGTTTGCTTGATATCGATTGTGGCGCGGAGCTGCTCGAACTGGGCGTCGTAGGCAACACAAGAGATGCCTTCGTAGGTGGTGTCTTCCTGGATCTTGAGGACCGCATGAAAGGAAGTGGGTGGGATATTTCCAAAATATTTCGGGTTCGCCAGCAACAGCGCTCGAAGTCTTTGCCCGGCTTCTTCCGGCGAAAGCTGCGCGAGCGCAATCAACTCAAGAGCGGGATGAGTCGATGGAGCGATGGGATTGACAGCAGGGGAGTTCATTTCCATTCCTCTCGATCCGTGTAGTTCCGAGGCCAACCGTATTCGCCGGGATGCGCAACCGTATCTGGGTCTGTTGCGATCCGTTGGTCCAGGGAGTCATGCTGCCTGGTTTTCGGAATTGGCGCAGGGGCGTCAATTTCGGTTTACGAGGAATAGTGTTACCTCCCCGTGCGCCGTTTCATCGGAACGCAAAAAATTGTCGGGACCAATGCTATCGATCGGACAAAAACGGGCAGTCCGCGCTGCATTTGCCCCCTCGAATTAGGGCGATTCGAATCAAAACAAGCCGCATTATCGGGTCTGGACGCAGAAGACCCCTCCGGCAGAACAAGCGAGGTAACCCCGTGATGTCGATCGGCAGATAGAGCCAAGTGTTCTCAAAAGCCGGACTTGCGTCGTGGATAAGGTATCCAAACGTAACCAATTTAGCCCGGAAGGGGAAGTTACCCACGAGTAAACCTGTGCTAGCCTAACCTCACTTTTGGGTGAATCCCTTGAAAGTGCAGTCGCAAAGATGGCGATCTGCTTGAACGGAATGTTGGATTGATCAGGGAGCAGAGATGGGACGGCTGGCTGTTGACCGGAGGTTGGAACCGGAACTGACACCTGCCCAGGCCTCCGCGTTCTCTCTCGTTCGGCGGAGCCTGCGGTTTGGAATTGTCGCCGCGGTGCTTGCTGGCGGCGCACTCCCGACGATCGCAGAGACTCCGCATCCGGTAGAACTGACCTCGGTCCAGAAGATCCGCCTTCTCAAGGCTTCAACGAACAGCGAATTCCGCGCTCATCTGCATGGCGTGGTGACTTACTACGATTCTGTTGCACCCAACCTGTTCGTGCAGGACGCGACCGGCGGCATCTGGGTCGACCTGCACGGCTCTACCGCCGAGCCGCCAACCCCGGGCCAGGTGCTCGATCTTCGCGGAATGGTGGGCTTCGGCTTCAGCCCTTACATCCAAAACCCGCACTGGACTGTCACAGGGAAGTCGGCGCCGCCGAGAGCACGGCTGATTTCTTACGACGATGCGGCCACGGGTTCCTTCGACGGCCAATGGGTGCAACTCGATGGTGTGGTTCGCTCGTTTGTTCAACAGGCCGAAGGCAACGTCCTGGTGATCGATGTCGCAACGCCCACCGGAGCCTTCAAGGTGAGGGTGCCTCGCTATCAAGGGCCTTTTCCTGTCCAGCTGATTGATGCGAAGGTCCGGTTCAGCGGAGTGTGCGGAGCCTCATTCAACGGCCGAAATCAGTTCGTATCTTTTCATGTGTTCATGCCTTCGCTCGACAATCTCGAGGTTCTCGAGGTTCCTCCCAAAGATCCTTTCGCAGTTCCGGTGATTCCGATTGCTAACGTGCGACGCTTTTCACCCGACCTTCCCGACGAGCACAGGGTGAAGGTCGTTGGCACGGTCACTGCAAGGTTTCCCCAGCAGGGCATCTATATGACCGATGGCTCGGGCGGACTCTACGCCGAGAGCCAGGATGGAAGCCCGATCCGGGAAGGCGACCAGGTTGAAGTCATCGGATTTCCCTCGGCGGGCAACTATAGCCCCGTCCTGAAGTCTGCGAGCTTTCGTCCTACCGGCGAGCATTGGTTGCCAACGAGTACGCCCATCACCGGCCGCGACGCTCTCAAGGGCAAATCTGATGCTCAGCTCATCAGCATCGCCGGCACCCTGACTTCCTATCGCCAGGTTCTCAATCAAAAAGAACTGGTCGTTGAGTCCGACGACCACGTGATCTTTGAAGCCGATCTGGCTCATTCCGGCAAATCCACTGTGAATATTCAAGAGGGAAGCCGGATCTCTTTGACGGGCATCTGTGCTGTTAAAGCGGATGAGAACGGTAATCCGTCGCAATTCGAGGTTGTTCTTCGGTCGGCGCAGGACATTCAGGTACTTTCCTCTCCGACATGGCTCACTCCGGAGAGAGCAGTCTATTTGCTCTTCGGTCTTACGATGGGCGCGCTGGCCGTCATTGGATGGGTCTTTATCCTCCGCAGGCGCGTACATAGACAGACCGAAATCATCACGGAAAAGCTCAAGAACGAGATGGCGCTCGAAGAACGCTATCGCAACATCTTCGAGCGCAACCTTACCGGGCTTTACATCGCAGAGGCCGACGGCAGGATTCTCGATTGCAACGATGCATGCGCTCGCATGCTTGGATACCGCGGACGCCACGAATTGCTTGGAGACAGCGCGCGGGCAGAGCAAATCGTGCAGAAATTTCACGAAACCGTAGCCAATGCGAGCTTCACGATCGGCACTGAACGATCGTTTGAGCGGCTGGATGGAACAGTGGGCTGGGCGTTGTGCAGCCTTAAAGCAGTCGGTGGGCAGGACGGCGAGAGCCGAATCTTCGAGGGTTCTCTGGTCGATATTACTGAGAGAAAACTTGCCGAGGACCGAGTCCAGTTTCTGGCCTACTTCGATCCACTGACCCACCTGCCCAATCGAGCGCTCGTGCACGATCGGCTCTCCAAGTCCATCGCGGTCGCGAAACGGGAGTGGCAAAAGCTGGCTGTTCTCCACCTCGACATCGACAGTTTCAAGGTCATTAACGATTGTCTCGGCCACTCGCGGGGTGATGAGCTGCTCCAGAGCATTGCGCAAAGACTGCAGGCATGCGCCCGCGAAGAAGACACGGTTGCCCGGTTGGGAGGAGATGAATTCCTGGTCGCTCTTGGGCCGATCAACTCGGCCGCCGATGCGGCCATTGTTGCTGAGCGGATCGCGAACGAGTTGAAGCCGGCCTTCAATCTAAACGGAAATTCGCTCAACGTCACCTGCAGCATCGGCATCAGCGTCTTTCCTGAGCACGGCCATGATGTCGAGACGCTGATCATGAATGCCGATGCGGCCATGTACGCATCCAAGAGCAGGGGACGCAACACATTCAGCTTCTTCTCTGAAGAAATGACGGCGCAGGCCGTCGAGCGCCTCCAGCTCGACAACAGCATGCGCGGAGCCCTCGACCGGCAGGAGTTCTACCTTGTCTTCCAGCCTGAATTCAACTTGCGAACCGGCGCCGTGTCCTGCTGGGAAGCTCTCCTTCGATGGAAGCACCCAGAACTCGGCCTGGTTTCGCCGGAAAAATTCATTCCGATCGCCGAAGCGAACGGGATGATTGTTCCCATTGGCGAGTGGGTCCTGCGGACCGCCTGCCACCACGCTCACTCCTGGCACGAGATCGGCAGCAAGGTGCCGGTCGCCGTGAATGTATCCGCCGTTCAATTTCGACAGATTGGCTTCTGCGAACTGGTGCGAAAAGTCTTGAAGGAGACCGGACTGGACCCCGAGCACCTGGAACTGGAGATTACCGAAAGCCTTCTGCTTGCTACAGAGGACATGCGCTTTGAGGTTCTCAGCCAGCTGAAGGCGCTCGGCGTTCGCCTCGCAATCGACGACTTCGGTACCGGCTACTCCAGCCTCAGCTACCTCAAGCAACTCCCCGTCAGCAAGTTAAAGATCGATCGCAGCTTCATTCATGACCTGCACCACAACGGCAACGAAGAAGCCATCACCGCCGCAATCATCCAGATGGCAAAATGCCTGAATCTCACGGTCACAGCCGAGGGTGTCGAAAATGAACGGCAGTTGCAGTTCTTGCGCGATCAGCAGTGCGACGACGTGCAGGGATTCCTCTTCAGCAAGCCGCTGAAGGCCGATCAGATGGACTTCCACAACCGGAAGGCATCCGCGCTCTTCGAGATCTTGTCG
The DNA here is from genome assembly GCF_049582745.1 of Occallatibacter sp. GTDB lineage: Bacteria > Acidobacteriota > Terriglobia > Terriglobales > Acidobacteriaceae > Telmatobacter. The sequence continues at coordinate 15,098 of NZ_JBAUUO010000010.1, forward strand.
ATGGGCGCAGCCAGCTGATCCTTCAGGCGCGCTCGCTCAAGACCCTATCTTCAATGCGGAATATGGCAGTCATAAAACTCGGGCCAGAGATTCGTGATCTCCGGCCCCGTACCCCAGGAAACATCCTGGTTCTATGTAATGCCGTTGGGAACCAGCCGGGCATTCGTGAATTTCGCCGCGATGCTGGTGAAGATCGAGTCCAGCGAATAGCTGTTTGCTGAGTCACACTCTCCGGTGTACGCCGAGGCTGTCGCGTCGGAATAGAAGTCACCCGGAACGCTCGCCATATCCTTCATGGTTGTGCAGGCGGAGACCCCTGCTAGCGGACCTGACTTGTCGGTAGAACAGCCGGACGAAGAGGCCCCATATGCGATCGTATAAACCGTGGTGCCCTGTGCGGTAGCGTACTGAGCCGCGGAGATTGCCTGCTGGCACTGGTCATCGAGCGATCCATATACATTTCCTGAGTGCTTCCCGCCGGAAATACTCGAGCTGTTGGCGTCTCCGTCGCTCAGGATGATCATGATGTTCTCTGAGCCCGGATTGGCGGCAGCCGCTGCATCCAGCGAGGACTGCGCCGCGTAGATCACGCCGGCATAATAAGTCCCTTCGCCCCCTGGGGTCTGCATGCCAGTGCAGTTCCTTGAGCCGGAAGCGCCGGTTGCAATCCCTAACGACGACGAGCTATTCAGGCTTCCGCCTTTCTGATTGTTCGAGCTGTAGTCGGAAAGGTAGTCGCTGATCTGGTAAGTAGCCGAGGCCCCGGTGGGTGCGGTCCAACTTGCACCCGGCGTCGGAGTGGAATACGGCGCAGTCGTCGGGTTGCCGGACGGGCAGGTCGTGTCGTTGGAAGCTGTGCTGGCAATTACATTGGGAAACGTAAACAAGCTTACCTGGTCGAACGCGGTGCAATTGGTCTTGGTGCTCGATGCCGTGCATGGCGTGAGATGACCCAGCAGCGTTTGCACTCCATTCAGAGCGCAATGGATCCTCGTATTGTTGCAATTGACGTCTGTGTCCCGCTGTCCCATCGAAGCCGTGGTGTCAACCACCATGGCTACGTTGACCTGAGTGTTCTTTCCGCTCAGTGGGGTCGCAGTTGCCACCGCGTTGATTGGGATGGCCTGTGCAGCGTTGACCCCCAAAACTGAGAGCACACGAATGAAGTAGGTCGGCACGACCGAAGTCTGCACGACCTGAAGAACGTTGTAGCCTGTAGGCGAAGCGGAGCACGGCGCCTCGACGATGCTCGAATCCGTCACGCATCGAAACGTCGGAGTCACTGTGATGTTGGTCAGATTAGGATTCGCATTGCTGCCATTGGTTAACGAACTCGTGGCATTGACCTGGCTTGTCACCGAGGCCGTTGTCGCTCCCGATAGCGTCATGGCATAAGCGCCCGCCAGTGCCGCCGCGTCGGTCGAACTCTGCAACTCGCGATGGCACACATAGGCATGCCCAAGATCAACCGTAATTCCGGCCATGCCGCCGAAGAGCACCATCAGGAAGACCATCCAGGGCAGCACTTGCCCGGACTCGTCCCTGTGGAGGTGGCTCAGGAATGAGTTCACAGGATCGTTCATTGCACAACCTCCGTGATCTGGCTTGCCATGTTGCAACTCCCATATTTGACGCCGTAAACCTGGAGTGAGCAGGGATAGGTCGCGATGATCTGGGCTGCGCCGCCGGCCGTCATATTTGCGTTCGCCGCACCGCTTGAACCGGGACATGAGGTCACATTCGCGCCATAATTGACACCGCCAAGAACGTACGTAAGGGAGATATCGCTCTTGCTCAACCCTTGCGCCGCAGCGTAAATCGCGGAGGTTGCAGTCTGGCAGGGATCGCTGTCGCCTCGGTCCACCGCCAGTATGCGGCCTGCATTGCTCACTGACTCGGCAAGCTGGAGCTTCTGGTACAAGGCAATCGAGAAGGAGAAGATGCCGGTCATGAGGAGCAGGATCATAGGCAGCGCGATACCCATTTCGACCAGTGCACTGCCCTCACAATGTGAGCCAACCTTGGTGCGAAACTTGCAAACGGAGAACCTGGCGGAAGGGGATCGGCGGAAAGCCACAAATGATTTAGTCAAGGGACTGTCTCCTTTTTTCTGGCAAACTCATTCAATTTCGGGCCTTGTTTGCCTTTTTTCTGATAACTGCCTGATTCAGTTGCAACACTATCTTGATGAGTTCCTTGTCGAATTCGGCGGACTTGACCTGAAAGTTGCAGCCGTGAGTGCAACCATAATGCGGTCTGATATCACCCACAATGACAAGAAGGTGTCGATGGCATCCCCTTGCGGTGACCGCAGATGTGTTACCCGGCAGCCGTTGCAAGTCACGTTTTGCGAGTAACTTCCGGTAACCAAGGTTTGGTCCTTGGCAATTCGGAGACGGCTTCAGGAAGCGCTTCGCGCCTATCGGAAGCCCTCAAAACAGTGCAATGTCAATGGGCTCATCGATTTCCTCAGCCGGTTGGGGAGGCTGCTTGCGCAGTACCTTCGTGAGGCATGTTGCCGCCATTCCGTAACCTCAACTCCCTCTAAGTAACTTCGAGCCCAATGGTTTTGCTTCCGTCCGAATGAAGTTGTTCCGGCTTATTCGACTGAGAGCGTCCCCGAAGTCTTCCCAGATCTGGACTCGCAGTCTTACGCAATTCTTCATAAATGGCGAACTCCCCATCCGTGCACCCGCGGGAGTATGATTCCTGCGCCGCGCGCCCCCACCGATTTCGCGCGGCCTATCCCCGGAGGAACTTCGATGGCGACCATGACAGAACCGATTCCGGGCAAGCTCAGCGACAAGGTGAGCTTCCGCCCTCGCTATGGCAATTACATTGGCGGCAAGTGGGTTGAGCCCGCTTCCGGCCAGTATTTCGAGAACGTAACTCCGATCACCGGCAAGACATTCTGCGAGATTCCCCGCTCCACCGCGCAGGATATTGAGCGGGCCCTCGACGCAGCGCACGCCGCCCGCGAGAGTTGGGGCCATACCAGTCCTACACACCGCGCCATCCTGATGAACAAGATTGCCCAGCGCATGGAAGATAACCTCGACCTCCTGGCGCTGGCCGAAACCTGGGACAACGGCAAGCCGATCCGCGAAACAGTGAACGCCGACCTTCCCCTCGCCATCGACCACTGGCGCTACTTTGCCGGCTGCATCCGCGCGCAGGAAGGCACCATCTCCGAGATCGATCACGATACGGTCGCCTACCACTTTCACGAGCCGCTCGGTGTGGTCGGTCAGATTATCCCGTGGAACTTCCCGATCCTGATGGCGACATGGAAGCTCGCCCCGGCCATCGCCGCCGGCAATTGCGTGGTACTCAAACCCGCAGAGCAGACCCCTGCCAGCATTCTCGTCTGGGCTGAGCTCTGCGCCGACATCCTGCCTCCAGGCGTGCTCAATATCGTGAATGGCTTCGGCCTCGAAGCCGGCAAGCCACTGGCCTCAAGTTCGCGCGTGGCCAAGATCGCCTTCACCGGCGAAACCACAACCGGCCGCCTGATCATGCAGTATGCCAGCCAGAACCTCATTCCCGTCACGCTGGAACTCGGCGGCAAATCGCCCAATATCTTCTTTGCCGATGTATGCAACGAGGACGACGATTTTTTCGACAAGGCCATCGAAGGCTTTGTGATGTTCGCGCTCAACCAGGGCGAGGTCTGCACCTGCCCCAGCCGCGCCCTCATCCAGGAAAGCATCTACGACAAATTCATGGAGCGGGCACTGAAGCGCGTGGCAGCCATCAAGCAGGCCAATCCGCTCGACAGCGACACCATGATCGGCGCCCAGGTATCGACGGAGCAGCTTGAAAAGATCCTCAGCTACATCGATATCGGCAAAAAGGAAGGCGCAGAAGTGCTGGCCGGCGGCGATCGCGCGCATCTCGGCGGCGAACTGGAAAGCGGATTCTATGTGCAGCCGACGGTTTTCAAGGGCCACAACAAGATGCGCATCTTCCAGGAAGAGATCTTCGGCCCCGTCGTCTCGGTCACCACCTTCAAGACAGAAGCCGATGCGCTCGAGATTGCCAACGACACGCTCTATGGACTCGGCGCAGGCCTCTGGACGCGTGATGCCGACCGCATCTATCACCTCGGCCGCGGCATCCAGGCCGGGCGCGTCTGGGTCAATTGCTACCACGCCTATCCTGCCCACGCCGCTTTTGGCGGTTACAAGCAATCCGGCATTGGCCGCGAAACCCACAGCATGATGCTCGATCACTACCAGCAGACCAAAAACATGCTGGTCAGCTACAGCCCGAAGAAGCTCGGCTTCTTCTAAGTAGTGGAGAAGCATGTCTGAATTACTCAAACAGGTCGAGGCCACCGACCTTGCCGTCCACCTCATCCGCGTCCTGCGCCAGAAGCACGGGCCGCTGATGTTCCACCAATCGGGGGGCTGCTGCGACGGCAGCTCCCCGATGTGCTACCCACGCGGAGAGTTCATGGTCGGCGACTCCGATGTGCAACTCGGCGAGGTCGACGGCGAACCCTTCTACATGAGCCGCAGCCAGTTCGAATACTGGAAGCACACTCAGCTTCTTCTCGACGTGGTGCCGGGCCGCGGGGGCCAGTTTTCGCTCGACAACCCCGAGGGGGTGCGCTTCCTCATCCGCTCCCGTGTCTTCACAGATATGGAGATCAATGAACTTCGCATTGCGGGCCGGATTTAGCTTCGGAGTTAATCATCGCGGGCGATACGCCGCGGTTTGCTTCGCTGTGCAAAAAGAGGTTGTGGATGAAGCGGCATCTATGGCTGATGAACTGCGTGACACAAAAACTTCAGCAACTTTGTCGCGGTATGCCAATTGGAGACACGGCTGCAGGCGCAGCAACTGAATAAGCGGCGCGCCGCTAGAGGCGACGATCAGGTTTGCTTCAAGAAGCTCCGGATCCGAGTCCCAGCCGCCTAAACCGTTCCATGTCGCGTTTGAGCGAAGCACGTTCTCGACACCGTACACAGTATTCCTGCCGTACATGCTCACCGGCTTCTTTAACGACCAGATCAGATAACCGCCCCAACCATAGTCATTGAAGAGCGGTCCTACCCAGCCTTGCTGCTTGATGGTTTCGACAGCTTGAACGGGCAACGAGCTACTGAGTTTCTCCTGCAATTCGGAGTTATTGATTCCCTTTGCGAAGAACGCGAGCCATGCAAATGCTACCGAAGCCGAAACCACGAATGGAATTGCTGAGGCCTTCAACTGAAACGGGTCTCCATGGCTTTGAGTTAATCCCGCGGCGATTATGGCTGCACCCGCAATCGCCAGCACCCAAATATCCCGTTGCGAGCGGAACGAAACCAAGATCGAAAACGCAAGGAGGACCACTTCGAAAAACGAAGGCCGGCCCACGCGTGCCAATACCACAGCTCCCGATAAAGCAAGGAACAAAACGCACCAGTCGTCCAAGCTTCGAAACGAGATGGCTGAAAGCTCAGGGAGTTGTGGAAGCGAGGCGCCCTGCGAGACAAGATCGTAAGCGACTTTGTAGATCTTCAGCCCATACGGATTTATCAGCGTCGCGACGATGCAGCCCAGGAAAACCCAGATCATCTTTGCGGCCTGGAGCTTTGTTTGAATTGCCGACCACCGCGTCGCCAGAAGAGCTTCGGCGAGTGCAATCCCCAGCACCACCAGCCCATCGACAAATTGAATATGGATATTTGCCCAAAAGACGAAAATGATCGGCAGCCACAGCAACTCGCGGCTGTCGCGTGTCTTGCGCGCTTGCATGAGAATGTCGAGTTCAAGGGTGAAAAAGAGAATGCTGGCCAACCATGGTCGCGGAGAGTAAAGGCGCCCAATCGTGAACACGACCAGAAACGTCATACCAATTCCCAGCAAGAACCAGGAGTTCAGCCGCCGAACGAGGTGATGAACGGCCGCTGCGATGGAGACGGTCATTGCGCAGCTGTATACGACAATTCCAATCAACCCCAGCTTTTGATAAAACCAGAAAACGACCAGATCGAAAAGCCAGCTATACGCTTCAAAAGGCTTACCGGCGCCAACGGCTGAGAACAGCTCGGTGCGCGGAATTGCTCCGTGTTCCACGATCCAGCGCCCAATGGCCATTTGCCACCACACATCTGTGTCCGTGACACCGTCCAGGCGAAGAGCAAAAAAGACCGAAGCCGTGAAGAGAACGACGAGTACGAACCCCTGCGCCCACTGCACGCGCTTGTTCTGTCCTACCGGAATGTCAGCACCATTCAATTGCGGCAATCCATCACCCCGTCGTTTGCGAAATGCGATGTATTTAAGTCAAAGCTATTTTATGTGTCACCGCAGCGGGTTCGCCAGCAATGGATAGTGGCGGCGAGTACCGAAAACCGGGTCGACGAGCGCATCGAATGAATGTCATCGTAATATGGGTGGTCTCAAGTTTTATTACTCAGGGGTAGAAAGATGAAAGAAGTAGTAATCGTCTCAGCAGTTCGTACGCCGATCGGAAAATTCCAGGGCTCATTGCAGTCCTACACGGCGCCGAAACTCGGCGCACTGGTGGTGCGCGAGGCAGTGAGGCGAGCTGGGGTTGAACCTGCGAAGGTGGACGAGACCATCATGGGCTGCGTCCTGCAGGCCGGTGTCGGCCAGAGCCCTGCGCGCCAGGCCGCCATCTTTGCCGGCCTTCCCCCTGAAGTGGGTGCGCTTACCGTAAACCAGGTCTGCGGATCGGGCCTGCGCGCCGTTTCGCTTGCCGCCCAGGCCATTCAAGCAGGGGACTCCGAGATCGTCGCGGCCGGCGGCATGGAGTCGATGTCAAACGCGCCCTACCTGCTGCCCCAGGCGCGGAATGGCTATCGCATGGGCAACGGCGTCCTGGTAGACGCCATGATTCACGACGGTCTATGGGACGTATACAACCAGTTCCACATGGGCGCTGCCGCTGAAATGGTGGCAGAAAAGTACCACATCACCCGCGAAGATCAGGACGCCTTCGCCGCAGAATCGCATCGCCGCGCCGCCGCTGCGACCGCCGCAGGACGCTTCCGCGCGCAGATCCTACCCGTTGAAGTTCCATCTGCCCAAAAGGGAGAACCTCCGCGCGCCTTCGATGCCGACGAAGCCATTCGCCCCGACACCACCGCCGAAGTGCTCGCGAAACTCAAGCCTGCTTTCAAACCGGGTGGTACCGTAACTGCCGGCAACGCGCCTGGCGTCAGCGACGGCGCCGCCGCAGTGGTTGTCACCAGCGCCGACCAGGCTGCGGAACTGGACTTGAAGCCCATGGTCATCATTCGCGCCCAGTCCCAGGCCGGCCTGGCGCCAGAGTGGTTCTCACTCGCGCCGATCGACGCCGTGCGTAAAGTCGTCTCCAAAGCGGGCTGGTCCCTCGACTCTGTCGATCTATTTGAGCTGAACGAAGCATTCAGTGTGCAGGCCCTCGCCGTGATCCGCGAACTTGGCCTCGATCCGGCCCGCGTCAACGTGAACGGCGGAGCAATAGCCCTAGGCCACCCCATCGGCGCCAGCGGCGCAGCCGTCTTAGTCAAGCTCATCTACGCCATGGCTGACCGCGGCGCCAAACGGGGCATCGCTTCACTGTGCCTGGGTGGCGGCAGCGCCGTGGCCTTGGCCATCGAATCGCTGTGACGTGATTTGGCGTGCGATCTGGAACTGTCCGATATCGGACAATCCGCGCCGCTACCGGTCACTTCAACTCCCATTGCTTCAGAGTCTTAGGATGCATAACCCGTTTAATTCGAATAGCTAGACGCTCGCCGCCTTTGGCATGGCAAGTGCTCCCATCCAGGGGTGATGGATATCGCACGGCCAGACTTGAAGAAACAAAAACGGCGCCGCCTCTACATTTGGGCCGGCATTGGGGTGGTTGTCCTTACGATTGCGGTGGTACTGGTTTCCCGGCTCAAGCCGGCAGCTCCCACGGTCGATGCGTCAACCATTTGGCCAGACACCGTGAAGCGCGGAGATTTTACCCGCCAGGTGCACGGTTCAACAGGCACGCTTGTTCCCCGCGAAGATTCGATCGAGCTCATCCCGGCGCTCACTGACGCTACCGTCGTGCGCATCCGCGTGCTGCCCGGCACCATCGTGAAGCCGGATACCATTTTGATGGATCTCTCAGCCCCGGAACTCGAACAGAAGCTGCTCGACGCCAAGCTGCAGGTAAAGCAGGCCGAGTCCGATTACAAGGCCCAGGAGGCGCAGCTGCAAAGCACCCTGATGGACAAAAAGATCGCGGCCGCGCAGGTGAACGCCGAAGACTCCCAGGACCAGATACAGGCTAAGACCGACGAACAACTATTGAAGCTCGGCGTAATTGCCGGGATTGCTTACGACAAGTCGAAAAATACCGCCGACCAGCTTGCCGCGCAGCACAAGCTCAGCCTGCAGCAGCTCGATGTCAACGAGAAGAATATCCAAGTGCAGCTTGCGTCCTCGCAGTCCAAGATCGACCAGGCGAAGACGCTGATGGCGCTCTATCAGAAGCAGACTGATGCACTCGAAGTGCGGGCTGCCATCGCCGGCGAAGTCGACCCCCTCCCGGTCCCCATGTCAGTCGGCACCCATGTCACCGCTGGCACCTCACTTGCCGAGGTCGTGCAGCTGGGCAAATTGAAGGCAGCTCTCCAGATCGCTGAAACCCAGGCGCGCGACATCCAAATCGGACTGCCCGCTTCCATCGATACGCATAACGGAGTCGTTCCGGGCCATGTCGCCAGAATTGATCCTGCCGTATTGAACGGAACCCGCACCGTTGACGTACAACTGGATGGGCCTCTTCCTGCGGGTGCCGTGAAGGGGTTGAGTGTGGATGGAACCATCGACCTGGAACATTTGCACGACGTGCTGTACGTTGGCCGCCCTGCGCTGGGCAATGAAAACTCGACGCTGAGTCTGTTCAAGGAGTCTCCGGACCACAAGACAGCCGAACGTGTTCAGGTGAAGGTAGGCAAAGCAAGTGTGAACAGCATCCAGGTGCTCGACGGTTTGAAGGAAGGCGATACCGTAATTCTTTCCGACATGTCGCGCTACGACGCCGTAGATCGTATTCGTCTCGAGTAATTGCCGGGCGAATCGGTAGCAATCTTCAGGGACCGGCCAGAAATCAGGATTGACAATCATTTCTGATCGCTGACAACTGATAACTGACAACTGAATTCACGAGGGGGATTGGATGGCAAACGACAAGCTGATTGACATTGAAGACCTGACCAAAGTCTTCTACACCGATGAAGTGGAAACCCATGCGCTCTCTGGCATTCACCTCACCATCTCGCGTGGAGAGTACGTGGCAATGTCCGGCCCGTCGGGCTGCGGCAAATCCACGCTGCTATCCATCCTTGGTCTGCTGGATACACCCACGGGCGGCAAATATCTGCTCAACAACAAGCCTGTTGAGAATCTGAGTTTCGGCGAGCGCTCGCGCATTCGCAACCAGGAGATCGGCTTCATCTTCCAGAGTTTTAACCTGATCGGCGATCTCACCGTGGAAGAAAACGTCGAGCTGCCGCTTACCTATCGCGCCGGAATGCCGTCGGCGGAGCGCAAGAAGCGCGTCAAGGAAGCCCTGGAACGCGTCAACATGGCGCACCGCATGCGGCACTATCCCGCACAGCTCTCCGGCGGTCAACAGCAGCGTGTCGCCGTAGCCCGCGCACTGGCTGGATCTCCTTCGATCCTGCTGGCCGATGAGCCTACCGGAAACCTCGACTCGAAAAACGGCGAAGCCGTCATGCATCTGCTTGCCGACCTGCACCGCGAAGGTTCAACCATCTGCATGGTGACGCACGATCCGCGTTTTGCCAAGCATGCCGAGCGTGAAGTGCATCTCTTCGACGGCAAGGTCGTATCGGAAGACGAGCTCAAGAAACTCACGGAAGAAGTGGAGGCCTAAAGTGTTTGGCCAGGACTTGCGATACGCTGTACGCCAGCTGCGCATGTCGCCTGGCTTTACGCTGACAGCCGTGCTGACACTGGCGCTGGGCATTGGCGCCTTGACCACGGTAGCAACGTGGACCAATGCGGTTTTGTTCAATCCCTGGCCGCAGGTGCGGGATGCGGGAGCGCTGCGCTTTGTTTCAGCGACCGTGCTCGGCAGCAACGGCTACTCTGTCCACTACGATCAGCTGCAATACCTGCGTCAGCAGTCGCGCTCTTTCAGCGATGCGGCTGCCTTCAACTTTGCTCCGCTCAACCTTGCTTTACCGAATATGCAACCGCAGGCGATTCCCGCCGGGACCGTCTCGTCGAATTACTTCCAGATGCTGGGAGTCAAACCGGAACTCGGCACCTTCTTTCAACCGACGGCCAACGACCGCGCCTATGGTTCGATGGACGCGATCGTCCTTTCTGATGCGTTATGGCGCGACCGATTTAGCGCAGACCCCTCCGTTATCGGTCGCCCCGTTTCCATCAATCGGCATGTCTTCACCGTCGTCGCTGTCGCGCCCAGGGAATTCGCGGGCATCTTCGGCGGCCTCGCTGAAGCTGCATGGGTGCCGCTTTCCTCCTTACGCGACCTCTCCGCCGACGCACCCCCTGATCCGTTGCTGCATACGGGGCTCCAAGTCGTAGTTCGCCTGCGTCCCGGTGTCACCGACTCCACTGCCAAGGCTGAAATCCACACCCTGGCACGGTCTTTTGCTCTCGCGCAGCACAACAACCAATACAACAGCTGGGATCTGAACCTTTACGACTCCGCGCATTTCCAGCGCGGATTATTTTCCGTAATCGGCCAGGTACTTCCTGTGCTGGTGGGTGCCTCCTGCCTGCTAATGCTGCTGGTTTGCATCAACATCGCTTCTCTGCTTGGCCAGCACGCAGCACGACGCCGTCGCGAAATCGCGATCCGTACCGCTCTTGGCGCAAAGCCCGCCCGCATCGCTTCCCAGGTATTTATCGAGACCAGTCTGCTGGCGGTTTCCGGTGCCCTTGTCGGATGGGCTGTGAATGTGGGGATCTCCAGGTCTCTTTATGTCCTGCTACCCGACTTCGGCATGCCGCTCACCTTCAATCTGCACAGCGACTGGCGCATCATCACGTTCGTCGCCGCCGTCGCCATCGCCATCACTTTGATTTGCGGCATGTACCCAGTTCGCCAGTCTCTTCGCGTTTCTCAGCGGGAAGCCCTGCATGAGGGAAGTCCGACGGTGGCCGGATCGAGCCGCAAGAGAATCGGCCAGAGGTTACTGCTCGGCGTTCAGTTGGGCATCTGCTTCATCGTGCTCGCCTGCTGTGGTCTGCTCACGCGCTCTGCACTCAATATCTTTAATCGCCCCACCGGATTCGATCGAACCAATACGCTTACCGCGGTCATCGATCTTTCCAGGGCTGGCTACAAAGACGATCGCGCGCGTCGCTTCCTTACCCAGCTTCTCGATCGTCTGCAGAACTCATCCGGTGTCTCTTTGGCCACGGTTACAACGCATCTCCCGATGGGCGACTGGGGCTCCGGCAACACCCGCGCCTTCAGCATTCCCGGTTACGTTCCCGGCAAAGGCGAGGACAACTCGGTGGTGACTGACTTCGATGGCCCCAACTTCTTTCGAACTGTGGGAATTCAGCTGCAGCAGGGCCGCGATTTTGCTTCATCCGACGATGACGCCGCCCCCAGGGTAGCTGTCATCAACGAGTCGATGGCCCACCGCTACTGGCCCAAGGGAAATGCACTCGGCAGCAGTATTGTTGTGGACAAGATCCAGCGTCAAATCGTCGGTATCGTGCATGACTACGCCTATCACAGCCCCGACAATACGGATCCCAACCCTGTCGTCTTCCTTCCATTGCTTCAGGGAAGGTCTGGATACGGTTTCGCCATCATCGCCATTCATACTCGTGCCGGCGCGGATTCCGTAGTATCGCAACTGCGCAAGGCCGTCAGCGATCTCGATTCGTCTCTTCCCCTCGAGAACGTTCGCACACTCGAAAACATTACCGGCGCGCAATATCAGATGTCGCGCATTCCCGCGGAATTGTTGGGCGTTTACGCCATCTGCAGCGTGCTTGTCGCCATGATGGGGCTGTATGCGGTGATGGCCTACTCGGTGATCGAACGCAATCGTGAGTTTGCTTTACGTATGGCTCTCGGTTCATCGCGTCAGGGAATCTTCCGGCTGGTCTTGCAGGGAAGTGCAGGCGTCATTCTCATTGGGCTTGTCGCAGGCGGTCTCGGTTCGATTGCTGCGGTGCGCCTTCTGCGCTCCATGCTGTTCAACGTCGCTCCCTTTGATCCCGTGAGCTTCAGCGGTGCGGCTTTCGCGTTGATCATCACGGTGCTGATCGCTGGTTTCATGCCTGCGCGTCGCGCTGCCAGCATTCAGCCGATGCAGGCGCTCAGAAACGAATAAGGCACGATCCAGACCCTCAACCCAACGGAGCTGAATCGCGATGAATCAAATGTTCAACAACACGATGCAGGATATTCGCCTCGCACTGCGTCAGTTGCGCAAGTCTCCTGGATTCGCGGCCACCGCAATCATCACGCTCGCGCTTGGCATCGGCGCCAACACCGCGATCTTCACGCTGGTACAAGGCATTCTGCTGCGTTCGCTTCCTGTTGCCGATCCTGCCCTGCTCTATCGTATCGGCGACACCGACGATTGCTGCGTCAACGGCGGATTCGTCGGAGAGAACGGCGACTTCGATATCTTCTCCTACGATCTCTATCGGCAATTGAAGGAAAATGCTCCTGAGTTTGAATCGCTTGCCGCTGTGCAAGCCGGCCAGGGTCAATGGAGCGTGCGCCGCGGCAACGCTCTTCCGCGAGAACTGCGTGGGGAGTTCGTCACCGGAAATTACTTTTCCACGCTTGGAGTCGGCTCCTACGCAGGCAGAGTCTTCAGCGACACCGATGATCGTGCGACGTCTTCGCCGGTGGTCGTGCTAAGCTTCCGCTCCTGGCAAAATGAGTTCGGCGCCGATTCATCCATTGTCGGCCAGGTCGTCTCCATCCAGGCGCATCCGTTCACCGTCATCGGTATTGCCCCGCCGTCCTTCTTCGGCGACCGCGTATCCGAAAACCCTCCCGATTTCTGGTTGCCTGTAAACCGGGAGCCCTACGCACGTGGCGAGAGTTCCATCCTTCATCATCCCGAGCAAAACTGGCTTTATCCACTGGGTCGAGTCCGGCCCGGTACCAATGTTGCTGCTCTTCAACAGAAGCTCTCCGCTGCCCTGCGCAATTGGCTCTCTACACGCACTGCCTATACCGATCACGGCGGCTCGGCCATCATTCCCAAACAGCACGTGACCATCGTTCCCGGGGGTGGCGGCATTCAGAGCATGCAGCAGGAAACCGGCCGCGGGCTCAAGATGCTCATGATCCTTTCTTCAGTCGTGCTTCTGATCGCCTGCGCGAATATTGCGAACTTGGTCCTCGCGCGCAGCACTACTCATCGCGGCGACATCGCCGTTCGGATGGCTCTTGGTGCCGGTCGCTCTCGCGTGATCCGTCAGATCGTCACCGAGAGCGTCCTGCTTAGTTGCCTCGGTGGACTCGCAGGTCTTGCTGTAGCTTATGAGGGATCGCGGACGATTCTGGCCCTTGCTTTCCCCGATGCTCACAACCTCCCAATTAATGCCAGCCCGTCGCTCGCTGTGCTCGGATTTGCCTTCCTGATTTCGTTGATCACCGGCGTAGCGTTCGGATTCGCGCCGGCATGGCTGTCATCGCATGCGCAGCCAGCCGAAGTTCTGCGCGGAGTTAATCGGTCGACGCGCGATCGTTCCGCGTTTCCGCAACGCGCGCTGGTTGTCTTTCAGGCTGCGCTTTCACTTGTGCTGCTGGCCGGTGCAATCCTGATGACCAAGTCACTCAATAACCTGGAACATCAGAACTTCGGTGTCACCACAGCAAACCGTTACGTCATGCACGTTGATCCGGCCGGGGCCGGCTATACCGAAGATCGGCTTCCAGCGCTCTACCGCCAGATCGAAGACCGCTTCTCGTCGTTGCCGGGAGTCGCCAATATCGGCATGGCTCTCTACAGTCCGCTTGAGGGCGATAACTGGGGCGAGTGTGTCATTCAGCAGGGCCACCCTGCACCGGGACCCAACGACAAATGTGGATCCACGTGGGACCGGGTCAGCCCGCACCTTCTTCAATCGATCGGCGTGCCCATCATTCACGGCCGCGATCTCTCCGACCAGGACACGCAGGCCACGCAGCCGGTCGCGATCGTCAACCAGGAATTCGTCAAACGCTTTTATCCCAATCAAGACCCCATCGGCAAACACTTCGGTATCGATCTGCCGCAGTATTCCGGCGCGTTTGAAATTGTCGGCGTTTTTCACGATTTCAAGATGAACAATCCGCGTAGCGAGCCGCGCCCCGTGTTTCTGCGGCCCCTTGCGCAGTATTACAACGGTTACAAGACATGGACCGGACCCGGAGCGCCGCCGTCGTTTATTGACGCAATCGCAACCGGCGAAACGCAGTCGATGTTTATCGACGCCATCATCGTCAATTTCCGCAGGCCCGAGCAGAACGCCGACGAGCTTTTGCGCCGGACGCTGGCATCCATCGATCCGAATATGACGGTCGTGGATCTTCGCAAGTTTGACACGCAGGTCGCGAACAATTTCACGCAGGATCGGCTGGTCGCCCGCCTCACAACCCTGTTCGGCATCGTGGCGCTCATTCTCGCATCGGTGGGACTCTATGGTGTCATGTCCTACTTCGTCGTCCGGCGCACCAGCGAAATCGGCATTCGCATGGCCCTGGGCGCTACGCGTTCAAGCGTCCTGGCCATGGTAATGCGCGGCGCGCTCTGGCAGGTGCTGATTGGCCTGTGCCTGGGCATTCCCGCTTCTCTCTACGCAGGCTACCTGATGAAAAGCCTTCTCTATGGCGTGGCCAGCTACGATCCTTGGGCGCTCGCAGGTGCGCCTCTTATGCTTGTCCTCTGTGCCGTCGCTGCCGGGTTCATCCCCGCGCGACGTGCCTCATCCATTGAACCCATGCGTGCTCTGCGCATCGACTAGCAGACGCGCTTTGCGCATTGAGTAGCAGAAAGGCGGGCGAGCGAGATGAACAGACTGGCTAACGACATGCGCTACGCATTCCGTCAGTTGCGGCGTGCACCCGGATTCGCATTCACCGCCGTGCTCACGCTCGCTCTCGGCATCGGCGCCAGTTCCGCCATCTTCTGCCTCATCGACGGCCTCTGGCTTCATCCTCTTCATGTTCCGCACCCAGGCGAACTAGTTCGCATCTTTGCCACCACTCGGCAGGTTTCCAGCGCCGAGGAAGGCGTGGACACGTACTTCACTTACTCTGACTATCGGACTCTGGCCGCGCGGACGACGGCTCTCAAAACCCTGGTCGCCCTAGGCCGCCGCGGCAGCATGATCCAACGTCCTGATGGCACGGCGGAGCTGTTGCTGACCAATGTCGTGACCGCTAATTTCTTTGATGGCCTCGGTGTCCATCCTCTGCTGGGTCGCATTTTCAAACCATCCGATGCTGCGCAACTCCGCACCCACCCCGGCGTGCTGCTGGGCTACGGCTTCTGGCAGCGCGAGTTCGCCGGGGATCCCCACATTGTCGGACGCCAGCTCTCCATCATGCGTGGGGAGCATCATCGCACCCAGGTGGACATCTGGGGCGTGCTGCCTCCGTCGTTCCGTGAGATCGACAACGGTATGGACCGCGACCTGTGGATGCCCGTGGAGACCTGGGCTGCTGTCGCTCGCGCAGATGAGTTGACCTCGCACGAATTCCGCTGGTTCAAGCTGCTTGGCCGTCTCGCGCCGGGTGCGACGCTTTCTCAAGTCAATGAGCAGGTTAGGGCCACTGCCGAAACTCTCTCGGCGTCCGATCCGAAGGACGAGCAAGGGCGCAGTGCGCGTGCCGTCAGCGATCTTTCTTATCGAATGGAGCGGGCGGGAACAACCGGAGTCGTGCTCTTCGTCATCGTCGGATGCGTCGTTTTATTGGGGACACTCAACCTCGCGCAAATTATGCTGGCGCGGGCGCTGGCACGCTCGCCCGAAGTTGCCCTGCATCTCTCGCTGGGCGCGCATCGTCGCACGGTCGCGCGGCAGTTGCTGATCGAGAATCTGCTGCTCGGCGTTTTCGGATTGGCCGCGGGTCTGACGGTTGCCGGGGCGATTGCAAAGTTTTTGCCGAGGCTGCTGGTCAGCGAGCCCGCCATGTTAGTCGCGATTGGTGACACGTCGACAAACTTCCAATTGGATTGGAGGGTCTTCTCGTTTGCGGCAATGCTTTCTGTGTTTACGTTGCTGCTGCTTGCACTGGTCCCGTTAAGCCAGGTCGCAAGGGCAGAGTTGCTGCCCGTCCTGCAATCAGCGTCCACCACCAGAACCGAGGCTAGGACGCCTATTCTTCGCCGTGCCGCGATCTGGTTGCAGATCGCTGTTTCATTTGCGTTGCTTATCTCGACCAGCGCGCTGGTGCGGAGCTTTATCAATACTCGCACGCAGTCCATCGGTCTCACGCGCGGACAAGTTCTTCTCGCATGGACTCAGGAGCCCGACGCTCCCATGCGCGATGAAGTCATCCAGCGGATGGAGGCGATGCCAGGTGTCGATCGCGTGGCCTATGCGATTCGCGCCCCGCTCAGCCTCTCCGAAGGCGGCATCGCGCTAAAGGCAATGCTCCCGGGCCACCCTGAGCTGCGCGATCCCATTGAGATCAAGTACAACGCCGTCAGCCCCGGCTTTCTCGACGTCATCGGTACGCGCATCCTTCGTGGTCGGGGCTTCGCGCCGTCTGACGATCAGCCCGGTCCGGCCGCAATTCTGATCAACCATTCCATGGCGCAAAAATACTGGCCGGGTCATGATCCTATCGGCCAAACAATAGAACTTGTCGGCTATAGCGACGGGTCTCTGCCAAATACCGCGGCGCGCATTATTGGAGTCACGGAAGATGCTCCCATCAATCAAGTTGGCGAGATCCCCGAGCCCTACATCTACATGCCGTTTCACCTGTCTCATATGGGCGAGATCACCTTTGCGCTCGCAACAAAACAAAACGCCATGAGCCTGGCGCGGTCAACGCGGCAGGTGCTTATTCATATCAACCCGTTGCTCGACCCCATGATGGTCACCTCGCTGCCCGAACTGATCCGTTATTCCGCAGGCAACTATCAGATGATGGCCGAACTGGTAACCGCTTTGGGCTTTATCGGCCTTGCGCTCACCATCGTTGGCCTCTACGGATTCCTCGCCTTCCGCGTCAACCAGCGGCGGCGCGAGATCGGCATTCGCATGGCTCTCGGCGCTTCCCGCGAAACTACCGCCCTGCTCATCCTTCGCGATACGGCCCGCATGGCATGCATCGGCCTCGCACTCGGCATCGTTCTTGCCCTCGGCGCCACCCGACTAGAAACCTCGATGCTCTTCGGCGTGCGTCCGCTCGACACGCTCTCAATCATCTATGCGCTCGCCGTGCTGGCTATCGCTATTACTCTCGCAGCGTGGCTCCCCGCACGCCGCGCAGCTTCCATTGATCCCATGCAGGCCCTGCGTACTGAATAAGGAGAGGTCACAATGAATTCGTTCGTGCAGGATCTTCGTTACGCTCTTCGCCAATTGCGCAAGTCGCCCGGATTCACCATCACCGTGGTGCTGACACTTGCCCTCGGCATCGGCGCAAATGCAGCCGTCTTCACCCTCTTCGATCAGGTCCTGCTGCGCATGCTTCCCGTCCAACACCCGCAGGAACTGGTTCGCTTCGAGTGGAGCGGAGCCTTCAACGGCTCCATGAGCAGCTTCGGCGGCGACAGCGAAGGCCATGTCAACTACTTCTCCTATCCCATGTATAAGGACCTGCGCGATCGGAACCAGGTCTTCAGCGGAATCCTCGCAGCCGATAAAGCTCAGGTGGGCCTCTCCTGGCACAACCAGGCAGAAAACAACGACGGCGAAGTTGTCTCCGGTAATTACTTCCAGTTGCTCGGCCTAAAGCCGGCCGCCGGCCGCCTATTCTCGCACGAAGACGAAACGGCTAAAGATGCCAATCCCGTAACCGTGCTCAGCTACAACTACTGGCGCACCCACCTTGGTTCCGCGCGCGACGTGATCGGCCAGACGATTCTCATCAACGGCCACTCGTTCACCATCATCGGTGTCGCGCCTCCTGGCTTCGATTCCGCGATCGGCGGCTATCGCCCCAGCGTGTTTGTGCCCACGACCATGATCGACTACGCGATTCCCTGGCGCGCGCCCATCGATGACCTGACAAATCATCGTTCCACGTGGCTCACACTCGTCGCGCGCCTCAAGCCCGGAGTCACCCGCCAGCAGGCCGAAGCAAGCATGGGCCCCCTCTGGCGATCTTTGCGCGCCGAAGAATTCGCGTCGTTCAAGTCCACCTCAGAGAGATTCCATAAACGGTTTGTCGACCTATCCACCATTCGCGTCCTCGACGACTCCAAGGGTTTCAATCCCAACCGCATCGATCTCCAGAAACCGCTCGTGATCTTGATGAGCATGGCCTGCCTGCTCGTCGTTCTCTGCGCCATCAATGTCGCGACCCTGCTCCTGTTACGGGCTGCCAATCGCGCCTGTGAAATGTCAATGCGCTACGCACTCGGCGCAAACCGCAGCCGCATCTTCTCGCAATTGATGATCGAGGGCGGCGTGCTCGGCCTGACCGGCGCGATCGCCGGAATTCTTCTGGCGCCCGTGGTCGCAACCGCACTGGTGCGCATTCTCACCAACTCCGATCCAGGAGCGGAACCATACTCCGCCTCGGTCGATATTCGCGTGCTGCTCTTCACGTTGGGGATTTCCGTTCTGACAACGTTGTTCTTCAGCATTGCCCCGGTTTTCCATTTCATCCGCCCCAATCTGGCCGGAACCATGCGGCAAAACACCGGGACTCTTTCGCGCGATTCTCAGCGCTTCCGCAAATTCGCCGTCGGCGCGCAGATCGCGCTCAGCGTCATGTTGCTCGGCGGCGCCGGACTCTTTCTGCGTACACTCGATAATCTCCGTCACCAGTCGCTCGGATTTGAAACTGCAAACCTTGCAGTCTTCTCGCTCGATCCCGCTAACTCCGGATATGGCGGAGAACCCATCCCAGAAATCGTCAATAGCTCTATCGAATCGCTGCGTCGCCTTCCCGGCGTTGTTTCTGTCGCGGCCAATACCGATCCCGAACTCGTGGGCGATACCGAAACTTCCAATTACTCGATCCAGGGCTATAAGCCGACTGAAGATGAGCGCATGAATTTCGAGGAGCCGCGCATCACGCCCGGGTACTTCGCCACCATTCATCAGCCCATTCTCGTTGGCCGTGAATTCACCGCCGCAGATGCAAAAGGCCAACCAGAAGTCGCAATCGTCAATCTCGCATTCGCCAAGCGCTTCTTCGGAACGCCGCAGAATGCTGTCGGACGCCTTATAACGGAAGGCTCGAGCGACAAGCCGAATTTCAATATCACCATCGTCGGTGTCGTAGGCGACATTCGCCACACCGATCTGCGCACGCCGCTCGGCCCTACGGTCTATCAAGCGTACGCACAGATGAAGCATCCTGGCGGCGTTGCCATCTACGTGCGATCGTCGGCTCCGCCTGCAAGCATCGAGGGAGCTATCCGCCAGACCATCCATCAGCTTGACCCGGCCCTGGTCGTCGACGGATTGCGCACCATGGAAGCGCAAGTCCAGCGCAGCGCGGCCGATGAACGCGCACTGGCCTTTCTCGCTGTCGGCTTTGCCGGACTCGCCCTGATCCTAGCCGCAGTAGGGCTTTACGGCGTGCTTGCATATTCCACCGAGCAGCGCACCCGCGAAATCGGGGTTCGCCTCGCGCTCGGCTCATCGCGATCCGTCATCGTTCTGCTCGTCGTTCGCGAAATGGCGATCATTGCGGCCGTAGCTACCGCAGTCGCTCTTCCTTCGCTCATTGCTCTTGGCCGTCTCTTCCGCAGTCAGTTGTATGGAGTCTCCACCTTTGATCCGCTGACGCTATGCGGAGCTGTCATTCTCACTGTAGTTATGCTTTGTGTGGCCGCCGCATTGCCTGCCCGGCGTGCCGCGGGCGTTGAGCCCATGCAGGCCTTACGCACTGAATAGCGCGACGCGCAGAAAGGATTTCATGTTGCAAACGACGATGCAGGATGTGCGGTATACGATCCGTCAGTGGCGGCGCGCTCCCGGCTTCGCACTTACCGTCGTGGCAGTCCTCGCACTCGGCCTCGGCGCCAACATCGCTGTCTTCACATTGCTCAATGGAATTCTCTTGCGCCCGCTTCCGTATGCGCATCCCGATCGCATTGTCTCCATTGAACTCGGCGGCCCCATGCCGTATTACAACCTGGCTTACGCAAACATGCTGCAGCTTCGCGATGCTGTCGGTGCGCGCCTGAAGATCGGCGCGGTCCTCAACGAAGGATCGTCCTTCGCAAGCATCGTAGGGCCCGGCGGACGTTACCAGGTTACCCACGCCGCCGTCACCGCGGGACTCTTCGACATGCTTGGTGTGCAACCAGTTCTCGGTCGAGGTTTTCGCGAAGATGAGAACGATCCTGGACGAAATCGCGTGCTTCTCATTGGAGATGACGTTTGGCACAAGGTCTTCAACGCCGATCCGAATATTATCGGCAAGAGTCTCACCGTACGTCGCGCACCGTACACCATCATTGGCGTCCTTCCCAAGGGATTCTTCTTCTGGTACGCCGACAAAATGGCAGTCTGGTCGCCTGCCGCGATTCCTCCCGCCGCGCGCTCGGCGATGTCCGGTAAAGACAACATCGGCGGTTCGCTCTACGCCCGCCTTCCCGAGGGAATGTCGGCTACGCAACTGGCTGCAGATCTCAGCCGCGCGCAATCCGTCATTGCAAAAGAAGTCTCTAACGACCAGTTGCCGACCAGCATCAAGGTTACGGGTTATCAAAACTCTCTGACCGAGGACGTGCGTAAACCACTCTGGCTTTTGTACGCCGTTGTAATCGGTATCTGGGCCCTTGCGTGCCTCAATGTCACCAGCCTCATGCTTGCCCGCGCCGTCTCGCGTACACGCGAGCGAGCGGTGCGTGCCGCCCTTGGCGCCGCCCGCCGCCGTTTGCTGCAGCAGACTGTCGTCGAGAGCCTGCTTCTCAGCGCCATCGGCGCAGTCGTCGGCATGCTCTTCGGTCAATCCGCCATCAAACTCCTGTGGTGCCAGATTGAGCAGAAGTTGCCGCTTACCCAGACCATTCACGTCGATTGGCGTGTGATGCTCTGCCTCGCGGGCCTCACGCTGCTGACCGCGCTGATTGCGGGATTGTTTCCTGCCTTCAGAGCCATGCGCCACGATGTGCGCGGAAGCCTCGGCGGCGTTACTACAACTTCATCCTCCGGCGCCAATCGGACGCGTGAAGCACTCGTCGTTGGCCAGCTAGCGCTCGCGCTCGTCTTTCTTGTTGGCGCAGGATTGTTCCTTCGCACCATCCATGCGCTGCGCGAGGTGCCGCTCGGCTTCACCCAGCAGAACGTCCTCACTGGAGGCATCATTCTCAATGCGAGTGAAGGTGATTTCGACGAGTCCGCTCCGGCCGCCGGCAATGTTGTGAATACCTCTTACCTGCCGCTCCTCGAACACCTCCGCGCCATCCCCGGCGTTCGCGTGGCTGCTCTCAGCTCCGTGTTGCCGCTTCGCTTTGAGATGCAGGTCACGCTCATCACCTCGCTCGACCACAAGGATGTCCCCTACGATCAGCAGCCGAAAGGCGACGGGCGCATCGCATCCCCCGGACTCGTCGAAGCGCTGGGGATTCCGATGGTGCGCGGCCGCTTCTTCACCGAAGACGACACCCCCACGGCGCCTCCCGTTGCCGTCATCAATAAGGCTTTCGCCGATAAATATCTCCCCGCTCAGGATCCCATCGGCCATATTCTCTCCATGGGTAAGGGCAAATTCAGCAACATCCGCATCGTGGGTGAAATCGCAAACGTCAAGCAACTCACTGTGACCGATGCAACTCGGCCGGAGATCTACTTTTGCCTCGCGCAGGTTGAGCCCGGAACTCCGCTCTACGGCATCGCAACTGCATTCATTCAGGTCGCCATTCGCGCCGCGGTTCCGGCCGATGCTCTCCGCGCACAATTCGACAAAGTGCTCCACGAAGTAGCGCCCGACGCAACCACCACCGACGTCAAAACCATCCATCAAGCCGTCGAAGACTCATTCGGCAGTCAGAAGCTCATTGCTTACCTCCTGGAGACCTTTGCCGCGCTTGCCCTCATGATCGCCTCCGTCGGCCTCTACGGTCTTCTATCCTTCGCCGTTGCGCAGCGCACCCGCGAAATCGGCATCCGCATGGCGCTCGGCGCTCAGCAGGCCAACATCCTCAGCCTTGTCCTCCGTTGCGCCGCGGTACTGGTCGCCATCGGTCTTTCACTCGGCGGCATCTTCGCGTGGTTCGCCGCTCGATTCGCAAGCAGCTATATCTACGGTGTTCACGCGCACGACGCCGTGACGTTCGCCGCTGTGATCGTAGTGCTCACCGCGTCTTCATTTTTTGCCGCATGGCTGCCCGCGCGTCGCGCCGCAGCCGTCGACCCAATTT
Organism: Occallatibacter sp.; assembly: GCF_049582745.1. Lineage (GTDB taxonomy): Bacteria > Acidobacteriota > Terriglobia > Terriglobales > Acidobacteriaceae > Telmatobacter. The sequence goes on from NZ_JBAUUO010000010.1 coordinate 37,597, forward strand.
TTGCCTTGAGATCGGAGTAAAACAACCGCCATGATCGACTTGAAAAACATCGAACGCAGTTATAAAACGGGCCACGCCGAAACCTGGGTGCTGCGCCGCATCAATCTCACCATCCGCGAGGGCGAATTCCTTACCATCATGGGCCCGTCCGGAGCAGGGAAGTCGTCGCTCCTGAACGTGCTCGCTCTGCTCGATGACAGTTGGCTGGGCGAATACTGGTTCGCCTCAACGCCGGTGCACTCGCTCAATCGCAAGCAGCGCGCCGATCTTGCTCGCCAACGCATCGGCATGGTCTTCCAGAGCTACCACCTGCTCGACGACCTCACCGTCGCCGAGAACATCGACCTTCCGTTGTCATACAAAAACCTGCCGTCGAAAGACCGCGGGGGCATGGTCGCCGACATTCTCGACCGTTTCCAGATTGTCGCCAAGAAAGACCTCTTTCCCAACCAGCTCTCGGGTGGACAGCAACAGCTTGTCGGCATCGCGCGCGCTGTCGTGCATGCGCCGTCGCTCCTGCTGGCCGACGAGCCCACCGGGAACCTGCACTCCACGCAGGCACGCGAAATCATGGACCTCTTCTGCGAACTCAATCGTGCCGGCACCACTATCGTGCAGGTCACGCACTCTGAAGAAAACGCCCGCTACGGCAAGCGCATCATCGAGCTGCGCGATGGCTGGATGACTCGTGACGAAAATCTGCAGACCGCCGCACCGGAGGTCAGCGCACAGTGAAGAACCCACAGGTGAAGGCATTGAAAAGGAATTCAGGAATCTCCATCGGCAAGCGTTTTATTGCAGGCGTGGCAATCATCCTCCTCCAGGCGAACATGGCGTTCGCGGCTCAATCGGACTCCATAAACGGTCCGGCGCAAAGTGCGCCTCAGGCCACCACGACGCTGCAGACGTCCCGTCAGGTTCCGTTCAACGAAATGCTGCAGCACTCGCACAATCCCTTCGATGCGTATCGCGGAAAAATTGTGCCGCCACCCAGCATGGCGAACTCCCTGCGCCTCAATTCGCTTGTCCGCGACGGCAAGCTCTACCTCTCGCTGCAAAACGCAATCGATCTCGCTCTCGAGAACAACCTCGACCTGGTCATAGCGCGATATAACTTGCCCATCGCGCAGATGGATATTCTGCGTACCCAGGCAGGCGGATTCACGAGAGGCGTAAATACCGGCGTAGTCTCCGGAACACCCGGCGGCGCGGCAAGCGGTACCGGCAGCGGTAGCGGGGCCGGCGGCACAAGCACCGGGAGCGGCGGCGCCGGCGCCGGGAGCGGCGGTCTTGTGCAATCTACCTTTGGCGTCGGGAGCAACGTTTCCAGCTTCGATCCCTTCATCGTTGCCAAGATCTACAACGACCACACCTCGCAGCAGTTGACGAACCAGACGGTCTTGGGCGTCTCCACTTATCACCTGAACGAAAACCTTGCAAACATTAGTTATCAAGAGGCTTTCCCAACCGGGACCTACTTTGAAGCTGATTTCAATAACAACCGGCAGACATCGAACAGCCCAAACAATTCCTTGAATCCGCAGCTTTTTTCCAACCTGCAGATCATCTTCCAGCAACAGTTGCTCGCCGGATTCGGAACCGGCCCGAACTTGCGCTATCTACGAATTGCCAAAACCAACCAGAAAATCGGGGACATCGCATTCAAGGCACAGATCATTGCGACCGTCACCCAGATCTGCAATATCTACTGGGACCTTGTAAACGCCTACGACACCGAACAGGTTGGCGAGCGCTCGGTTGCTTTTGCCACGGAGACTCTCGACACCAGCCGCAAGCAACTCGCGCTCCAGGCCATTCCTGAGATGGACGTCCTGAAAGCTGAGAGCGAAGTAGCCACACGCCAGCAGGACCTGACGGTCGCGCGCACAAACCTTGAACTTCAGGAACTCTACATGAAGAACGCCATCACCCGTTCTTTCGACGATCCAGTTCTTCAGGAGTTGCCAGTAGTGCCGACGGATCATCTCGCCGCTCAGATACAGCCGGAGACCGAGCCGGTGCAGCAGAGTATCGCTGACGCGCTCAAGAATCGCACTGAAATCCAGGAAAACGCCCTCGACCTGAGCAACCGCGAGCTGACCCGTAAGTCAGCTCGCAACAACCTGCTGCCGCAACTCAGTCTCTATGGCTTTTACTCCGGGACAGCATTCGGAGGAGTCCCGAATCCGGCATTCGCTGCATCGAACACTGCTCCTGGCGGATACGGCGGCACACTCGAAAATGCGCTGAATAACTCTTCACCCGAGTACCAGGTTGGTCTCCAACTCCAGATGCCTCTGCGCAATCGCCAGGCCAAGGCCGACCAGTACCGCACCGAGCTCGAGTACCGCCAATCGCAGGTGTACGCTGAAGAGTTGAAGAAGAACATTGTTATTGAAGTGCGAAACGCACGCTACGCGGTGGAGCAGGGAGCGAGCCGAGTGGATGCCGCCAAAGAGGCGCGCGACCTCGCTCAGCGCACACTCGATATCATGCAGAAAGAGCAAAAACTTGGGGCCGGATCCAACCAGCAGACGCTGTCTGCAGAGCATGATCTGTCGGTGGCGGAATCGGCGCTCGTAACGGCTCAAACAGCATACGAAAAGGCTCGCATTCAGTTGAAGTATTCCACCGGTTCCGTGCTGGAGGAATACGGAATCTCGATCGACGCCGCAAAAACCGGCGTAGTAGAGGCGGATAAACCCTAAAATGCCAGACCCTCGCAAGAGCGAACGAATCCGGGTTTTAGTTGCCGACGATCAACCCCACATCCTCGAGGCTGTGGAACTGCTGCTTGAGCCGCAGGGCATGCATGTGGACTGTGTCCGTTCGCCGCAGCTTCTTCTTGAGGCGCTTGGCCAGGCCGACTACGATGTCCTGCTCATCGACCTCAACTACACGCGTGACACAACCTCAGGCCAGGAGGGCCTCGATCTGCTCGCTCGTTTGCAGGAGATCGATCCGCGCATGCCCGTCATTGTCATGACGGCATGGGGCAACATCGACCTCGCCGTCGAAAGCATCAAGCGCGGCGCTCGCGATTTTATCCAGAAACCATGGGAGAACGAGCGCCTCATCTCGCTGGTCCGCGTTCACGCCGAACTGCACCAGGCCCTTCGCCGTGCGCGCCAGCTCGAACTCGAAAACCGGCTGCTGCGTGCCGAAGGGATGCCCGACTTTGTGGCCGCCGCGCCCTCCATGCAGCCCGTGCTCGAACTCATCGGCCAGGTGGGTCCATCTGACGCCAACGTCCTCATCACCGGAGAACACGGCACCGGAAAAGAGATCGTCTCCAAGCTCCTGCACGCCGCTTCGCCGCGATCGCGCATGCCCCTCGTTGCCGTCAATGCGGGGGGCCTGCCTGAGGGTACCTTCGAAAGCGAGATCTTCGGCCACGTCAAAGGCGCATTTACCGATGCGCGCTCCGACCGTGTCGGACGCTTCGAACTGGCCAACGGCGGCACCCTGTTTCTCGACGAAATCGCCAACGTCCCGCTTCGCCAGCAGGCCAAGCTCCTGCGCGTTCTTGAAACCGGCGAGCTTGAGCGCGTCGGCTCCTCGCAAACGCGGCGCGTTGACGTGCGCGTATTGTCCGCAACCAACGCCAACCTGCCCGAAGAAGCCAAGGCAGGAAATTTTCGCGAAGATCTGCTCTTCCGCATCAACACAGTGGAGATCCATATTCCCGCCCTGCGCGAACGACGCGAAGACATTCCCCTGCTGGCCGTACACTTCCTCAACCGCAATCGCTCGCGCTACCGCAAGCAGGTTACAGGTTTCTCACCCGCTGCCATGCAGCAGATGATGCAATACCCATGGCCCGGCAACGTGCGCGAACTCGAACACACCGTGGAGCGTGCCGTGCTGCTGTGCCGCGGTGAAGAGATTGAGCCCGCCAACCTCGCCATCGCTTCGGCAAAATCCTCGGCAACCAATTTTGAGAACATGAGTATCGATGAGGTTGAGGCTTTGCTTATTCGCAAGGTCCTCCGCCGCTGCGACGGCAACATATCGCAAGCCTCTGAGGCTCTCGGTCTAAGCCGGGCCGCGCTCTACCGCCGCATCGAAAAATATGGCTTATGAAAGGCACGTGCGGAAACGCAAGCCCTCGGCCCTGCGCCGAGCATGGCTATTCTGTTTCTTGCTGGCTTTGCCTACGTTCCTCTTTGCCGGAATCCTTCTTTGGCAGCAGCATGTAACCTTCGCCCCCGCTCTGCTGCTGCTGCTTTGTCTCTTTATCTATCTCCTGCTTATTGCGGCCACGCTTATCGAAGGTCTGATGCGTCCACTGCAGACGCTCTCCAACGTCGTCTCTTCCCTGCGTGAAGGAGACTACTCGTTTCGCGCCCGTGGCGCAGGTTCCCGAGACGCTCTCGGCGAGCTGGCTGGGGAAATCAACGCACTCGCCGACCTTCTGCAAAAGCAGCGCGTACGCTCGCTTGAAGCCACCGCACTGCTGGCGCGCATCCTCGAAGTCATGCACGCACCGCTGTTCGCCTTCGATCGTGAAGACCTTCTCCAACTGGTGAACAACGCAGGAGCGCAGCTTCTTGGCCGCCCACTGGCGCGTTGCTTCGGCCACAGCGCGCGGGAACTGGCGCTCGATAATCTTCTCGCCTCCGCCGACCAGAGCGTTCACTCCTTCGGTACCAAGCCCTCACGCTGGCTTCTTCGCAAGGCGCTCTTCCGCCAGGACGGCGCACCGCATACCCTCCTGCTGCTTGCCGATGTCAGCCAACCCCTGCAGGAAGAAGAACAGATTGCATGGAAACGCCTGATTCGCGTTCTCGGTCACGAGCTGTCCAACTCCCTCGCACCCATCAAGTCCATCGCCGGAAGCCTTCTGGCGCGTGCCGAGAGCATCGGCGGCGACGATGCCACAATCCGCGATTTCCGCCGCGGTCTCAGTGTCGTTGAAAGCCGCGCCGACGCCCTGCATCGCTTCGTGCAGTCCTATCGGTTGCTCGCACAATTACCTCCGCCGCATTTCAAGCCGGTGCAGACAGGCCCGCTGCTCGAGCGGGTTGCGCTCCTCGAGCAGCGCGCGTCCGTCCGCCTCGATCCCGGTCCGCCTGTCATGCTCAACGCCGATCCCGACCAACTCGAACAGATGTTCATCAATCTGCTCACCAACGCCGTCGACGCATCGCTGGCCAACGGGGCCAAGCCTGTCCGCATCGGATGGCGCATTGCAGAGTCGGATCTCGTAGTCGGCATCGAAGACAGCGGTCTTGGTATCGCCAACACCGAGAATCTCTTTGTCCCCTTCTATACCACCAAGCCCCAGGGCAGCGGTGTCGGGCTCGCGCTCGCGCAGCAGATTGCCCGCGCTCATGGCGGCGAAATCCGGCTGGTGAATCGTGAGGATGGACCGGGGGCACGGGCCATCATTCATCTGCCCCTGGCGTGATCGGCCTTATCCCGCGGCGGAAATGGAAACCACTGTCGATTTAATCTCTGTAGCCATCACGCAGTTGCGCCCGGCGTTCTTGGCGCGATAGAGAGCCGCATCGGCAATCTGGATCATCTCTTCGTAATTCGTCGGATAGCCCGCCGCAACGCCGAAGCTCGCCGTCACCGAGAATGTCTCGTCGCCCTCGCCAAGCCGTGTCGCTTCCACCGTGGCGCGCATATGTTCAGCCCTGGCACGCGTTGCCTCAAAGTTCGATCCCGGCAGGATCAGCAGGAATTCCTCGCCGCCGTAGCGGCCCACCCAGTCGTAACTCCGCACTGCGCGCTGGAAGATGGCGCCCATTTCGCGCAGCGTGAGGTCGCCCGCCACATGGCCCATCGCATCGTTGACGCGCTTGAAATAATCCAGGTCTACCAGGATGATGCTGAGCGGCGATCCATCGCGTTGCGAACGATCCACTTCGCCACGCAACCGTTCCACGATGATGCGGTGATTCCATAAACCAGTCAGTCCGTCGTGCTCCGCAAAGTGCCGCATCTGCTCCCGCGTGCGCACCAACTCGGTCTTCTCGCGCTCCAGATCCTGCGTGCGCCCCTTCACAGCTTCTTCTAGCTGCCGCTTCTGCCGCATCAGCTGGCTCACGCGTCGGCGCCACGTCCATACCGCCAGTACAAGGACCATAAGGCCCAGTTCCCACTTGATGTACTTGTCCTGCCACCACAGCGGAAGGATCGTGAACGAGAACGATGCTACCGGCGAAACCGTGCTGCCGGCCGCATTCACCGCGGCAACCTCAAAACGATAGGAGCCGGGCTCAAGATGGCGATAGTGCAGCGTCATCTCCCGCGTCTCCTCCCAGCCGGAGTCCTGCTCGCCAATCAGCCGGTAGCGAATACCAATGTCCTGCGTATCCTTGAACGAAAGCAGCGCCATCGAAATCGTCAGCTGGTTCGAACTCCACTTCACTGAACCACCGTCAGCCACCGGCACAGCGCCCAGCATCACCTGCGAAATGGCGGGTGGCGGCGGCGATCCCGCCAGTGCATCCTGCGGCGCGATCAGATGACTCAGCCCGCCCGATGTGCCGATCCACATGCTTCCGTCTCGATCCTCGGTCATCGCAAAGCTGTCCGTGTCATTCCAGATCAACCCATCGTCCTGCGTAAAGCTCCGCCAGCGATGCCCATCGAACACCGTCACGCCTGCGTCTTCGCCCACCCACAGCCAGCCGCGATGATCCACCACCAGCGAGACAATTTCTTCCGACATCAGCGGCGGCCGCCCGATGTGTTCCGCTTCCACTACCTTGTTTCCGTTCACATGCAGCCGCATCAAGTCCTGCGAGGGGCCTGCCGCCCAGATATCTCCGTTCCAGTCGACAGCAATCAAGTCAGGCCTGGCTCCCGACGTGCCCGGATCGGTCGCGTGCCAGCCTTTGTCGTCGTGCTTGAAAAGCCCCTGGTCTGAAGTCACCCAGAGGTTCCCCGACTGATCCTTGCTCATGTCTGTAACGCGAAGCGCCGCCTTCGGGAACGCCGGATCGATCACCTGATGTGCGGTGCGGTCGGCTCCGCTCGGATCCAGCTCAAACATCCCGCTCACTGTCGCAATCCAGAGGCGATGCGGCCCATCCGCGAGGAGTCGGTACACCGCCGGCACCGTCTGTTGTTTCCCGGCGAGCGTCTTCGAGTCAATCCTGGTCAGGCTTCCTGCCATGCTGCCCATCCAGATCGCTCCATCCGCGGTCACTTCCAGCGATCCCGCGCGTGCTACATGCACACCCGGCGAATGCCAGATTTTGGGAGCATTGCCGCCCGCCGGAATCCAGTCGAGGCCCGATTCCGTGCCAATCCACAATCTTCCGTTGTGATCGCGCGACATCGACCACACCAGGTTGTCGCGCAACCCGTCGTTTTGTGTGTAAGCCTCCCAGCGATCCTCACCAACCCAGCGCAGCAGCCCGTGGCCCACCACTCCCATCCAGATCGAGCCCTCGCGATCAACAAACAGTTCCTGTATTTCAAACGGCGACAGGCCGTTGTGGTCTGTGACCAGTCGCCAGTGGTCCTTTTCCCAAAGTGCCAGCTCAGATCCCTGCGCCGTGAGGATGCGTCCCTGTCCATCCTCAGCAAGTGTTGGATACGCCTCCGACGTTGGCTCTCCCGGCAGATCGCGAACGTAAGCGCGGCTGCCGTCGGGCAGCATCTCGACCACATGCTGATTGCTGCGCAGCCAGATGTGCCCGTTGCGCGCCACCATCATCGTCAGCCACTGCTCTTCCGGCAGTCCCAGGGTTGCGCGCATTTGTGTCGTTTTCCCGGCATTCAACCGGCAAAGATCTCTCTCGCAGCCGTACCACAACGAACCATCGGGTCCGTAGAGCACGCTCCAGACAAACCCGCCCTGCAGGTTTAGAGGCGTTGCAACCCAGTCGTCGGTCCCACGCCGTTTTAGCAATACGCCGTGGCTGCTTGAAGCGGTTACAACTTCGCCCCGATGGTTCGACGTAAAGGTCGTGCCGGTCGGATGTGTGAATTCGTTCAGCGCATAGGGAAGCTGGACCGAAGAGAATCTTCCGTCCTTGCGTTCAAAGTAAACGCCTGCCGAAGTTCCCACCCATAGGGTTCCGTCCGGACTGATATACACGTTGTCGATGATGCGATCGGGAATTCCCTCGGCCGCGCCGTAGCGTTGGAACTGGCCGCCGTCGTACCGGTAAAGCCCGTTCTGCGTCCCCACCCACAGATAACCGATCCGGTCCTGCTGGATTGAGGTGATGTTGGGGTTTCCAAGACCCTGGATATATTCGCGAAAACTGTACCGTTGCGCCGACGAGGTCGCACAGATCCAGCCGAGCGCCACGAACATGGCTATCGCGCGCCATAGCAAACTGCTCGATTTCGATTTCCGATTCATCAAGGTCGGTCTTTCTCGGCGCTTGAATGGGCGAAATTGGGGAAATTGTCTCAGCGATGAACAACACACAATCAGTCTGGAGCCCAACCCCGATCTCAACCGCTGGTCTCTGGCTCGTCAGTAACCCAAATATAGCCTTGGGACACCTCTGCGAACATGCCACTTTGGTCTAAGTTGTTGTAAGACAAAGGTGCGGAGGTAACTTCGTGATGTTACCAGGGTGCTCAGACTAGATCGAATCCGGTCATCCGCTCTAACAGAATGATTCTGCCCGCGATGTCATCAATCGCAAACAAGCGCGGACTCCGGGAAGGCTCCCGTGCCCGTGTCTTCGGTAACGTCGGCGGCCACCGGCGCGGCCGTGAAAAAGGCGTTCACCTGCTCCAGAACTTCCATTCCAGATTTCGCCTGATAGATCGCCTTGCGCAGGCGACCCCCGCCGGTCACCTCATGCGTGAACCATGTGGCAAACTGCTTCATTTTGCCCGCCGTCTCGCCCAGGCGCGCGTCGCGCGGCAGATCCTTCGTCGCCTCCGCCTCGGCCAGCAGCATTTCAAAGTAGGCCCGAATCATGTGGTGGCGGTCGGCAAATGTTGGCTGATCGTAGCGGCCCGTGGCCGTATATTGCGCAATCTGCCTGAAGATCCACGGATTCGCCGCCGCCGCGCGGCCGATCATCACCGCGTCGCATCCCGTCTGGGCCACCATGGCCGCCGCATCCTCAGGGGTGCGGATATCTCCATTGCCGACAACGGGAATCCCCACCGCCTGCTTGATCGCAGCAATCCACTCCCATCGTGCCTGCCCGCTGTAACCCTGCTCCCGCGTTCGAGCGTGCAGTGCCACGGCATTCAGCCCCTCAGCCTCCGCCATCCGCGCCAGTTCCACACACACAATCGCCACATCGTTCCACCCCATGCGGAACTTTACGGTGAAGGGAATCGTCACCGAGCGCCTCACCGCGCGAAAGATCTCCCCGATCTTCGGCAGATCCCGCAGCAAGCCCGATCCGCCATTGCACCCGACCACCCGCTTCGCCGGGCAGCCGAGGTTCAGATCGACCGTGTCAAACCCCGTGTCCTCGACGATTCGCGCAGCTTCCGCCAGCGTCTCCGCATTCGAGCCGAACAACTGAGCGCCGATCGGATGCTCATCGTCGTAAAACGTCAGATACCTCCGCCGCTTCGACTCCCGCATCCGCGAAAGTCCGTCAGCCGAAGTAAACTCCGTCATCAGCAGCCCGCACCCCGACTGCGTGTTCGTGACAGATTCCTGAATTGCTGCGATCTCCGCTTCCTGATCCCTGACCGTTTCTGGGGTCCCCGGCGGGCGGTCTTTGCTCATTGGGGTGGCTGAACCCTGATCCCTCGAAAACACGCTGGCATGCCGGATAAACCGCCGGAAAACGGTGTCCGTGACCCCTGCCATCGGCGCCAGCACCGTAGCAGGCGCCACCACCACCGAACCAATCCGCATCTCGGCTGGCACACGAACCCCCGCGGGCATCGCATGCTCCGTGGGATTGTCCCAGTCCTTCTTTACCGTGAATCCCTTGCCAGCCATAGATACAGTTCTCAGTGGTCAGTTGTCAGTTCTCAGCGATCAATTCACAGTCCGGGAAAGGAACTGAGAAATGTGAACTGAAGACTGACAACTCATTTCCCAAACATACGTGGGCCTCCGCCGTGGCGGAGGCCCGATCGCTCAGCCGTCGCTTCGGCCTTACTTTGCCGGAGACGTCTCGGCAGCCTTGGCGTACTTGCGGCGGAACCGTTCCACGCGCCCTGCCGTGTCCACCAGGCGCTGTTTGCCGGTGAAAAACGGATGGCAGTTCGAGCAAATTTCCACGTGAATGTCGCCCTTGTGGGTCGAACGGGTCTCAAAATTGTTTCCGCAGGCGCACATCACGCGCACCGCAGCATAGTTGGGATGAATCTTTTCCTTGGGCATCGCTAAAGACAGACCTTTCCTGCAATCTTCCTTATCTATTGTATTGGGATTCACCAGCCAGAGCAAACGATTCAGCTGCGTCCTCTTCTTTGTCGCCTTTCCCCTCTCGTAAACCACTGAAAATAGAAAATCTCCTGCCAGGGACCGGGGAGGCGGACCTCGTTTCATCCGATCTCTCACAACTGACGAATGAAAACTGGCGAACTCCAGGTGAAGCCTTACCGCCCCAGTGCCTTCGCAATTCCCGCCTCCACGAGCGGCGCCATGACGTCGTACCCCGCCTGCGTAGGATGCACGCCGTCATGACTCAGATTCGCCGGCAATCCATCGCGGTCGTCTTTCATCGCCGAGTGGTAATCCACGTACACATCCTTGTGTTCCGCCGCGTATTTCTGCATCCAGGCGTTGATCTCGTCGATCTTCGGCGCAGGCGTCAGCCCCGGCTGCCAGGGATAGTCGAATGCCGGCAAAACTGAACAGAGCACGACCCGAATGTGATTGGCCGTCGCCATCTCCGCCATCGCGGCGATATTCGCTTCCGTCTCTTCCAGCGTCATCGGGCCCGTGTTGCCGGCAATATCGTTCGTCCCGGCCAGAATCACCACGACCTTTGGCTGCAGAGCGATCACGTCCTGATGGAAACGCAGCACCATCTGCGGCGTGGTCTGCCCGCTGATACCGCGATTGATGTACGGCTTCGCGGCAAACACCCCGCCCGGCGTATCGAAGTGCCAGCCCTCGGTAATCGAGTCGCCCATGAATACCACCCGCTTTTCACCCGCCGCCGGGGTCCCCAGTTTCAAATCGGCCTCCTTGAATCGTTCCAGCCACGGAAAATCCGTCAGCAGTTGCTGATCGTGCTGCCGCCAGTAATCGCTGTCAGGGTGCTTCGGTGCAACCTGCGTCGGCGGCGGAGCCTTGGTCTCCGGGACGTTCCCCGGCTCCTGCCCTCGAACTCCCATCGAACCCATTCCTGACGCAACAGCAAGAACTCCAACAGCGACGTGCAACGAAATCCGATTCAAAGCGACACATCCTTCCCGCTGACTCAAACCCAGCGAAATCCCATCTTAACTCCGCAATACGGTCCCGAATGCGCCTCCTGGCGTATGGCGCATTTTCCACCAACCCGCACGCCTTTCCCACCGCAACGCGCCCGCGCCAATTGCGCTAGGCTTGACAGAGCACATGAGCGAATGTCCGATCTGTAACGGCGTAGGTCTGGTCCGCGTGATGTCCGATGCTGGCCTGTGGGTTTCCCGCGCCTGCGAGTGCCAGGAGGCCGACCGCGAAGAACACCGCCTCGCCGCTGCGCGCATCCCCGAGCGCTACCGCCAGTACACGCTCGACGGCTACGAAACCGCATTCCGCGGAGCCGATCAGTCGCTAAGCCGCGCCCATCTCACCGCCCGCAAGTTCGTCGATGCCTACCCCGTCGACACCGCTGGCAAGGGCTTGCTCTTCACCGGCTCTATCGGCGTAGGTAAGACGCATCTCGCAGTCGGCGTGCTTCGCCGTCTCATCCAGGAGAAAGGCTGCCGCGGCCTCTTCTGCGACTACCGCGAGCTGCTCAAAAACATTCAGAACAGCTACAACTCGCAGGTCAACACCACCGAGCTCGAGCTGCTTAAGCCCGTCTTCGCCGCCGAAGTTCTCGTTCTCGATGACCTCGGCGCGCAGAAGCCGAACGAGTGGGTCTGGGACACCGTCGCCCTCATCCTCAACACCCGCTACAACGACAAGCAGACCACCATCATCACCACCAACTATCCTGACCTGGCTGCGGGAAGCGGTGCCAAGTCAGACGTTGAGCGCGCCGCACGCGAGCAAACCCTCGGCGACCGCATCGGCGACCGCATGCGTTCCCGCCTCGCCGAGATGTGCGTCAAGGTCGAAGTCACCGGCGAAGACTTCCGCCAGACCGTCAAGCGCGCCCGCTTCGGCTGAGATTATTGGGTGTCCCAGGTTTCGATTTTGAAATCGGGGACGCCACGCATCAGCGACGAATGCGTCATTCCGGAGAACAAGCAGTGCCTGGCAAACTCGAGATGATTGTCGGACCCATGCGGAGCAACAAGACCGCCGAACTCCTGCGCCGCATTGAGATACGCCGCCAATACGCCAAGCAGTTTGTGCTGCTGCTCAAGCCCAGCGCCGACACCAAGTCCGCGGCCGGCGTGATCGAAAGCCGCAACCCCAGCGGCTGCGGGAAAATGGAGGCCGTCGAATTTCCCAACTCCGATCCATGGTCGATCCTGCCCATCCTCGCGGAGACAGAGCAGAACATCGGCAAGCGTGTCGAATGCATCGCGATCGACGAAGGCCAGTTCGTCGCCGACCTTTTCCTCTTCACCAAGCGCATGCTGCAGCAGGGCCACGACGTGATCGTCTCCGGCCTCGAGCTCGACTTCCGCGGCATGCCCTTTGGCGAGATGCTCCAGCTCTCCTGGCTCGTCCGCATCTACGCCGGCAACCTCACCGAGCTCGTTGCCTACTGTAGCTGCGGAGCCAAGGCACTCTATCCCCAGCGCCTGGTCGACGGCAAACCCGCGCCCTACACGAGCCCCATCATCATGGCCGGCGACTTCTACGAGCCCCGCTGCGACGAACACTTCGTCCTCCCCGGCCGCCCCCACTAGCCAGGAAATAAGTAGTTCCGACGAACTCCACATCACGGCGGCGGCGTCCGCAACCTGCTATAGTGCTCGCCAGATTTCCGAACCTTGGAAAAGGAGCGCCCCCAATGCGCAACGCTACTTTCAGTGGCGTCGCAGCGGTTTGCCTCAGAGGAGCTTGCCGATCACTCGCAAGCCTTCTGCTCGCATCCACTGCGATGGCAAGTATCTTTGCAGGGTCCATCACTTTCGCACAGGACTCTAAAACCCCCGCCGTACTACCCGCACCCTCCAACGGCAATGCGATCGTCTGTATCTACCGTACGTACAGATTTACGGGCTCCGCTTCACACGACGAACTCTTCGTCAATGGCACTCATCTCGCCAAACTCCTCAACAGCGAATACGCATTCATCGAAGTGCCACCAGGGACTGTTGTGATCGCCGGACTGCCCAAGATGTACTACGGAAGCGTCACCATGTCGGTGGGCGCGGCCCTGAACGATGCAAGGAAGAAAGAGAACGAGCGAGCCAGGTTTGAAGCGGAAGCTGGCAAAACCTACTACTTCAAATGGACCGCCGGAACCATGGCAACCATGATCAAGGTGACACCCGTGGACCCCGGGGTCGGAGCCAAAGAGATGAGCAAACTCCATCTCTCCAAGCCCGTTGACGACAAGGACGCTCCGAAACCAGAAGCAAAAGACACCGACAAATCGCCAGCGAATTAACGTCGCTCCGGCTTACTGACGCGGCCCCTTTCGACAAGTCTCGGAGGCGAGAATGGTCGTCTGCTTGCAGATTCTTTTGGAATCTGTCACGGCCAGCGCGAGGAAATAACATTCCGCCGGAAGCAGCGTGATCGCCTCCTACTCCGCGTCCTCCTTCTTCTGTTCCGGCGCCTTCTCCGGCGTGGTCAGCGGCTTGATAATGTCGTCCAGATACGCCGGCGTTCCATCCACGCGCTCCAGCGCCGGATACCGCTCCCCATCGTGATAATCAATCTGCGCCGTCGACACAAACGAGTCTGCCTGCACAATCATCTTGATCGCCTTTGCAGGATCCTTCGCCTCGCGAATCGCCTCGCGCAACGCGTCACCCGAGTAGACCTTGTCATTCACAGCCATGATCTTCTCGCCCGGCGCGAGTCCAGCCTTGTCCGCAGGCCCATTCCACAGGACATCGGCAATCGTCCCATCCGCTGCAAGTCGCAATCCGATCGAGTACCAGCAATCCACGCCACTCCGGTGGCCTCCTGCTGCGGCAATCATCCGCTCTGACTTCGAAGGCTTGTCCTTGTACACCAGCTTGTACCCGCCGTGCTCCAGCCCCGCTGCGTCCACGTGTGGATTGATCCTGTCCACACGATCGTGCAGAAACTTCGCCCAGTCGTAAGGCACTACCTGGTTCAAATCCTGCACAAGCTCATCGAACGTATAGGTCACAATCAGCGGCCCGGTATTGCCGCCCTTGCCCAGAAAGATCTTCACGAAATCATTGAGCGATTTTTTGTTGTCCGTCATTTTGCGGATCAGCGTGTCTGCGTCCAGCCATAGCATCTCGCCTTCGAAGTAGTAGTCCTGCCCGCGCCGCCAGTTCGACCACGCAGGGTTTCCGCCCCGCAAAATGCTCGCGCCCACCGCCGTATCCACCGTCGGCCGCCACTCACGCCCGCGCGTGTAGTCCAGATCCGCCGCCGTCATCGCCAGTACATCCTTGTACTCCTGCGGATTCTTCAGGCCCGACCGCGCCGCCAGCACATTTCCCCAGTATTCCGTCATACCCTCGTACACCCACAGCATCGAGCCCTGCATCGGCGTAGCAAAGTCCGGCTGATACAGTCCCGCCGGCCTCCGGTACTTCCCATTCCACGAGTGCGTGAACTCATGCGACAGCAGGTCGGACTCGGGCAACTGGTGCACGTCATCCGCAAATCCCTTCTCGCCCACGCCGTTGTCTGAAGACTGCCCATGCTCGAGTCCCATGCCGCCCGCGATATCAGACAAGGTCAGCAGGAAGTGGTACTCGTTGTAGTGGTGCGAAGCGTAGAGCGCATCGGCCTCGCGCACCAGGTTTGCAACTTCGGCCAGCACTGCCGGCCGCAGATTCGCATCCTCCGGCGCATCCGCCGCCACATCCAGAAAGTGCTGCGGCTTGATCGTCGGCGCCAGCGGATATTCGTGGAAATACAATCCCGTCAGAATCGGCGAATCCTCAAGCTGCTCTACCGTCGTCACCGCAAACTTCGTCGTGCTCCCAGCTGCTGGGACCGGATAAGCTCCGCCGCTCACCGGCTTCAGCGCCGTCCCAATCCCCCAGCCCGCAGGCACCTTCACTGATGGCTGAATCGGAATATCCTTCACCGGCACATTCGCCGGATAGAACATCAGCGCCTCCCACTCCAGTGCCGCCATCCGCTGAGAAATGCGCCGCGTCACAATCGAATCCAGATGCATGTGGAGCGTCGTCACACCGGCAGGTACCGTCAAGTGGAATTCGTAGAGATTGTTGTCGTCGCGCCGCCAGTCCAGCGGCTTTCCATTCGCCGTAAACACCACGCCGACGATCGAAGACGCCGGGCCCGAGGGCATGTGATGCCCCGGAATCCACTCCGGCGAAATCAGCGTGACCGGTCCCGCCGAAACTTGAAAATCGATCTCGGCATGAAACAGCTTGCGCGGTGCATCCGAGAGATCAGCGGTGATCTCGATCGGCGCCTTCTGCGCACGTGCAACTGGAATTGCGAGGGCAAAGACCAAAAGGGCAGGGAAGTAGTGGGCACAACGCTTCAACGTGAGCATCCAGACGGGCCTCCTGAAGATTTCAGGTTAACGCATGGCAGAGCGTATTCCCGAATCCGTCGGCCGCGCCAATCCGACTTCTCGCACCCGCGCTACTCTCTCATATTCAGCAAATCTTTGATCCGGCCCACAAGCGTCGGCGGACTCTTGTCGTGCGCCAGCGTCATGCGTCCTTCTTGCGGCACCCAGACCTCTTCGCCCGTCGAACTCGCGTTGAACAAGCCCAAATGGTGCTTCTCCGCAAGCCGCGCCACCGTCATGTAGGCCATCTCCGCCTTCGACCATGCGAATGATACGTAAACAAAATCCGCGCCAATGGCGTAGTCGGAACTCGATGTTTCGTCTTCCATGCGCCGTTCTTTGCAAAAGGGCCCATTCATCGGAGGAAAGATTTCAATCATGTCCTCAAACCAGGCGCGCAGGTTCGCCGAACTGAGAGCCGGATCGTCATAGCCGTGGTCGTCGCTCCACTTCGTCTGCGCTGCATACCAGTCCAGAAACTCAGCGTGGCTCGCTGGAGCGGCATCCGGTTCGAAGACCATGAGGTCGTAGCTCATAATCTGATGCTATCCCGTCGGCGGAATTTGCGCCGACCCGTAGACAAAATTCTCGCTTTGAGAGCCTCTCGCCGTGCTCCCCCACCGTTCCCTGATTGTGCCTTTATGTCCAGCGTGTTAAAAGCTAAGGAACAGGGTACAGGGCGAAACCGTCTTCCCATGGCTGGCAGTTCATTTGCAATGGCCAGAGCATTCGGCCATTTTCTAAACCCTGATTCTCGCGGCAAGGACTTCACCAGAAGCATGAGCGCCGGGCCCATGACGGAAGTGGAAACTCTCTACGGCGACTACCTCATCGACGGCGCCTTCGACGAAATGCGCGAGCCGAACGGAGATGTTCGCCTCCACTATCGCGCCCTGGCTGAAACGCTCGCGCGCTTGCCGCAGGAAGAGCTTCAGCACCGCAAACAGTCGGCTGAGCTGTCGTTCCTCACGCAGGGCATCACCTTCACCGTCTACGGCCGCGACGAAGGCACCGAAAAAATCTTCCCCTACGATCTCCTCCCCCGGCTCGTCACGGCACGGGAGTGGGATCGCATTGAACGCGGTCTCACCCAGCGCATCACGGCGCTGAATCTCTTTCTCCGCGACGTCTACTCCGAAGCCAAGATCCTCAATGACCACGTTGTGCCGCGCGAACTGGTCTACAGTTGCAAGCACTACCGCCGCCAGATGCGCGGCCTCCAGGTTCCCCGCAACGTCTACATCTCCGTCGTTGGCTCTGACCTGCTTCGCCTCAACACCGGCGAGTTCGTTGTTCTCGAAGACAATCTTCGCGTCCCGTCAGGCGTGAGTTACATGCTCACCAACCGGCGCGTCATGAAGCGCACCTTCCCTGAGCTCTTTCAAAGCTACGGCGTGCGCCCCATCGAGCATTATCCGCAACTCCTTCTCGCCACGCTGCGCTCCCTCGCCCCTGAAGGCCGCCCCGAACCCAATATCGTCCTGCTCACACCCGGCGTCTTCAACTCCGCCTATTTCGAGCACACCTACCTCGCCCGTCAGATGGGTATCGACCTCGTTGAAGGCCGCGACCTTGTCACCCACGACAACATCGTCTACATGCGCACCACCGACGGACTCAAGCGCGTCGACGTCATCTATCGCCGCGTCGACGACGACTTCAGCGATCCCCTGATCTTTCGTGGCGACTCGATCCTCGGCTGCACGGGCCTCTTCAACGCCTATCGCGCTGGTAACGTCACCGTCACCAACGCCTTCGGCACTGGCCTTGCTGACGACAAAGCCCTCTACGCCTACATTCCCGACATCGTCCACTACTACCTCGGCGAAGATCCGATTCTCAACAACGTCAAGACCTACCTGATGACCGAAGAAAAAGAGCGCCGGCACGTCCTTGCCAATCTCGACAAACTCGTAGTCAAAGCAGTCGGCGAGAGCGGTGGTTATGGCATGCTGATTGGCCCACACTCCACCGCACGCCAGCGCGAAGAGTTTGCCGCGCGCATCGAGGCCAACCCGCGCAACTACATCGCCCAGCCCACGCTCGACTTCTCGCGCGCTCCTTGCCTTATCGGCGACCGTCTCGAACCGCGTCACGTCGACCTGCGGCCCTACATTCTCTTTGGTGACAAGATCAACATCGTTCCCGGAGGACTCACCCGCGTAGCCCTCGAAAAAGGTTCACTCGTGGTCAACTCCTCCCAGGGCGGCGGCAGCAAGGACACATGGGTTCTGGAATAGTGGTTCGCGGAGCTTTGAAAGGGCGCGGCTTTAGCCGTGCCAAAACTCCGATGCAAAAATGACGGGGCTTTAGTCCCTGGATGAAAGCAGGCACGGGCACAGGAGATGGCATCAACAGCAGTGCATTCCAGACTTCCGGAGAGTACCAAAATGCTTTCGCGCGTTGCCGACAGCCTCTATTGGATGAGCCGCTACCTCGAGCGCGCCGAAAACACCGTGCGCCAGCTCGACGTCGCCATGAGCCTCATGCTCGACTCGGGGGGCGCCAGCGCCGAAACCCACTGGCAGCGCCTCATCGCCTCACTCGGTAATCCTTCCGGCCTCGAATGGACCGGCGACCCCGGCTCCAATGCTGAAACGCTTGTCTTCGACAAGCAACATCCGGCATCCGTCAACTGTTGCATCGATGCCGCGCGCGAAAATGCCCGCCAGATCCGCGAAGAAATCTCAACCGAGCAGTGGCAGCGCCTCAACCGTCTCTATCACCTGATGCACTCCCCGCACACCGAAACCCAGTTCCGTTCCAACATCAACGACGTGCTGTCTTCGCTCATCGACGCCATCCACCTCTTCAAGGGCGTCAGCGACACCACCATGATCCATGGCCAGGGATGGCACTTTATCCGCCTCGGCCGCTACCTCGAGCGCGCCTACGCCATCGCGACGCTTCTTCAGGTCTACCAGCCGTTGCTTTCAAATCCGCCCGAACGCGAACACTACGGCTACCAGTATCTTGAGCAGGTGGGCCTCCTGCGCTGTTGTACGGCCTTCGAAGCCTACTGCCAGGTCTACACCGCCGACCTCACCCCCGACCGTATCCTCGAATTCCTCCTCCTCAATCGCGACTTTCCTCACGCCATCCGCTACTCCGTCGATGGCGTTCGCCAGGCTGTTCAGTCGATTCAACACACCGGCGGCCGCCGTCCCCCCGACGAACTCAGCGCTGATATCGGCCGGCTGCACGCCATGCTCAGCTTCACTTCGATCCGCGAAATCCTGAACGGCGACGCCGCCGCGTTCCTCCACGCCATTCGCCAGCAGTGCATGCGCATCCACGAACTCATGTACCGCTATTACATCCAGTACTCCATCCAGTCCGCGCTGGCGATCTGAGAGGACGGACCGTGTGACACTGACCGTGAAGCCCGCGCCGGAGGCGCAACGTTTGTTAGCCCGGCGCTTCAGCGCTGGGAAAGCTGTTCCCGAGCAAACCACCAGTCCCGTAGGGACGGCGCTTTCTGTCGCAGCAAGAAAAGCCAACGGCTAAGAACTAAAAGCTGGAAGCTGATTTTGGAGCCCGCATGAATTGCTATTCCATCCGCCACCTAACGCGTTATCGCTATTCGCAACCCGTGAGCGATAGCATCATGGAAACGCGCATGCACCCGCGCTCCGACTCCAACCAGCACTGCCTCACCTTTTCGCTCTCCGTAAGTCCGCGCTGCCGGGTGTTCACTTACCGCGACCACTTCGGTAACAATGTCCACCACTTCGATATTCCCGGCGAGCACAACCAGCTCGTCATCGTCGCCGAATCCGTTGTCGAACAGCAGCCCATGCCCGACGTCCCCGCCTTTCTCTCGCCCGATGCTTGGGATGCCCTCGACGCCATGATCGAAGCCGGCGACTACTGGGAGATGCTTCTACCCAGCCAGTTCGCCCTCGAATCGCCGGCACTGCTCAACCTGGCGGCTCGCATGCAGGTCGTACGCCGCGACGATCCCCTGATGGTCGTCCAGGAACTCAATCACCGGCTCTTCGAACACTTCGAATATGTCCCTCGTTCCACACGTGTCGACTCCCCCATCGACGAAGCCATCCTCAGTGGCCGCGGCGTCTGTCAGGACTTCGCTCACACCATGATTGCCCTGCTCCGCCACGTGCGCATCCCGGCCCGCTACGTCTCCGGCTATCTCTATCGCAGCCGTGAAGACCACGACCGCTCCACCCCCGACGCGACTCACGCATGGGTCGACGTGCTCATGCCCCACTTGGGATGGGTCGGCTTCGATCCCACCAACAATCTCATCGCTCACCACCGCCACATCCGCACCGCCGTTGGCCGCGACTACGCCGACGTTCCCCCCACTCACGGCATCTTTCGCGGCAAGTCTTCGAGCGAGCTCTATGTTGCCGTTCACGTCGAAGCCAGCGATGCGCCCCCGGCCCTTGATCGCAAAATGCCCATTCCCGAGGATTGGTCGGTCCTGGTCGAGCGTGCTCAAAAACCTCCCGAGCGCCCCCAGCCCCTCATCGACGTTCAGCAAATGCAACAGCAGCAATGATACGAACCGCGGAGTTTAGAGGGCGAATCGACCGGTTGCAGTGACGAAACGGTATTCTCGACCCCTGCCGCGGCCTCGCGTAAGGATTTTTCTATTGAATCTTCATTGGGTAACCAAATAAATTTAAGGGTATTCCCTACGCCCGGTGCTCGATGCCGGCGATATTCAAACGTTCCATTGTGGCATTTCTGAATTGTTCGGGAAACAAATTTGACCCCAACAAGAGTGAAGATGTTACGAATCACTCAGCCACGGTGCGAACGACTCCAAGCCGTTCGCGCAGACAAGAAAAAAGTCGCTACCCTCGACCAACAAGTAAGTATTTTTTTGGAGGAAGAGCCGTGAAAAAATCCCTTCCGGGATGGATACTCCTCTGTATCCTTTCCACAGTCGCACCTTCTTTTGGCCAGCTCGCAACTACCTCACTCCGCGGAACAATCAAGGACCCCTCGGGAGCCCTCGTACCCGGAGCCAAAATCACCATCACCGACAAGGCAACCGGCAAGTCGTTCTCGGCTGTCGCCGACAACACCGGTCAATACGGCTTCAACCAGATTCCCCCGGCGAAGTACGACATCATGGTCGCTGCGGTCGGCTTTGGCGAGCAGACCAAGTCTGCTGAACTCCTCGTGAACCAGCCGGCTACGATTGATTTCGCCCTATCCGTCCAAGCCAGTTCAGTTACGGTAGATGTCTCGGCTACCGCTCAGACCCTGAACACTTCAGACGCGTCGCTCGGAAACTCGGCCGGAACTGAACTCATTCAGGCGCTCCCCAGCGAAACCCGCAATGTGCCTGATCTTCTGTCGCTTCAGCCCGGCGTGCTCTACCTCCCGCCAACCGTGAACGATAGCCGAAGCGGTTCGGTCAACGGAGGCCGATCCGACCAGGGCAACGTAACCATCGACGGCGTCGACGATAACGATCAGGTGAATGGGTTCGCATTCGCCGGCGTGCTGCGCCAGACGCAGGATTCGATCGAAGAGTTCCGCGTAACCACGAGCAATGCGAACGCCGATGCCGGCCGATCTTCAGGCGCCCAGGTCAGCATGGTCACCAAGTCCGGCACCAACAAGTTCCATGGCGCGGCATACGAGTACTACCGCCCTCCGCTGACCGCTGCGAACAACTGGTTCAACAAACAGGCCGAAACCAATCTCGGCCAGCCGAATATTCCCACGAAGGTGCTCCGCAATATCTTCGGCGCATCCTTTGGCGGCCCGGTCGTGAAAGATAAGCTCTTCTTCTTCGGCAACTACGAGGCAAGCCGCCTCTCCGAGGACCAGCAGGTCGTTCACACCGTGGCGACTGCCAGCTTCGCCGCAGGTAACCTTATTTATCTCGACCAGGACAATAATCCAGTCACGCTTAATTCCGCTCAAGTCACCACTCTCGATGGGAATTGTCAGATCTGCAACACTGCCACTTATCCGCTCCCTCCGGGGCCAAACCCCAATGCATTGGCATATTTCAATTCCACGCCCGTTGCAAACGGAACATTGACCGGCGATGGTTATAACATCGGATCATTTACTTTCGCGTCGCCCAATCCAGTCCGTTTGAATACCTCGATCTTTCGGCTGGACTTTACTCCGACAGACCGGCATAGAATCTTCGCTCGCGGCGAGCTACAGAAAGACACCACGCTCGAGATCGAGTGGTTTCCGGGCCAGCCCGCGTCTGCCACCGACAAGAGCAATAACAAGGGCATCATCGGCGGAGACACCTGGACCATTACGCCGAACCTCGTCAATGATATCCGCTATGGATACGTTCGCCAGGGATTCAGCACTGTTGGGGTTGGCTCGGGCGACTATACCGTCTTTCGGTTCATGTCCACATCTACTGCACATACACGCGACGCAGTCACAAGCGTGCCGGTTAACAATATCGTCGATAACCTGAGCTGGACCAAGGGCAAGCACAACGTGCAACTCGGCGCCAACTGGCGGTTGATTCATCAGAACCACAATTCGGACGCAACCACATTTCAGGGTGCAACCTCGAATCCGTACTGGCTCGGCGGGAATCCCCCCGATCCGTGCCAGCTCGACAACTCCTGCGACTCCAATGGGTCAAAGGTCAACGACGGCTTTGCCAACTCTTATGAGATTGCCTTCGCCAATCTGGTGGGCACTATTCCAGAACTCGACAACTCCTTCAACTACCACGTTGACAGCGCCACGACCGGCTCCCTGCTTCCCGACGGTGCATCCCTCCAACGCCACTTCAAAGCAAACGAATTCGAGTGGTACATCCAGGATGCCTGGCGCGTGAAGCCAAACCTTACCGTCACGTTTGGCGTTCGACACACCATCCTGCAAACTCCCTACGAAACCAGCGGCCAGCAGGTTGCTCCCACCGTCGATACGCATACGTGGTATTTGCAACGCGAAGCCGCCGCACTCAAGGGCCAGGTTTATGAACCGGAACTGGATTTTGCACCTTCCGGACCGCACTACAACAAGCCTGGTTTCTGGCCGAAGTCGAAGAACAATTTTGCACCGCGGCTCGCGGTTGCCTTCTCGCCCGACTCGAAGACCTCCATCCGCGCCGGCGCAGGCATCTACTTCGATCACTACGGCGAATCGCTGGTGAATATCTTCGATCAGGAGGGCTCGTTTGGTATCTCGTCTTCTGTGAGCAACCCTGCAGGCGTCTACCAGATCGAAGGGCAGTGTCCCTCGAACTGCAGACACCCTGGCGCACCGCGCTTCCTCGATGAGCACACGTTGCCTCCTATCGACAACGGCGGCTCGCCACAAACCCAGACATACCCCTATACGGCGCCACCGTTTAACTTCGCGATTACCTGGGGGCTCGATAGCAAGCTCAAGACTCCGTATTCCGAAAACTTCGACTTCTCCATCCAGCGCCAGATTCCGGGTGGATTTACTTTTGAAGCCGCGTACGTCGGGCGACTCGGACATCACCTTCTGCAGAGCCTCGATCTTGCTGAACCAGTCGACTATGTCGACCCACTGGGCGGAGGCGATTACTACGCAGCCGGCACTGCGCTCTCAAAGGCAGTCGACGCGAATGGAGGCGATTCGAGCGCAAGCGTTCAGCCGATTCAGTACTTCGAGGATGTCTTTCCATTCATGGCAAATCTGGATGGCCCCGGAGAAAGTGCAACCCAGGCCATCTACAGCAACGAGTGGGCGCCGTATCGTTCTCAGTATGGTGCAACTTCTGCGCTGGCAGACATCGACTTCTATTGCTCGTATCTCTCCGATGCGGATTGCGCCAGCTACCAGTCGAAGTTCTGGCAGGATCAGTTCTCTTCGCTTTATGCGCTTTCGACAATCGGAAACAGTTCGTACCATGCCGGCCAGATCACCCTTCGCCACCCGACGAGCCACGGTCTGCAGTTGGACTTGAGCTACACCCTGTCGAAGTCGATCGACATGGGATCGGATGCGGAACGCGACACAGAATTCACAGGCGAGTTTAACTTTGACAACATCATCAACACCTGGAAACCGCAGCTTAATCGTGGCGTTTCTGCCTTTGACACTCACCACCTGATCACTGCCGACTGGGTCTATCTGATGCCCTTCGGCAGAGGCAGAACATTCGCTGGCAATGTCAATACTCTGCTCGATATCTTCATCGGTGGCTGGCAGTGGTCAGGAATCAATCGCTGGTCGAGCGGCCTGCCGTTCTCTGTCTACGAGCCCGGATGGAGTACGGACTGGCAAATTGAAAGCTATGGCGTGAATGTGGGCAACATCAAAACTCACAAACACATCGATCAGAGCGGTAATCCCCAGTTCTTTGCGGACCCCGCTGCCATCAATGCGGGTACCTCGACTGGTGGTCCGATCCGGTTGCCCTACCCCGGTGAAACCGGCCAGCGCAACAACTTCCGTGGCGATGGGTACTTCAACGTAGATTCCGGCCTCGCCAAAAACTGGAAGATCCGCGAGTATGGAACGCTGAAGTTTGCCTGGGAAGTCTACAACGTATCGAATGCGGTTCGCTTCGATCCCGCTTCGATCGATGTTGGTCTCACCGATGGCCAACTCGGTATCGCCAGCAGACTCCTTACGCAGCCTCGGCGGCAGCAGTTCAGCCTGCGTTTCGACTTCTAACCCAACTCAACAACAAAACGCCGGAAGAGCCCGCGCTCTTCCGGCGTTTTTCTTTTCTGTCTCCGCTCTTGCGAACTGGCGAGGCTACTTGCTCGCCGTCGCTCCTTCCGCCCCCATCGCTTTCAATCGGTTCTGCGCCAGTTGCCAACTCGACGTCGGAATCATCATCGCCGCCTTCGGCTTTTCCAGCTTGCGATAATCCGAAATCGCCGCATCGCGCTCGCCGTATTGCTCGGCAATGCGCCCGAACGCATACCAATAATCGTCATCGGGCTCAACCAGATTCAGATCGTCCATGGCGCGCAATAAAAGGTCATGCGCTTCCTTCGTCTTGCCCGTCTCGGCATAGACGCAGGCCAGCGTGTGCAGAATCGCCGGATTGTCGCGATCCATCTGCGTCGCCTTCGTGGCCGTGGCTACGTCCGTCTCGTCCACCTTGCCTGTATAAAGAGAAAACCATGCCATCGAGTTCAGCAGGCTCGCATCCGCCTTGCCTTGATCGATCAGTTTCTGGATCCATCCGCGCGCCGCAACATAATTTCCCCGGCTTGCTTCGATCCGCACCTTCGCCTGCAACGCATCCGCATCGCCATCCAGCAGCTTCAGTCTCGCATCCGCGAGCGCCAGCGCATCATCGTAGCGTTTCAGACCGATCAGTCCCTCCCCGGCCGTCATGAAGGCCAGCCGTGATTCCGGTACTTCCTTGACCAGGTCCGATCCAACCTCGTCGAGTTTCGCATACTCATCGAGTTGCGAATAACCCACGGCCAGCGCCAATTCAATATTCGTCTTCTCGCGATCCGTCGCGGCACTATTGCGCGCATCTTCCAGCAGCTTCACGCCTTGCACGGCGGTTGGTTTCGTGCCGACCATCAGGGCCGCAGCGGCCAGCGTCATCTTGTGCGCATCCGCAGCCTCGCCCTTGATCCAGAACCGCGGAAACACCGGGCCGCCCAGCGTGTCATCTCCGCCGCCAAGGTGCTGGTCTTCGCGAATCCAATCCAGCAGCACCTTTGCGCCGTTCAGATTCTCCGCCTTGATTAGTTCCAGCATCTCCAGCGCGATGGAGTTGGGTTTGTCCGAGGTATCCAGCAGCTTGTACTGGCCGCCCTCTTTCACCACGAAGAACGTGATGGTCGGGCCGCCCGGAATCTGCACCCTTTCCCGGTATCCGGTCGCATCGTCTCCATCACCCTTGGGATCGAATGCCTGCAGCATAATGTCGATCGTCACATCCAGCGAGTTGCCCTGCCGCGCCATCTGGCTGTTCAGCTTTTTTCCCGCGGTCAGTTCCTTTTTTCGATCCTCGGGATCTTCGGCGCGGAACACCACCAGTGCGTTGCGGCTCAGGATCGCTTCCATCTTGGCCTGCGTAAGGTCCGGATCCATCGTCAACAGGAAAGCACGCTTCACCAAGTCCGCCGGAGTGTTAGCAAACTGCAAATCCTCATGCCGCTTTGCGCCGCGCAACATGCTGGCCAGCCCTATCGTCTGTGCCGCATTGTCACCAGCCGCTCCCGCCTCAAGAAAATCCGCACCCAGTGCATAATGACGCGTGTTCATCAGCATCTCGCCGGCAGTGCGCGCCGTGTCCTTGAACGCCGCATCGGAATTGGAAAGTTTGTTGATCTCCGCCAGCCCCTCCTTGCTCCCCTGCAGAATCGCTCGGCTCGCTGCGATCAATGCCACCGGCTGCGGATTCAGCGCCTCCGCCGCCTTGATCGCCCCCGCTGCATCGCCGCTGTAGAACATCGCATATGGAAGATTGTTCGGAATCTCCAACTCGGCAAGCTTGTCCTGCCCCAGCTTCTCGTACTCCGCCACCGCTTGCTTCAGGTTCGACTGCCCGCTGTACCGCCTACCCACGGCGTCATATTCCAGCAAAATCGCCAGATTTGCCTGCGCCGTGTGATCGTCCGGATCAAGCTTCTCCGACGCCCTGTAAGCAACCGCGGCTCCCGCCCAATCCGTTCCCGGACGAAGTTCCCGTCCCACCAGGTCGCGCTTCAGTATTTCCGCCAGCGTCCGCTCCGCCAATGCCGAATTGGGATCCAGCTTTACGGCTTCGCGCGCCTCTGCCCGTGCCGCTTCGCCCATGCCCGCCTGCAGCAGCACACGCGCCACCTGCAAATGATGAACCGCGTCATTCGGATTCGCGGAAATCAACCCGCGATAACTGGCCAGCGCTTCCTTGACCTTGCCCTCGTGCAGAAGCGCCTCGCCTTCCGGCTCAAAACTCACCATGATCGCCGGTCCCGCGAGCATTTCAGCAACTTTATTGCGTACCGCCGTCGCCTCCGCAACCGAGTAGCGCCGCTTGCCTGAATCGAAAGCGAGGTCCGCTTCCACCACGCCGTCGTTGTCTTTTGAAAACTTCTCCGTCAGTACCGCCGGCCCCATCGCGATCGTGTCGTCCTTCGGCAACTCCTTCGGCACAAACCCAGCCGGCGGCACAATCTTGTATTTCCACCTAGCGGTGAATGGCTGATCCAGTTCCCAGTCCGCGGTACGCGGCTTCTTCGGCTTGTCCCCATCGTCTTTCTTCTTCGCGTCCGCATCGTCCTTGCGCTTCAAGTCTTCCGGCAATTGCTGAAACAGTGTGTCCACGCGAATCGCGGCAATCGCATTGTCCAGGTCGGTATAGCCGCGCTTGGCCTTCTCACATGCGAGCGTCAGTTCAAATTGCTTCGACAAGTCTCCCGGATCGGTACGCTCCACACTGGTCAGCTTGTCGGCAATGTATTGCGCCTTCACGTATCCCGTAAGTCCGTCGCGCGTCTCCTTGTCCGGCTTGTCCGCATAGAACGACCGATAGTGCGATTCGAAGACACCCGTCGGTACAGTCTTCTCGATCACCGTTGCCGGCCCGTTCTCTCCGAGTCGAATCTCCCTCAACTCCAGCAGCACATTTTCGCGCGACGTCGACTCCGGTGTCAGCGTCAGCGCGGTGCTCTCCGGCCGCGCAATCAGCGCGTGCCTTCCCTGGTCGTTGATCGGCAACTGTCCCAGTCGCGCGTATTGATCGGTGGCGTCGATCCAGAGACCCGGCGGCCCCGACACCGGCCCCTGGTAGTCGGAGGAAACATTGAGATTGCCGCGCGGCACGTACACGATCGCATGGTCGAACAATCCCATGCCCGGCAAATCCGCAGGCACATCCAGCCGCGAGCCCGCATTTAGCAGAGCCACATATGCGGGAATCCCCGCCGCGCGCAGCATCGCCACCAGCAAGGTTGCCTTGTCCTTGCAGTCGCCATACTTTAGCGCCAGCGTCTCGGCGGGGTTATGCGGCACAATCGCCGCCTCGCCAAATTCGATTCCCGTGTAGCGCACCTCGCGGTCGAGATAATCGAGAATGACGGCTTCCTTTTCCCTCGTCGACGATTTTCCCGCGATCAATCCCTCCACGATTGACCGCACCGCGTCCCCATCCGCCTTGCTGTCCACGATTTTCGAGTACTCGGTTGCCAGCGTCTGCCATGATGCGCCCGTCGAGTAATCAATCTCAGGGAACAGATACGCGTCAGGCGGCAGATTGGCATCGCGCGCTTCAATACCCTCGAGCGCCCCAATCTCGTAGGTGATGGTCGCGTGCCCATTGGCCTCGATGCGTTTTGGCGTCAATCCCGGCAGCAATCGCGTTTCAATCCGCAGGGGCAATGACAAGGGCGCCTCAAAAACTGCACTGCTGTGCGCCACCGGTGTCCGGTCGTGTCCGAAGAAAGCGCGGCCCACGCGTCCCGGCGCAAAGAACGGCTCTGTCTCGCGCTCCAGATACTCTTCTTCGACCACCACGCCGGGAGCAATCGCCGGCAGCGGAGCCCGCAGCCTCTTTCCGTCGCTGTAGGTCTTGTAGTCGCCTCCACGCGCCGGCTCTTCCGTAATGGCCTTTGGATCCAGAACATGCTCCGTGTAATCGGGCTCGATCACCCGCGCGCGAATCACCGGGCGCACTTCATGCCATGGGTCCCAACCCACTGACAAGTTGTCCCACCCCTCGGCGCCCTTGGCCGTCAACACCTTGTAGATGTAATGCCCCACATGCGTCAGCCTGCCCGCTTCGTCGAAACTGAATTGCTCATCGTCGTCAAACAGCACTACATTCGCGCCGTCGGGAACAGCCGTAGACGAAGCGGTCTGGTACAAATCCCTGGCAGGAAGAGAGAAGTGCGGCGCGCTCCACGGCGAGGCATCCTGCTGGGCAGGTGCATCAAGGGCGGCGACTCCGGGAAATACGAGAAGAAGACAGGGAACAAAACGGCGCAAGGCAAAAAGGTGCACAGCACTCCTCGTTGAACTAGGATTGTGATCACGGTAAACCCGCCTCACGGCAAGCGCAAGACCGCTGCGCGAGGCTTCTCGCCGCGGGTTACCTGCGTCAGTAATCTGTCAGGCCCACAGCCGCGCTTCCGCCGCAATCTCCCGCAACTCCGGCAGCACGCGCCCCAGCGGCACCGCCGCCGCATGACGCTGTCCCAGCGCAAAATAGAGATCCCTGTAAAGGGCGTACAGCCGCTCATACACACCCGCCGAGCGCCGATCCGGCTCAACCGTTCGCAACGGCAGACACACCGCCGCCTGCGCCTCGTTGATTGTCTTGTAAATGCCCGCCGCCAGCAGCGCCATGATTCCCGACCCGAGGCTCGTCGGAATCCCCGCCGGCACCAGTACCGGCTTGTTCAGCACATTCGCATACACCTGGTTCAGCACTTCACTCTTCTGCGGAATCCCGCCCGCATTGATCACGCGATCCACGCGCACCCCGTGCTCTGCCATGCGCTCGAGAATAATCCGCGTATGAAACGCCGTTCCCTCGATCGCTGCGTACAGCTCATCCTGCGCGCTGCTCACCATGTTCCAGCCCAGCGTCACGCCACCAAGCTCCGGATTCACCAGCACGGTTCGATCACCATTGTCCCAGCTCAGTCGCAGCAGCCCCGTCTGTCCCGCGTGGAACGAATCCAGTCCCTTTGACAGCTCGAACACCCGCGTCCCCGCCCGCTGCGCGATCGCTTCAAAAATGTCGCCCGTCGCCGACAGGCCCGCCTCAATCCCCGTATACGCCGGATGCACACTTCCCGGAACCACTCCGCACACTCCGGGTACAAGGTGTGTCTCGTGCGCCATCGCAATAATGCAGGTCGACGTCCCCACTACATTCACCACGTCGCCTTCGCGGATATGCGATCCGATTGCATCCCAGTGCGCGTCGAACGCGCCGACCGGAATCGGAATCCCCACGCGCAATCCAAGCTTCTCCGCCCACTCCGCGGAAAGATGCCCGGCATTCTTGTCGCTCGTCAGATACTCCCCGCCCATCTTCGCGCGCACACCGGCGAGCAGCGGGTCCACCGCAACCAGAAACTCCTCCGGCGGCAAGCCGCCCCACTTGGGATTCCACATCCACTTGTGGCCCATCGCGCACACGCTGCGCTTCAGCCCGCGTACGCTCTTCACGCCGCACAACGTGGCCGCCACCATGTCGCAGTTCTCCAGCGCCGTAACAAACGATTCGCGCTTGCCCGAATTATGCCGCAGCCAGTGCAGCAGCTTCGCAAATCCCCACTCGTGCGAATACACCCCGCCGCACCACTCGATCGCTTCGAGCCCCGTGGCGTGGGCCTTCATCGTGATCTCTTCGGCCTCGGCGTGCGCGCGATGATCGCACCACAGGTAGTACTCGTCCAGCGGCACCAGACCTTCGCCCACAGGAATCACGCTCGAGCCCGTCGTATCCACCGCAAGGGCTTCCACCGAGCCGCCGCTGATTCCCGTCGCGGCCAGCACATCCTTCATCGCAACCGCCAGCGCGGTCATCTGGTCGGCGTGCGACTGCGTTGCAAAATCCGGATCTTCGCGCCGCCGATGCAGCGGATATGAAGCCGACGCGGTTCCCACCGGCCCCATCTGGCTATCCACCAACGTCACGCGCACACTTAAAGTGCCGAAATCCACACCGGCGACTACGGCCATTCCCAACTCCCGCAGTAAACGATTTCCAGCTTCGGCACCAGACTACACCACGCACTTCACCGGCGAACAACGGCTATCCTCGATCAGGCCGCGGCGCAGCTGAGACCGCTTCTGATGGCCGCATCATTTCAGGTTTTGGGGATGGTCGAGTCTCTGGTTTCTGACCCGTGATCTCTGGGAAGGGAACTACTTTGTCTTTGGTCCGGCCCCGTTGCCCGCAGGTATACCGCTCAACGGCAACCGCACCAAAAACCGCGTATTCCCGGGCTGCGATTCCACATCGATCTTGCCGCCGAACTTCTGCGTCACAATCCGATGCACAATCTCCAACCCCAGGCCGGTCCCCGAACCCTGTGGCTTGGTCGTAAAAAATGCCTCGAAAATCCGAGGCAGCACATCCGCTGGAATTCCAGGTCCGTGATCCGTAATGCTGACCGCCAGCCACCCTGGATCGGTACCATTGCCATTTGCTGGCTCCGTCCACGTCGCAATCTCGATCTGGCCCTGCATCGGCGAAGCATCCGCGGCATTGTCGATCAGATTGGTCCACACCTGGCTCAGCGCTGAACCGCGCGTGTGAATCACCGAAGGCGAAGCTTCAAACCTCTTTTCCACGCCGATCTGCTTGATGCGGAGCTTGTGTCCCAGAATCGTAATCGTGCTCTGCAGGCTGTCATGCACGTCCAGGTCTTTCACCGGCGAGCGATCGTCATAGGCAAACTTTTTCACCGCCATCGCCAGATCGGACACGCGCGAAATGCTCTCCTCGATCGAGCAAACCAGCGAGACGCTCGACACCAGCGCCTCCAGCCAGTTCAGCGCGTCTGAAAAGCTCTTCGCATCAAAATATTCCCGCGCGCACTTCAGCTCTTCCTGTTCAAAGCCAATTTCCACCAGCGACGGTGCAATGGTGAAGGCGTTTTCAACGCCTGCATCCTGCAGCCACTCTGCCAGCTTCTCTTCGGCATCGGCCTGCTCCACCGAACTCATCGCCGAACAATGACAGCCTTTCATCGCATGCTGCAGCAGGTTGTGCATGCACTGCATTTGATCGGGCGTCTTGGGCTTGCTCGCCGACCGCAAACTCAGGTCCTGCAGCTTCAACAGGTTTTCGCGCAATTGCGATGCGGCCCGCTTCGCAGCCGATCCAGGATTGTGCAGTTCATGCATCAACCCCGCCGCCAGCGTTCCCAGGGAAACCAGCTTCTCCCGGTGCAGCGCCTCTGCCTGGTGCGCATGCAGCCGCATCGCCATGTCCGCCAGAATCACCTTGCGCGCCTCCGGGCAACAGGCCATCAATCCCCAGAACTGATCTGCGGTAAACCGCAAGAGAAGCGAGTCGCGCACCGCGGTCACGAGGAACATTGCGTGCGTCTTGCCCGTCAAAAAGGGAGTCTCGCCGAATGCTTCGCCGCTCTGCGCTGTTCCGACTGTGCTGAGCGATCCATCAGCTTCAACGCGATCCGCGCGGCACTCGCCATCGAGAACCAGCCAGTAGTGCAGCGGCCCCTTGCCCGGCTCCATTAGCGTCGCGCCTGCTTGTGCTGTCACGCGGTCTACCACGCTGAGGCTCTCCAGCGCATCGGCCGGCACGTCTGCAAAGGGCCGCGTGCGCTCCAGCGCTCCCGCCAGTTCCTTCATCGGAACCGACTCAATGCTCATCAACTGTGCGCCCGCGCTCATCTTGCCGTTTCAATCCCCATTTAGAACCCCGCCAGGTACTGGTGCGCAAACTGCACCGCAATCGATCCCTCACCCACTGCTGACGCCACGCGCTTCACCGATCCGTGCCGCACATCCCCTGCCACAAACACACCCGGAACGCTTGTTTCCAGCAGAAACGGCTCGCGCTGCTCCCGCCAGCCATTCAGCGCCTTACCATCCTGCCGCAAATCCGGTCCCGCCAGCACAAACCCCTTTTCGTCACGCAAGATGCTCTCGGGAAGCCATTCCACTCCCGGCTGCGCACCAATAAACACGAATAACGAAGAGGCTTGTACGCAATACTCGCCTTTTGGACCGCGCAAACGCAAGACCTCCAGCCTCTCTTCGCCTTCCGCTGCCATTACCTGCGTTTGCGTTTCCACCACAATATTGGATGTGCGCTCGATCTCATCGATTAAATATTTCGACATGGTGGCCGCAAGTCCCTTCCCGCGCACCAGCATCGTCACCTTACGGGCATACTTGGCGAAGTACAACGCCGCCTGTCCAGCCGAATTCGCGCCTCCCACCACATAGACTTCTTCGTCTTTGCACGAACTCGCTTCCACCAGCGCCGCCCCATAGTAGATTCCGCGCCCCGTCAGCCGGTCCGACCCCGGAATTCCCAGCTTGCGGTACTGCACGCCCGGCGCCAGCAACACCACGTGCGAAGCCACCTCACGCCCATCCCCCAGTTGCACAAAGCGGTATTGCCCGTCGATCCGCAGCCCCACCGCCCTCTGCGTCAAAAACTCCGCCCCAAACCGCGATGCCTGCGTGTGCGCCCTCCGTCCCAGGTCCGCGCCTGTGATGCCCGCAGGGAACCCAAGATAGTTCTCGATCCTCGAACTCGAACCAGCCTGCCCTCCCGGCGCCTCCGGCTCAATCACCAGCGTCTTCAGCCCCTCGCTCGCCCCATACACCGCCGCAGCAAGCCCTGCGGGACCCGCGCCTACCACCGCCATGTCATAGAACTCCTGGGTCGCCTGGGTGCTCAGCCCCACTTTGCCGGCGAGGGCATCCGGCGTGGCCTCCGTCAGCAGGCTTCCATCCGCAAACAGCACTGCCGGCAGCTGCTCGGGAGCCACATGCCGCTCCTCGATCAGGTTGCGCGCGTCTTCGCTCGATGCAGCGTCCAGCCAGCGATACGGCACATGGTTGCGCGACAGGAAATCCCGCACCTTGTAGTCATTGAGCGCCCACCGGTTGCCAATCACCCGCAGCCCTTCAAATGGAGGCCGGTATCCCGCCTTCCAGTCGTCCAGCAGATCCGTCAGCACGGGGTACAGCTTTTCCTCCGGCGGATCCCATGGCTTGGTCAGGTAATAGTGAATGCGCGCCGTATTGATCGCCTGGATCGCCGCTTCGGTGTCGGCATAGGCCGTCAGTAGCACCCGCTTTGCATGCGGAAAGATCTCCTTCGCTCGCTCCAGGAACTCCACTCCGGTCATTCCCGGCATCCGCTGGTCGCTCAAAAGCAGCGAAACCGGCTCCTGGCGCGTCTTCAGTATCTGCAGGGTATCCAGGGCCGCCTGGCCGCTGGCCGCGCGCATCACCCGGTATTCCGCACCATATTGACGGCGCAGATCCTGTACAACCGCCTCCAGAACGCTTACATCGTCATCCACCGCCAGTAAATTCGGCCTCGCCATAACCTTTCCAGTCTACGATCTCTACCGTCTTTTCGCAGGGCTGCAACTGCTTTCATTCCAATCAAATCCATAGCAATCACTGGTCGCCACCAGCGGCAGTCCGTGGTTCCATACCACTACAGTAACTCCCTCTTGTGCCAAGTCGGTAAACAGGGTGTTCAGGCAACCCCGAAGGATTCTCCGTGACGGCTCGGTCATTTGGGCTGTAAGCTTATTTTCAGGGTATTACCTAGGTGCAGGTACCTCTGAGCAATCGGAGTGACGAAAGGCATGTGTATGATTTCCACTACACCAATCAGGGGAATTCCCACGGGCTTTTTAGGCGGTTGTCGATAGTAGTTGCAGGCAGAATAAACGCCATCAGATGGAATAGCAGCACCCGGCCCGTGAGAAATGAGATGCCGGTTTCGGCCAAATGTAAGGTGTTTCCCAGGCGAAGAGGCGCAAAAAATGAACAAGGTCATTCTCGCAGATTCACAGGCTATCTTTCGTGCAGGGACCGCCAAGGTTCTGGCCATGGACGAAGACCTGCGCATCATTGCCCAATGTACCGATCTGGATCGGATGATGCATGCCGTCACCACCTTCCCCGGGTCCATCGTGGTCTTCGCAGCATCCTTGCGGCCCGACATGGCCCGCTTGAAAACGCTGCTCGAAGCCTCCAACAGCCGCGGCATCGTCATCGCCGAAAACACCGAGGCTGCCAGCAGCTATCTGCAGCAAGGCTTCAGGGGAGTCGTTTTCCGCAATGTCACCGGCCAGGCGCTCGTCGAGTGCGTCCGCCGCGTGGCTGCCGGAGATACATGGGCGCCGCCCCAGCTTCAGATTCCCGACTCGCCTGAAGAGGATATGGTGGGCACTCGCGTTCGCGACCGCCTTACTCCGAAAGAGATGCGCATCGTCGCGCTCATCGTCCAGGGCTGCAAGAATCGCGAGATCGCGCTGCGCCTCAAGACCACCGAGCAGGTCATCAAGAATTACCTCCGCTCCATCTACGACAAGACCGGCGTCAGCGATCGTCTGGAACTCGCCCTTTTCACGATCCATCACCGCGTGCTCGCGCAGGCTGCAGCAGAAGTCGGCAGCAAGCTCGAAGCCGAGATGCAGCAGGCCCCGACCATGTCGACTGGCTCTCCAGCCCTCGCCCAGTCGTAGCGAAATCACTTCGTACCAAACTCGAAGGCCGCTGATTCAATCAGCGGCCTTCGCAGATTTACCCTAAACGATCTCAAACTAGTGTAAGAATCACGATACCCTGATCACAACTTTTCCCACCTGTGCGTTCGACTCAAGATACCGATACGCCTCCACCGTGTCCTTGTATGCGAACGTCTTCGCGATCTTCGGTACAAACCGCCCATCCGCCAGACGGTCGAAGACGTACTTTTTCGCAGCCGCCAACCGATCGAGTTTCGTCGTGATCTCCCGCGCACTGTAGGCCCTCATACTCAGGCCCTTCCGGAACGACTGCCTCAGCGGAAACGGCGTCGGCTGCATCGAGAGTCCGCCATAAATAAATAAGACGCTCTCCTGCGCTGCGCCCGCCGCCAGCGTTTCCACATACGGCCCTGCCACAGGATCAAAGATCAGGCGGGTTCCTTTGCCACCCGTGATCTGCTTTATCCGCCCCGCATAATCCTCTTCGCCGCTGACAATCACGTGATGCGCTCCGAGCGCGATCAATGCATCCTTTTTCGCTGATGTGCGCGTCACCGCAATCGCCGTTGCTCCCGCATCGCGCACAATGTCGATTGCAGCCAACCCGACGCTCGAAGAAGCCGCCGGAATCGAAACAAAATCTGCGGCACTCACCTTGCCGTAAAACACCAGCGCTCCATATGCAGTCAGGTATTGCATCCAAGCGGCCGCCGCCTGCTCCGGCGTCAGGTTCGCGGGATATTCAGTCAAAGCGGTGGCCGGCACCACCGCCTGCTTGCCCAGCGTGCCGTACTCGTTCATCGAATACGCCGGAATCGTTGCAACACTTTTGCCGATCCACTTCGAATCAACGCCCTCGCCGACAGCTTCGACAACGCCCGCAACCTCGTACCCAATCCGGGACGGCAACTGCGGCTGTTCGAGGTATTGGCCGCGATAGTAAAGCGCCTCCGCACGATTCAGTCCCGCCGCCAGCACCCTCAATCGCGCCTCGCCCATGGCAGGTTCCTGCAGCGGCGCCTCTTCAATCTTCAAAACCTCAGGCCCACCCAACTCATAAAATCTAACAATCGTTGGCATCTAGCCTCCACACGCATTGGATGTTCGGGAAGAAAACCAAGGTGCGATCGAGTATCTGCCTTGTTGCGAATTCCAGGAATCTGTCTATCGCCCTACCACCACCAGCTTGAATGTGCCTGGCTTCGACTTCGGCCGTCCACCGCCGGTTGCGTCCTCAAACTCCGAGGTCGGAAGATAGATCTGATGATTCCCTCCATCGATGCCCATGGTCCGCGCCCCATCCGCCGTCTTCACCGTTTGCTCGACCGCGAACTTGTCGCCCGCTGTGCCGATTACCGTGAGTGATCCGTCGCGACAACTGGCAAAGGACTGCCCGTTATAGTAGCCGGTTGCGTCCACGCCGGCTCCAATCGGAAGCGCCGCCTCGATCTTCCCGTTTTCGGCATTCATCACTACAAGCTTTTGAGGATTGCGGCAGCCGATAAAGAGGCGATGCGCGTTCCGATCCATCGACATGCCGACTGGATGACCGCCTGGCGCAACGGGCCACTTCGCGAGGACCTTGCGCGTATTCAGATCGACCACGGCAACAAGGTCTTTGTCTTCGAGGTTGACGAATGCTTTACCCTCGCCATCCGCGGCTAGAAACTCGGGGGCACCCCCCAACTCAATCGGCGCATCAATCTTTCCGCTTTGCGGATCGATGTCCGGATGGAAGGTCATCAGTGCGTTGCCGTCGCCGGAGACAGCCAGCACCAGATCGGTCTTGCGGTCATAGATGATTCCATCCGCATCCGGCATGGCCGCGAGTTTACCCAGCACCGCATAGGTCTTCAGATCGAATACCAGGATTGCGCCCTTGCCGCCGCCGTCGGTGATGAATCCACGATTGAGCTTCGGAACCAGCGCCACGCCATGAGAGCGAATCTGTCCCGGAATATCTCCCAGAACCTTTCCGCTCTCATCGTCGATCACCTGCGTATGCGTTGACCGCGTGACAAAGAGCCGGTGCGACTGCGCATCAATCGTCACATAATCCCAGCCACCCTCGCCGCCAATGTGAAACGTCTGCTTTACGTTCCAGTTCGATTGAGCCGTTGCCATGGACGGAATTCCGAGCAGCACCAATACTACGGAAACAACAAGTTGATTCAGTCGCATCTCGATACCTCTTGCAGAAAGATTGTGACGAGAGCCTCGTCGGTAGTCGTCAGCAAGATTAGTTCTGAAAACTTAAGATTGAATCAAGGAAACTGCATTTTGCTCGATCAACGCGACGATTCTCAACTTGTTCAATCAAAATTCACGAGAAAAAACAGAAATCCCTCGAGAGAATCTCTCCCGAGGGACGCTGTCTACTTCCAAATTGGGCGTCTTACAGTTTCTCCGCCACGCTCTTCGCCTGCGTAAACAGCAGCAGATAATCCGGCCCACCCGCCTTTGAATCCGTGCCGCTCATATTAAATCCGCCAAACGGATGCGCACCCACCATCGCGCCCGTGCACTTGCGATTCAAATACAAGTTGCCCACGTGAAACTCGCGCCGCGCCATCTCCAGCGCCTCACGCGATCCGGTATAAATTGCGCCCGTCAGTCCGTACTCGGTATTGTTCGCGACCTGCAGCCCCTCATCAAGATCCGCAACCTTGATCACTGCCAGTACCGGCCCGAAAATCTCCTCCTGCGAAATCACCGCGTCCGGAGCGATATCCGCAATCACTGTCGGCTCGATGAAGAATCCGCCCTCTGTGTTTTCGACAGCCTTGCCACCTGCAACCAGCCGGCCTTCTTTCTTGCCCTTCTCGATATAGCCGAGGATCGAATCCATTGCAGACTTGTTGACCACCGGCCCCATGTTGGGATGCGTCGCAGGATCGCCTACTGTGAGCTTGGCCACCTTCTCGCGAACGCGCTCCACAAAGATGTCGTACACCGGCGCCTCGACAATCGCCCCCGAACACGCCGAGCACTTCTGCCCGCTGAATCCGAATGCCGAAGCAACAACGCCATCCACCGCAGCGTCAAGATCCGCATCCGCGCAAACCAGGATCGAATCTTTGCCGCCCATCTCCAGCACCGTCCGCTTGATCCAGATCTGTCCCTTCTGGTGCTTCGCTGCGCGCTCGTGAATCTCAAGGCCCACGTCGCGCGACCCAGTGAACGCGATGAACCGCGTCTTCGGATGCTCCACGATCGCGTTGCCGAATGTCGCGCCCGATCCCGGACAGAAATTCACCACGCCGCCCGGCATCCCGGCCTCCTCCAGCACTTCCACAAACTTCGCGGCTATTGTTGGCGAATCGCTCGACGGCTTCAGGATCACCGTGTTTCCCGTGACCACCGATGCCACCGTCATCCCCGCCATAATCGCAAACGGAAAATTCCACGGCGGAATCACCGCGCCCACGCCCAGCGGAATGTACATCAGTCGATCGATCTCACCCGGCAACTGGATCGGCGTCTCCGCCTTCGCCAGCCGGAGGGCCTCGCGGCTATAGAACTCCAGAAAGTCAATCGTCTCGCCAACATCCGCGTCGGCCTCGGCCCAGTTCTTGCCCACTTCGTACGTGAGCCATGCGCAAAATTCAAAATGCCGTTCACGAATAATCTTCGCCGCATTCAGCAGCAGAGAGACACGTGTCTCTACCGACGTACGGCTCCAGGTCTCGAATGCATCGAGCGCGGCCTGCATTGCCTTCTCGGCATGCTCCGCGTCGGCCTTCTGGTGGATGCCCACCACCTGCGCCGGCCGCGCTGGATTGAACGACTTGATCTTGCCGTCGGTTCTCAGGCGATGCCCGCCAATGATCAGGTCGTATTCGTGACCGAGGTGGCTGGCCACCAAGTCCAGCGCAGCCTGCATCTTGCGGGCGTTCTCGGGGTTCTTGAAGTCGGTAAACGGCTCATTGCGGAACTCGCCCTTGGGCGAGCGCGGCGGAATTTCGGTAGGAAGTGTCACGGTTGCCATAGCGAGTCGATTGTATTCCCTTGAGCAGATTTTTCGGTCCACAACATTGGAGTCATACCGCCTCCTTCTAGTGGCTTTTTCTTAATCAGGCCGCAGCCTTCGGCATTCTGTTTTGCCCTCCTCCGCCGAGCACATGTTTAGAAAAACACAGCAGTTCTGCCCCGACTCTACCCTCTGGCATCCGGTCCCCGCTTGCCACACCCCATCCCGTCGACCTTGCCTAATTTCAACAATTCCGTTACATCCGCGAAACTAACCCGCGGTCTCAGGGTTGCTATTTAGGTACCTCTGCGGCGGTTCAATGCGACGGTTCATTCCGATCGGAAGCCACAACAGGCGTACACGAGCACTCGGCGATGACAAATGCTTTCAAGTCAGAGCGGCGCTTCGCACGAATCCAGTGAGGGATAATGAAACCCCAATTCGATCTGCGTACCTTGCGTTCGCTCTCTTGTACATCGCTCTCGGGTTTACCTCCCAACGCTTTTGAAGGTCTCAACGGTCAGTCAGCGCATCGATTCTGCCGGTTCCGCCCCTCAATCCCGGCATTGGCCCTCATCGGATTTGGTTTGGCGGGCTTTACTGCGGTGGCGCAGGAACCCTCCCCGATTCCCAACTGGCCTGCCGACGAACCCGGCGCCACGGCGAGCCAATACTCGCCAACTCCGCAATACCAGCAGCCGCCCCAACATCAGCAGCCTCCGGCCTATGGCCAGCAGCAGGGCTACCCGCAGCAGGGATACCCTCAGCAACAACAGAGCTACAACGATCCGACCCAGGGCATCGCCCAGCCCTATCAGCCGGCGCAGGCCCTCAACCCCGACCGCCTCGAACAGATGATCGCCCCCATCGCTCTCTACCCCGATAACCTCGTTTCCATGGTTCTGGCAGCCTCCACCTATCCGGCG
Source organism: Occallatibacter sp. (assembly GCF_049582745.1). Taxonomy (GTDB): domain Bacteria; phylum Acidobacteriota; class Terriglobia; order Terriglobales; family Acidobacteriaceae; genus Telmatobacter. Next base: position 77,315 of record NZ_JBAUUO010000010.1, read on the forward strand.
CAGGTAGCCGCCGCAGACCAGTGGCTGCACATGCAAGGGGGCGCACCGCCTGACCAGATTGCCGCGGGCGCCAACGCGCAGACCTCATGGGATCCAAGCATCAAGGCGCTCACCGCCTTTCCGCAGGTGCTCGACCAGATGGCTCAGAACCTGCAGTGGACCACCGACCTCGGGAACGCCTATTACAACCAGCCGCAGGACGTGATGCAGACCGTCCAGGTGATGCGCGATCGCGCCCAGGCCGCCGGCAATCTTGAGAGCACTCCGCAGCAGGACGTGATCGAAGACCAGGGCAATATCGAGATCGCCCCGCCCACGCCGCAGGTCGTCTACGTGCCCCAGTACAACCCATGGGAGGCTTACGGACAGCCCGTAGACCCGTACCCTGGTTACAACGTCCTCGGGGCCATCGGATCTTTTGTCGGCAACGCTCTGCTTCAATGGGGTCCCGGCATTGCCATGGACGCCTTCTCCGTCACTCCCTTTGGATGGCTCGGCTGGGGCCTTGACTGGCTCTCGCACGCCATCTTCTTCGGTGGCGATGTGTGGTGCACGCACAGCGGCGAAGTTCGCGACTGGGGCTTTGCTCACGGCGGCGGCCGCTATTGGGGAGCACACGGCGAGCTGGCCGGCTTCCGCGATCATGGTGGCTGGGGCGGTCGCGGCGGCTGGGGTGACCGCGGTGGTCGCGGTGGCTGGCAACACAACACCTTCCGCTCCGGTCTCGATCGCGGCAACTTCCCCCATGCCACCAGCCCCACGCCCCGCGCCTTTAACGGCGGCCAGCGCGCATTTGGCAACCAGCGCGCATTCGGAAACCAGGGCAACTTCGGCAATCGCAACGGAGGAAACTTCGGCCGCGGATACCAGGGCAACGGCAATACCTACGGCCACGGCAACGGCTACCAGTCCTCCGGCAACACCTATGGCGGCTACGGGCAGCGCCATGGCGGTAATGGCTTCGGTCAGCGCTACGGCCAGAACGGCAACACCTTCGCTCGTGGCGGCGGCTACGGCCAAAATGGCAGCACCTACGGTCGCGGCGGTGGCTACGGCAACGGCCAGTCCAGCTACGGATACGGCAATCGCACGCCCCAGGCCACGGGGCGACCCCAGCAGTACGGCAACACTCGCGCATTCGCCCAGGGCGGTTACGGCGGAGCCCGCGAAGCCTACGGAAACGCGGGCCGCGGGTCCTACGGATCACCCGGCATCTATGGCCATCCTCTGCAGAACTACGGCATGCGTCCCGGCTTCGGCGGCAGCAACACACAGGCCTATCGCTCGCCCGGTTATAGCTCCGGCTCCGTGAACCGTTCCTACGGATACAGCGGCGGATATGCAGGCGGCTCGCGCAACTACGGCGGATCGAGCACCTATGGAAGCTCCGGCTTTGCGCACGCTCCATCGGGCGGCGGATTCCGCTCCTTCGGCGGCGGCCACCAGGCATACAGCTACGGCGGCGGGAGCTACAAAGCTCCCAAGGCCCAAAGCTTCGGCGGAGGTGGCCACTCCTTCTGGGGTGGTGGCAGAGGCGGTGGGTACAAAGCCCCCTCGGCTCCACACTTCAGCGGTGGCGGAGGCAGTCACTTCGGAGGCGGCGGCAGTCACTTTGGCGGTGGCCATTCCGGTGGTGGAGGAGGTCACTTCGGCGGCGGCAATTCTGGTGGCGGCGGACACTCGAGCAGCCACGGCGGCGGCGGTCATCACCGCTAGACCGCAGTCTCACGCAAGCAGCTTGCATCCATGCAAAATGACCACCCTGGGGTGGTCATTTTGCTTTCCGTCGCAATTCTGAAGATGTCTACTCCTCGTCGCCCATCTCGAGTTCATCTTCGAGCCTGCGATTCAATCCCCGCGTATCGAGATCGATCGCCGCGAGGTGCTGCTTTTTCAACTCAATGTTTAGCGCCCTCACATCCGACGCTTTCACCTTCTCCCACTGCTCGATCAGCCCATCCAGCGGTCTCGCCGCAGTCTCAGCCGCCTCGCTCTGCGCCGTCGTCGGAGCCGCATCCGCAGCTTCGATCGAGTGCTCCAGCCGCGCCAGAATCATCCGTACCGACCCCAGTGTCGCCGGCCCAGCCGGTCCGCGTCCGAATCCGCGCCCGCCATGCTCAGGCCCCGCAATCGCATCGAGCTTCGAATCGATCGTCGGCCCAGCCTGCCCTACTGGCGGCTGACCCTTGCGCGCCTTCAGCTGCTCGCGCAGCACGCTGATCTCGTGCAACGCCGCCGTCGCCTTCATCACGTCGTCATACATCCGCTTCGCCACGGTGAATTGCTGCTCGAGGTCCGCCATCGGCGTTTTCACCCGCGGATCCATTACCACCTTCAGCGGCTCCGAAAGCGTCTTCCCACCGGCAATCAACTTCACCGTGTACTCGCCCGGCATCACCCACGGAGCCGTCGAAACCTGCGGCGTATCGTGCGGAGTCGCCAGCATGTCATCCGGTCCCGTCGACAGTCCCGGCACCTGCGGATACTGCATGTCCCAGAGGAAGCGATGATGTCCCGGCGCCGCCGACAGCACGCGCGGCTTCCGCTCCCACACTGACGGGACGGAATAATGCGGGTCCGGCTTCGGCATCGGATCGTCCGAGTTGAAGCGCGCAATCGTCTGCCCCTTGCCGTCCACAATCTCCAGCGTCACCACGCCCGACACGTTCGCGCCGAGGTAGTAATCAATCACCGCCCCATCCGGCGGATTCTTCGTAGAAGGAAAATCCGCAGGCCACGGCGTCGGCGGATTCATATCATTCCGAATGCGCAGCGCTGTCTGCGGTGCATACAAATGCGCAACTTCGCTTTCAGTTGCCGCCGCAACCTGCCGCAGCGGTGTCACGTCATCCAAAATCAAATAGCCGCGCCCATGCGTAGCCGCAATCAGGTCGTCGCCCTTCACTTCTAGATCCCGCACCGAACTCGCCGCCATATTGAGCCGCAGGCTCTGCCAGTGATCGCCGTCGTCGAACGACACATACACCTGCGTCTCCGATCCCGCATACAGCAGCCCCTTGCGCTTCGGATCTTCGCGAATCGCGCTCGTCGCCGCTCCATCCGGAAGTCCGTTGTCGATCTCCGTCCAGCTCTTGCCGCCGTCGTGCGTGCGGAACAAATGCGGCCGCATGTCATCCAGCCGCATCGTGTTCACCGCCGCGTACGCCGTCTGCGCGTCAAAGTGTCCCGCATCCATGTTGAAGACTTTCCAGAAAGCCTTCATCGCTGGCGGCGTCACGTTCGTCCAGTGCCCACCCGCATCCTCCGTCGTCCAGATCAGCCCATCGTCGGTGCCGACCCACAGCCGGTTCCCATCCAGCGGCGATAGTCCCAGCGAGTAAATCACGCCGCGCTGCGTCACCTTCGCCGCCGGCGCGTCCTTGTAGTCGTCCACCACCGCCGGCAGTTGCCACGTCTCGCGCGACAGATCGGGACTCACTTCCTTCCAGTTCTTCCCGCCATCTTCCGTCAGCCACAGCGTGTTCGTAGCAAAGTACAGCTTGTGCGGATCGACCGGCGAAAACATCAGAGCCTCGGTGCGCAACGCGCGATACCCGCGCAACGGCTTCGGCTCCACGTCCTGGATTTGCCCTGTGCGCCGGTCGTACTTTGTAACCTTGCCGCCGTACACAATGTCCGGGTCCAGCGGATCGGGCGCCGCATATCCGTATTCCTCAATGCCCGCCGGATGCCAATCGTGAAACGTGATGCGCCCATCATTGCTGCGGCTCGGCACGCACGCCGATCCTGAATCCTGCTGACCGCCGCACACGCGATAGGGAAACGCATTGTCCGTCGTCGCGTGATACATCTGCGCGGTCCCCTGGTTGTACCACTCCGCCCAACTGTGGCCGCCGTTCTGTGAAATCACCACGCCCTGATCGCTGGCCAGCGCAATGATCTTCGTGTTGTTCGGATTCACCCAGACATTCTGATAATCGTCCCCACCCGGCGATCCGCGCAGCGCCTTCCACGTCTTGCCGGCATCTGTCGACTTCCAACTCACAATGCTGGCCACGTACACCGTGTCGGGATCTTTGGGATCGACCAGCGGCACTGGAACATCCCCACCGCCAATCCGCTCCTCCGGCCGCGAGTCGTCTTCCGGCGCGTGCACCCAGTGGTCGCCGCCATCGTCTGACCGATACAGCCAGACCGGCCCCTTCACCGGCGCGATCTCCGCATAAATCCTCTTCGGATTGCTCGGCGAAATCGTCATCTGCAACTGCAAAATTTCATCCGGCAGCCCATTCCCCGTCAGCTTCTTCCATGTATCGCCGCCATCGGTCGTGCGATACAGTCCGCCCTCTCCGCCGCCAAACGACCCGTTCTCCCACGGCGCCTCCTGCCGCTGCCACATTCCCGCAAACACAATCTGCGGATTCGTTGGATCGATCTGCACCTCTGACGCGCCGGTTTTATTACTGACAAACAAAACGCGCTTGAATGTCTTCCCGCCGTCGTCGGTGCGATAAAGCCCGCGCTCCTCATTCGGTCCAAACGGATGCCCCTCCACCGCCACAAACACGCGGTTCGCATCCTTCGGATCAATCGCAATCTGTCCGATCTGCTGCCCGTCGCGCAGTCCCTCCAGATGCGTCCACGTCTTGCCCGCATCGGTCGACTTGTACACCCCATCTCCCGTCGAAAGATCCGGCCGCTGCAGCCCCTCGCCGCTTCCCGCATAGATGGTGTTCGGATCGCTCAGAGAAACCGCAATCGAGCCAATCGACCCGCTCGATTCTTTGTCCCACACGCTATGCCAAGTCGAGCCCGCGTCCGTCGTCTTCCACACGCCGCCATTCACCGCGCCCAGGTAAAGCGTCGCCGGCTCGCTCGGCACCCCGGCCAGCGCACGCGTTCGCCCGGCGCGCATCGGCCCAATCTCTCGCCATTTCATGTCTGAGAAAACCTTCTCGTCCACCTGCGCCTGTACGCAGGCTCCAATCAAAACCATCGAAACGGCAACCAGTAACACGCGGCTCAAAATCTTCATGCTTCTCCTTTGCATGGACCCCTGATGTATGGACCTTGGTTCAGCAAAATCGGGAATGGTCGTGCCAGGCTAGCGCAGGGGGCAGGGAATTCGCGGCGCGGAGCCCTCCGCTAGATGTTAACGAATGAAAATGGTTCTGCCCGCTTTTTTCGCGTCGGCCACGTCCGTAGGCACACCCGAGAAGAGCCGCTGCAACCGGATCCCTGGATCAATCCCCCGCGAGATTCTGGTGTTTCTCGACGCGGAAAGCAATACACTGCTCAGCGGTGCCGAGAGCACGGGCACTTAAATCCGCATAACGCGTGTAGAGTTTGCTCGACCCATCTTTGTCGATGCCTTTGGAGATTTGCTTGAGGGAATTGGGTTTTTCGTCAGCGCCGAAGTCGCGATGCGCAGCCGCTGTTCCCCAGCGTTTGTCGAGGAATGCCGCCAAAACAAAAATGATGATGAGGACGAGAGCAAAGCCACCAATGATGACTTCGGTATTCGTCAAATGGAGGATATTATGTCGAATAGCGGGTAAAGAACTGATCAGCGTTCTTTGAATACCACTCGTCAGAATCACGACTGTTCGACGAATTCGTCGGAAAAGTGCCGGCTCGGCACTCGACAGGTTTGACTGGTGTAATCGAGAAAAACCATATCGCATATATGATTTTGCTCATGTTGCGCGAGATCGGCTTCATTTTGAACCGATGCAATTGTCGCGAAGCACAAAATGCAAATTGAATCGTGCGAACCGTCCTTATTGTGCCTGTGCGGAAAATGGCAGGTCAGCTGAGAGGCGATCATGTGCTCCTTTCGGTGATCAACGTTGAGAATTGGTTACGGTGTGAACCCCGCTCGGATCGTGTTACCGGTCTGTTCCGGTTAGACAGATCTTCATCTTCATTTAGGTCCTGTTGGAATGGGGCCGGGATCGCTGGAGATCGAAGCCCACGACCTTGTGCTTGCGGCCAGCCGTCCGTGTTGGGCGAAAAGGAAGGCTCGATTGCTCCTAATCCTTGCGGCCTCAACCCTTCTGCCACTTCGAGTTCAGCAATCCGGCAACGGAGGTAGGCCTTGATGTTTTCGATTGCAATGGGGTCTTGGGTCGGATAGGAGGTTCCTTCAATTCTCTTGAGGAGGAAGCGGATTGCTTCTAAAAGGCTCGGTGATAATGGACGGTTCAACTCACTTGTCTTTCGATCCGTGCGGTCCGTCCATGCTCGTGTGAAGAAAAGTTCAGATTTATTTCCGACTGGCGAGACTGAATCCCGACCGGTGCTGGTCGCATCGTGTAGAACGTCCGTGTTAAGCGTGTGGCGAAAACTCGAACTTGCCTGAGGTGTCACTATTCGTCTCCTTCGAGACTCAATGTTGGGGGGGAAAGAAATACTTTAGCGGATGCTCAAAAGCGGCGCTGGTCAATTTTGAACACGGCGCAATTGCGTTTCGTGCTCGACTCAGCGGGGGGTCGAGGAGTGTGGGCCGCGATGCGTTCTGCTCAGGCAACTTGTCATGGAGCACCATGCTGAGCAGCGATTCATGAATATGGATGCGGCCGTTATAGCTGATGTAGCCGAGCTTCCTGAAGCGGTTCATGAAGAAACTTACCCGCGAACGAGTCGTTCCAATCATCTCCGCCAGGGTCTGCTGAGTGACCTTGGGAATTACGGTCACCGGATCGGACGTTTTGCCGTAGTCTGCCATTAGCAGAAGTGTTCTCGCGAGGCGCCGTTCGCTGTTGTTAAATAATTGATCGATCAAATCGGCTTGAGTTCTGCTGCTTCGGTGTGCAACGAACTGCACAAACAAGTCTGAGAATGCATTCTCAGAATGCAGGACGCGGGTCAATTCCTCGCTATCGATCTTGAGCACCACACAGACGGTAATGGCCGTGGCGCTGGTCGTGCGTTGTTCGTTTGGCCCAGCCATGCATTCCTCGCCAAAGAAGTCTCCCGGAGTCAGTAGTGTAACCGTGGCTTCTTTGCCGCCTCTGGAGACGACCGTAAGCTTGGCACGGCCCGTCCTCAGATAGAACAGGCAGTCCGCTCGTTCTCCCTGGGAAGAAAAGACCTGCTTCGCTTTGAGGCGAATAATTCTTCGTCCTGGTCCTGTGGCTGATAAGTATCTGTCCGTATTGAACGTGCCCTTGCGGTTTCTGAGCATACCTCAGCCTTGCATCCGAGACCAAAAAAGTCTGTGCAGTTTAGCTCAGTCGATGCAGCGCGGTCCGGCAAAAGCGCTGGGAATCCTCCTAGCCCAGGCACATTGCCCAAATCCTGTGCTCTCGATTAGCCGGGTATCCCTAAGCCTGTCAAAGGGGTTCGCTTTTAAGGCATGGGAAAGCTAGAAATAGAACTCCCGCGGGGTTCCTCGATGCCCATTGCAAAGCGCGAACAGCTGCAATCCGAGAGTCGTGGGCGTGATATAGACTTCGTTACTCCTCAGCAGCGCGGAGGCACTGCCGGCTCTTATCTCTATTAATTGAAATCCAGACAGAGCTTCGAGGTCGCGCTCTATCAGAGATCCTCGCGATCCTACTGTTGCAACCAGTTCCTCCATATTGCAGGCCAGCGGCTTCGCGATGACTTTGCCTGATTCCGAAAGGACCTTCGTTGCTCGTGTGCATACAACCGTGAAGATCCGGATCGGAATCGAGGTGAGTTGGCTGAACAATTCAACAAACTCCAGATTCGTCGTGTCTCTTCCATCGGGCGAGATCGACGTTATCAAAAGGCCGGCCCAGAATCCATGCAGCCATTCTTCGTCCGTGCCTGATCCGATTTCAAGAATGCGCACTGCGACCTGCGGATTGACACGCGCTCTGGTACCTGCGAGGTCAAGGCCAAGCACGTTCTCTGTCTTCAGTGCAATCGAAACAGCGTTCAGAACCTTATGGCTGCTTGCCCTGGTGCGAACCCACTCCCCGATTTCTTCAGCGCCTTCTGAACAGATGCGACCTAAAAACGCGAAGGCTTCGACCATTTGCACGAGGCTTTGCATGTCTCGCGGCTTCGTTTGCTCGATCAGCGACTCCAGCAGAGTCTCCCAACGGCGCGACTCCGGATCGTCTTTCGACCAAAGGAAAGTCAGTCCCACACCATCCGTTCCACACCTCGCAACCTTCGCTTGCGTGGTGATCCGGCGCGCCGGGTCCAGTTCCAAAGATCCTTCCCGCTGCAGGTTCAGCGTGAGAATTGTGCCGGGCTCCCAGCGTTCCTTTGTCACAAGATACAAGCCCGTCGAACTGATATCCCTGACCGCCTCCTGCGTCAGGGCCGAACCATTCCAGCGGTAGGCCGCAAACTGATCCACGCGCCGGCGCTCCGCCCTATCCTCCTCGGGCGCCAGAAACTTCTCCAGCCATCCAAAGGATGCTGCGATCGGATCGGAATCAGGTTTTAGAGCCTTTTCCAGCCAGCTAACGCGTACAGCCATTCAACCTCCGCTTCGGTCTTCAGCACGCAGATTCAATGCGATTTTACCCACACCTTAACCTGCTCGAGGTAGCACCTTCGTGCAAACGAAACTCCGAAGTACCGCGAGCGGTCAGGTTTTGAAAGACCGCTCTCCTCAATGCTTTGGAGGATTCCGGAGTGTCGTCCCGCGCGTGAGGGTGGAAATAGGCGGCTGGTCCACGTACGATCTGGGTTCCCCATCTTCCGCTATCAGGACATGGGTGACCTTAGCGCCGATGTGGCGCGGACTCCCCCCAAGTCACCGCCTAGTGGAGTCAAGCCTTTCCGTCCAAGATTTCCGCTAAACGCCTCAATCCAAATGCCAAGTAAAGGCAATAATAACCTTGACGCACAAATCTGAAAGAGCGATAATGTTCTTAGTCGGAAGGTGCGAAACATGAAAAAGCCGGTAACTCTTCAGCAGGCAATAGTTTACTTCGGTGACCCGGAGCGGGCTTTTGAGTATGCGAAGTGGCTTCGCTGGCCTGATGGCAAGGTTTACTGCCCCCGCTGTGACTCCGAGAAGGTCTCGTTTGTGAACGCCACCACAAAGAAGGGTGGGACGCGCAAACTGTGGTTCTGCAACGGCTGCAAAAGGCAGTTCACTCTCAAGGTTGGTACGGTGTTCGAAGACTCTGCGCTTGGACTCGACAAGTGGATGGCAGCGTTTTGGATGCTCGTCAACTGCAAGAACGGAATCAGCAGCTACGAACTCCATCGTGCTTTGGGAGTTAGCCAAAAGTCGGCATGGTTCATGCTTCATCGCATCCGGGAAGCAATGAAGTCTGGCAGCATTTCCAAGATGGGTGGTTCCGATAGCGGCCCGGTGGAAGTAGACGAAGCCTTTATAGGTGGTCGCATCCGCAACATGCACCGTTCCAAGGTGCGCGAGAAGTACAAGGGGCAGCCGATTGGCGGATGGTCGCAGAAAGCTATCGTCATGGGTATCCGTGACCGTGAGACGCGGCAGGTTCGCGCCAAGGTCATCCCCAACACGAACCGCGAGACTTTGCAAAACATGATTCTTGAGAACGTGGACAAGAAGTCCACCGTGTACACCGATCAGGCGCAGGGCTACTACAAACTCGCGGAGAAGGATTTCGTGCATGACACCGTGAACCATTTGCAGGAATACGTCCGTGGGCAGGTTCACACCAACGGAATCGAGAACTTCTGGAGCCTGTTGAAACGCGGCCTCAAGGGCACCTATGTCGCCGTCGAACCATTTCACCTTGACCGCTATGTCGCGGAGCAAGTGTTCCGCTTCAACAACCGCGCGACGAAGGACAATCCGCTTACCGATGAAGACCGCTTCGCTCTCGCTATGATGCAAGCGGTAGGACGTCGCCTCACCTATGCTCAACTGATGAACAGTGGAGCGGACTGACACACGCTTCAAACGGTGGGGACGGGGAAAGCGCATCACTTCTCGCGATCTCCCTTCTTAGGTTTTGGTTTCTTTGTTACTGCTGACTTCGGAACGCGAAAGAGCTTCTTCATTCCTTCTTCGAAGTTCTTTCGCGCTTCCGTTCCATTCCGGTATTCAGGTTTCATAGGCTCACCTATCCGACCCCAATGATGATATCTGTATTAGCGTTACATGGATGACCGAATGAAGCGCTTCCAAATTTAACTGCTTCACCATCAATAACCAGAGGAAATAGCCTCCCTGGTTTCCAGAAAATCCCCTGCACCCTAATGGCATGGTCGTTGAGAAATCGAATATTCAGTACCTCTTGATGCCATTTATCAAAGACCTTGAGAGTATGTCGATCGGGCCTCTTGGGTCTGAATGCACCATTCTGGGGAGTTTCAAAACTATTGCCCTCGATATGGACAGCATCACCGTCTGGCGTATAGATATCTCCCGAAACGGATATCTGTCTTCCCTCTCGCGTAATCGACAACATGTCTTGGTTGCCGATCTGCACCAGAACGATCCTCGATTTATCGGACCAACTCATCCCCCCGGCGGAATAAACACGCATGGAAGATAAGGTTGGTGCAGATGGCATTGGTCTGCATGGATTTGGTGGCATTGGATCGTCCGCTGGAGTCAGGATGCCAATAGTCTGTTGTAGTTCGAAGGCTGTCTCTTCCCAGTCAACATAACCCAACGCGGCAACCAGTACTGCGACTCCCACAACCACGCCTCCACTGCGGTAGACCAATTCTTTTTTAAGTTCATGTCTGTACCTTTGCGCCGTATCAGGTTTATTTGCCTTGATTCGAGCCTTAGCCTTTTGGCGATTCAAGGTCTGCTTGTAAAGAAAGTCAGAGCACTCCCACCACGCGATAAGCCATAGGCCAGCAAAAGCAATCAAAATGTAGGCCACCCAAAAATGATGGAGTTCGATCATTCCGAACCCCAACGTACCGGCGGCAAATTCTGGAACCCAACCGGAATTCTTCCACGAGAACAGCCTCCTAATTTTGGCGTAGGTAAGCACTTTGACCCATTGTCGAACGAAACACACTTGTGCGTCAAGTTCGTTATTGCCCAAGTAAAGGCAATAACCGACTTGGCTAACCAGACGATTGCTCAAAGTCTCATCGACATAGGACAGCACCCAATGAGAGCGTTGCGGCATGATCGATCCGTGCGCCAGCTTCCTGTTCATCGCTGGTGGCAATCACACCTGCCTGTTGGCAGTTGGATTGCCGTTTTAGCTGTGCTGGGGTACTCGTGCCGCTCTATAGACAATGGGAGACGATTAGTCGCCGAGAAAAGGCCATATGGATCGTCATAATGTTCGCCCTTGTTGGACTCGAATTGTGGGGACTCCACGTTGTTACCGATCTCGCCACAGCCAGTGCAGATTACCTGTCCATCAGGCCGCCGGATAGAGGCCAATAGACCGATGCAGGTTTGTTCGTTGGAGGAGTGGCGGATGGCTTCAGATAAGGTCTGAGGTTCGTACGGCTTTGGGTCCCACTGTAGCCATCGATCTACTGCACGATGGCGTTATAGCCGTCGTTCAACAGTTTTTGGCGCATCTCGTTTGCATCGTTTCGATTTGCGAAGGGACCAGTTTGCACGTGGATAAGGCTGTCGCCGACTTCACGACGAGCGGTCACAGAGTAGCCCCGTTTGCGCAGTGCATTGACAAGCACTTGCGCATCCTCTTGATGCGAGACCGCGGCAATTTGCACCATCCAGCCCTGGACTTGCGTCATCGCCGGCTGCACCTGAAGTACGGAAGTGGATTGCGCCCCGCTGGTTTGTAGGGCAAGTGCAGGATGTACCTGGGAATCAAGTACCGGCTTTACCTGAGGCTGTGGCGCACCTGGATTACCGGGCACAGCAGAGGCTTGGGCCGGGATCGGCGTTCTAATGGCTCCCGAGGGAGGATTGGAGACATCCGCCGTTGCAATCGCCTGCGGCCTCGCCGGCGGCTGCCCGGCTGCTCCAGGTTTGGGGCCCGAGGCAGTTGGAATAGGGATTGGCTTCGCGTACGGGGATGGCGACGAGGTCGTTGCTGACACCGGCGCGCGATGGCCAACGAAGTACCCGATGCTGAAACAGACCATGCAGAGAACCAGAAGCCCGCAGCCGAGAACGAAGAGCGTGCCGCCTCCTAGGGTGAGTTCGGTGTCCCGGTCGCTCTCCTCGGCTTCCAGTTCATCTTTGCTGAAGTCTCGAATCATTCTTCGCTCTTGGACTCAGGAAGATCCTCGATCGGTTCTTGGGGACTCGGTTCTACGAGTTGTCACTCGCGGGCTTCGGAGGCATTGAGGCTGGAGTCAGCTTGTTCAGCATTTGCATCAGTTCAATGGGCAACGGGAACACGATGGTTGTGTTCTTCTCGACGCCGATTTCGGTGAGCGTCTGCAGATAGCGAAGCTGTAGCGTGATGGGCTGCGTGGCAAGCAGTGCCGCCGCGTCCACCAGTTTTTGCGCTGCGTCGAACTCGCCCTGTGAGTGAAGGATCTTCGCGCGGGCTTCGCGCGCTGCCTCTGCCTGCTTCGCCATGGCGCGCAGCATCTGCTCCGGCAGATCCACCTGCTTCACTTCCACCGAGATCACCTTCACGCCAAATGGCTCAGTGCGCTGATCGATGATGGTCTGGATCTTCAGATTCAGCTTGTCGCGATGGCTGAGAAGCTCATCCAATTCCACTTCGCCCAGGACGGAGCGCAGTGTTGTCTGCGCAAATTGCGAGGTCTGGTACACATAATTCGCCACCTTGATGGCAGCAGCGTTGGGATTGACTACGTACAAAGTGACGACTGCATTCACCTTGAGCGTCACGTTGTCGCGTGTGATTACATCCTGGGCCGGAACTTCCAGCACTTCCTGCCGCAGAGAGATGCGAACCAACTGATCGAAGGGGCGGAAGACCAAGATGATTCCTGGCCCCTTCGGAACGGGCAGTGCGCGGCCCAGGCGAAAGATCACAGCCCGTTCGTAGTCACGCAGAATCTTGATGGAATTGACGAGATACAGAACAACAATGGCAACTGCAATCAGAATTGGAACCGAAACATCGGGCATAGCGCTTTCCCCCACTCAGCACGGATTGTACTCTCGCATCAATTCAGGCGGCCGTGCGCGGTGTCGCCGCCGACTCAGCCGGGGCAACACGGAGCAGGTATTGCTCGTGCCCCACTACGCGCAGCCTAGCGCCCGCTGGAACCGGTTCGCTTGCCACGGCTAGCCATATCTCGCCTTCCACCAGCACGTGGCCTTCAGGCGCGAGCGGCTCCATGGCAGACGCTTCGCTGCCCACCAGCGCGTCAGCTCCGAGCCTGGCTTTCAGGCGCCGCGCGCGTATGGCCAGCCTGACTAGGAGGACAGTGATGGTTCCAAATCCCAGGCTCACTCCCACGGCGACCCACGGGTTTACGCGGAGTTCCGGAATCGGAGCGGCAACCAGGGTCAACGTCCCAAAGGTCAAACAAACAATCCCTGTTAATGCAAGCGCGCCGTGGCCGCCGAACTTGGCTTCGAGAAACATCAGCGCAAATGCCGCGATTAACAACAAAACTGCTGTAAACCGAATGGGCAGCAAGTCGAGAGCGAAGATGCCCAGCAGCACCATCAACGTTCCTAATGCGCCCGGCACGATGGTTCCCGGGGTGTTGAATTCAAGATAGATCAGCAGCGCGCCGCCGACCAGAAACAGGAGCGCAATGTTGGGGTTCACCAGCCAACCGAGCAGGTTCTCGCGCAGGGTGGGCTGCACAACTTCGATTTGTGCGTTTTTGGTGTGCAGGGTCAGCTTTGAGCCGTCTATAAGCGTGATCTGACGCCCGTCGATCGCGTCGAGCAGTTGCGCGTCATTAGGCGCGATCACGTCGATGAGGTGCTGATTCAGAGCCTCTTCGGCGGTGTAAGAGTGCGACGACGCAACTGCGGCAATCGCCGCCTCAGTATTGCGATTGCGTTTGGCGACATAGGACCGCAGAAATGCCTCGGCGTCGTTCTCCACCTTCTGGCTCAGAACTTCGTCGGGCTTTCCACCTTCGAAGACTACGTGCGCAGCGCCGGCATTGGTTCCGGGCGCCATGGCGGCAATATCGGCGGCCTCCAGCAGAAAGAATCCCGCGGAGCCAGCACGCGCACCCGCCGGGGCAACATAGACGATGATGGGCACGCGGGAACTGAGGATCGCGCCTGCCATGGTACGCATGGAATCGACGAGGCCACCGGGAGTATTGATCTCGATCAGCAGAGCGGCGGCGCCCTGGCTGTTGGCGTGCGCAATGGCCCGCTCGAGTAGTCCGGCGCTGACGGACTGGATCGTGTCGTCGAGGACAAGCTTGTCAACCACCGGCTGCTGTGCACGCACGGCTCCGGCGGATGCGAGCCCGATCATTGCGATCAGGCTGAAGAGTTCGCGGAACTTAAATCCACTCGCGTGCCGAAGCATAACTTACTCCAATCGCTACGGTTTCTTCCCGGACCTCGCCTCGATTTCCCGGTTCAACTCTTTCGCCGTGGCGCTGCCGGGATCGATTTTCAGCGCTTCTCCAATATCGCGGCTCGCGTCGTCCATGTGATTCGCCGCCAGATCGAGCCTTCCCAGCACCAGGTATGCATCCAGCGAAGGCGAGAGCTTCAAGGCCTCATTCGCCTCCTTCCGGGCTGCATTCAGGTCTCCGGTGCGCTCGCGAACGGCGGCTAATCCGGCATGGGCATCGGCGAGCTGCGCATCGTCCGCCTCCGCTGTCTGGTACAACCGCTCGGCTTCGAGGAGCAGCCCGCGGTTGAAATAGTCCTTGGCGCGGGCGGCCAGTTTCACAGCCCGGTCGTGGGGCGGAAGCGCTGCCAATCGAGTTGTCTCCAACTGATCCATCACCACCGCCGCCTGCTTGAACGCAACCGCATCGAAGGTACGCACGATGCGCTCGATCGGTTCGCCCGCTTCATCGGCATCCGCGGCCTTGGGGGCCTTCCACGCCGCGAGCACCTGTTGGGCCTCGGTGTCGCTGGGCCGGAGTTTCAGGCACTGGTTCAGTTCGTTCAAAGCACTCGCCTCGGAACCGTGGCGCTTGAGGCTCGCGGCGAGGTTGAAGTGGTAGTCGGCATTATTCGGGTCAGCAGCGGCCGCCTGCACAAACAGGCCGGTACCGTCGTGATTTTGACGGCTTACGGCGACGCCTTCGTTGTTCAGCACTTCGCCAAGGGGCAATTCGCGTGCCACTCCCGCAAAGGCATCCTCTGCCCGCTTATAAGAACCGGAGTAGAGCAAGGAAAGACCGCCGTAAAAGCCCGCCTCCAAAACATCAGGATCGTTTGGACTCACCTTGGCGAAGGACGACGCAGCTTCTTCATACTGCTGTCCGTTAAAATCCTCGCGGCCGAGCGCCATCCATGCTGGGCTGAAATTCGGACTGAGGGTAACGGCCTGCTTCAAATGACGCTGGCGTTCCTGCTGGTCCGGCTCTGAGATGCCGCGGATGTACTGTTCGAAGGAGTCGAGGCGGAGCCCGGCTCCGGCAGCAAGAAATGTATCCTGTGCAACGCTGAATCCTGGATCCATGATGCGGGTGAGGCGCCACGCGAGCGAGTCAAATACGGCAATCAAGTCCCGCATCTCACCATGCGCCACAACTGGGTCGCTCATGCGCAGACGGGGAACGTCAAGAACGCGAGCTTCGGCTACGATGCCGGTCCCCTCCATGCGGTAGCTGCCGACGATAATGGAGTCGGCATCCAGCGTCTGCGCAAGCTTGAGTGCACTTGCCCGCGAGGGCTGAAACTGCTGCGGCAGGCCGAGATGGTCAAGCGCATATGTGCGGTCCTCGCGGCTCATGGGCGCGAAGCCGGCGGAAGCGAACCGTGCATCGAGAATCTCAGGCGCAGCTTCGCGAATCCAGTCGAGATTGGGCTGCCCGGTGCCGTTGTCGAAAGGCAGGACCAGCAGAATCCGGTTTTTCCCCACGCTCTCAGCATCGGTTGCGGCAGCCTGGGCATCGGCATGTCTATACAACGTCAGGCCCGCAAGCAGCAGGAATCCTGCGCATCCAAGCACCGGCCGTAACCATCCGCGAAATCGATTCAGAATGAGCACAACAGGTTTGATTATAGGTGTTTCGGCTTATTCATCGCATTGTCTCGAAGGTGTCGGGCAGTTCATCGTGCGGGACGCGGCAACTCAACGTGGGCTTCAAACTGCCGGTTGAATCGGATAAGTGCGATCCACTGGGCGTGATCTTCGCGCTCCCAGTTCAAGGTTCCATGCAGGCGCAGAGCAATTGCTTCGGGCGGCAGATCGTGATGCAAGCCAAAGTACCTTTCGTCGAGGGCTTCACTCTTCGGTCCGAGGTTCAGAAGCAGCGAGGGAGGATCGTATTTTGTCGAAAAGACGAGGGCTGTCGAGTAGCCACCGGGGTTGTCTGCGGCGCGATCGATCTGTCCGGAGGTGAAGTCCTCGAGGCGGTAGACCTGGTACGGCGTCTTTACGTAGCCCAGTTCCGGCTTGGTGAGTTCATCGGTAACGGGCCATGCGGAAAGAACCGTGGATCCGGGGTATCGCTTGTTGAGCTGCGCGATGCCGGCCATGTGCAATCGAATTACGCGGGCATATTCCAGGTTGTCTTCGGGTGCAAAGCGGTAAGGCGGGTTGATGAAGAGGCCTGCAATGAATGCCGAGGCCGAGAAGAGAGCGAGCGCCTGCCAAAACGGCACCCGGCGCGAGAATGTAGAGACGGCGACGAGCAGGACCAGCGGATACATGGGCAGCAAGTAACGGGTAAGCAGCGCACCTCCCAGAACGCTGAAGAACGCTGCGTTTGCAAGGAGGATGAAAAAGATCCGCCACAAAACCTCAGTGCCGATGCGAGGGCGTTCGTGACCTTCCGCGTCAAGGCGTGGTCTCAGCATCAAAGCGGCGATGGTAAGCAGCGACGGAACAAACATATTCATGTGTGCCGTGAGGTGGAGAATGCGGTGTCCAAAAGCCGCCAGAAAGCGCGTCGGCTCGAAATTGGCTTCAGCGTTGTATTCGAGAAATTCCGGATTGCCGAAGACAAATCCGGTTTTGGAGAAGTGCCATCCGTACCACACGACGAGCGGGATGACGCATCCTGCAAACCAGGCGGCGTCGATCAGGTGGCGCTTCCGATGTGGCTGCGCTGAACGAAATCCATCCACCAGCGCCATCGCCGCCAGCGTCATCGGAATCACGATGGCAGTCTCTTTCGAAAGCACGGCAGCGGTGAACCACAAGGCGGCAACACGCGGCTTGCGATCGCCGTCGGGCAGCGCATAAACCAATCCCCAGAGCGAAAAGGCCGCAGCGAAAATATCGGCTTGGGCCAGGGTGCTCTGTGCAAACCAGATGGGGTACAAGGTCGTCAGCACGACTGTCCAGAAGGCGACTTGACCGGAACCGGCGACACGATGCGCGAGCCGCCAGACGGCGAGAAGGCCGACGGAGGCAATCATCAGTACGGCTTCCCGGGTCACCTCCGGGTAGAAGCCGGAAAGTTTCCACCATAGCGCAAGATAGACGCTGGGAAGCGGCGGGTGCGCATTCGACATAGTGGTAATTGGGATCAGGGAACCGGTGCGGAAGAAGTCCCACGCAGCGGGAATATAGTAGCCGGCCTCATCCCAATAGTAGGGCAGGCGCAGCAACGAAACGTGACTGACATACAGCAGGGCAAAGATGACCGGAAACACCAACCAGAGCGGGAATGGCACGTCCATGCGCGGCTCGAGGATCGTTCTCAGACGCAATCGCCTGCTCATGAGTATGTCTTCTGATCGCTGGCGGTTCTCGCCGGCGAGTGCCCCATCGGCGGCAGGCGGGGAGCGCCTCCGCTATCCTCAGACAACGCTAATTGACCGGCCCCGGCGGGAAGTTCATGTTCTGCGGTTCGAGATTGAGGGCGCCGAAGGCCTGTTCGTACTGCGAGAGATTTTGTCCCAGCACGTTCCAGAGCGCCTTGGCTTGTTGCGGACTGAGAAAAATGGCCTGGTGGTTGCGGATCGTGACCTGGTCGGGGCTGTCGCTGGAGGCAAGGCCGAAGACCATCGAGAAGTCCCACACGCTCACGCGCACCTGCACGCTGTTGGCGTAGGACTCGCGATAGTCCGGAGTCTGCACGACGTTCATCTGGGGCTGTTGCGGAGTTGGGCTCATAGTTTCTTCAGATTACTCTGTCAGGGGCGGATTCACGCTGCACAGCCTGTGGGAAGTATGCAAGCACTCCGCGCCGCGTGCGGTCGGGCGCGGCGCGGAATGGAATGCGGATGGTGCGAAAGGAGGGACTCGAACCCTCATGGGTTACCCCGCCAGATCCTAAGTCTGGTGCGTCTGCCAATTCCGCCACTTTCGCGCTAGAGCCAATCTAACACTGGCGGCACTCTGAAATGAAGGTGATCGCTGGGACTGAAGCCAAGCGCTTCCCAATCATTGCAGTCCGTAGAACGAAACGCAATTGCCGCCCAGAATCTGCTCCTGCTGGGTAAGGTCGAGTTGCCGGATGTAGTCGTTCACGATGGCGATGGTCTCGGCATAGGGGGCGCACAAGGTACACACAGGCCAGTCGGAGCCGATCATCAGACGCTGCGGGCCAAAGGCTTCGAAGACCACGTCGAGATACGGGCGAAAGTCTTCAGGTTTCCAATGTTTCCAACGGGCTTCGGTGACCATGCCCGACAGCTTGCAGCAGACGTTTTCACATTGTGCCAGTTCGCGGATGTCGCGGGACCACGGTTCTATCAGGCCGTCGGCGATTCCGGGTTTGGCGATGTGATCGAGGACGAATGGCTGCTGAGGGAATTCCTGCACCAGCTTTGCGGCGACGGGCAAGTGGCGTGGATAAACAAGCAGATCGTAGGTAAGGCCGTAGCCGGCGAGACGAGCGATGCCCCGCTGAAAATCGCTGCGCAGCATGAATTCGTCGTCGGGCTCCGCTTGCACCACGTGACGAATGCCGACCAGCCTGGGAAGATGCGCAAGGCTATCCAACTGCGCCTGCAGGTTGGGAGAGCAGAGGTCGACCCAACCGACGACACCTTTGATGAAGTCACTCTTTTCGGCGAGCGAGAGCAGCCATTGCGTCTCCTCCATCGTGTGGCAGGCCTGCACGGCTATGGAGCCATCAAATCCGTTCGCGGCAAGCAGCGGCTGCAGATCGCCTGGCAGGAAGTCGCGCTTCAACACTGTCATTTTGCCGTCGATCCAGTCATATGCGGTGGGGCTGTATCTCCAGAGGTGCTGATGTGCGTCGATTTTCATGGTTCGATCTCGTAGACACCGGTATCCACAGGCCATGCTAACCCCTGCGGTCAGACCGGTATAGTGCTCATATGCACCTCTTTTTTCGTCGCGCTTTCACGACCTCGCTTTGCCTGTGTTCGTGCTTCGCCGTAGCACAAGTTCCCAGGAGCACGATCACGCTTGATGAGTACCTGAACACCACCGAGATCACCACAACCAGCCTTTCGCCGGACGCGTCTGCCGCCGTCGTTGCCACGGAGACGCCGGACTGGAAGGCAAGCGTTTATCGCCACGATCTTTGGCTGTGGAGCGCACAGGCAGGCTTGAAACCGCTGACTCACTCGGGGACGGACGAGCAGCCGCGCTGGAGTCCGGACGGGAAGTGGATCGCGTTTGTCTCGGACCGGGCGCCGGCGGGTTCAGAAGGCGGCGATGCGGGAAACGAAGATGGGAAATCGAGCCGTATATGGCTGATTTCCGCTTCGGGTGGCGAGGCATTGCCGCTCTACAGCGAGAAGCTGGATGTGCATGCATTTGCGTGGGCGCCGGACAGCTCGGCGATCTATTTCTCGGCCACGTCACCGCTCACGCATGTCCAGGAGGATGATCGGAAAGACGAGTGGAAGGACGTGGTGCGTTGGCGCGAGCAGTATCGCGGCGACGTTCTACTGAAGGTCGAGGTAGCCCCGGCGCTGGCGCGGGCGGTTGCGGTGCCTCTAGCTAAAGAGGTTCCCAAGGCAGCTAAAGCCAACGCAGAACCCTCCTCGAAGCTCGCGGCAGGCGCGGAGACGATAGCGAAGGTCGATCTGGCAATCAGCGAGATTGCGCCCTCGCCGAATGGCAAGCAGGTTGCCTTCCTTACCGAGCCAATCCACAAGCGGATTGAGAACCCGGCGGACTACGAAATTTTTCTGGTCGGAGCAGCAGGTGGCAGCGCGCAGCAACTGACGCACAACCAGGCCGTTGAATCAAATCTTCGCTGGTCGCCGGACGGGCACTGGATTCATTTTGCCGTGAATGCTGCGGCAGGCTCGCTGGAGGGGAAATATCGCGATGTGCAGGGACGGCTCTACCGGATCGATCCGGCTTCAGGCAACGCCGAACGACTTGGTGCGTCGTTCGACGGGTCGCTCGACCAATACATTTTGCTGGCGGACGGACGCGAACTCGCTCTCGGGCTCAAGGGCATCGAGACGCAGGTTTACCGGATCGAAGGGGAGAAGGCGACGAAGCTGCCGGGTATCGCGGGAAGCTATGCCGGGCTCGATCCGGCGCATACGGCCGATGCGCTTCTGGTGAGGCACTCGACGGTAAATGATCCAACGCAGGTTTATCTCGCCGCCGATCCGCAGCACCCTGACAAGCTGAAGAGGCTTACGGACTTCAATTCGGTATTTGCAGAAAGGGCGCAGCCGGAGTGGGAGCCCTACACCTGGAAGTCCGATGACGGTCAGACGGTGGAGGGAATGCTTATTTTCCCACCGGGCAAGAAGGGTGCGAAGCACCTGCGCATGTTTACCCTGATCCATGGCGGCCCGGCGGATGCGGATGGCAACCGGTTTGGCGCGGATTGGTATGACTGGGCGACATTTGCGGCGGACAACGGCTGGCTCGTATTTCGGCCGAATTATCGCGGGTCGTCCGGCTATGGCGACGAGTTCATGCTGCAGATCGAGCCGCACCTCGTGTCGAAACCGGGGCGGGATATTCTGACCGGCGTGGACGCGCTCGTGAAGGACGGATATGCGGATCCGGACCATCTCGCGATCGGCGGGTACAGCTACGGCGGCTACATGACCAACTGGCTGATTACGCAGACCGCGCGGTTCAAGTCGGCCGTAACAGGTGCGGGCGCAGTGGAGCACGCAGCGAACTGGGGCAACGACGACGAGACGTGGGACGACGCGTGGTACCTGGGCGGACGGCCGTGGGAGAACCCAGCGCTCTACCAGGATGAAGCGGCATTGTTCCGTTTCGACAAGGTAAAAACTCCTGTGCACCTGGTGCAGGGCGGTGCGGACATTCGAGTCAGCTTTCTGGAAGGCGAGACGATGGAGCGCGCGCTTCAGTCACTGGGGATTCCACACTCGTTCCTGGTGTTTCCGGGCGAGGGGCACGGCCTCGGCAAGAACCCGTGGCATGGCTACATCAAGTTGCGCGAGGAGTTGAAGTGGCTGGAGAAGTACGATCGGCCGTAAAGAATCTCGCCTGATTGAAATATGGAGCATCAGCTTTGCCACCCCGCACGTCCAACGAATGTGCTGAAGCCGACCGCTTTCATGGCGCATCCTATCCTGCAGGCCAAGAATGAATCCTGTTGTTGAACAAGCCCGGCACGCCGCGTTTCAGCAGACTCTGCTGAGTGCGCGCCGCACCATGCTGATGAGCGAGATCCTGAAGCTGGCCATCGATAGCTTTCGCGCCAGCAAGCTGCGTTTTGCGCTGACGGCGCTGGGCATGGTGATCGGGACGGCATCGGTGATCCTGGTGGTGACGATCGGTCTGACGGGGCGGCTGTTTATCCTGAACGAGATCCAGAAGATCGGCACCAACGAAGTCGAGGTCGAGTACTCGGGCGGCGGCGCAGTCGGAGCCGAGAAGGTCAATTACAACGACTTTCTCACCCGCGAAGATGAGAAGGCAGTGCTGGCGCAGGTGCCAAGCGTAGTGGCGTCATCGCCGGTGCTCGAATCGCATGACCACATCAGCTTTGGCAGCGGAGTGGTGAAGGACACTCTCGTGTTGGGAGTGAGTCCGCAGTACAGGCAGGTCCGTAACCTGATCGTGCTCTCGGGGCGCTTCTTTGACGAGGAGGATGAGAGCGCACACATGATGTGCGCGGTGGTCACCGTGCCCTTTGCGCGCGATATGTTCGGCAGCGAGGATGCGGCCATGGGCAAGGAGTTCTCGATCCAGGGAATTCCGTTCACGATAGTCGGCATCTTCAAGGAGAGCGTGGACACTTTTGGCGAGACGGAGATCGCGGACGAAACGATTCTGATTCCTTTCTCGGTTGCGCGATACTTTACTGGAACCGACGACGTGAAGCAGCTCTACTTCACGATCCGCAGCATGGACGAAGTTCCTGATGCCACACGGGAGATTCAGCGTGTGATTCAGGGGCGGCACAAGCCGAGTTCGGTTTATAAAACATTCGATTTGCGCGAACTGCTCACGATGGCCAACCGCATCGCGCTCGCGCTGACGGCGGTGCTGGTGCTGGTGGCGGCGGTGACGCTTGCGGTAGGCGGCGTTGGCATTATGAACATCATGCTGGCCAACGTGCGGGCGCGCATTCGCGAGATCGGCATTCGCAAGGCGCTGGGCGCAACGTATCGCGAGATCAAGCTTCAGTTTCTGGCCGAAGCGGTGATCATCTCGCTGACCGGCGGGCTCGCGGGTTGCATCGTGGGGCTTGCCATTCCGTTATCGATTCGCCTGTTCTCCGATTATTCGCTGCCGATTTCGATGTGGTCGGTGGTGATTGCGCTGGCGGCGGCGACAGTAGTGGGTGTGGTGTTCGGTACGGTTCCGGCTACGCGTGCGGCGCAGATGGATCCGGTAGAGGCTCTGAAGTATGAGTGACGCGCACGGGCCCGAGCAGCCGCCCGATCCGACAGACGACGAGCCGTCGGGACCAAACCTCAAAGTGGCTTACGGCCTGCTGGCGGTTGCCCTGGTTGCGGCCATCTGCATCGCGCTGTTTATTGTGCTGCCGTTTTATCATCGGCGCTGAGATTACTCGGCTCCGAACAAGGCTCACTTTCGCCGTGCATCCTTGCCTGCGGGCTCTCCCTCAATGACCGGCCCCTCGGGCTTGACCTCGAATCGCTTCGACTTGCGGTAGACGTTGGCAACTGCCATCGTCCAGAGTGGAACGAAATCGACGCCGGGAACGAGCTTGCCAAAAAATGATGGCAGAAATTCCCAATGCCAGCCGAGAAGGAAGCTCATCGCTCCCGCCATCCCCAGGTCGAGGAGATCATCCACGGGCGATGCGGCGCCCTCGATGAACATGGGAAAGACGGCAATCTGAAGAAGGTCCGCAACGATCGCCAGAGCGAACGCGGCGCGCATCCGCATTCGTGGAGAGATCGTGATCGTGCTTGTGCTCAAATCCATTCCAATCTGCAGGGCAACGTTCTCCTAATCAAGATAGACGCTCATTCATGTGGCCCGGTTCCCCATCGCGAGAAAACAATTGATATCCAGGAAGTAGGATGCGACGTGTACGCGCTCGGGATGAGCCGTACCATTATCTTCGTTGGCATCGCAAGCCGGCGCAGTTTCTGCCATTCTCGGATAGAGGGGATTCATGATGACGCAATCGGAAAAGGCGGTCATTTTTCAGACGCTGCACGAGCGGAAGCAGCCCTTCGTGATCGGCAACCCGTGGGATCCGGGATCGGCGCGCATTCTGACGAGTTTAAAATATGCGGCACTCTCGACGACGAGTGCGGGGCTGGCGTTTTCACTGGGACGCAAGGACGGGACGGCAGCGGTGAGCCGGGCAGAGACGCTAGAGAATGCGAAGAGCATTGTTGAGGCGACTAGAGCATTTCACTAGTTACTGTGCACGGGGTCATTTGTGTTGCAAGCTAAAGGTGGCGATTGTCCGCACACCCAGATGCCGGAACCATACTCGAACGATCTGCGAGGGAAGTTCTTTGCGGCGTA
>NZ_JBAUUO010000011.1:0-1878 GCF_049582745.1 Occallatibacter sp.
AAATCTGGATCGCCATCAGCGTCTATGTCCTGGTAGCAATCATCAAGAAACAACTTCGCTTGGACGTGTCCCTGCATGCGCTGCTACAGATATTGTCGTTGACCCTCTTCGAGAAATTGCCGCTGAAGCAAGCTGTTTCGGGCGTCGAGCCGATCGCAAACAACCCCGCATTTCATAGTCAACTGAATCTATTCGAGTTTTAACCGGACACTACTGATGGATCCCAATGACTTACCCAAGCGACGAGGTTGATCGCGACCCAAATCGCGAGCACCACGGATTGGATGATAATGAAGGTCCAAGAGCCCATCGTCGCGACGACGGAATCGGCGATCCATTCGCCAAAGGTTCGCGGATCAATGTGACTCGCGTACCAGTTCTTGCTTGTCGTTGCCATCGCACTTGCCCTCAATTTTGATCGAGTGCATTCAAATCATGGGTCGAAGGAGACGGACGCGCACCAGCAACTTACGAAGTGGCGAAGTACGCCTCTCAGAGTCGGTTTCCTAACTCGAAGCATGATTCCATTGAGGTCGACGACGCTATCAGCGATGAAGCCAACGTCAATCGGACGCGATAGAGAGGACAAGCATACGGGATTCTGCGATTCCGTCTTTTAGTCGGCGAAACACCGGACGAGCGTGGCTGACATGGACCTTTATTCGGCCGGCTGGGTGCGTGCGCTGGCACCGCGTCCCGACTCCTCCTCGACCCAGAGATTGTAATGATCCTTGGCCCAGTTGACGTCCACATCGCCGGTGCCCATGGCCTCGAAGGCGCCCTCCTCACCGAGCGTGCCGAGATAGATGTGGGCGAGGATCAGTGCAATGAACAACATGGCGACCACACCATGGAATATTTCAGCGAGCTCCATGTCGCCGACGCCCAGGCCGTAATAGAACGGAAACAGCAGCATAAAACCGCTGATAATCATCGCTGTGCTCGCAAGCACGATGAGCCAGAACAGGATTTTCTGGCCGGCGTTGAACTTGTGCGCGGGCGCATTGGTGTGGCCCTTGCCCATGCCGCCGCCGGCCTTGAGCCATTCGACGTCGGCCGCTGTGGGGAAGTTTTGCCCGAGCCACATCAGGAACATCAGCACCACGCCGATAATAAAGGCGAAGCTCAGATAGTTATGGGTGTACTTCGCCCATTCCGAGGCGGTGCTGAAAGCCTGCGGGTCCATCAACGGCAGCAGCAGCCTGCGGCCGAAGCTGATGTTGAGTCCGGTCAAGCCGAGGATGACGAACGAGGTGGCGGTGAGCCAGTGCACGAAGCGCTCGAAACCGTTGAAGCGTAGAATGGTGCGCCCGGAACGGCCACCCTCGATCTTTATGCTGCCGCGCCAGAGATAGAAGATAGCAAGCAGCGCCAGCATGCCGAGTATAGAGATGCCGCCGATCCATTTCAGCGTGACGGTGCGGAATTCGCGCCACTCGCGCCCTGCTGGATGCTCAAGCACATAGGACTTGGTGTCCGGGATGGTGCCCAGCCCCTGGATCATCTTGAACTTCTGCAGCAGCTGCTGCTCCTTGACCGCGTCGGCGGTGGGGTTGACCGAACTCGGCTGCTGCGCCGCCGAAGGCTGTGCCGTTACGACCACGAATGCAAGCGCCAGCGCGCCGGCGATCGTCCGCAGATGAGCAAAAACTTTCGCCATGTCATTTCTCCCAAAATTCAAGTCTTCTTCAGTGGCGAAACCGGCGGCGCGGGCCTCCGCACCGCCGTCGTGCAATCAGGTCGCGATCGACTCGCGATAGGCGGTCTGCCAGCCCCAGGCGCCGGAGCCGTAGCCGCGCTTGGCTACGCGTTCCTTGTAGATCTGGGCGATGACGTCGCCGTCGCCGGCGAGCAGCGATTTGGTCGAGCACATCTCGG
>NZ_JBAUUO010000012.1:0-80129 GCF_049582745.1 Occallatibacter sp.
AGTCAGGTCCGGCTGACGCCGCATCTGTCGCTCCATCCACTCCCGGATGGCAGCCGTAACCAGGCTTTGCGGACCGTGCCGCCATGCACCAATCTCGATCTGGCCGGTCTTGCGCCGGCGCGCCGACAGCTTCTTTGCCCAATCCTCACTGACACCAAACCGCTTCGCCAGTTCCTTCAGGCTTCCTTCCCCACGGTCATACGCCGCAAAGAACTTCCCTCGCAGATCGTTCGAGTATGGTTCCGGCATCTGGGTGTGCGGACAATCGCCACCTTTAGCTTGCAACACAAATGACCCCGTGTACAGTAACTAGTGAAATGCTCTAGCATTCATCTCCTGCGATATGGTTCAGTCACTGAAGGTCGACCCTTTCCGCGATTATCATCGAGCCGTGCAAACTCACTTTCGCCTCGGCGACATCCTGGCCAACGCGATTACACATGGCGTGGGTGCAGTGCTTGCGATTGCGGGAGCGACCTACCTGATCGTTGCGAGCACGCGCGGTTCAGCCTGGGTCGTTGTAAGCTGTTCTATCTTTGCAGGCACACTGGTGCTCGTTTACCTTTGCTCCACGCTCTATCACTCACTGGTGCGAACGCGCGCGCGCCATGTGTTACATGTGCTCGATCACGCGGCCATCTATTTGCTCATTGCAGGAACCTACACGCCCTTTACGCTTGTTTCACTTCGTGGTCCGGTCGGGTGGACTCTGTTTGGGATCGTCTGGGCACTTGCGACCGCAGGCGTCGTCTTCAAAAGCTTCGCCGTCGGGCGGTTTGCGGTAGCTTCCGCCGCTGTCTACCTCTTCCAGGGATGGGTCGTGATTTTCGCGGCCCGGCCATTAATGCATGCCATTAGCCCGCACGGCCTGATCTGGCTGGGAGCAGGCGGCCTCGCGTACACCTTCGGCATCGTGTTTTTCGCATTGGATCGCATTCCGTACTTTCATGCTGCATGGCATTTGTTCGTGCTGGCCGGAAGTGTCGCACACTACGTTGCCATCCTGTTTTACGTCGTGCCGCAGGCGTGAGAGCGGGCGAAACTGCCTTTTGTACCGCAACAATTCATTCCACATTACTTTTGGGTGGGACTGACCATTGGACCTTTGATTTTTGCAGGATTTCCGATGCTACACTTCGCGTGGAGTGAACAAGAGCATGACACCCGATCCCTATCGCCAGGCATACGACAAAGCCCTCGAAGATCTGACCCTGATTTCCCAGAAGTTCGAACAATTGAGCACCCGCAAGAAGCTGGTCGAGAATCTCCTCACCGCCCTGCAGCCGGTATTTGTCACCATGGAACACAAAGGTCACGAGACCCCTTCTCACGCAACTATCGAAACCCAGCAAGATGCGCAGGAAGGCCCAACCGAAGCGCTCGAAACAGCCGAGCCCGCGGGCGGTTACTCCTTTCTCGATGTCCCCGCTCCCTTGCCTGCGGATTCTGACGGCGATCCGTTCCAGCGGCGCGTAAAGGCAAATTTCCGCTTCAAGGGCCTCACAGCGCAACGCTCCTGCTAATACCGCTCCCGAGATTCAACCGCAAACCTCATGGCTCGCAGACCATGGCCGGCACCGACTACAATCGCGTGTCGGCCAATATGTTTGCACCGAGAGGGTGGTAGATGGAAGCAACGCGCAGGGAGTTCTTGCGAGGGTCACTGGGAGTCGCGGTCACCAGCAAGTACCACGGGACGGCTTTCTGGCCCGCAGCAGGCGCGCACGAGGTTGCATACGGATCAAGCAACTTCGGCGCGTGGATCGAGGATGAATTCGGACTGCCCGCCTTCCAATACACGTGCAATCAAACCACCGATCCGCGAGCTGTCACGCAGGTTCAGCCCGGAGTCCTGACTCCGACGGAACATGTCCACCAGGTCGGCAATGATCGGATCATCGCGCTTGCGTCAAACTACGGCCATGTCCGCGTTCGTCAGGATGAGGGAAGCCCGAAATTCCTGAACGACGTCGATCCGGAGACCCACCAGTTCGGTGGCGGCCTCGGCTACCTCACCGACGGTGAAGAAGCGCTGACCACCTGTTACGACGGGAGCAATGCCGCGTTTGAGCGAATCTTTGGCATTGGTTATTACCGCAAGAAAGTGCGGGGCGCGAAATACTCCATCGACCAGGTAATCTCGGCGCCCTTCGGCGACGATCCTGTCCTGATTTCACAGGCGACTCTGACCAATCACAGCGGCGCCGCTGTCACCATACGTTGGCTGGAGTATTGGGGATGCCAGCCGTATCAGTTTTCGTATCGTGCCGCCATCGAGTCGATGACCGGAATCGGCACTCAAACAAAACTCCGCCGTGATCTTGGCAAACGGTTCAGCCATCGCATCGTGCAGATCGACGGCAGCAAGGGCCTGCTTGAGGCAAAGCAGTTCGAAGAGCGATCGGCGCAGGAAGAAGCCGCATGGGAGCGCGCAAAAGCGATGTTGCGCGCAAACCCCAACGGATTTACCGCTCCGGTCGCCGACCTGAGGACGGGTACTGAATTCGAAAGTTTCGATCTGCCGCAGACGTTTCTGGCTTCTCTCGACGGTCCCGTGAGCGGATTCAGTTCCGACGCCGCTGCATTCTTTGGCGAAGGTGGCCCGGCCAATCCCAGCGGTTTGAAGCAGCACCTCGACGGCAAAATCGACGCCAGCGAAAAACAAACCGGCCTTCTACTCGAGCGCACACTGCAACTCGCTCCGCACCAGAGCCACACGGTTCGATTCCTCTACGGCTATCTTCCAGAAGGTTTCGCGCTCGATGCACTCATCGCGAAGTACGAGAAGGCCGCAGGCTCCGTTTTATCCGAATCAAGCCGGACGTGGAAACAAAAAGGTATGCGCTTCGACGTCCCGGCAGAACCGTGGGTGAAGCGTGAGTCGACGTGGAACCACTACTACCTCAGGAGCAGCCAGACCTTCGACGATTTCTTTGGCGAGCACATTCTGAATCAGAATGGCTTCTATCAATACACCATGGGTTTCCAGGGAGCCGCGCGCGATCCGCTGCAGCATTGTCTTCCCTTCCTCTTTAGCGATCCTGAGATTGTGCGCAGCGTCATGCGCTACGCGCTCAAGGAAGTGCGTGACGATGGTTCCCTTCCCTACGGAATCGTCGGACACGGCGTCGTGGCGCCGATGGCGTCCGACAACGCCAGCGATCTTCCGCTGTGGTTGCTGTGGACCGTAAGCGAGTACGTGCTGGCGACGCGGGACATCGATTTCCTGGATGAAAAAGTTCCTGCGCGTTTGTCGTCGACCGCAGACCGCACCGATACCGTCCACAATCTGCTCGAACGATGCTATCGACACCAGGTCAACGACGTTGGAGTCGGACAGCACGGCACCATGCGCATGAAGGTGGACGACTGGAACGACGGGCTCATTTACACCTGGGCGCAAAAGGCGTTCAAGGAATGCGTCCAGACCAGTGAAAGCGTCTTGAACTCCGCAATGGCAGCCTGGGTTTTTGACAAATACGCACGTATGCTCGACTTCGTGGGTGCTTCGCCCAGTCTGGCGAAAGAGCTTCGAGCAAGTGCGGACCAACAACGCGAGGCAACCCGCGCGCAATGGAACGGAAAGTGGTTCAAGCGAGTGTGGCTCGGCCCTACGCTCGGTTGGCTCGGAGAATCGACACTATGGATCGAGCCACAACCATGGGCCATCCTGGCCGGCGCAACCACAGAAACCCAGACCCGCGAACTCGTGCGAAACATGAATAATCTCTTGCGGCAAGGCCCCCTGGGGGCAGCCCAGATGAGCGACGGGCCCGACATGCGCGATAAAGGCGGAACGAATGTCGGCACCCTGGAACTGGGCGCCATCTGGCCATCCCTCAATCAGACCCTTGTCTGGGCGCTGATGGGTGTTGATCCGGCGATGGCATGGGACGAGTGGAAGAGAAATTCGCTTGCTGCGCACGCCGATGCTTATCCGGATATCTGGTATGGCGTGTGGAGCGGAAATGACTCGTATAACTCTCCATTGAACAAGCGTCCAGGCGGCGCCGCCAATGAGCCGTACTTTCACGGCACCGATTTTCCTGTCCTCAATCTCCACTCGCACGCGTGTTCGCTGTACTCCGCCACCAAGCTTTTGGGATTGGAATTCACCCGCGATGGGCTGGATTTGAATCTCACTCTGCCGTTGGATTCGTTTCGCTTCGACTCGCCGCTGGTGGGCGTCGTGAAGTCCAATGGAAGCTATGAAGGTTGGTATGCACCCGCGAGGGCAGGAAAATGGACCGTTCGCATTGCCATCCAGAAGGGATCAGCCGGCAAGTTTTCGCATATCGAGGCAAATGGGAAACGGCTTCCCATCCAGAACTCGCCCAATGGATCTATTGAGATCGCTGGGACAAGCACACCCTCAAAACCCATGCGCTGGGCCTTGGTCAAAGAATAGGAATCCCATCATCCGCCAGGATTCGCTTCGCACCTAAATTGCTCATGTGAAGCCATATAGCTTTCGATACCGAGGCGAGGACTTCCGCAGGCCTTTGCCTCAAAACGACCCTTGGAGTCCCGCGGCTCTGAAGAAAGCCGTCCGAGCACGGCTCCCCGCGAATCCTCGAAGCTCGCATTGACCCCGACCCGCAAACCCGGTAAACTACTCTAGTTTGGCGATTCCTGCCTGTCGCCGCGGAGCCAACCGCTCGCCCACGGGTCTTTCGGCGCTCGAGCGTACCGCGGACTGGAAGTTTCCGCCCGAATTCTTTTGATTTCTTGGAGCAGGTCCGCCGTGTGTGATCAGGCTCTGGAGGGTTTATGTTCGCGGTCATTCGTACCGGTGGCAAGCAATATCGGGTCGCGCCAGGCGACGTAGTCAAGATCGAATCCGTCGCTTCTGACAGCAACACGCTTGAGTTTAGCGACGTTCTCGCCTTCAGCGGCGAAGCTGGAAGCCTCACCAAGCCGTCTGCCGCCAAGGTGACGGCCGAAGTAGTCGGACAGGGTCGCGGCGACAAGATTCTCGTCTTCCACCTCAAGCGGAAGAAACAGTACAAGAAGATGCAGGGTCACCGGCAAAACTTTACCGAGGTGCGCATCAAGGCGATCGTTGCCGATGGCGTCACTTACACCGCTGAGAAGTAAGCGGACCAAAAGATCTAGAAGGGGAACAACGCAATGGCACACAAAAAGGGTGGAGGCAGCTCCACAAACGGACGCGATTCCAATGCACAGCGGCTGGGCGTGAAGGCCTTTGGCGGGCAGCTCGTCACCGGTGGATCGATCATCATGCGCCAGCGTGGCACCAAGATCAAGCCAGGCACCAACGTCGGCATCGGCTCGGACGACACACTCTTCGCCAAGGTTACCGGTCGCGTGAAGTTCACCGATCACGGCAATCGCGGACGCTACGCCTCCGTCGAGCCTGTCGCAACGGAATAGGATCAGTCCCAATCTGAACATGCAAGGCCACGGTTCGCCGTGGCCTTTGTTTTCCCCTCAGAACAGCTTTAGTGCGGTTTCAGCGAAAAAGAAAAGGCCAAACCCAAAGGCTCGGCCCATTCCTTATCTACGAATTCAACCAGGTTTACGATTTCGATTCGTTGCCTTGCAGGTTACGCGTCAAGACCTTCTCCACCACGCGCTCCACGTCAGTGAGGAAGAAGCCGTTCGCCGGCTGCTGCACCGCAACTTTTGTGCCGTGTCCAAGCGCCGAAGCAATTTCGTTCCAACGGTAGATGGTGGAATTCGCCGGCATCACCACCGGCTTGCGCACTCGCTCCGGCATCGCGCAGTAGGCGATCCACGTGCACAGAGTCACTAGAATCACGCCCTCGTAGGCAAACTGCACAGGGGCATTCAGCGAAGGATTCGCGGGCCCTGCAAGCGCAGCAACGATGAAGTCGTTCGCGGACATCAGTCCAAAACCAATTCCAAAACCAAAGACAACATCCCTGGCCGAAAGCTGAAGAGCATTGAGACACAAGCAGAGAAAAGCCAACAGACACAGCTCAAGAATGCTCACTGAGCGCATGAGTGCAAACGCTATGTCGGGGATGAGCATCGCGTTCACATGCGCGAACGAAACGGTGCCGAGGCTCGCGACGGCGGAGACCAGGGCAACCCAGCGAAATACGACAGTACCCAGCCGCTTCAAACCTGAAAACGCCGAAAGCACCGAGCGGAAGATTTCGAGAGTGACAAAGAATAGTGTGATCGCGCTGGCGATGTACACTGCCCAGTATGGGTAGAAGTAGAACGGAAAATACTGGTGGCCCCAAGGCTGCGCCTGCAGATAAAGAAGACCCAACAAAACGGGCATCGAGCCTACTCGCAATAGGAGGTATATGTTTAATGCGGGAAAACGCTTATGCAGCCCCTTCTTCCAAAACAGGAAGCCGAGCGCTGCCCACAGCGCGAATTCAACCACACTCATTAGAGACATCATAAAATCCAAAGGCATACAAAGGCCTTTCTATCCTGAGGGTCCTCTCAGAATAGTCCCTGCGACCTTTGGAATCAAATGAAAACACAAACCGGACGTGTAGCACTTTGGTGCTAGTAACGCCTTTTAGTTACTTTGTGGTGTTGGTGCATCCCATGCCCGGACCACATGATGGAACCGGCAGCCCGGCCGTGGCCGACTGGTGGCTCGAAAGCATCTGCTTCGGGCTCGAAGAAACGGAGGCAGCGGCGGCACCGGCGACGACCAAAGACAGGACAAAAACGCGAAATACGAGTTTCATAGTTGGTTACCCCTCACAGAAAAGTCAAATCAAGATGTTGGACTACTAAC
This sequence comes from Occallatibacter sp., assembly GCF_049582745.1. Classification (GTDB taxonomy): domain Bacteria; phylum Acidobacteriota; class Terriglobia; order Terriglobales; family Acidobacteriaceae; genus Telmatobacter. The sequence continues at coordinate 6,749 of NZ_JBAUUO010000012.1, forward strand.
ACTTTTATGGTAGTGCAATTACTACACTAAGTCCAGCTTTTTCAACTACATCGAAAGTATCGCACAAGTAAGTGACAAAAGTAACATTATTCTTCGGTAATCTACCCCGAAGTACTCAATTTAGTTACTCCTCCTGCGCACACGTAATGAGTCGTCGCGACCCGCGATTTGCACGGTTTCGCATGGTAAAATATCTATACGTAGAGTTCTCTCGAAACCCTCGTGTTTCAAGCGGTTAATCCCCAGAATTGTGGCCCGGACTTACACCCGGACCAGCCTCGACTCAAGACCGCCCGAGGCGAACATTCAGCGAATGGAAAATTATGGCAACTGAACCACGCGATCTAAATTCCGCCCCTGACGGTAACGGCAAGTACACCGGCGAAGACATCACCGTTTTGGAGGGCATGGAGCATGTGCGACTCCGCCCGGCCATGTACATCGGCTCCACCGGAGAGATGGGCCTGCACCATCTGGTTTACGAAGTAGTAGACAACTCCGTCGATGAAGCCCTCGCGGGTTTTGCAAAGAAAATCGACGTCACCATTCACGTCGACAACTCGATCACAGTCGTCGACGATGGCCGAGGAATTCCCGTCGACATGATGACGCTGGTCAACGGTGAGCAGATGCCCGCCGTGCAAGTCGTGCTCACCAAGCTCAACGCGGGAGGAAAGTTCGATTCCTCCAACTACAAGGTGTCAGGCGGACTCCACGGCGTCGGCGTAAGCTGCGTCAACGCACTCAGCCAGGAACTGAATGTTGAGATATGGCGCGACGGCCATACCTGGGAGATGGATTTCAGCTGCGGCACTGCAACCAGTGAACTGCGCATGGCCGGCACATCCAAGAAACGCGGTACCAAGGTTCACTTCCTGCCCGACAGGACGATTTTCACCGCCACCGAGTACAACTACGACACGCTGGCTCAGCGTCTGCGCGAACTCGCTTTCCTCAACAAGGGGCTCGAAATCATATTGACTGACGAGCGCACGTCCGATCCCAAGACCGGCGAGGCCCGCCGCGCCGAATTTCGCTACGCCGGCGGCATTGCGGAGTTCGTCAAGCACCTCAATCGCGGTAAGTCGGTGCTGCATGAGAAGCCAATCGTGATGGAAGCACAGCGCGACAACGTGGAGATCGAGATTGCGCTGCAATATAACGACAGCTACTCCGAGTCCGTCTTCAGTTTTGCCAATAACATCAACACCGTGGACGGCGGCACGCATCTCTCAGGATTCCGCACTTCGCTTACGCGCACTATCAACGCGATCGGGCAACAGCTTGGCCTGTTCAAAGACGTAAAAGAAAACCTGAGCGGCGACGATGTGCGCGAAGGTCTCGTTGCAGTGGTTAGCGTGAAGCTGCCGCAGCCGCAATTTGAAGGCCAGACCAAGGGCAAGCTCAACTCCGATATCGCCGGAACCGTGCAGGCATTCGTCAACGAACGTTTGGGGATGTTCCTCGAGCAAAATCCGCCGATTGCCCGCAAGATCATCAACAAGGCGATTGAAGCGGCACGTGCGCGCGAGGCGGCCCGCAAGGCACGCGACCTCACGCGTCGCAAAGGCGCCCTCGATGGCGGTGGACTGCCCGGCAAGCTGGCAGACTGCTCTGAGCGCAATCCCGACCGATGCGAACTCTATCTCGTCGAGGGTGAGAGTGCAGGCGGAACCGCCAAGCAGGGACGCGATCGGCGCTTCCAGGCAATTCTGCCCCTGAAGGGCAAGATCCTGAATGTGGAGAAGGCGCGCTACGACAAGATGCTGGGCCACGAAGAAATACGCGCCATGATCACGGCGCTCGGATGCGGCATCGGCAAGGACGACTTCGATCCAACGAAGATCCGCTACGGCAAGATCATCCTGATGACCGACGCCGATGTCGACGGCTCGCACATCCGCACCCTGCTGCTCACCTTCTTCTTCCGCCACATGACGGACCTGATCAAGCGGGGAAACATCTACATCGCGCAGCCGCCCTTATTCAAGATCAAGAAGGGCCGGTCCGAGCAGTATGTGAAGGACGAGCGCGAACTCAATCGTGTGGCCATCAAGCGCGCTTCAGAAGGCATGATCGTGCGGCATGGCGAAAACGCAAGCCACATTGATGGCCCTGAGCTTACGCGCTTTATGGGATACCTCAACGAGTATCTTGGCTTTGTCGAAAAAGTGGACAAGCGTATTCGCAACGAAAAGCTGACGGAGTTGATCGCGCGCGCTGAGCTGACCCATCGCGCCGACTTCACTTCGAAGAATGGGAACGAAATTCCCACGAAGCTCGCACAGCTCCACGACCAACTCGTCGAGATTTCTGATGATTTGGGAATCAAGATCGACAAGCCGGTCGAAGATGATGAGCACCACACTTGGTCGGTTTGCTTCACCGACTCGCAGGGCGCATCGCGCTGCATTGACTGGACGCTGGCTTCAAGTCCCGAGTTTCGCCAGATGATGTCAAAGTATTCGCAGATTAGCCAGTATCTCGAGCCTCCCTTCCTCATCGAATACGCCGCAAAGGCAGCGCCCGAGCCCGCGGCCGATGAACTCGAAGGCACCGAATTTGAAGAAGGCGAGACGCCGGCCAAGGTGAAAGCCGAAGCCAAAGCGGCGCGGCGAGCATCGCGCGTCCCGCACGATCCTGTCGAGAAGGCAACCGCTCGCGAACTGTTCACCTACATTGTTGAACAGGGCAAGAAGGAATACGATGTGCAGCGCTACAAAGGCCTTGGTGAAATGACCTCGCCGCAGCTTTGGGAGACCACGATGGATCCCGACCGGCGAACCTTGCTCCAAGTCAAGCTCGAGGATATTGCCGAAACAGAGGCAATCTTCACCACGCTGATGGGCGAAGACGTAGAATCGCGCCGTAAATTCATTGAAGACAATGCACTCGACGTCAAGAACCTCGACATTTGAAACTTCCACTTTTTTCTCCTGCAGTTTTCGTGGATTGTCGCGGGGCGTTATCATCGTTCCCGCGGGATCCTGAAGCCTCTTGTTGCCGGTTGCTTTATTCCGAAAATCCCCCAAGGAAAAAGGAGTCTGCATCATGAACATCCGTCCCACCTTAGCTCTCTGCGCATCAGCCACTCTTGCAATCGCTCTGTCCTTCGCGGGATGCAAGTCTAGTACCACGCCGCCAAACCAGGCCAGCTCATCGCCAGCAACTTCGCAACCCGCAGCCGGACAGCCCTCCTCGGGTGAGCCAGCGTCAATGCAACCGTCTGCGCCCGCCCAGTCCGGAGCGCCCGCAAGCCAGCAGGCATCTGTGCCGGCTCCGCCTCCACCGCCCACCGTCATCACGCTTCCGAGCGGGACCGCCATTCGCGTTAGGCTTGACACCGATCTAGGCTCCAAGATTTCACAACCAGGCGACTCCTTCAGCGCCACGGTTGCGGACGATGTAAGGAAAGACGGCGCGATCGTGGTCCCAAAGGGTGCGCGAGCGGAAGGCACAGTGATCGACGCGAAACCGCTTGGACGCTTCAAAGGCGGAGCATTGCTCTCAATCAAGCTGGAACGAATCCATACCAAATGGGGAAGCTACCCGGTCGCCACGAGTTCTATTTCCCGTGCTGAGAAGGGCAAGGGTAAGCGCTCCGCAGGCTTTATAGGTGGAGGCGCGGGCCTCGGCGCGCTGATCGGTGGAATCGCAGGCGGCGGCAAAGGTGCTGCCATCGGCGCTCTCGCGGGAGGAGGCGCGGGCACGGCTGGAACCGCATTCACCGGAAATAAGCAGATCGTGCTGCCTGCCGAGAGCTTGCTGACATTTACGCTCGATCATTCCGTTCACATCACCCAGCAGAATCAGCCGGACCAACCGCAATTGCAGCCGCGCTAAAAACTGCTCAGACTTCCATCGAAACTAAGAGGCGAACTCCCGGCTGGGAATTCGCCTCTCGCCGTCTGCCCACTCTTAGTTGTTGTTGCTGCACCCAGGACCATCACTTACAGATACCAGCTTCTGATTTTCTGCCGCGATCGTGCGATCGTAGCAACCCCGCGACGGATCGTGCAGTCGATACGTCTGCGTCGTGCGCGCCCCCATCGGCCCAAGGAATTTGCCGTTCGAATCCCACTTCAGCGTATCGGTCGCGTTCACATGATTGCTTAGGTCGCTGATCGTCGCCTTTCCTCCCTGCGGATTCTCGAGGACATGCACCAGGTCCTGCTGATCGCTCGTGGTGGTCTGGCTGAAGCTGCCGTCGGCATTCACAATGAACGAGTAGCCGATGTTCAGCGGGTATGAGAAGTGCCTCTCAACGGCCCCCGCAAGGAAACCGCCCTTGGTCGTAACCCGCGAATCGAGTGTGGACGTCTGCTGCGCATTTTGGACGTCGGTGTTCGCATTCACGTCAAACTCCTGCTGGCTCAGGAAGTCCACCGTCTGCTCCACCGTCGTTTCCACGCGTCCATGCGACGTGTTCACGTATCCGCTGATGGTGAAGCTCCGATTCGATCCGACCGTGACTGAACCGGTGTAGGTTGGGCCAGTGCCGGTAACGACATTCTCCTGGACCACCGGGTTCGGTTCCGTCACGGTATTTGTCAGAACTCCGCCCGTAACCTTGCTCCCTCCGTGATCCTCAACACGAGAAGATTCGCGGTCGCAAGAAAGTAGCTGTTGGCGTTGTACACGCTCACCGCGACGGTGTGTGCATTGCCATCCGAAAGAACTCCCGCGAACGGCGTCAGGTCGACGCGGTATGGCTTGAAGTCGAGTGTCTGCACGCCGGGAATTGGCTCCCACAGGTAGGGATCGATACCCCCGGTGTAGATCCACGGGTAAACGGGCGCAACCCCCGCCGGTTTGCCGTCTATCCAGATCTCCGTTTCGCGAAATGCAGTGTTGCCGCAGCTCTCCAGGTTCGACGTCTGATCGTTGGGCACGCAGAAATACCAGAACTCATCATTGCTCTGGCTCTGCGCAATCACGTCAAGATAGACGCGCTCCACATTCGTCGGCAAATTGAGCGACTGGCTGATGGTGTCGGTCGTGGTGTTCAGCGTTCCGGCATAGCCTCCACCGCCATTCACCGGCACAACCACATCCGCAGTCACCGGCGCCGGATCGTTCCACGACACCGGGTAAAACTCCAGCGCCGCGTTGGCGTAGATGATCCCGTTGTACGTGACGCCGGCATAGACACCAACGAAATTACCGATATTGGCTTCGCCGGTCTGTGCCGATTCGAAGAGAGCCGTCAGATCGGTCACATCGTGCTCAACGTGCCATGAAGGGCTCAGCGAGGCGCGAGGTTCGGCCGTCGTGCCGTAGAAGATGTTCGCTTTTCCAAGGTAAAACGCTGCCGTCCGATCATATTGCCGACCGGCGGTAACGGTGAAATCTGCCGTGAACACAACTTTCGCCCACGGTCCGGGACAGCCGGCAGGCGGTGTGTAGCTGAAGGTTTTCGGGGTGAAGTCGGCAAACGCGAGGTTCTGAAAGAGGGGAACGACGCATGGCGTCGTCGCGGGTCGCTGCACCAGCGGTGCGGCGGTAATGGGGTTGGATGATCCAATTTGCGGCGTCGTCGGTACAGTCACAACCTGCGCCGACGCAAGTGCTGCAAACGCAGAAACAATCGCCACGGCGATTACTTTCCTGCCGAGCGCTCCGGGGGAAGAAGTCATTTTCATGGGATTGGTTTCCTTCCAGGACTTGCGAAGATGCGGCCCAATATAGCACGCAAAATGGCAATTTATCTCCACATAATGCTCATATTGATCAAAATTATGGACAATACAATCATTTCGTTGTAAATTTGCTCCACGGCTGAGAAGTCCGATGTGACCCCTTCGGCACTATAAGCCAACTCATCGCACTCCGTCGGCGCCGTCATCGGAGGCGTCGGTTAGTCTCCGGCTCTAAATGATTGATAGAGGCATATGCCCCCAACATCTGCACCAACTTTCCTGTGAGGTCTCAATGAGAAAAAGTCTGTTTCGGATCGTCCTAGGATCTGCGATCACGCTGCTCGCACTCACGCCGGCAGCGATCGCCCAAGTGGTAACTGGCTCTATTACCGGCGAGGTCACCGATCCCAGCGGAGCCGTGGTCGCTGGAGCGCATGTAACCGCCCATGCGCTTGCAACCGGGATCGATACCTCTACCACCACCAATGCGGAGGGACAGTACCGCATCGAGTTTCTACCCATCGGCCGCTACACCGTGACCGTGCAGGCCACCGGCTTCGGGACCGCCACGGTGCCGGAGTTCTCTCTTGAGGTGCGGCAGACTGCAAACTTCAATATCAAGCTGCAAGTCGGAAGCACAAACACCTCGGTCAACGTCTCTGCCGCTGCACCCATTCTGCAGACTGAGAGCCTCAGCGTCGACAGCACCTTCACCGCGAACACAATCGCCAATCTGCCCCTCAACGGGCTCGACTTCTCGGCGCTCACTCTCTACGTTCCCGGCTCGGTCGACACCGCGGGAGTCAATGGTCCCACGAGTTTCGAGCGCAGCACCTACTACACCGACACGCCCAATATGAATGGCAATCGAGCGCAGGCCAACAACTACACGCTCGACGGCATCGACATGAACGAGACCTACAACAACTTGATCTCCTACAGTCCGGCGCCCGAAGCGCTGCAGGAAGTCCAGGTCATCACGGCCAATTCCTCGACCGACTATGGCAATGTGAACGGCGGTGCGGTGGTCGCCGTTCTCAAAAGCGGCACCAACCAGTTCCACGGGGCGGCTTACGGCTACGCGCAGGATTACCGGTTCGACGCCAACTCCTACGGCAATGGCCAATCCAACCCCGTCACGCCCATCAACCCCTTTTCCTTTGCTCAATTCGGGGGCACAATCGGCGGCCCCATCATCCACAACAAGCTGTTCTTCTTCGGCAATTATCTGGGATCGCGCTGGCACCGCGGCGGCACTGGACAGGCCAGCGTAATGACCCAGGCCATGCGCAACGGCGACTTCTCAGTTCTGCTCGCCGGTGCCAATCCCATCCAGCTCTACGACCCGCTGAACAACTTCGCGCCCTACGCAAACAACCAGGGTGTACCGATTGTGAATCCTGTTGCGAAATTCCTTTTCGCGAACCCGAAATACTACCCGCTGCCCAATGCAACACCCACCGACGGAATCGTGCAGAACAATTACCTGGCACCGTCGCGCAGCTACAAGGCGAACAATCAGGGTGACGTCAAAATCGAATACGACCCTCGCTCAGCCGACAAAATCACCGGCTTCTATTCCATCTCTCACGCCTACGACGGGTCCACTCCCGTGCTTGCGATCAGCTTTCCGGGAATCAACCTCTATCCCACCTGGATCGTGGGGTCTAACTGGGTACACACCTTCTCGCCATCGCTGGTCAATTCAGCGCGGATCGGTTTCACGCGAACAATATGGAACCAGGGCTTCCCGCAGGACCCCACCGGCGCCTTCGGCACTTCAGGCAATTCAAAAGTCGGCATTTCGTTTCCTGGCCAGAAATACAACGGCTTTACCAACCAGGGAATCAGTGGCGGCATCAGCGGTGTCGGCACATCGGCTTACAACGGCGGCGTCGTCGACAATACATATAGCTACATCGACAACCTGACCTGGCAGCGCGGTCTGCATTACATCAGCATCGGAATCGAAGCTCGCCGCTACCAGAACAACTACCCCACCGGCAACAATGACGGCTATCTCGGCTCACTCAACTACAGCGGCGCCTTCACCTCGAATGGCAACGGCTCCGGCGGCTACGGTGGCGCGGATTTCGTGCTGGACCGCGTATCGTCGGGAGGCGTTACTCTGGGCAGCGTCAACGTCGGCCAGCGCCAATGGCGTACGGCCGGCTTTGCGCAGGACAACTACAAGATCCGTCCCGACTTTACGTTGATCTTCGGCCTTCGCTACGAATTCGACGAACCATGGGTCGAACAAAGCGATAGAACCGGAAACGTGAACCTGACGACTGGTCAGATTCTCTATGCCGGCCATCTTCCTCCAGGCGCTCCTGCAGGATCGGGACTCTGCAGCAATCTGGCCTGCTACCGGCCCAACTATCGCCAGTGGATGCCCCACGTTGGATTTGCCGATCAGGTCAACGACCGACTTGTTGTTCGCGCCGGATACGGAGCCACCGGCTTCTACGAAGGCAACTCCTTCAATCAACGCCTTACGGCAATTACACCATTCCTGCAGGCTGCAGGATTCACAGTTAGCGCACCGACCACAACCTCAGTGCCCACACCTAACACCGCGGAAGAGGGCTTCACCAACCCCGACACCTCCATTCAATACAGCGCTTCCAACAACGGCTATACCGTTTATCCGCAAGACATCCAGCCTGCGTACGTGCAGGAGTGGAACCTGACCGCTGAATATGCTTTGACCCACACCGCGACCTTGCAGGTCGGCTACATCGGCGAAAAGGGTGACCACATTGAAGATTACGGGAACGTCAATCAATGGAAAGTCAACAATGATCAGACGTCCGCCCCGTTCTACAACAACCAGTACCTCGGGGTAAATGGAATCGACCCTGAACTCGGCGTCGGTGGAAGCGGCGGTCTCCTGATCACCGAGTCGCGCGCGATGATGAAGTACAACGCGATGCAGGTCGTCTTTCGCGAGCACCTCAACCACGGCCTCGAATTCACCGCCAACTATACCTATGGCCAGGCGCTGACAAACAGCCTCGGAAACTACGGGCTCAATGTCAACGGCTTCAGCGGTGCGTTCCAGAACTACTATGACAGCGGCGCCGACTATGGTTCGGCTGGCTACGACGTACGGCATAACATCTCAGCAACAGCCGTGTATGCGCTCCCAGTAGGCCGCGGAAAGGAGTTCCTCTCCAACGCCAACACCCTGATGGATGAGGCAATCGGCGGATGGAAGATCTCCACCGGCATTGTGGCGTACTCCGGCTTCCCTGAGACCATCTCGGGGTCTGGCAACAACTCCAACAGCTACGGGGTCTCACGCGTCAACCAGTACCGGAAGCTCAAGGTTTTCGGTCGCTCCAATGAGAACTCGTTTGGCACGGATGCTTCCGCGATGCCATGTACCACCGCCGGCGTCGATAACGGCGCATGCGCCTTCGGTGTTCCGGCTTCCAACACATTCGGGACTGAACACCCCGGTGCAGTGCGAGGCCCCGGATACCACAACGTGGATCTTTCGATGTTCAAGGACTTCCACACCTGGCGAGAGCAGACCGTCGGATTCCGGTTTGACGCCTTCAACGCCTTCAACATGGTGAGTTACGGCAATCCGGACACGGGGATTACGGACTCCAACTTCGGAAACGTGTCTTTTCAGGGAGTCCGCTCAGTCGAGCGTCATCTGCAGTTCTCCCTCAAGTACTCGTTCTAACCTGCCGGCTGCCGCCCACCTTCCGCGACAGCCGGTGTAAACCATTGGACCTCGAATTCACACGCTCTAACCTGTTTTCAAGAGAACTGCTGACGTGGGAAAATAGGCACACTTATCATGAACCTTGAAATCTGTGTCGATTCAGTTGAATCGGCGATCGCTGCAGCCAGGGGCGGTGCAAAGCGAATTGAACTTTGCAGCGCTCTGAGCGAAGGCGGTATTACGCCGAGCACCGGCCTCATCAGCGCGGTGCGCTCAGCAGTCAAGATCGATGTATTCGTCATCATTCGCCCGCGCGGCGGCGACTTTGTGTACTCCGATCCGGAACTGGATGTCATGTACAAGGACATTCTTGAGGCCAAGGCACATAAGGTCGACGGCGTCGTTCTTGGCATACTTACCGAGGCTGGTGCCGTTGACGTTGCACGCGTGCGCCAACTGATTGAAGTGGCCCGCCCCCTTCAGGTCACCTTTCATCGCGCCTTCGATCTCACCCTGGACATGGATCGAGCCCTGGAAGACGTGATCGCCTGCGGAGCTGATCGCATCCTCACCTCCGGCGGCAAACACGATGCTATGCGGGGCGCGGCGAAAATTGCACAACTGCACAAGAAAGCCGGTGATCGCATCGGGATCATGGCTGGCGGCGGCATTCGCGCTTCAAACGTGCGCACTGTCGCCCTGATGACGGGCGTTCGCGAGGTTCATACGTCGCTCAGCAAAGACGTAGAAGCAAAGCCCTCCGACGGCGGTGCGGAGTTCGGAGCGCGACTCAACCCTCACAAGAGCTTTCGCGTCCTCGAGCATGATGTGCGCGCATTCAAGACGGCTCTCGATGCAATTGCTGTGGAATCCAAGCAGGGTGCCCGCTTACAATAGCGCAGGTTTCAATCCAGTCTCGTTTCCAGCGCAGCGTACCGTTATGTCATCCAAGACAGATAAACGAGCCAAAGAGATTTTGCGGCTGCTGCTGAATCAGGGCAAAGCCTCTGTCGACGAACTCACGTCGATCCTCGGCATTTCGCCTGCAAGTATTCGTCGCGACCTGGTTCGACTGGAAAGCCATGGCCTGGTCACCCGCACCCACGGTGGCGCTATGCTGGCTGGAAGCGGCAACGCTGTCTACGAGCCCTTTCGCTTCGATGCCTCGTTCCAGGTTCGCGAAGACCGTTTCGCCGCGGAGAAGCAGCGCATCGCACGCGCAGGAGCGGCCCTCATCCAGGAAAACGAAACTATCGGCTTCGCCGCAGGCACCACCACCACGCTGGTTGCCCGCCAGCTGCTGCATCGCAAGAACATTCAGATCGTTACGAATGCCGTGAATATCGGCATGGAACTGAGTTCGACCGCTCGCCTGCAGACCATGCTTACCGGAGGTAATTTGCGCTGGGCAGGCGCGTTTTCGCTGGTGGGTCCCGCCGCCATCGAGGCGCTCGCTCTCGTGGTGATGGATCGCCTCTTCCTCAGCGCGACAGGAGTCGACGCTGAACACGGCGCCACCCTCATTCAGCCCGACGAAGCTGCGGTGTTTCGCGCCATGGCCCGGCAGGCTCGCCAGATTATCGTGGTGGCTGATTCGAGCAAAGTGGGCCGCGTAAGTCCAGCCGTCGTCTGCCCCGCAAACGACATCGATCTGCTAATAACGGACAATGGAATCTTGGAAGAAGCCACGCGCGCGTTCGCCGCAGCCGGCGTAAAAATCATGGCCGTCTAGCGCCGTCCGTTCTCCACAGGTTTTTGAGTGCCCCAGTCGTAAAGCTGAAACTCCCGGATGTGCGCCTCAGACGTGCTCGAAAGAATATTCAGGCGAACGCGCTGCGCCGTCACCGGTTGAAATTCATCAATCTTCTTGTGGCCGATCGCCTGGCCCTCTGCGATTCGCTTCCACGCCTTGTCCGTATCGCTCCAGACTTCAATCGCGTATTTCTGGATGTGCTGGCCAACATTCAGCCACTCCATCGTGACCGCATGATCGAAGGTAATGGACCGATCGAAGTCAATCTCTTCCACAGAACTGTGCGATCCTGCAGGCGACGACCAGAATGTATCAGTATTCCCGTCGAGCGCCGCCTCAAATCCATTGCTGGTGCGATGTTGCCGGAGCGCAAGATTGTTCTCTCCCCGTTTGCGAAGCGCCGCGCCGAACTCCTCCAGCCGCTTCACATCCGAGTCCGGCAGAAGCCCGCGATTATCTGGCGCAACCCCCAGCATCAGCTGTGCTCCGCGCCCCACAGTCTTGTCGTACGTACCGAGCAACGTGTCGAGGCTCTTCAATGAGGCTTCATCGTTGGGATGCCAGAACCAATGCAGATTACGCAGCGGCGTGTCGGCCTCCACGGGACGCCACCGCCGATATCCGTGTCGATCGATCACGTTCCAGTTCTCATAGTTCACAATGCCAGCCTCGTTCCCAACCCAGCGCGCATCGCCATATTCAAACAACCCCGTGTCCGCAAAGACAACTGTATCCGGCTGATATGTTCGCAGGGTCTCGATAATCTTCTTGAAGTCGTAGACGTGCCCCGCGCTTCCCGCTCCATCCAGCCAGAACTCAACCAGGTCGCCGTAGTTTTGCGCCAGTTCTTCCAGTTCCGCGTTGTAATACTTGTCGTACTCCGCCGAGTCCTTGTACCGCGGTTCGTGCCGATCCCAGGGCGACAAATAGATTCCGAATTTGAGCCCGTACTTCCGCGCCGCGCGCGCCACATCACCAACCACGTCTCCCTTGCCGTCCTTCCACGGGCTGCTCTTCACGCTGTAACCCGTTTGTTCGGTGGGCCATAGGCAAAAGCCATCGTGATGCTTCGCAACCAGCACTACATACTTCGCGCCTGAGTCGCGGATCGCCTTCATCCACTGGTCGGGATCAAACTGCGTGGGATTGAACACCGAGGGACTCGCCGTACCATCGCCCCATTCGCGATCAAGAAACGTGTTGGTGGAGAAGTGCAGAATAACGCCGAATTCCAGATCCTGCCACGCAACCTGGTAAGGAGCAGGCCGAATATCTCCGGCCGAATCCTGCGCCGCTAAAGTCAATCCAATGCCGGTCATCGCAACAAGAAGCCATGCAAGCCTCACGCACTTCCCTGCTCCCAGATCCATCGAGTGCTCCTTAAGCCATTAATAAATCAAGAGTAGTTTACGCGGGCGGCGGCAGGTGCCCTGTTGCTATTTCATGCATCATATATATATCGTGATACGATATATATATGAAACCCGATCTCAATTATGCGGATCACCTGCTCGTCACGCTGGCAGAATTTCGATTTGAACTCCGAAAATTCCTCCAGTTCAGCGAAAATGCGTCGATCGCCGCGGACCTGCAGCCTCAGCAGCATCAACTTCTGCTCCAGGTCGCAGGAGCCGCCGAAGGCACGCCCGTCACAATTGCCTACGCTGCGATCCGTCTCGGCCTCAGGCACAACAGCACTGTCGAGTTGGTCGATCGCTCCGAACGCGAAGACCTGATCGAACGAACCATCGACAAGAATGACAAGCGTCGCGCCATCCTCCATGTGACGCGCAAGGGCCGGCAAGTCCTTCACAAACTCTCTGACGATCACGTGCGGGAATTAAACGAAATGGCTCCGAGGCTGGTCCGGGCCCTGCGGCGCGTGCAACTTCATTCGAGTACCTCCCTTGCCCAGGAGGCACTGTGAGATCAAGGCCATCGGCTCTCCGCGACTTCACCGTCGATCGCCGCACCTGGTTTATGTCGGCCGTCGCGGTCGTCATCGGCGCCGGCGGAGCGGCTCTTGCCGTCCTGTTGCTGCGTGCCATCGCGCTGGCAACAAACATCTTCTTTTATCACCGCCTGAGCATCGCCATGGTCGGCCCCGCTGGGTCGACCCAACCACACGCAACGGTGTTGTTCATTCCAGTCATTGGTGGCATTCTCGTCGGCCTGATGGCGCGTTACGGCACCGACAAGATTCGTGGCCACGGCATTCCCGAAGCCATTGAAGCGATCCTCCTACGCGGTGCTCGCGTCGAGCCTCGCGTCGCCGTGCTCAAGCCAATCTCCGCAGCCATCGCCATCGGTTCCGGCGGCCCGTTTGGCGCAGAAGGGCCCATCATCATGACCGGCGGAGCTTTCGGCTCCCTTGTCGCGCAATGGTTGCGTCTCTCCGATGCTGAACGCACAACCCTCCTGGTCGCTGGAGCCGCCGCTGGCATGTCGGCAACATTCGCCGCGCCCATCGCCGCCATCCTCATCGCCGTAGAATTACTCCTCTCTGAATGGCGGCCGCGCTCGCTTGTGCCAGTCGCCGTAGCAAGCGTCACGGCAGGAGCATTGCGCATCTGGTGGCTCGGACCTGGTCCCCTGTTCCCCGTGGATCTACCATCAAACATTCACCTCGAGCAATCGCTTTTGATTGCGGTTCCGCTCGGAATCCTCGTCGGGCTCGCTGCCGCGGGCCTGTCCCGCCTGATGTATGGCCTCGAAGACGCCTTCGAGCACTTCTGCGGACGCGTTCACATTCACTGGATGTGGTGGCCGGCCATCGGCGGCATCGGCATTGGCATCGGTGGATACTTCTTTCCCCGCGGCCTTGGCGTTGGCTACGACAACATCGCCGAGTTATTGCGCGGCAACGCACCCGTCGCGTTGCTGCTTGGATTGGTAATCGCCAAGTCGCTGATGTGGGCCTTCTCGCTCAGTTCCGGAACCTCGGGCGGCGTGCTTGCTCCCTTGTTAATGATTGGCGCAGCGATTGGAGAATCAGCCGCGCATCTCGCGCATCTCCCCGGCCAGACGCAGGCGCTATGGGCATTGATGGCCATGGGCGCCATGCTCGCAGGCGCTCTCGGTGTTCCCCTGACTGCGGTGCTCTTCTCGCTGGAACTGACGCACGCGCTACCCGCAATTCTGCCGTTGGTGCTTGCCTGTACGGCATCGTACCTGGTGACTTCGCTCATTATGCCGCGTTCCATCCTCACGGAGAAACTCGGGCGTCGCGGATACCATCTGTCGCGCGAATACGGTGTCGATCCTCTGGAACTGCTCACCGCTGCCGAAGTGATGTCAGAGCTGCCACCGGACGAGGAAGTGACTGTAGGCGGTCCCGATCAACTCCCGGAGACCTATGTCTTCTCCGACGAAACCTGTCGCGCTGTCGCGGAAGAGATGGCCACCACGGGACGGATGAGCCTGCTGGTCGTCGATCGTGAGACGAATCGCTTGATGGGAACCGTGGGCGCGGCCGAATTGCTCGCCAGCCGCCGACGCGCTGTCCTCCGCGAATCCGATCGCAGCGTTGCCTTTCAATTCGATTTCCCCAAACCGTAGGGCTCTCCGCTAAACTGCGCGCAACGCATCCACAGGGTCAGAGGAAGCGGCGCGAACCGCCGGCAACGCCGACGCAAGCAAAGCCACAGCGATCATCACCAGAACGCTCCCGGTATAAATCAGCGGATCTGTCGCACTGACATTGAAAAGAAATGCGCTCACGATATGCGAGACGGCAAAAGACCCCAGCAGGCCCAGTCCACAACCAATCAGCGCCAGCCTCGCCCCGTCCAGCAGAACCAGCCGCGCAATATTGCCGCGCTGCGCACCCAGCGCCATGCGAATCGCGATCTCCTGCGCGCGAATTGAAATCGAAAACGCGACAACTGCATAAATGCCGGTAATCGCGAGCACAAGGGCTCCAAGTGCGAACACCGTGATCAGATCCGTGTTGAAGCGGCGCGGGGCTTCCACATTCTCGAGCACTGCAGACATCGACTGCACTTGTTGCAAAGGAAGCAGAGGGTCGATTCCGGCAACCGTCTGGCGCACCGTCCGAATGATCTGATCTGCAGGCAGCGTAGAGCGGGTAACAATCAATCCTCCAGCTGGATTCAGAAGATTTGGGGAGGGGTTAACCCCCTCGAGTATCGCCGGTTGTTCGAACGGGAAATACCATTGGTCCTCGTCGGGAGTATCGAGAGCGCCAATCTTGGTATTAGCCACAACTCCCACAATCGTCGCCCATGGTAGCCCCTTGTTGGGATTGCCGACGTGCATGCGTTTTCCAATCGCGCTCTGGCCCGGCCAGTAGTGATCGGCCATGGATCGGTTGACGATTGCCACCAGCGGTGCGTCGGCGCGATCCCGCTCATTGAAAGTCCGACCCTCCAGCAACGCGATTCCCAATGATTTGAAATAGTCGCCGTAGACCGGGCCGAAGGCCGCAAACTGCAGTTTCCAGCTCGCGGTCGGTTGGCCTTCGATCGTGTACGCCGCTCGCCCGAACGAGTCAGACCCCGGCACAAGATTGCTGATGCCCACGTCGACAATGCCCGGCTTGCTCGCCAACCGCGCAACAACCTCGCGATTGAAATTGTCGAACGCGGAGTAGGTCTTGTATTCGTTCAGCGGCAATTGAAATCCGGCCACCAGTACGCGATCGGGCTTGAAACCCGGATCGACCGCGAGCATCTTCTGATAGCTGCGCAGGAAGGCGCCGCATGTCGTCAGCAAAACCAGGGCAATCGCAATCTCCGCTGCGATCAAGCTGGACCGCAGCCACGCATGCGTCCTGCCGCCTGAACCGGCCCTTGCGCCATCCTTCAGCGTGTCGGTGATGTTGGCCCTTACGGCGGCGAATGCCGGCGCCATGCTTGAAACCACTCCACTCACAATTGCAAGCGCGAGCGCGAAAAATGCAACCCCGCCATCGATGGAAACGGAATCAATACGCGCAATCGAATCCGGCAAAAATCCAAGTGAAGTGCGGACCGCAATTGCAGCCAGCGCAAAGCCCAGCAGCGCTCCCGCGGTGCTCAGCACAATCCCCTCAACCATCGATTCGCGAATGATGGTCGACGCCCGCGCACCAAGCGCCAGCCGTACCGCCGATTCGCGACGGCGTCGAATGGCGCGTACCAGCAGCAGCACCGCAACATTCACGCATGCAATCAGCAACACAATGCCGACGGCGACAAACAGAGCGCGCAGAATGGGCTTCGTCTCGCCGACAACGTAATCATGCAGCTGAGCCACATCTCCGCGAATGCGAATTTGCGTCATCGTGGCCGGATAGTTACGCATGATTTCGTGGGCTACCCGGTCCGCATCCTGCGCAGCGGCTGGCAGGGCCACACCGTCTTTCAGACGCGCCACGATGTGATATCCAAAGAACCCCGCTGCCTGCTCTGAAAGCTCGTCTGGCGTCAGGCTCAAAGGCACCCATAGTTGCGGTTGGTTCAGCCGCCCCGCGTCAAGAGGAAATTCGAAGCTGCGCGGCATCACACCGATAATCGAGTACGCCTTGCGATCGAGTTCAATCGTAGTTCCCAGCACCCGTGGGTCCCGATGATAGCGATTCTGCCAGAGCGCATCGCTGATGATCGCGACCGGTTGACGCCCTTCATCTTCCTGCCGGTTGAACACGCGCCCGAGCTGCGGTTGAACGCCAAGTGTAGCGAATGTACTCGCGGTCATCCTGGCGCCGGAAATCTCCTCAGGGAACTGCCCACCCGACAACTCATAGGTGCCGAGTGCGTATCCTCCCATCGAGGAAAATGCGCTCGCAGATTTCGAATAGGTGCCAATGTCGCGCGCTGTCACCGGCGTACTCACGCCGTTCCAGATGCGATCGCCCAGAATCACCAGTCTTTCTGGATTTGGAAACGGAAATGGCCGTAGCAGAATGCCCTCTACCAGCGAAAACACCGCCGTGGTAGCGCCAATGCCCAATGCCAGCGTCAGTACAGTCGTCAGCGTAAATGCGGGCGATTTGCGCAACTGCCGGAGCGCTAAGCGAACGTCTTTCAAGATAGCATGCATTGGGTCTCCTTATGAAAGCCCAACCGGAACCGCATTCTGAAATCGTAGAGCAACGAATGCTGCACGTCACCCAAAAAACCTGACTCCACTAATCAATGAGATCAAACTCCAACCTCGTCTATTAGCGCCTTGGGCAGACTGGTTTTGTATCCCACCGTCCGCCCTCCGGTGGTAGCCTTCCCATGGACTAAAAACAGAGGAGAAATCCGTGCGTACTTCTTTTTTGCTTCACTTCGCCGCAATCGGGTTCGTCGTCAGTTCAACCATCGGAATGTCGGCGCAGGCGCCCCAGCAGGAAGCGATAACGCATGCACCGGGACAACCGCTAATGCAAACAGCAGCTCCGGCAAGCATGCAGCACACACCGCGGGGGGCCGCCGATGATCCGGTTGCCGATCCAAAGGCCGTTGTCGTGACAGGCAATGCAAGATTCACCGTTCTCACCCCGGAGTTGATCCGCATGGAGTGGGCCACGGATGGCAAGTTTGAAGACCACGCCTCATTCGTCTTCATCAACCGGCGCCTACCCGTCCCCAAGTTTTCAAAGGATGAAGCGGATCACAAGCTGACTATAAAGACGTCCGCTTTCACACTCATATATGACGCATCGGCCGGTCAAAATGGCCGGTTCACCTCCGAGAATCTCTCCATCGAGCTCACCGTAGATGGCAAGCCGGTAACATGGCATCCCGGCGAAACGGACCCCGAAAACCTGCAGGGCACAACGCGTACACTCGATGGGGCGCTTGGTTCCAAAACACGCGAACCGATTGAGCAGGGCCTCGTCTCCCGCTCCGGCTGGGCGCTTGTAGACGACTCGACAAGGCCGCTCTTCGATTCTGCAAACTTCAGCTTCAAAGAAGGCGAGAAGAGTCCCTGGCCCTGGGTCATTGAACGCCCCACCGGCGAGCGACAGGATTTGTACTTCTTCGGCTACGGCCACGACTACCGCAAAGCCCTCGGCGACTACGTCAAAGTTGCCGGCCGCATTCCGATTCCGCCGCGCTTCGCCTTCGGCACATGGTGGTCGCGCTACTGGGACTACAGCGATCAGGAGATTGAAGAAATCATCCGTGGCTTCCACGAGAACTCCACGCCGCTCGATGTGTTCGTAATCGACATGGGCTGGCACATCAGCATGGAACAGTTGAAGGCGATGGGCTATGGCGATAAAAACAACGAAGATCAGTCGCACCATTTCCTTGGCTGGAGCGGATACACATGGAACAAGGAGCTCATCCCTGATCCGGAGGGATTTCTGGATCGGCTGCATGCGAATCACCTGAAGACGAGCCTCAATCTGCATCCCGCCTCCGGCATTCAGCCGTGGGAGGCATCGTATCCGGCGATGGCCAAAGCTATGGGTATCGACCCGGCAACGAAGCAGTATGTTCCCTACGACATCACCAACAAAAAGTTCGCAGAAAACTACTTCAAGCTCGTCCTTCATCCGCTTGAGAAACAGGGCATCGATTTCTGGTGGCTCGACTGGCAACAGGAGCAAAACACCAAGATGCCCGGCGTCAAGCCAACCTGGTGGATCAACTACGTGCAGTTCACTGACCAGGAGCGCGAGGGCAAGCGTCCAATCCTCTTCCATCGCTGGGGCGGCCTCGGCAACCATCGCTATCAGATCGGCTTCTCCGGCGACACTGTCTCTGTCTGGGATTCGCTGGCCTTCCAGCCCTGGTTCACCGCAACCGCAGCCAACGTCGGCTACGCCTACTGGAGCCACGATATTGGCGGCCACATGCCTGGCGCGGTCGATCCCGAGTTGTTCACCCGCTGGGTCGAGTTCGGCGCATTCAGTCCCATCCTGCGTACCCACACCACCAAGAATCCGGAATCGGAGCGGCGCATCTGGGCCTATCCTGAGCCCTTCTCGTCCATTCTTCGTGCAACCTTTCAGTTGCGCTATGCCTTGCAGCCCTACATCTACACTGAGGCGCGGCGAACATACGACACTGGCATCGCATTTCTGCGCCCTCTCTACTACGACTGGCCTGAGGCTAACGAAGCTTACGACAATAAGGATGAGTATCTCTTTGGCGACCAGATGCTGATTTCACCCATTGTGACTCCGGGCGACAAAGCCTCCGGTCTTGCGACAGAGAAGGTTTGGCTACCCGAAGGCGAATGGATCGAATGGCCGACCGGCAAGCACTTCACCGGGCCAACTTCCGCCGATCGCAGCTTCTCGATCGAGCAGACGCCCGTTTATCTCAAGGCCGGAGCCATTGTGCCCATGCAACCGGAGATGAGCTACACCGGCGAAAAACCTGTCGATCCCCTCATCGTCAATGTTTGGCCCCTCGATCCCGGGACCGCTTCGAGCTACACACTCTACGAAGACAACGGTGTCGCCGAAGAGTATCAGCACGGTGTCTTCACGCACACGCCCATCAAGGCTGCGCAAACCGGCGACACGCTGCGCGTTGAGATCGGCCCGGTTGAAGGTAGCTTCACAGGCATGCTGAAAGATCGTGGCTACACCCTGAAGTTGCCCGCGGACTGGCCGCCCGCATCGGTCACGGTCAATGGCGTTGCCGTCAAGCAGGCTGGCCCCACCGGCAAAGGTGGCTGGAGCTTCGATGGCAATTCGCTCACGACCATCATTCCAGTTGAACGCCTGAGCACCTCATCGAAGGTCACGATCGAAGTTCGTCGCGCCGCCGGCCTCATAGCCCGCCGCAATGAACTCGACGGCTTCAATGGTGCGATGGCACGCTTGCGTGAAACTTACAACGCGCTCAACACGACTTCGCCAGTTGCCGCACCACCCGACCTCCTGATCGACGCGATGCAGACTGGAGACCGCATCGGCTATCACCCCGAAACCGCGCAGAAAGAGATCGCGCACTTCCACGAAGTAATGCCGAAGGCCCAGACCACTGTGAATACTCTAGTCAGCGAAGGCCAAAAACGCCTCGATGAGTTCGCCAAGCACCCACCGCGGCACGAAGAGGGTGCAACCGCCATGAAGGCCGAGATACAGAAACGTTCCGACGCATTGGCCCGCGCCGAAAAACTTGCCAGCGACGCCGGCAAGTCGCAACCGTAGCAATAAAAACGGGGCCGTGGACAGGCATTATCCACGGCCCTGCTCTATCTTCGCGATGTCTCGGCTTCGCGGGGAGCAGGAACGAATCGCGCTACCCATGGTGCTCGCCAGAGCAGCACGATCCCGCTTTCACCGTCTTCGGCTGCTCGTATTTCTGGTTCGGATCGACAAAGTATCCGCCGTCATACTTGTCGTGATGGCGAACCCACGCCATCGAGTGCGCCATTCCTGCTTCATCCCGTCCCTTCGGCACAAGGTCCAGGAAGTTATACGTCCCAATCAGGATGTCGAGCCCGCGTGCATACGTCGAATACGTGTGGTAGATCTCGCCGTCCGCATCCTTGACGAACACGCTCGCTCCCGGCCGTTCCTCGCTGGGAAAGCTCGTGATGGCGTAGTTGTAATCGGCCGTCCCTGTCCCCTTCTCTGCCGCGGTTGCCGAAACGTGATAGCCGAAATTGAAGTCCGAACCAAACGACGATGCCCAGTGGAATTTCCATCCCATGCGCTCCTTGAATGCATCAATCTCCGCATATGGAGCGCGCGAAACCACGGCGAGCGTCACGTCGCGATGCGCCAGGTGAATCGTCATCCCATCGAATTGATCGGAGATGTACGAGCAGCTCGGACATCCAGCCGCCCACCCCGGGCCAAGCATGAAGTGGTAAATCAGCAGCTGGCTGCGCCCGTCAAACAGATCCGCGAGGGTCTCCCTGCCGCGGGGTCCTTCAAATACGTAATCCTTCTCGATCTTCTCCCACGGCAGTTCGCGGCGCTGCCGGCTGAGTTCGTCCCGCAGTCGCGTAAACTCTTTCTCTTTCGCTAGAAACGCCTTGCGCGCTTCAATCCACTCGCTGTGCGATACCACCTTCTCGAGCTTCGGGGCCGTTGTCATCGTGGCCATGTTGAACCTCCTTCGTGTCGGTCGTTTTCGTGAAGATTTGTCGATTCGCTCTCCGCAGCATCTTGCCGGTAAAGAGCGCTGCAACGCCGCCGGCTCCGGAGGCGCTCGCGGCCACCACGGCAGCGGTAGCAAGGCAGAACGGGCACATAGGCTCCTCCTCGACGATCCGGATCAGCCTCTCTGCATGAACAATGGCGGCTCGTCGGCGCTCGGTCCCCAGCTCGCCGGTACAGGAATATTCAGGATGCGCAGGTAGACGCTGAACTGGCCGCGATGCTGGTAAATGTGGCTGAACATCACGTCGCGCAGAAACAACCCGCGCTCTTGCGCCAGCACTTCCTTCCCGTCTGCTATCAGGCGCCACGTCTCGGCCATCTCCGCATCGTCAATCGTGGGGAGAATCTCGCGGACCGCAGCCGCGCTTTGGTCAAAGGCGTGCAGAATTTCCTGGCAGCTCGCCGGCTGCGGAAACGTAAAGTTTGGAGCTTGCGCGGGGTTGGTTTGCACAAAGCGGACAAGACCGCCCGGCGTAGATGCGATGTGGAAGGCCAGTTGGCCCGCCGTCATGGATTTTTCGTGCGGCTTCCAGGTCAGTTTGTCTTCCGGGAGCCGTTCGAGGAACCTGCGCGTAATGGGTTCCTGCGTTTCGAATTCCGCAAGCATCGCCTGCGCAATGGATTCACCGATGAGCGTTTGAGTAATCGACATAGGGACCTCCTTGTGTCCTGGGGGAAATTTCTTTGCCTTCGATCGTCCGGCAGTTCAGGGTTACTTCGTGATCGAACCTTCCGCGCGCTCGCGCACTTTGCCGTGGATGTAGCTCCATCCGCCGACAACGCCCTTGCGGTGATCTTCCTGAACCAACCCAAATCCGGAATGACGGAACTTGATCAACGTTCCACCCGGCTCTTCACTCAGCCTGTACTGCACGTTGTTGGTCACCGGGTGCGACATCATCAGTGGCCCGCAAAATTCCAGCAGCGTTGGCCGCTTAATGGCCTGCACATGCGCCCAGAAGTGCCCGTTGTCGCTGCCGAGATCGCGATACCAGCGTCCGCCTGGCCAGGCTTCGAGAACCATGGGCATCGGCCCTCTTTCACCGACCTCGTTCCCGGGACCGAGTTGTTCCAGCAGCGCGGCGAAGGTGTCCTCCAGCGATGCGTGCACATGAATCTCCTGCTCCACGAGCAAGGTCAGATCCTCAATAGCGGTAGTAGCGTTAACGATCATTGACCCTCCTTTGTGTCTGGGGTTTTGCCTGATTCCGTCGCCCTGCGGGCAGCTGCAAGTTTCTCGGCCCGCTCCTTCACACGATTCAACTGGTGGCTCCAGTAGCGCTCAAACTCCGACGCCCACTCGTGCAACGGCCGAATGCCCTCTGCATTTGTCTTGTACAGCTTCTGCCGCCCATTGCACCGCATCCTTACCAGCCCCACGTCCCGCAGCACGCGCAGGTGCTTCGATACGGAAGGCTGATCGACGCGCAGTACGGCCACAATCTCGTTCACCGAGTGCTCGCGGTCTGCCAGCAGCAGCAGGATCTCCCGCCGTCGCGGCTCTGCTACTGCATTGAACGCATCCGAGGTTGTCGCCGCTCGAGCCATCATGAAATCAAATATATTCCCATATCGGCATATGTCAAGAACTTTTTCCAGAGAACTTGTAATCGAAATGAAAGCGTTTGCAGCGCCCTCTCCAATCAATTACGATTCCCGCGTATGAAAATCCGTCAGTTTCTTCTCCCTGCAATTTTTACCGTTGTCTTTCCCCTTCTTTTTGCCCAGGCGCCTCCGCCGGCATCTGATCCTCTCGCGCCAACGCAGGACGTAAAATCCGCCGAGCAGATCGATCGCGAATGGCAGCAATCGGTGAGCAAGTACGACGCGGAGCGCAATCGGCTTGTCGCCGAAGCCGACCGCCAGGCACACGATGGCCCCTACCGACCCGATTGGGCCACGCTGATCAAGTATCAGCAGCCGCAGTGGTACAAGGACGCAAAATTCGGCATCTTCATCCACTGGGGCGTCTACTCCGTTCCAGCCGCTGAGAACGAGTGGTACCCGCGCAGCATGTACGACGAAAAGAATGGCGCCTACAAAAACTTCAAACAGCACTTCGCGAACGGCGACGATTCAAAGGGCTACAAGGATCTGATCCCACTCTTCCGCGCCGAGCACTTCAACGCCACTGAATGGGCACAGCTCTTCAAAGCCTCCGGCGCGCAATATGTGGTTCCTGTTGCCGAGCATCACGACGGCTTCTCCATGTACGACTCCCACCTCTCCGATTGGACCGTCGTAAAGATGGGACCGAAACGCGACACGCTCGCCGAACTTGCTGCCGCCGTGCGTGCTGAAGGTCTGCATTTCGGACTCAGCTCCCACCGCGCGGAACACAACTTCTTCTATTCCTTCGGCCGCACCACCCGCTCCGACGTCAACGATCCGAAGTACGCATCTCTCTACGGCCCCGCGCACCAATGGTTCGCCGCACCGGGAGACGCGCACGGCCTCGACGACGATTGGACATACGTCAGCGACGCCTGGACGCGCGACTGGCTAGCGCGCGACACCGAACTCGTTGAGAAATACAAACCCGAGATCGTCTACTTTGACTGGTGGATCGGGCAGCCCAACTTCCGTCGCGCCGTCACCGAATTCACAGCCTTCTACTACAACTTCGCCGCCGCCCACGGCTACACCGGCGTCGTCGATTTCAAGGATTACTCACTCAACTGGAAGTCCGGCACGCGCGACTTCGAGCGCGGACAGCAGGATCACATCATCGCCGATCACTGGCAGACCGACACCTCCATCAGCAATGCATCGTGGGGATACATCGAGCACGACACTTTCAAGTCGCCCGAATTCCTCGTCCATCAACTCGTGGACATCGTCAGCAAGAATGGTAATCTGCTGCTCAACTTCGGCCCTCGCTCCGACGGGACCGTACCTGAAGAAGTCCGCACCACGCTGCTCGAGATGGGCGCATGGCTCAAGGTCAACGGCGAAGCTATCTACGCCACCACGCCGTGGAAGATTTTCGGCGAGGGGCCAACCGAGGTAAAGGGTGGCGCTTTCCACGACACCGACGTCAAGCCGTACACGCCCGCCGATTTTCGCTTCACGGCAAAGGGAAATACCGTCTACGCCATCGGAATGGCCTGTCCCACCGACGGAAAAGCAAGCATCCATGCACTCGGAAGCGCACACGAAGGCGGTTCCATGCCCGTAGGCAACGTTGAGCTGCTCGGCTCTTCTGAGAAGGTCACCTTCAATCAGGCTTCAGACGCGCTTGAAGTCACGCTCCCGCCAGGAGCGCCATGCAAATATGCGTACACGCTGAAGCTGACAGCAAAATAAATCATGCGGCGAGCCCTGGGCTCGGGCAGGCTCGCCGCGTGTGCAGTCAACATCTACCGATAACCCTGGCCGCGAAATGCTCGTTCGTACCCGTCGTGAAAGCCGTGACGGTATTCATCCACCGCGCCCCTCGGTACAGGCGGATTGCGGAAGTCGCCGTGCCTATCTGCGTCAGGCCTCCAGCTTTTCGACATATCGTGGCGGCCTGCTTCAAATCCATCGTGAAACCCACGCTCCCCAAATTGTTCATGCGCTGGAGCGTACGGTGCTGAGTAGTATGCCCTCTCGTGCTCGGCACAGCCGGCAAGTACAAGAGGAAGTGTCAGTAGAGCAATTGCAAGTGCTTTACGCATAGTGGACCTCGAATATAACTCGGCACCCGACACGACGGTGGAGTGCTTCTCCAGTTGAAACACCTCACCTGCGGAACTGTTGCGCTGCTATCGCGAAACTTTCGGCACCGTGCGCGGCGTTATAGTTGCAGGGGAGACTCTGCCGGATGAAGCAGCATCGGCGTCAGTTCTTGAAGTCGCTCGGTTTGGGAACGGCAACCGGGATCCTGCTGGCCCGCGGCCAAAGCGCCGCGCTCTCAGCCCCACTTGCCGACATCGCGCACGACCCTCTCCGCCCTGAGCTTCACCTGATGCCGCCGCACAACTGGATGAACGATCCCAACGGCCCCATCTGGTGGAAAGGCCAGTACCACCTCTTCTATCAGCTCAATCCGCACGCCGCCGTATGGGGCGACATGCACTGGGGCCACGCCGTCAGCCCTGACATGATCCGCTGGCGTCATCTGCCCATCGCACTCGCTCCAACGCCGGGCAGCGCTGACAGCGAAGGCTGCTTCAGCGGATCTGCTGTTGTCTTCGATGGCAAGCCCACCTTCATCTATACCGGCGTGCAGAATGCTCCGCCCTCCGAAACCACGATCCACGACGGCAACGACAAGCTCCGCGAAACGCAAATGCTCGCTGTCGCTGAAGACGATCAACTTCTCAATTGGAAGAAGCTCGAGACACCCATCATCGCAACCCCGCCGCAGGGCATCTACGTCACCGGCTTCCGCGACCCTTGCCCGTGGCGTGAAGGCGACGCCTGGTATCTGGGCATTGGGTCCGGCGAGCGCGGTATCGGAGGCTGCGTCCTGCTCTATCGCTCTCACGATCTGCGGCACTGGGAATACTTGCATAAACTTGTCCAGGGCAAACCAAACGGCCTGGTCGCCGTCAATCCCTGCGACAGCGGCGAGATGTGGGAGTGTCCTGACTTCTTCGCCGTAAACGGCCATCACTGCCTGCTCTACTCAACAGAGAACCAGGTCTTCTGGACGACTGGCGAATACGACACGCTCCGCCACCTCTACATCCCCATGCGCACCGGCGTGCTCGACCACGGCTCCTACTACGCACCGAAAAGTTTTCTCGCTCCCGACCGCCGTCGCATCCTTTGGGGATGGATTCGCGAAACGCGTCCCGAAGCCCAGTTCGCCCCAGCCGGATGGTCCGGCGCCATGTCGATTCCCCGTGTACTCACAATAAACAGTGACGACGAACTTGAGATGAACCCCGCCGTCGAGGTCGAAACCCTGCGCGGCGCGGAAGAGTCATCAACGTTGCAACCTGGCGCTCCACTCAAGCAAACCCTGACTGCATTCCGGAGAGAACTCCTAATCTCAATCGGTGACGCGAAGCCGAAAGTCGCGGTTCGCCTCCTCACACAGGGCAGCGTGGTCTGGGAACTGCTGCTCGATGCTTCCGCGCATCTTGTCACGTGCGGCAGCATAGAATTCGCGCTCCCTTCACGACTAAAATCCGACGACGTCCTTCGCATCTTCATCGATGCATCCGTGATCGAATCATTCATCGCGGGCCGCGAAGCGCTCACCAGCCGCGTCTACACCCTCCAGCCAGCCAAGACCGAGCTTCAGATCGAGCTGATAACGGAAACAGCTCTCAAAGTCAGACAATGGCCCCTCGCCGCCATCTCTCCCGACCGTCTGACGACCTGACGATCCTCGTCCATTCCGGATTCGCTCGGTTATAGTTGGCGAAGCACTATTCCCCGTCTCACGAGGACATCCAATGCACCTGGACCGTCGAGGTTTTCTCGCTGCCTGTAGTCGCGCTGGAATCACGTCTGCCCTGTTTCCCGGGGTGCTGTACACGCTTGCATCGCAGGCCCAGGAACCGGCGTACATGGATCAATCGATGCCGCCGAAGATCACGCCTGAATTGATCGACCAGGCCGCGATCCTGGCCGGCATAGGTCCATTCACCGACGAGCAGAAGAAAGTGATGATCGAGGGGCTCACCGATGACAACGGCTCAATCAAAGCCATTCGCAAACTCAACCTGCCCAATTCCGTTGCCCCAGCCTTCGTCTTTCATCCTTTGCCTGCGACGTCGGAATCAGCGGCACAAGGCGACAACCAAGCTTCGAGCGCAACGGCTCTGCCTGTATTAGGGATGGTCGACGGACCGGAAGCTCCGCCAATCGAACAGCTGGCCTTCGCGCCCATTCGCGATCTCGCCGGCCTTCTCCATGCGCGCAAGATCACCTCGCTCGCACTCACGCAGATGTATCTTGCTCGCCTCAAGCGCTACGACCCCAAATTGCACTTCGTCATCACCCTCACTGAGGAGCGAGCGCTCGCGCAGGCCAAAGCGGCCGACGCTGAAATCGCCGCCGGCAAATATCGCGGCCCGCTGCACGGCATCCCCTGGGGCGCAAAAGATCTGCTCGCCGTCAAGGGCTACCCCACAACATGGGGAGCGGGCGGCTTCGAGCATCAGACCATCGATGAAGACGCAACCGTGGTCAAGCGCCTCGATGCGGCCGGAGCGGTGCTCGTCGCGAAGCTCACGCTTGGTGCGCTGGCCATGGGCGACAAGTGGTTCGGCGGCCAGACACGCAATCCGTGGAACCCAGCGCAGGGGTCGAGCGGATCGTCGGCCGGTCCCGCCAGCGCCGTGGCTGCGGGATGCGTCGCCTTCGCAATCGGTTCTGAAACGCTCGGCTCCATCAGTTCGCCCTCAACGCGCTGCGGCGCCACTGGCCTGCGCCCAACCTTCGGCTTTGTGCCCCGCACCGGCGCCATGGCCCTCAGTTGGACGATGGACAAGCTCGGGCCCATTGCCCGCAAAGCCGAAGACTGTGCACTCGTTCTCAGCGCGATCCACGGCCCCGACGGCCAGGATACCTCCGTGCATCGCGCTCCCTTTGACTGGAACCCCGGGTTGGATATCCATGCCTTGCGCGTCGGCTATCTCCAAAGCGATTTCGACCAGCCGCCGCCCTTCAAGCTTCCTCCGCCGCCACCCGGTGAAACTGCGGAACAGAAAACGGAGCGCGAAAAACGTGAAGCCGCTCGTAGAGTCGGGCGCGCCCGTCGCGACTACGATCGCCGCTACGACCTTGCCGCCCTCGACGCGCTACGTTCCATGAACATCAACCTCATCCCCGTCGAGTTGCCCAAGCTTCCCTACGGTGCGATGGTGCCCCTGCTCACCGCCGAGGCTGCCGCCGCTTTCGACGACCTCACACTGAGCGGCCGCGACCGCCTTCTCACTGAACAGGGCCCTGAAGATTGGCCGAACGCTTTTCGCGTCGCGCGCTTCTACTCGGCGGTCGACTACATCCAGGCAAATCGCGCACGCACGTTCGCAGTCCAGCAGGTCTCCGCGCTTTTCGAAAAGGTCGACATCATCGTCGCGCCCTCTGGCGGACAACAGTTGCTGGCAACCAATCTCACCGGCCATCCCGCTCTCATCGTCCCCAACGGCCTGCGCGGCAACGATGCGCCCACGCCGCCTAAAACCTATGATGGCGAGAACGACAATATCGGCGGACCTGGCACGCCGGTCTCCATTACGTTCCTCGCTGCGTTATACCAGGACGCCAAACTCGCCGCCTTCGCCAACGCGTATCAGCAAGCCACGGGCTTCAACAAGCTGCACCCCAAGCTGGACTGAGCCCGAGCGAACGCCGCATCGTCTCGGGTGAATCCATTCGTTACTTGGCGAGGCCGAATCGCTGTGCGCGCACCACGCGAAAACTACACGCGCCATCTCCTGGCGGCCACGGCGGAATTGCCTGAACCGGAAACTCCAGGCGCAGCCTGATCCCTCACTTCGATTGCGGCTTGCCCGCCGGAAGCGGATTCGTCGTTGTGCTCGCGGGCGGCGGAGTTGCCGGCGCACTAGCCGGAGGCGGAGTTCCCGCCGGAGGCGCAGCTCCCGGCGCTGTCGGGTTCGGCATCCTCCGCATCGGCTGGCCATTCGGCCCGTTGATCATCCCAGGTCTAACCTGTGGCGCGGGCATCTCGGTCACGTCCACGAGCTCAATGTCAAAGATCAGGTCCGCCTTGGGCGGAATGCCGGGGTTCGCCGCATTCGGTCCCGGGCGGCCGCGCGCGCCGTACGCAAGTTGCCATGGAATAAATAGTCTGCGCTTGCCCCCAATCCTCATCGCCGCGAATCCCTGGTCGAAGCCCGGGATCACGCGCCCAAAACCCTGCGGAAAGCTGATGGGCTCGCCATCATTCATCTTGGGCTTGCCATCCGCGTCCATCTCCGGCTTGCCGTCCTTGCCCATCACCGGGGTCTTAGATCGTACGACGAGTCGAATTTGTGCCCGTCTGCGGCCAGCCAGCCCGTGTAGTTCACCTTATAGATCTTGTTAGGCTCGGCTTCTGCGCCTGTGCCGATATCGATGTCCTGATACCGCAATGCAAATGCTGTCTTTATATCTCCAGAAACCGGTGGTACTCCAGGTGGAAGGCTGTCCCCAAGTGCCGGCGGTAGTTTGGGGGTCTGCACCTGGGTCATTTTTGGATGATGACAGCCGACGACGCCCAGAGTGCAAGCTCCAGAAATAATTACGACAGCGATGAATTGTTTCATTGCGAAAGAGGGCTCCGATTTGTTCTCATCGGGAGTGTAACAGCCGCTCCAAACCCCTCCCGAGCGGCCTGGAATCCCGAAATCTTATAGGGGCTTTATGCCCCAATCGCTACAGTAACTCATGGTCGAAATCTTTCTTCAGCTTCTTCATCTTTCGTGGCTGCCCGCCGCATCCTTCCTTGCGGGCGTCCTCAATTCCATCGCCGGCGGCGGATCCTTCCTTTCGCTTCCTGCTCTTTTTGATAGCGCAGCCGCCGTCGGCATCGGCGCAATTACCGTACAGGCTACAAACACGGTCGCTCTTTGGCCCGGCCAGCTGACCGGCCTCATCGCCTTCCGCAAGGAACTGCGCGAATACGGCTGGGAGTTGCTTCCCCTCGGCATCGCGTCAGGCATTGGCGGGTGGTTCGGCGGCTTTTTGTTGTTAAGAACCGCCAACCACATGTTCCGCCAATTGCTGCCATGGCTCCTGCTCTTTGCGGCCATCATGTTTGTGCTCAGCTTCCCATTGGGCCGCTGGCTGCAGACTCGCTCCGGCGGCGAGCGCCACAACACCCTTCTCATCGTCGGAATGATCATCGTCAGCGTGTACGTCGGCTACTTCGGCGCCGGCGGCGGATTCCTCGTTATGGCGCTCTTTGGCATCTGCGGCGTTCACGATATCCACGAGATGAATGCGCTGAAAGTGCTCACCGCGGCAGTTTCTATCGGGATTCCCGCCGTCTCCTTCATCCTTGCAGGCCGCGTTCACTGGAGCTTCTGTCTCGAGATGGCATTCCTGGCAGCGCTGGGCGGCTACATCGGCGCGCATTACAGCCGCTTGATCAACCAGGCCATCATGCGCAGGACAGTCGCCGCCATTGGCTTCATGACCGCCGCGTACTTCTTTGTCCAGAACTACGCCTTCCACCCGGTGCGTTGACTCCCTCACCTTCCCAAGCTAGAAGTAGATATCCAAAAAAGTTCTGAATGGGCACCACTTTCGTCATTCCGGAACGCTTAAGGAGGTGTGTGTCAGGCCACGAATTCAGAGGCTGCGGAAAACTCGGCGAGGGCTTGGTTTGTATCAGGGCATGACTTCAGTCGTGCTGCAAAAGGCCAATAAAACTGCGGGCCTTAGCCCCTCAGCGATGTTCCCTGTTGCAATCATCCCTACTTCGAAACCCGCGTCTCCGATCCCTTCGCCATCGGCGTCCAGTGCACATTGTCCGGTGAGAACTCCTGTGCGTAGTCGATGTGATCCGTATCGGTGAAAACATTCACCACGTGGAAATACATCGTGGTATCGCCCTGCGTCACCTGCCAGGGAAACGTCCAGATGTTCCCCTGGATCTGCAGGCGCCCCCAGCCCGCGGCTTCGCCACCCTGCGGAATCTGGTACGTCGTGTACATCTTGTCTTTGTCGTTGTACGTAAAGATCAGCAGGACCTTCGAATCCCCGTCGACATACTGGTTGCATGCCACGTATGCGCCGCTTTTCCAGCAATCGTTGCGCAGCGTCTTGTCCTCTTTGCCGACTTGGCTGTAAGCCGTCGCAAAGTGCTCGCCATGCACCTTCCATGTCCCTGCATAGGCCATGATTGCGTCAACACCCGACGGCGACGGCGGGGGAGTCTGTGATGTGGCAACGCCGGTCACAGTCAATACGATTCCGATCGCGATCCAGGAAGAGAAACGACGCATGAAAATCAACCTCCGCTTCCGATGTCATGGTAATCCGCGCCAGAACGCAGCATAAGTAATCAACTTGATTGCGCCAGCATCCCCGCGAGCAGCGCAGTGCGCGGCCCAAGGTGCTCGAGCACAACAGATTCATGGCTGGCATGCGCACCTTCGCCCACGGCGCCCATCCCATCAAGCGTCGAAATGCCGAGAGCCGAAGTAAAATTGCCGTCCGAGGCGCCGCCCGTGGATGCTTCATCAAGAGCAAAACCAAGTTCGCCTGCAAGTACGCGGGCCTGCGCAAACAGCTTTGCCGTTCCCCGCGTCCGCTCCATCGGCGGCCGATTGATGCCGCCCGTCACAGCAAGAGCACACCGCTTGTCTGCCGCTTTTAGCGATGCAAACCTGCGCTCGATTCGCCGGCCGTCGGAAGTTCTGGCGATGCGCACGTCCACTTCGGCAAAGGCTTCGGCGGGGATCACGTTAGTCTTGCTGCCACCGCCGGCGACGCCAACACTGACCGTCAGGCCGCGCTTCAACTCCGTCCAGTCGCTCACGGTCCCAATCACGCGCGACAGCTCCCGCAGCGCGCTGGCGCCTTTTCCGAAATCGACACCGGCATGCGCAGCCACTCCCCGAATATCGATGCGCCAGTTCCCCGTTCCCTTGCGCGCCGTCTTGTAGGCCAGTCCCTGGGCCGGTTCCAGCACAAACACCGCGCCGCAATTCTTCGCAGTCTTTTCCGTGATCGGCCGCGACACCGGACTGCCGATTTCTTCGTCGCTGTTCAGCAGCATAACAACCTCGCGATTCAGCAGCTCTGCCTCGGCCAGCATTTCAATTGCAGTCAGCGCCATCGCCACGCCAACCTTCATGTCCAGTGTGCCCGGCCCCCACAAACGCCCGTCAGCAATTCTGCACGGCATGTTCCGCAACGTGCCGATCGGCCAAACCGTGTCGAGGTGTCCCAGCAGCAGAATTGGTTTCTTCCCATCGCGCTTTCCGCGCGGCCCGAACCGCATTTCCAGCACATCGCCGTAACTGCGCCGCCGATGCAGCTTGATGCCTCCGCCCAGTCCATGCCCGGCTTCGGCTGCGAGTGCAACGCAGGCATCCACAGCCGCCTTCGCATCCGACGGTGATTCAATCTCCACCAGCCTCCGTGCAAGCTCGACTAGCGCAGGTTGTTTGCGACGTGCACCGGCCAGCAGTGCGCGCATCGGAACTTCGATATCCGGGGGTTGTGCTGTTCGCGAGTTCACTCGTAACCAGTCTAGTGGCGAACACCCTTCGCAGCAATTGCGCGCTTCCGATCGCCACCAATCAGAAGCACACGCACAAACAGCGGAGAGTCTTTTAGGATTGCATTAGAGGCGCTCTTTGAAGACAAGGACTCTCACCCGTCTGGCAACCGGCGTTGCTTCTTGCATCGTGGCGCTCCTCCCTTTTGCCATGGTCGCGCAAAACACTCTTGCCCAGAAAACGGCGCGCGCCACAGCCAGCGCTGCCGCTGCACGCGCCGTCACCGTGCCGGCCAAAAACGGCGTTGAACTCAAAGCCACCATCAACGGCCAAGGACCCTTTGATGCGATCTTCGACACCGGCTCCGGAAACCTGATCACCGCCAGCCTCGCCAAACGCCTCGGCCTTAAGCTCGAAGGCTCCGCCACGCTCAATGCTGGCGGAGGGATGGTGCCGGCAAAAGTTGTGAAAGTCGACACTGTAAAGATCGGCGACCTCACCATGTCCGATCAATGGTTCGCCGTGGTCGACACGCCCGTAACCCAGGATCAGGACGGCATCTTCGTCGGTGATCTTCTGCTGCAGAATCTCCCCATCCGCGTTGACTTTGAGAAAGAGGAAATCACCTTCTACTCCAAGCAGGGATTTACCTACACTGGACACGGGACCGAAGTTCTGATCCATCCCAAAGATGGCGCTCTTCTTGCCGAGGCCACGGTTGACGGCATCG
Source organism: Occallatibacter sp. (assembly GCF_049582745.1). GTDB lineage: Bacteria > Acidobacteriota > Terriglobia > Terriglobales > Acidobacteriaceae > Telmatobacter. The sequence goes on from NZ_JBAUUO010000012.1 coordinate 39,727, forward strand.
ACGGCCTCTTCGGCATCGACACGGGCGATTCCTATTCCCTGTCCCTCTTTGCCCCGTTCGTAAAGCAGCACAAGCTTGTCCGGCACTATCACGCGAAAATCCAGGGTTATGCCGGCGAGGGGTTCGGAGGATCAGACCACGGTTTTTATACCCGCGCTGACACCCTCCAGCTCGGCGATTTTGAAATGGTCCGTCCCATTACCGTTCTCTCCACAGACATCCTGGGCGCAGAGTCGTCCATCACCGTAGCCGGCAACATCGGTCTCCACATCCTGCGCCAGTTCACCATCGTTTTCGATGGCCCCGAAGGCAAAATGTACCTCGAGAAAAATGCGAACTATGGCAAGCCCGACGTCTTCAACCGCGTTGGCCTCATGCTCGATGATTATCCTGAGCACCTGACAATCAAGACCGTCCTCCCCGGCAGCCCTGGTGCGAGAGCCGGTTTGAAAGAAGAGGATGTCATCACGAAGATCGACGGCAAGCCGCCAACCGACATCACCATGGTGTCCGCATTCACCCGGGCCGCCGGCACCATTCTCCACCTCACCGTACGCCGCGGCGCAAACACGCGTACGGTATCCGTCGTGCTCAAGCAGATACTCTGAAGCTTTGCTTTTGCGCTTGCAACGGCCTTTGGGTTAAACCGCGTCTCAGCCAAAAGAAAGGAATGGATCCTCCCATGCACTACCTGCTCTTCTACGAAGTAGCCGACGACTACCTAACCCGCCGCGCAGAGTTCCGCAACGTTCACCTGAAATTGGGCTGGGAAGCAGCCGAGCGCGGCGAACTCATCCTCGGCGGCGCGCTGGCGAATCCCGTCGACGGCGCTCTGCTTCTCTTCAAGGGTGACTCGTCCGCGGTCGCGGAGAAATTCGCCACGGCCGACCCCTACGTCACCAGCGGCATCGTCAAGCGCTGGTACGTCCGCGAATGGACCACGGTCGTCGGCGATATTGCCGCCAATCCCAAGCGGCCAGCCGAAACTTCAGCGGCAGATTAAGCGCGCCTGAATCCCCTTGATCCGCACGCATCCCGCTGTTCTTACTCTTCTTCCCTCAGCACGACGAACGGTGTGCTCACACGTGGAAAATCAATCCCCGCGTGTGAATCCACGCCAGCCGCAGCAGTTTGCCACGACGGCAACTGCAGTTCCGGCATCGGCTTGGCCTGGAACAGCTTCTTGCACTGCCTCGCGGTCCATCGCGCCCATCTCTTCGATTTCTTGCGGCGCGCGCTGTCGGTCGAAATCCCCGTGCCCGCATACATCTGCCGGTAGAGCTTCGAAAGGAAAATGAACGCAAGCCGCGCGCGCAGATTGGGAGTGCACGCAGATCGCTCCCAGATGGCGCTCCAGTTGTAAAACCGGTCCCACACCCGCTGCGTACGCTCGCGAATTTCATCGGAACTCATGGAGGGATGCGGTGTAAACATCTTTGGCCGTACCTCGATCGGTATCAGCCAGTAGCGGGTAATCGGCACATCGCCCACCATCGTCGGATGCGTCGACTGTTCCTTCTCCCATCGGCCAAAATCCACCGTGCCCGGAAACGGCGTCATCATCACAAATTGCGCAAACGTCACGCCCGCCTTCAGCGCCATCTGCACCGTTGCATCGAAAGTCTCGGGCTTGTCGGTCGGCAATCCAAAGATGAACGAGCCAAGCACGTGAACACCATGCTTCTTGAATGTTTGTAACTGCTTCGCCAGCGCCTCGCCGGAGTAGTTCCAATCTTTGAAGACCGCCTTCAGTCCTTCCGGCGTTACCGCTTCAACGCCGACCAGCGCGCCCTTGATATTGGCTCTGCGCATGGCATCGAGGTAGTCGCCGTCTTCGCCCGCTTCCATGGTGATCTGGGTGTAGAACACCATGTCCTTCGGCAGCTTCGCGAGTTCCTCCATCAGTTGGAATCGTTCGTTGCGAATCTGAGTCAGCTCGTCCACCTTGGCAAAGTTCTTCTGCTCCCGCGCCAGGCGCAGATCCGTCAGCGTCACCGGATAGAAATTGTCATCGGCCAGCGCAATGAACCGGAACCCAAGCCTCCGCAGGCTGACGATCTCGTCGATCACCTTTTGAAACGACCGCTGACGCGGCTTCTGCCCGTCCGTTCGCCACACGCTGCAGAACGAGCAATGCTTCGGGCATCCCCGAATCGTTTGCACCGACGCCCACATATATTTGTCGGGACGCATCAGGTCCCATCGCGCCGCAAGAAACTGCGTGCCTTCAATCCGGCCGCCTTCGTAAATCCTCTCCGGAGCACCGGCGATGCAGTCCGCTACGGCCTTACCCCAGGCTATGTCGCCATCGCCCTTCACCACCGCATGCGCTTCGCCACGTTCCAGTGCTTCCTCAGGAAATAACGTGGCGTGAATGCCGCCGTATACTACCCATGCGCCGCGTGCCCGTGCCATGCGGCCAACCTGGTAACCGCGCAACGCGTTGCCGGTGTGCACGCTGATGCCGACGATATCGCCCGGTTGAATGCTTTCCGGCACAATCTGCTCGAGAGATTCATCCACCAGGATGGGGGTCCCTGCAAATTCAGGCGTCGCCGCCGCAAGAACAAACAGCCAACGCGGAGTGATGACTGCTGTGCCAAAGGAATTGTCGCTGGGATTAACCAGATGAACGCTCGTAAATGCCTGCCTTTCCAGGTGAGAGCTTCGCAGCGGGCGAGCGAAGCTGGGAAGCCGGCTTTGATCCGGCACTCTAACACCCTGGGCAGGTAGCGGGGGAACGGTGGCCTGCTGTGTCGTCCATCATACACACCACAGGCGCAACTGACATTTTTATTGAATCGAAGCCTGCAAATCGATCCCACACAAAAATTGGCAACAACAATACATGATGGGGCTTACGGGCACAATCGCAGCGCTTTGCCAATCCCTGACCCCGGTTCTCTGTTCCTGCTTCCGTAAGGTCAATTCTCCGTGTTCCACACCCCCAATACGTGGCGTTCGCCTATCCCCTGAACCCTGACCCCTGTCCCTGTTCCCTGTCCTCCCTTCCTGTACACTGAAGTGTTCACTCGTCATGCAAAACAAATATCCAATTGGCATCCTGGGCGCGACCGGAATGGTTGGCCAGCGCTTCATTCAACTGCTCGAAGACCATCCGTGGTTTGAAATCACCTGGCTCGCCGCTAGCGACCGGTCAAGCGGCAAGGTTTACGGCGAAGCCGCAAAGTGGCGCCTCGACACCCCTCTTCCCGATCGCATCGCGCGCATGACCGTCTCACCCGCCGAGCCCCAGGGCGCACCTGGAATTATCTTCGCCGCACTCGACGCCGCCATAGCCCGCGAGCTGGAGCCGAAATTCGCCAATGCCGGCTGTGCTGTCGTCTCAAACTCCAGCGCCTACCGCATGGCGCCCAACGTCCCCCTCGTCATTCCCGAAATCAACGCTGACCACCTGCACCTGATCGAAGAACAGCCCTCGCGCCGCGAATCCGGCGGCTACATGGTCACCAATCCCAACTGCTCCACCATCGGCCTCGTCATGGCCCTCAAGCCCCTCGAAGAACGCTTCGGCATCGAACAGATCTTTGTCACCACCATGCAGGCCATCTCCGGCGCAGGCTACCCCGGCGTCCCCTCCCTGGACATCCTCGGCAACGTCATCCCCTACATCGGCAGCGAAGAAGAAAAGATGGAAGCCGAAACGCTGAAGCTGCTCGGCCATCTCGACGGCAACCACGTCACCCCACTTGCCGCAAGAATAAGCGCACACTGCAACCGTGTCGCCGTCGAAGACGGCCACACCGAGAACGTCTCCATCAAGCTCGGTGATAAACTCCGCCGACCCGTCTCCCAAGAGGACATACTCGCCGCCTGGTCTGAATTCCAACCCCTCAAGCTGCAGCATCTTCCCATGGCTCCCGAGCAGCCTATCGAATTCGCACCGCAGCCCGACCGTCCCCAGCCCCGCCTCGATCGCAATCGCGGACGCGGCATGGCTGTCACCGTCGGCCGTCTGCGCCCCTGTACCGTGCTTGACTGGAAGTTCACCTTGCTTTCGCACAACACCATTCGCGGAGCCGCCGGCGCCGCCATCCTCAACGCGGAGTTGCTCAGGAGCCTCGGCAAACTGGACCCCGCGGCCCCGTCTGACAAGTCAGGATCGTTGCAGCGCAAGAAGACGATTGAAACAGTTGATTCCGTGATTGAAGGACTGTCGGCAGCATTGTGACTCTGCCCTAATCCGGTTTGCTCACTTGAACGATAGGAATGCTCGCATGAGCCTGGTCGTGATGAAATTCGGCGGCACCTCGGTGGAAGACCCGGCCGCAATCAACCGCACCGCCTCCATCGTCGCGGGCCGCGTCGCCGCCGGCAAACAAACCGTCGTGGTCGTCAGCGCCATGGCCAAGGTCACTGACCAGCTTCTCCGCGCAGCGGCCGCCGCAGCCAAAGGCGACCGCACCGGCGCCCTCGCCATCAGTTCCCGCCTGCGCGCACGCCACCGCGACACCGCATGCGCCCTCATCAAGACGCCGGCAGACGCCTCCGCGCTCTGCAATCTCATCGAGCAGAAATTCGATTCGCTCGACGAAATCCTCCGCGGCCTCGCTGCCATTCTCGAACTCACGCCGCGCATCTCCGACCTCGTCGTCAGCTACGGCGAACGTCTCTCCAGCCGGATCATCGCCGCCGCCTTCATCGAGCGCGGCATCAACGCCTCCCACGTCGACGCGCGCGAAGTCATCGTTACCGACTCGCAATTTGGCAAAGCCGCACCTCTCGACGTCCCCATCGAGAAACGCGCCGTTGAACATCTGCGCCCGTTGCTCGACCATGGCAAGATCCCGGTGATTGGCGGCTTCATCGCCTCCAACGAAGAAGGCATCACCACTACGCTCGGCCGCGGCGGCTCCGATTTCACGGCCGCCCTTCTCGGCGGAGCGCTCGCCGCAGGCGCCATCGAAATCTGGACGGACGTCGATGGCATCATGACCAGCGATCCCCGCGTTTGCCCCGACGCCCTCCGCGTCAAGGTCATCAGCTTTGAAGAAGCCGCCGAACTCGCCTACTTCGGCGCCAAGGTCCTGCACCCGGCCACCATCCTGCCCGCGGTCCGGAAAAACATCCCCGTGCTGGTGCTCAACAGCAGGAACCCCGCCAACGAAGGCACGCGCATCATCTCCATCGCGCCGCATTGCAGCAGTCCCTTCAAATCCATCGCGGTCAAAAAGAAGCTATCCATCATCGACGTCGTCGCCAGCCGCATGCTCATGACGCACGGCTATCTCAAGGCCATCTTCGACATCTTCGACAAGCACCAGTGCCCCGTCGACATGGTCTCCACCAGTGAAGTCTCCGTCTCCCTCACCGTCGACTCCAATGACAAGCTACCCCTCATCGCCGCTGACCTCAGCCAGCTCGCCGACGTGAAATACGAAGGGAAAAAGGCGCTTGTCTGCCTTGTCGGGGAAGATATTCGCGGGCAAAGCGGCATGGCTGCCCAGGTCTTCGGCGCCATCAAGCACGTCAACGTGCGTATGATCTCCCAGGGTGCCAGCGAAATCAACATGAGTTTCATGATTGAAGAAGACGACGCCGACGAAGCCGTCCGCTCCCTCCACGCCGCCTTCTTCAAAGAGCCCGACCCAACCATCTTCGACACCGAATCCCGCAAAGCCGCCGTCATTTCGTAAGCAAGCCGTCAGCTCTCAGCCTTCAGCTTGCAGCCCCAGTTTGCGGAGACGGCTGGTGCATGTTTTTTCTAGCAAGGCGGCCGGGCCCTCACGATAAGCTGAAAGCTGATAGCTAATGGCTGAAGGCTGGAATCGAACATGCTTCTTCTCGTTCTAGGCAAAGGAAAGACCGGATCACTCGTCGCCGAAGTCGCCCGCAAGCGCGGTCACGGCGTCCGCGCACTCGACATCAACGAAAATCAGCACGCCTCGGCCCTCACCGCGCCCAACCTTGCCGGCGTCGACGTGATCATCGACTTCACCACACCCGATGCCGCCGTCGAAAACATCCGCGCCGTTCTCGCGCTCGGCTGCCGCATCGTCGTCGGCACTACCGGCTGGTATGCGCACTTGCCTGAGCTGAAAGCCATCGCCGAACGCCGCAGCGGCGGTCTGCTTTACGGAACCAATTTCTCCATCGGCGTGCAAAAACTCTTTCGCCTCACCGCCGAGCTCGCCTGCATCGAAGGCTACAAATTCTCCATCCGCGAGACGCACCATACTTCCAAACTCGATGCGCCCTCCGGCACTGCCATCACCCTCAAGCAGATCATCCAGTCCGTGCAGCCCGGCATCGAAGTACGCATCGATTCACAACGCGTCGGCGACGCCAACGGCGAACACATCGTCACCGCAAAAAGCGAACACGACGTCATCGAACTGCGCCACGACGCCCACTCGCGCCGCAGCTTCGCCATCGGAGCCGTCCGCGCCGCCGAATGGCTTTGCAGCAAATCCGGTGTCTGGGAGTTCCGCGAAATCTTCGATAAGCTATAGCTCTGCGCACGTGCAAATTCCCTGTTCGATATTTCTGGGTTCGAAAATCGCTGGAGGCTTTGTCGTGCAGAGCATCCTCGTTGCGGGCGCTGTCTACCTCACGATCACAGTCCTTCTCGCTCACTCTCAAACGCCTGCCCCTGCGTCCAACGCCACGCCCAAGCCCCTCACATGGGACGTCATTTCCGTCAAACCAAACCATTCGCTGAATAACTCCGGCTCGATGAGTTGGCCATCTGACGAGCTTGAGCTGCGAAATATGACTCTCGGTTCGGTCATTCTCAGCGCATTCGAGATCAAGTCAAATAATCAGCTCGTAGGCTTGCCCGATTGGGTGAGCTCCGAGCACTTCGATATACAGGCCAAGATGGACGCCGAGACCTCTGCGGCATTCCACAGTCTGGATCGTGAAAAGCGCCATCTGCAGTCCCACCTGCTTTTTCGCCGGATCCTCGAAGATCGCTTCGGCTTGAAGTTCCACATCGAGAAGCGTGATCTTCCCGTCTACAACCTCGTCGTCGCGAAGCGGGGACCGACGTTGAAAGAGGCTGCAAGAGGCTGCCCCCGACGAACAGGGCGGCTCATACGCAGGCCAGGGAAAGCTCACGCTCCATCGAAGCCAGATTGGTAGTCTGATTTTTGGTCTCGGCGGTGCCGTTGACCGTGTCGTTATCGACAAGACCGGGCTTACGGGGCTTTACGACATCGACCTCACGTGGTCGCCCGACGATGAGACGGACACCGGCCCATCCATCTTCACCGCTCTTCAGGATCAACTGGGCCTCAAGCTCGAACCTGCAAAGGCGCCCGTTGATGTTGTCGTCATCGACCACATCGAGCGCCTTTCAGAGAACTGAGTTCATTGGCAGGACTGAAGCCTACTTGCCCGCCATGCCGAAAACGATGGTGATATTGGTTTCCACCGATACCGGCTGGTTGTCGAGCATGTAAGGCTTGTACTTCCATGTCTTCACCGCATCGACCGCGGCTGGAGCCAGCATTTTCGGGCCGCTGAGCACTTGCACTCCCTCAAGCGTACCCTGCTTGGTGATCGTCGCCTTCAAAACGACCTTGCCCGTAATGTGCGCGTCCTGGGCAAACTTGGGATAAATGGGCGGCGTCTTGCGCAGGATCATGCCATCCGCAACACCGGCGGAAATCGCCACCACGTTAGGCGCGACCTTCGCCTTGCTCGCGCTTTTAAATAGAGAACCCGGAACTCCGCCGTTATCGTCCATCGACACTGCAGATGGAGCTGCCGGTGGGGGCGCGTCAGCCGACGCCGGCTTCTTGATTGAGCCTGCGATTCGTGTCGGCGCTACAAGCTGCTCAGCCATCGCATCCGGCGAAACCGGTGCGGATTCGGTTGAAGCGGTTGCGTCTGCTGCAGTCGCAGCCGGCTTCGCGACCAACGTTCCAGCGATCGGCTTGGCAGATGAATTCACCGGCTGATTCACGATAAGGTTTGCCTGGTTCAGGTCCGGGGTCGGCGTCGCCTCTTTGACGGGCTTTGCCGCCGGGTTCGGAGCCGAGGGCCGCGTAAAGACCACCAGCAGCACAAGCGCAAGCACCATGGGACCGGCAGCGATCAGAAGCCACTTGATCCACTTGGCACCCTGTTTCTCCGCGGCTTCGTCGGGTTCAGACTCCGTATGAAGTTGGGAAGAGCGGAAGAGTTCCACCGCAACCGGCGGCCGCTCGATCGCGGGCGCCGGGGTTGAATCCAGGCTCGGCACCGTGCGAGCCGGAGCCTCGGTCTTCCTGCGCTCCGGAACAAGAGCGGGACGCGGACGGTTTTCAGCGCGCTTGATGGGCGTCGGTGCCGGCGGCGCCGGTCGCAAATTGGCAGCGTCCCAAGCGTCGAATTCAGATGGAGCCTTCTCAGTGGCGGACATCTCAGACCCGGAATTCTGTGAACGGGATCCGATCGTGATCTCTTCGATGACCTGCGCAATCGCGGGATCTTTGTGAGCAATCGCGGGAATCTTGTTTTCTTCCTGGGCTCGCGCAAACCACGTTTCGGCGCCCGGATCAAGCCGGTTTTGCGGCGCAATCGGCTTCACGTTGCTACGCACGGCGGGAGCCGTAGGAGCCACGGGCACCTGCGCGGGTCTCGATTCTACGGGCCGTGCAGCAACCGGAGGTGCGGCGGCAGCAGCCGGCTTGGCCACGGGTGCAGCAGCAGGCGGCACTGTACGGCTCTGCTCTGGATGGTTCTGTTCTGAACGGTTTTCTTCCGGCGCATTCTCGGTCGGCAGCGGAAGAAAATCGCGAGCCCCGGCCCGCATGCAGCTCACCAACAATTCCTGGTCGGTGCGCGCGGAATACGCCATCACCGGTTGCCCGATCTCGGCCAGCTTCCCGATGATCTGCAACGCGTAGCTTTCGTCGGTGTCCACATCGACAAGCACAACGTCGAAGCTCTGCTCGACCATGGCGGGCAGGTCGTTCAGGTTGCTTGGATAGTCGATGAACTCGTGGACCTCGCGTCCCTGGGATGAAGCAAGAGCACGCGCGACAATTTTGCGATGCGCGTCGTTTGGGCCGATCAGGGCGACAGACATGCCCTTTGAGGCGCTCTGTTCGGCTTGGGTGCTCTGCGCGTTGGTCGACATCTCAGCTCTGGCGATCATGATCCTCGATCCTTCTTAACGGTCAATGTCGATGGCCAATGCCGCTGCTGTTGCCGTCCGGCCGCAGCTCTGGGGTCGACATGGTGCAAGGCCAGACGCGTCAAAAATGGGCATGAAATCCCATCGAGACAATCGGCATTGCAAACGGATCTGGGAAAAGAAGTGACAACCGCCTGCGAATCGATTCCAGCCCTCGCAGATCAAGATCCTTTGAATTCAGCTAAATGCACCGTATGGTCCCGGATTTTCCCGATGAACGGCGCAGGCTGGATTCCGGTCTGTAACGGTCATGGTATATGGGTTCGTACCCCCGATGGAACTACTAGGTACTAGGAGATACATGCCTTTCGTCACGTATCGCCCACTGGCAAACACCCTGCGGCTAACCCGACTCTCGCAGGGGAAAGTGCCATGCAAACCCGGACTCCGATCGAAAAGGTGAAGCTCGGAGACCGGGAGTTCCCTCTCCGCGTGACTACAATGGACTGATCCACCATGCTTCTCCGCCTCGCCACCCTGGACGACATCCCTGCCATCCTTGCTCTCGAGCGCACGCCCATGGCCCGCGAATTTGTAGGTCAATGGAGTGAGGATCGCCATCGCGCTACCCTCGCCGGCGGCAATGCGCGCTACTTCGTCAGCGAGACGGATTGGGGCGAGGTGCAGGGCTATGCCATTCTGCGCGGCCTCCAGGAAAGTTCGCTCGCCATCGAACTCAAGCGCATCGTGATTGCCGTACCGGAGCGCGGACTAGGCCGTCGTATGCTCAAGGAAGTGATGCGCATCGCCTTTTGTGAACTGGGTGCACACAGGCTGTTTCTCGACGTCTATGAAGACAACGCCCGTGCAAGGCACCCTTACGAAAGCCTCGGCTTCCAGTACGAAGGCCTCATGCGCGAAGCCGCCCGACGTGAAGATCACTGGTGCAATCTCTGCCTGATGTCAATTCTGGAAACCGAATACAACTAGTCGCAGTCCAAATCCCCGCTCCCTTGTCCCTTAATCCCTTTGTCCCTAATCCCTTTGTCCCTTGTTCCTTGTCCCTTTGTCCCTTTGTCCCTTGTCCCCGTTCCCTTCGTCCCTCGTCCCTGTTCCCTGCTCTTCATCACACCCGCCTCCGCCCGATATACACTTCTCAGTGATGGAAACTACGGGTTGCGGTACGGCAATCGTCACGCCTTTCAAGGCGGACGGATCGATCGACGAGACAGCGCTCTGGTCCCTGGTGAACTGGCAGATTGACGCGGGAATCGACTTCATTGTGGCCTGCGGCTCCACCGGCGAGGCCGCGACTTTGGATGAAGCCGAGTGGCTGCGCGCCGTTCGCATCGTGATCGACGCCGCCGCTGGCCGCGTACCTGTATGGGCCGGCTGCACCCACAACTGCACCCGTACTCTGCTCCGTCAGGCTGCTATGCTGCGCCAGGTTTCGGGCGTCGATGCCGTCCTCTCCGCCAATCCTTATTACAACAAGCCCACACAGGAAGGTCAGTTCCAGCACTTTCTGGCCCTGGCTAAACTGGTGGACCCCATTCCCGTCTGCCTCTACAACGTGCCTGGCCGCACCGGCGTCAATCTCGATCCCGAAACCGTCGTGCGTTTGGCTGAAGCCGCCTCAAACATCGTGGCCATCAAGGAAGCCAGCGGCAAGCTGCCGCAAATCGCCCAACTGGTTCACTCTCTTCCGTCCAGCTTCAAGGTCTTCTCGGGCGATGACAACCTGGCCCTGGCCGCCATCGGCGTAGGCGCGCAGGGACTCATCAGCGTAGCCTCCAACGAAATTCCCGCGGAAATGGCGCGCATGGTCGGCGCGGCATTGCACGATGAATGGGCCGAAGCCCGCGAGCTTGAACGCCGCTTCGGACGACTCTTTGAGGCAAATTTCTGGGAGTCCAATCCCGGCCCGGTGAAGACGGTTCTGAATCTGATGGGACGTGCATCGGACACGGTCCGTCTGCCGCTCGTCCCCCCGATGCCCGCCACGCGCGCTAAGCTCGAACGTCTCGCCGGCGAACTCGGCCTGCTCAAGTTCGCCCCAATCCCAGCCGGCGACTCGCGGATGTACTAATTCCAGGCGAAGCGCCGCGCAGAAAAAGAATCCCTCGTTGCCGAAATCCGGGCGCCTCGCGCGTCATCGTCGGTCATCCCGATTGGGCGGCAATTGTCGAGATCCACGATGCCTTGCCCGCGATCAGCGGCTCTCCCATCGCCGCCGTCAATCGCTCTCGGTCCGCAGCGCGCGCTTGAAGAATGGGCGACTGTAGCCGCAGACTCGCGCCTCGTCGAGTACCAACCCTATTGGGCAGCGCGGGCAGATCTGCTGTCACGCATAAACGCTCGGGAACAATCCCGCCATGCGTATTCGATTGCCATCGGTCTGGAACGAGACCCCTCCGTGCGTCGCTTCCTTGAACAGCGCGAGAGATTGATAGACGGATAACTGGCGCGCAAGTTGAGCCTTGCGCACAAAATTTCCGACATTAGGGTAATCTCCTTCGATTCGCTTTAGTTACGTGCGTAAGTCTCCTTAAAAATAGCTTAAGAATTTCGCAACTTCCTTCCGCATACGCGTGTTCCGCGCAATAGGGACACAGCCAACAACCTACCCCAATCGATGCTGTGCCCCAACCCGCGAAACGCTCCGTGAGGCCACGGGCATTCGCAGAAAGCGCGGTGAATCTGGAATGCTTATTTCAAAGTCGGGAAGGCACGTCCTTCCGTCTCTTGTCGCATTGACGATTGCCACTCTTCTGGCAGCAGGCTGCGGCAGCAGCTATACCTCCAACCCCAACAACAACACGCACACGGTCACTGGTTCTTCCTTCGTCGTCGGCACCGATGCGCCGATGGCCAGTGTCATTTCCTTCAACGTTCAGATCAGCATCACTGCAACAGACGCAAACGGCAACGCCGTGCAGTTAACCAGCGGCTCGCCCGCCGTTGACTTCGCGCGCTTCAACGGCCTGCAGACGCTGATCGACATGAATGATGTCCCGGTGGGCACCTACTCCTCCGTTGCCATCACGCTGAGCAACGGCACCATCGGCTACCTCGATACCGGCACTGCCGAACCGACCATCAAGTCCATCGCAGCCAACATCACCAATCCCACCGTCACCTACACACTTACAAAGCCGATGATCGTGGCCCAGACCGGAGCGCCGGTTGGCCTGCACATGGACTTCAATCTCCGAAAATCCATTGGCGTCAGCGGTGGCCAGATCACCGGCGATGTGAATCCCACCTTCACCGTCAACGGCGTCAACAACAACGACAAAGGCGCCTACATCGACGAATTTGACGCGGCCGTCGTCAACACCGACGCAGGCAAGCAGACCATCACGATCCAGGGTCCGCATGGCCGCCAATTTACAGTCAATGTTACTGGTACGACGGAATGGGACGGAGGCGACACCTTCAGCGACCTCAGTTCCAGTTCCATCATTCAAGTCTCCGGCTTCCTCGATCGCGCTGACGCAACCATCGACGCCGACGAAATTGCCATCCTCTCGCAGAGTGGCTTCTACGCCAGCGGCCAGGTCACCTACGTCAACCCGGCCTCCGGCCCAGCGTCGAGCTTCGACCTCTATGTGCGCGGCCTTCTGCCCACAACCACCGGCCTCACTCTCGGCCAGCTTGCGACTATCGATCTTAGCGGATCAGAAAAATACTCGATCTACTGGATGCACGGGCCGCTCGCGCAATTCGTTTTCAATCAGAGCGGACTGCTTCCCGGCCAGCACATCTCCGTCGGCGGTCCAGCCAGCGGCGCAACCAGCGCAAGCGCAGTCACAGTGAAGCGCGTCGTGCTGCGCCATTGGGGTTTTAATGGAACCGTCGTCCCGGGCAGCGTGAATTCGAGCACCGACTCGTTCCAAATGCAGGTAAACGGATTCGCCGGTCTGCTCATTCCGCAAATCGTCACCGTCTACATCGCAGACAATTGCGAATTTCGGGATGGTCTCACGCAACTGTACGATATCTCCGCGGCCACCAACGTGCGCGTCGTCGGCCTGCTGCTCAAGAATCCGACCAATGGCAACACGGTCCTGATAGGCCACTACGTAGATGATTTGAACTGAACGCAAACCCGCATCAATTAGATTCGCCGGAACCCGAGGCCATAGCTATGGCATCGGTTCCGGCGTTTCATCTCTGCTGAGTCAGAACAAGCCCCCAATCGGCGGAAACGTAAGCAGCGCCCCGCACGACAGAAGTAGAAATGCAATTCCGTTTGTCCACCGTACATTCACATCCCGCCTCTGCCAGCAATAATGAAGGATCGTCCACGATAGGAGCCAAACAACGATCGACGCCGTTGAAACCCCCGACAGAGGGCCAGTGGGCCTGTAGAAGGAAAGCCCCCGAGCGAGCGTGGGCACCTTGTCCGCGAGCACTGAAACAAATCCAAGCGTGAAGCAGCCGATGCCGGCCGCAAGCACGGCTGCCGCGCCGGGACCATTCGGCATCATCCTCGCAGCAACGCCGCTCACCTGATCGTCCCCCATCATCATTGCCCTCCGCGCATCAGCTGAATCGCGCTTCCACCATCAACCGGAGCATGCTTATTCAATTCAGCGCCAAAAAATCCTGCAATACCCGCGCTTGCAAACGATGCCATCACAAAAATCAGCACCGCGGCACGCAGTTGTGGATGATTCGTGAGACTCCTTCGATATCGCAGAAAAACCGCCGCAGCCATCGTGATCGAAATGGGAGCAAACCACGCAATATGCTCTTTCCATTCCATGCCCATCGTGTGCCAGCCAATCGTCTTCGGATTTGACTTGAGCAGCGCCTGCGGAAATGCGGCCAGCGCAGCGCTCGCAGGCGCCACCGCGCGATACCACGGATAAATTATGTATGCGCCCGTGAGTACCGTGATCCACGCAACCACCGCCATCGCAACCAGCCACGTACCGAGAAACGTCTCATCCGCGACAGAGATCGACTGCAACGATCGCGGCCTGTAACGCCGATACAACTCGACAATTGCAAACGAACATGCAAGCAGATAGAGCGCGCCGAATCCCATGCCGTGCACCATCGTCCAGAAACCGCGCGTCGTGAACTCCATGGCGCTTACTCCCACTTTGCCAGTGCGTGTTCCGATTGAATCAGAATCCGTTCTTCAGCGAGTGGCCTGAGAACATCGCGTTCTTCAACAGCGATGTCTTCTTCTCATCGGAGCCCTTGTCCTTGTCGTCGGTCTTCTTATCGTCTTTGCCCCATGTCCAGTAGAGCCCGAGATAGGCATAGTTTTCCGTTCGGCCAGCGATGGAGTGCCCGTATGCGAAAAGAAGCTGCATCGCCTCCTCGCCCTTCAAATGCCAATACCCCCCGGCATCGAGCATCGTCGAAGCCTGCGCCTGCGGCACAATGGGCCCCTCACTCCCATGCGAAAAAACTTCCACCGCCAGGTCCAGCTTCTTATTCATCTCGCGCTTCAACAAAAATCCGCCGTACGGATAATCGTGGAACCCTGTCTGCGGCACCACCGTCTCGCCTGCTCCGCCGTCGAACAGCCATTTGCCCTCGTTCTTCTGCAGCCACAACGGCAGCTTGTACCAGATGTGGCCTACACCCAGCCCTTTATCGGCGTTGCCCGTTGGCATTTCGAACATCGTGAAGGTGCCGATCTGCGGAATGTATTTTGACTCCTTGATGTACGCGATTTTGGCCCCCAGTTCCATATCTATAAGGCCCTTGGCGCTCGGCCCCGCTCCAGCCGGAGCATAGACCGCCTTGTTTGCGGGATTGATCCCGCCCCACGGCAGTACCGCGTGCAACTGAACCCGCGGCACCGCCCCCCAGTTGAATTCAAACGCGGGCCCGGTGTAATCCGTCTCCGCCGGGGTTCCATCGGTCGCGCCAAAGATATAAAACTCGTAATGTTTGAAATCCACGGGCACCGGATCGTCCACCTGGAACGGCGGCCCCTGCGCCCAAAGCTTCGATCCGCTTAGCCCGACCATCAAGATCAGCAAGGCCATCCACCGGCAGCGACCGGACTTCTTCGGCGATCTTTCTCGAGGTTGGGGAAAAATTCGAGTTGAGGAAGCCATCTCCAGCCGACGTTATATCGAGATTCGATAATAGTCAAGACCGCGGCAAATGCACGGAGGTATATTTGTTCTCGTGGCCCTTCAAAAGCGGGAACTCTTCGACGGGTTGATCCGCATCCATGTTCTGCTCCATGCGGTGCACGAGCCCATTTTTGGACTCGCGATGATGAAGGAACTGGAGCATCACGGATATCGGATCGGCCCGGGTACGCTTTACCCTCTTCTGCACGGCCTGGAGCGAGCAGGCCTGCTTCGATCGGCGTTTGATCGCGTTGAAGGCCGTCGGCGCAGGCTCTACAAAATCACTCCAGCGGGAAAACGCGCCCTCGAAAAGGCGAGGGAAAAAGTGGATGAGCTCCACCACGAACTCCACGAGGAGCATCCGCGCCGGCTCGCCGGTGACGATCGCAAGGACAAAACGTGACCCTCGCCGCGTCGCTCATCACTACCCTGCCAGCGCCTGCTTCACCATCTCGCTCACAATGCGCCCCTCGGCGCGCACGCCCGCCTGCTGCAACCGCGCCTGAACGGCCTTGATCACCGGCCCCATGTCCTTGGGCGTCGCAGCGCGCCCCGTGGCGTTCGCGTGCTCTGCCACCACTTCGGCCACCATTGTGCGTAGTCCCTCTTCATTGAGCGCTTTCGGCAAAAACTCCTCAATCACCACGATCTCTGCCGCTTCCTTGGCTGCCAGTTCCGGGCGGTTCCCCTTTGTGAAGTGTACGATCGAGTCGCGGCGCTGCTTGATCATCATGGTCAGCGTCTGCTGCTCGTCAGCAGGCGTCAGTACTGCATTCTTCTCGAGCGCCTTGTTCATCAGCGCCGCCTTGATCAAGCGCAGAGTGCCGGTACGTTCAGCATCATGCGCTTTCATGGCCACAACGGTTTGCTTGGTGATTGCTGCTGCAAGAGCGCCTGGATCGATCATGACTTCCTTCCTGAAATATCGATTCTAACGGAATGCATTCCCCGGGGCCTGAACATTCGGTGTCATTTCTAGCCCGGCTGTAGCCGCAAATAGTACGCATAGCGGCCCATCCGTCCACGATGAATCTGGCGCGAAAAAGTTCCAGATCCGCACAGTTTTCGCTTTGATTTCACGCAATCGATGACGCCGCGCCACCGGAACTTTGGCGCAGGTACGGCATGCATGAGGTAAGGGTGGAGACAAATGAAATGAAAAGCCGATCAATAACGATGTTCGCGCTGCTCGGTCTGGGACTCATGGGATTGCCGTTGGTTGCTGCGGGTCAGGGCGCCGTGTTTGTGACTACGGGCGATTCTGGCTCGGATCAAACTAGGCAGGCCGTTCCCGGCACGGTCAATTATGTGGAAGGTGCTGTCTATTTGAACGGATCAAAGCTAACTTCCAAGGACGTTGGAAACCAAGCCCTTGCGCCTGGAGAAGAAATCACCACCGGCAAAGGTAAAGCTGAGGTTCTCCTCACGCCGGGCATCTTTCTGCGCCTCGATGACGACAGCGCCGCAAAAATGATTTCGCCTGACCTTGCGCTCACACAAGTAGAGCTCGACAAAGGCCGCGCCGGAGTTGAAGTTGACGAAATCCACGACCAGAACGATCTGCAGATAATCGATGCCGGCGTCACAACGCGCCTGAACAAACGCGGATACTACGAGTTCGACGCCAACCAGCCTGAAGCGATGGCCTTCGACGGAGAAGCACACGTCCAGGTAGGCGACAACAAGTGGCGCGAAATCAAGGGCCATCACGAACTGGCCTTGAATGAGGGCCCGGCGCTCAAAAACGAAAAGCCCGCCGACTTCAACAAGAACGACGCCAAAGATGAGTTGTACAACTGGAACAGCCTGCGCTCCGAGTACATGGCCGAAGCCAACAACCAGATTGCGGCCGACTACGGCGGTGCCTATTCCGGTCCGGGCTGGCACTGGGATCCATGGGCCTATGACTACGCCTACATGGGCTTTGGGCCGTTCGCCAGCCCGTTCGGATTTGGCTTCTATCCCTTCGGCTGGGGCGGCGGGTTCTACCCCTACTGGGGCGGATTCTATGGCGGAGGCTACTATGGGAACCGCTTCGGGTTTAACCGTGGAGGCTACGGGCACGTGATCGCTCACCGCGACGGAGTTCAGGACGGGGGAGGCCATTTCGAAGGCTTCCACAACAGTAGAGGCTTCGAAGGCTTCCACAATGGAGGCAATTTTGGCGGCTTCCATGGAGGTGGCGGCTTCCACGGTGGCGGCGCGCGACGCTAACGAAACCTTCCATTGTCTTCGCTTAACAAGTGGCCTCCGCGAAACGACGGTGGCCGTTCCTTTCCCCCCGAACCGTCCCCTCCCCAGTACCCGAGTTCCTGACGGGCGATCGACACGGAAGCAATCGTCTCAACTGTGTTATGGTTTGGGCGAAGTTTGGCAGCCTCTCGCAAACGTCAGGGCTGTCAGCTCAGCTTTCCGGCAGATTCCATTCGAAGCTCTTTCAACGAAGCCTGCCGAAAACAGCAATGCCTGCGTATCGCGGAGTAGTGAATTGAACTTGCATAGGTTGCTTCTGGTTACTCTTCTTGCCTTGTCAATTCAGAAGGAATGCCCTGCCCAACTCGTCACCGTCAAGCAGCTCGAGCAAAAGCTGGCCGCTCCCTCGCCACCACCTCCCGATCACGCCGTCCCCCTTGCTGTGCTTCAAGACGCCACGCAGGCCACACAAATCGACAATATGCAGCTTTCTGAGCGTTTGACCTCCGCCACGCTGGCGAGCATTTTGAAGGGCCACACCTTCGGACCTCGCACGCAGCGAGAATTGCAGTTATTGGCAGATCGTTCTGCCCTGCTGAATCCGCCCGCCAGTGAACTTCCCGATCGGTCGGCGCCTGATGCGAACCAGCAGCAGCACATGCTCGATGCAGCTCGCGTCTGGGTCTTCCAGACGTTGACCCGTCTGCCCAATTTCTTCGCCACCCGCACCACCGAACGATTTGCTGGAATCTCACCCGAGGTCAACAAGACAGGCAAGCCCGTGCAGGTCGGGCTCTTCCCGCGAGGCGCCTTCACGCGGGAGATCACGTTTCGCAATGGCAAAGAAGTCACCGACCCCCTGAAAGCGCAGCGCTCCGCGCGGGCGTTGCCCCAAATGGGCTTGGAGAGCTGGGGCGAATTTGGCCCCGAGCCGGCAATCGTTCTGCTGGGCGTCTCAACGGGCAGCATCACTTTCCATCACTGGGAGCAGCTCTCCGCCGGATTGGCTGCCGTCTATCGCTACTCCGTTCCCGAAGAAGACTCGAAATATGAGGTGAACTACGCGTGCAATGGGAGCAATGCCTTTCAAGCGCAGCCTGGCTATCACGGGTCGATCGCGATCGATCCCGTTTCGGGCGCAATTCTCCGGCTCACTCTTCAAGCCGACTCAAAGCCTGATGACCCGATCTCCCACGTCGCTTCGGTCATCGAGTACGGTCCCGTCGACATCGGCGGGCGAACCTATATCTGCCCGCTCCACAGCCTCGCCTTCAGCGTCGAAGAGGTCAGCACCTGCTTCCGCAATCTCAAGGATCAGGCTCTCGTGCACAATCGAACTCTTGTTCAACCCCTCATCCTCAATCGCACGACTTTCAGCGACTACCACCGCCTCGCCTCAACGCACAAGATCATCACAGATGCGCCCGAAACGCCTTAGGTGCCGAAGAAATGAACGCCAAGTCGCCAACCTCGAACGCAGCTGCCAAGATCGCTCGCCGCGCGGCAACTCTCGCGCTTTGCTTTGCCTCGGCCCCCATTGCCCTGTGCGGACCAATTCATGACGCAACACGCAGAGGCGACGAAGCAAAAGTCGTCGCCTTGCTCAAAGAAAATCCCGACCTCGTTGCAAGCAGAGATAAACTCGGCAATACCCCGCTCCACATCGCCGCCCTTCACGACCAGCCGGCAATCGCAGCTCTCCTGATTGCCAACGGCGCAGACATCAACGCGCAGAATTATCCGCAAGGCATCGATGTATCGCGTATCACCAGGATCAGTAAAGACGCCCACGGCGAAACCCCGCTGACGCTGGCGTTGCTCTCTTACAATCACAAGGAAATGCTGGAACTGCTCCTGACCCACGGAGCGGACCCAAACGGATCGGACCCGCACGGCACTCCACTGCAGCTCGCAATTGAGCGCAACCTTCCCTACGATGTGGAACTCTTGCTGGCCAATGGAGCTGACCCGGATGTGACCGCCGTTATCTGGGCAATCGTCCATGGTAAAACCCAGATTCTGGAGTTGCTTCTAGACTCCGGTGCGGACCCAAATCAGAAGGACGGCGCCGGCCACACACCCTTGTACTATGCCCAAAACGCCTACCGTTCGTATTACGGCGAAACCAGTTCCAACGAAAAAGCCATCGCGATACTCAAAGCTCATGGCGCCCACCTGTAACCCTTTTGAAATGCTCCCAGAAACTCCGTTGTCATCACGGTCTTGAAATGCTCCTGTAGCTGGCGCTGTCATCCTTGAGAGAACGGGGCCCCAAACGTTTCTCAGTTTGGGGGTGGTGAGCGAAGGATCTGCTTTGTTCCCGCGCATTTCCTTCCGAGTCTTCATCGTCTCACCGAATGAAAAGATCCCAGTTTTGCACACTTCCTCATTTCACAAAATTCACAAATATGTGTATTATGTGATTTCGCAGGCTGCAAAAGCATTTTGCCTACTGTCCGATCCATAACCCGTTCCGGAGGCTAAGTCCATGATTCACAAGACTCGTCTGTATACCCCAGGCCCGACTCCGCTGCTGCCCGCCGCCCAGTTCGCCATGGCAGCCGCCGACATGCACCACCGCACTCCCGAGTTCCGCGCCCTCTTCCAAAAAGTCCTCGCCCAACTCAAGGTCTTCGTCGGCACCGAAAACGATGTTCTGCTGCTCACCTGTTCCGGCACGGGCGCCATGGAAGCCTCCGTCTCCAACCTGACCTCGCCCGGCGACCGCGTCCTTGTCCTCACTGCCGGTAAATTCGGCGAACGCTGGACAGGCCTCGCCAAAGCCTTCGGATGTGAGCCCGACGTCGTCACCGCCCCCTACGGCCAGACCTTCAACCTCGCCCAGATCCGTGCTGCCCTCAAGCCCGAGCACCGCGCCGTCTACGTGCAGGCCACCGAAACCTCCACCGCCGTCCGCCACGATATTGAAGCCATCGCGAAGCTCATCCACGACGTCGCACCCGAAGCCCTCCTCGTCGTCGACGGCATCACCGGCCTCGGCACCACCCACTTCGACGTGGACGGATGGGGCGTCGACATCCTCATCGGCGGCTCGCAGAAGGCCGTCATGATTCCCCCCGGCCTCGCCTATCTCAGCGTGAGCGAAAAGGCCTGGGCCACGATGGAAAAGTCCAAAAACCCGCGCTACTATTTCGACCTCCGCAAGGAACGCAAAAACGCCGTCAAGGGCGAAAGTGCCTACACTCCGGCCGTCGCTCTCGTTGCCGCCCTCGGCGCTGCGCTCGACTACATCGCCGGCCAGGCCGGAGGCGATCTCGAGAAAGGCCGCATCGCGCTCATCGACAACGCCATCACCAATGCCGCTGCCACCCGCGCAGGTCTCGTTGCTCTCGGCTTCACGCTCTTCGCGCCAATTGCCCCCGCCGCCGCCGCCACCGCCGTCGCCGTTCCTGAAGGCATGGACTCCGGTGCAGTCGTCAAGGCGCTCAAGTCAAAATTCGCGCTCGTCACCGCCAACGGCCAGGGAGAAATGCAAGGCAAGATCTTCCGCGTCGCGCACCTCGGCTTCTTCGACTACCTCGACACCATCGCCTTCCTTGGCGCCATGGAGCACATCGCCAAAGACACCCTCGGATTGCCGGTGGTTTACGGGACGGCCGTAGCGGCAGCACAGAAAGTTTACGCAGAAGCGGCGAAGGGATAGCTGCAATGCCAGACCTCACCTTCGGCGAAAAACTCCTCATCGCACGCAACCACCTCGACCTCTACTCCTACCAGATGGCCGAGATGCTCGGCGTGCATCCAAATTCAATCACCAAGTACGAACGCGGCGAAGGCAAGCCCCACGCCGCTGTCGTCCGCATGTTCGATCTACTCTGCGAAAAACACAACATTCGTTTCGAAGAATTTGAAGCCGGGTCCGCCACAGCGGCCAAGGGAGACAAGATGAAGATTGTTCTGGCGGAAAAAGTATCCCCCGCAACCCTCGCCGTCTTCGCAGCAGAACCTGGCTGGGAGGTCCTCACGCACGACCAGCTTCCCAACGGCCTGCCCGCCGCACTCGCCGATGCCGATGCCCTCGTCGTCCGCAGCGCCATCCAGGTTGACGATGCTTTGATGGAGCACGCCCCCAAACTCCGCGTCATCGGCCGCGCCGGCGTTGGCGTCGACAACATCGATGCCGAAGCAGCCACTCGCCGCGGCATCGTCGTCATGAACACCCCGGGAGCCAACGCTGTCGCCGTCGCCGAGCTCACCATCGGCCTCATGCTGGCTCTGGCCCGCAAGCTCCCCACCGCCAATACCACCATGCATGCCGGCAAGTGGGAAAAGAAAAGTCTCCAGGGCGCCGAACTTCGCGGTAAAGTTCTGGGCATCATGGGCCTCGGTCGCGTCGGGCTTGAAGTCGCGCGCCGCGCCCGCGGATTCGGTCTCGAAATTATCGGCAGCGATCCATTTGTCTCCGCCGCGGTCGCGCGCGAAAACGGCATCCGGTTAGTTGCTCTTGACGAAGTGATCGCCGGCTCCGACTACATCACCCTCCACGTCGGCCTCACCCCGCAGACCGCCGGCGTCATCAACGCGAAATCTCTCGCCATGATGAAGAAGGGTGTTCGCATCATTAATTGCGCGCGCGGCGAACTCGTCGATGAAGCCGCGCTCGTCGCCGCTCTCAAGTCCGGCCACGTCGCCGGAGCCGCCCTCGACGTCTTCACCGTCGAACCGCCCCAGAACTCGCCGTACGCCGAATTCGACAACGTCATCCTCACCCCGCACATCGCCGGCTCCACCGCCGAAGCGCAGGAGGCCGTCGGCATCCAGATCGCCATGCAGGTCCGCGAATACCTCAAACTCGGCGTGGTGCAGAATGCCGTCAACCTGCCTTCGCTCAGCCACGAGGAATACGTCCAGCTTGCCCCGTACATCGACCTCGCCGGACGACTTGGATCCTTCCTTGCGCAGGCTGGCAAAAGCGGCATCGAGGCCATCGATCTCACCTACGGTGGCGCACTGGCCGACGCCAAGACCGACCTCGTCCGCAATGCTGCCATTGAAGGACTTCTGCAGGGCTCTGAAAATGTGAACCGCATCAACGCCGCCGCCGTCGCCCAGGAGCGAGGCATTCGCGTTCACGAAGAAAAAGAAGAGAGTCATCGCGGCGGCGCGGCCACTCTGCTCACCATCGCACTGCATACGGCAGCCGGCCACAGCCATGCCACCGCCACCGTGATTCATGGCGAGCAGCCGCGCTTGCTCGAGTTCGACGGCATCGACATCGAAGCACCCCTCGAAGGCAATCTCCTCGTCTGCCGCAACCTCGACGTCCCCGGCGTTATCGGCAAAATCGGAACCATCCTCGGCGAGCAGGGCGTCAACATCGCCAACTTCGCCCTCGGCCGCGAACGCAGCGGCGCCAAACCAGTCAAAGCACTCGCCGTCGTCCAGGTCGACGCCCCCGTCTCCAGTTCCGTCCTCGACGCCCTCATGACCATCGAAGCCCTGCTCGAGACCAGGCTCGTCCAACTCCAACAATAAAGCGCAACCGTATGGTTGCGCTTATTTTTCCTGCGCTTATTTTTCCAAGGATGCTGTCATCCTGAGCGGAGCGAAGGACCTGCTTTTAGGAGTTCTGTGTCCGCAATTTGCCTGGCTGCCACATCCTATCCGCGCGCTTTCGCGGATAGTGTGGGAAATCGATGAATTCCACTCAACACTGCTCAACCCATCACTCCCGGCTTCCCCAGCCACGAACGAACAAAGGCCGCCTGCCCCACGTGATAAGTCTCGTGCAAAGCCATGAAATTCACCGTGCCGCAGAGCAACCCATCCGCGCTCGGCGGACCCGGCTTCGGCGCAGGCGTGTCCAGCAACTCGTCCGAAGCAGCCTCAAGTGCAGCATTGAGCCGCGGGCAGGATTCATCCCACGCCTCCATCAACTCCTTGGGCGTAGGAGCCTCCGGCGATTCCACGCACTTCGCTCCCCGCGCATAAAGATGCATCCACGGCTTCGACCACTTGTCGCCCAGTCTCGCCAGAACCATTGACCGCGAATACGCCAGGTGTCCCACGATCCACTGAATATGATTGCAGTGATCGTTTGGCCGTGTCAGCCAGTCCGCATCACTCAGTCCCGCAAGACCCTGTGTCAGAAAACTGGCGTTCAGTTTGTAACTCTGTGCCGCAACGGCAAGACGTGGCGAAAGGGACATGGAGTCTTCTCCTTGTTTGCCCCCTCAGCTTACACGTTGACCACACCGGCCAGAAACACGGTCCGATGAATCCTCCTCACTACTGCACAGGATGCGCCTGCCCGTTCTTCATGCTCTCATCGATGATCGACTTCACCTTGCGGTCGGCTTCCTGCGCAATCCTTCCCTGCTCCGCGCCGAGCCGTCCCTGTTTTTCTCCCAGCTCGCCTTGCATCGCTCCGAGCTTGCCCATCTGCTCGCCAAACTGGCCTTGCTTGGCCCCGATCTCGCCCTGGATCGCGCCCAGCTTCCCCTGCAAATCGCCAAGCTTGCTTTCGATCTCTGCCCACTCCTCGGTGTTCAGGGCCTTGCCCTGGCTCGCTTTCAGCTTGGCCATCGCCGCGTCGATCTCTGCGATCTCCTTGCTCATGTCTGGAGTCGGCACGCTCGCCTGTTCCTGTTGCCGTCCCAGCGCCTCCTGCTGTTTACCCAGAGCTTCCTGCTGCCTGCCGAGTTCTTCCTGCTGCTTGCCCAGGTCCTCCATCGGCTTGTACATCGCCTCAATCTGCGCCAGCGTCGTCGGGTCGTCTACGAAGTATGCTTTGCCGTCGCGCGTAAACCAGAGAAAATCCTTGCCGCCGGCCTGCTTCCGCGCCTTCTCAATCTCCTCCTGACGTCCTTCGATCCAGTTCCCAGAGAACGTCAGGTGATCCTTTTCGTTTCCTCGCACCACCGCATACGATTCGCCGTTCGAAGAGTAGGAGTAGTGATACCCCGAGTGCTTGCCGTTCTCGCTGTAGCTCACGTTCCCGTTTTCAGCCGTGCTTTGCCCCACCCCATATCCGCGACCGAATCCGTAAGCCGCATGCGGCGCAATGATCGCCATATTCGGCGCCGTTGGAGCAGTAAGCATCAGCGTCTTGTTTCGAAGTGCAAGCGCCTGCATCATGCGCTTCTCACGCACAGCGTCCGACGGAATCGTCAACAGAATTGCAGTTCCCGGCGCATGTGGCGCCTTCGGCGAAATCAACATCATCCTGTTCGGCACCGCCGCGGGCGGCGCGATCATCAAAACCGGAGGCTCGGCAACCGGCGCGCGTGGAGCTACCGCAGAAACCGAAGGCGTCGAGGCCGGCGCAGCAGGCGCAGAGGCCTGCGGGGGCGTGCCCGCATCCTCGGGAACCTCCGGCGCAACCTCGCCCGTGATTTGCTCTGGTTGCGTCACGCCCCTCGCCGGTGCCGCCGGCGCAACGGCTGTCGGCGGGGCAGGAACTCCACCTTGCGGCGCCGCCACCGGCGCAGGGGGCTCCGGTGCCTGTTGTCCTGCGGCCTGCACTCGTACCAGCGCCGTAGCAACGAACAGCACCACCGGCACCACCAGCACCGCCGCCAGAGCGCGGCGAGAACCAGCAAACGCCTGCCTGAAAGAAACGTCGTTCAACAGCCGCTCGATGCGGCGTGAGAGAGATCCATTGCGAGCCATGGCAACTCCTATCAGGGTTGGGCGCGGCGCGGCCGCGAATTCCAGCAAAATCTGCGCGTACGATGCACGATCGGCGGCCTCTTCTAGTCCCGCCCGGTCGCTGATCGCCTCAGCCAGATCGGAAAGTTTGCGTTTCAACCACCACCCCAGCGGGCTGAACCACACCACCGCGGCGTAAACCCCCGCCAGCAGCTGCAGATAAAAATCTCTCTGCCGGATATGCGAACGCTCATGCGCCAGCACAACACGCAGTTTCTCGCTGTCCCACTTGGCATAATCCGCCGGCAGCACGATCGCCGAGCAAATCGTGACCGGCGACAAAACCTTGCTGCTCCAGCGCAGGTCGACAGGCTTACCGGAAGCCGCAAGCAACTCGCCGGGGATCGGCGTCGCTCTCCGCCAAAGTCGAAGAGCCGTAATCAATCCGCAGGCAAGACGAATGAGGAATATACCTGCGACCGCAAGATAAAGCATAAGAAGTATCTTCGAAAGTGATAACGCCGCGCGCACCGGCGCCGCTGTGCGTGGCGTTGCAGATGCAGTCTCCGCCATCGGCTGAGGCTGCACATACTCCACCATATCCGCATCGGTAGATTCCGGTTCGATCGCCACCGCCGCATGGCTTCCGGATTGTTGGCTTCCGGATTGTTTACTGATGGGTAGACCTGCCTGCTGCTCGACCTGTGGCGTGCCATCTCCCGACGTAGCTGCTTCCGCAACCGGCTTCTGCGCAGGTGTCGTCTTGGCTTGAATCCTCGCCTGCAATTCCTCCAGCATTGTCTCCGGATCAGCCGGAAGCACCACGCGCACATTCGCAGGCAACACGCTCCAGTGCGACGCCATCGGCAGCACGATCGGCATCGCAACTGCACCCGCCAATACCAGTCCCCATACCGCCTTCTGCGCCAGCACATTGCGCACCTTCAACATGCCCAGTCCCATCCAGACCGCCAGCGCAAGAAATACAGAACGAAGGGCAGCTTCCACCAGAAGTGAGGAGTTCATCGCTTCGCCTCCTGTTTGTTCTCACCTGCAGCAATCGACTTTCCCGCCTGCTTTTGCGCCTCGGCAATCCGAGT
The DNA here is from genome assembly GCF_049582745.1 of Occallatibacter sp. Taxonomy (GTDB): domain Bacteria; phylum Acidobacteriota; class Terriglobia; order Terriglobales; family Acidobacteriaceae; genus Telmatobacter. The sequence goes on from NZ_JBAUUO010000012.1 coordinate 65,823, forward strand.
CGCCAGCCTCTGCAGCTCGGCGCGATCCAGCACTTGCGAATCCACCATGCCCACCAGCAGCGCTTCCACCGATCCTTCGCAGAACCAGTCCACAATGCGCTTCACCGCCCGCCCAGCCACCTTCTGCCGCGACTCCGCCGGACGATACACAAACGTCCGGTCATCGACAGAGTGCGCCAGGTAGCCTTTTTCCTCCAACCGCCGCAGCACCGTTCGCACCGTTGAGTCTTTCAATGTGCGGTCCAGCTCCTCGCGCGCCTGCTCAGCCTTTACCGAGCCAAGCCGCCACACAATCGAAAGAATTTCCCGTTCCAGTTCCCCGAGTTCCGCAGGATCGTGAGTGTTACTCGCCATAGTGTTACATACTGTAACATAGAAACGTGGTGAGCACACAATAAAAATTTCTTTGCATAGATTTTCCCTGGGAGCCGCCGGCGTCCCCTAGATTCGACAACTTCGCTCCCGACCAGCGGATCCTCAAATCTCGGGTTCCACGTGCAACAGCGAAAGTCCCATCCTCATCACATCTAGGTGTGTCGTATCCGCCGCGCCCGAAAAGGGATTGCTGCGTCTATCTCCACAGAAGAGGACGAAATCTTATGACATCAGGCATATTGGATAAGCAGCCTACAGTTGACGATGTTCTTCGCGAAGTTTCGCGGCTCAAATCGGTTGTCACCGATGCCGTGGAAGAGGGCGTTCAAACGGCCGTAAAGGCGCTGAAGCAGGGGCGCTCGGCAGCCGAAGACGCCATCTACGATGCAAGGCACACCGTCAAGCAGAAGCCCTTGCAGGCAGTTGCCGTCGTATTCGCCGTCGGCGTTCTCACCGGCAGCCTTCTCGGATGGATGAGCACACGTCGCGGCTAGTCCATCCTGGGAAGATTCTTGAAGTTCTCATGCCGCGATCGCAGAAACCAAACAGCGCTCACGGATCTGCAACGGCGCAGTCGCATCTCTGCGCCGTTGTGGTTCTGTAAAACCCCTGTATGGCCCCGGCCCCTCACGGGCGACGCTTCCCCAATCCTCGTTTCCCCTGATCGTCGCTGAATCCAACTACCTTCCGATTCAATCCATCGGAACAAGCCTTGACGATTGTCATCGTCCCTCCCTACGATGGCAGGGCGACCCCGGCCCGTGCTCCTTATTTCTCAGACAGTCCAGGAAGATCAAATGAAGAAAGTCCTCAGGATCATCGGACTCGCGTCCACGTTCGCCTTCGCCCTCGCCACACATCCCCTGCTCAGTCCGGCGTTGGAGAAGTCGCCTTCGCAAACTCGGGATCAAAAGCCGCCCAGCAAGCCTTCCTGCACGGCCTCGCTCTTCTGCATAGCTTTGAATATCCTTCCGCCGCCGAAGACTTCCGCAAGGCCGAAGCCCTCGATCCCAACTTCGCCATGGCCTATTGGGGCGAGGCGATGACCTTCAACCACCCCGTATGGAACCAGCAAAATCGCACCGCCGCTCTCGCAGCGCTCAACAAGCTTGGCGCTACTTCAGAAGCACGGCTCGCGAAGGCTTCTACCCAGCGGGAGAAAGACTACCTCGCCACACTGGACATCCTTTATGGAGAAGGCGCGAAGAAGGATTGCGATCAGCGCTATGCCGACGCCATGGCAAAGCTCCATGAGAAATATCCCCAGGATGTAGACGCCGCTGCCTTCTATGCGCTTGCATTGCTCGGCAGTCAGGAAGGAGTCCGCAATGAGCGCGTCTACATGCAGGCCGCGGGCATTCTGATGCCGCTGTTCTGCAAATATCCCCATCACCCCGGCGTTGCTCACTATCTCATCCACTCCTGCGACGACCCGATTCACGCGCCTCTTGCTCTGCCTGCTGCTCGCGCGTATTCCGAGATCGCACCCAATGCAGCCCACGCACAGCACATGACCTCGCACATTTTCCTCGCCCTGGGAATGTGGGATGACGTCGTTCACGCCAACGAGGCCGCCACCCGCGTTGTCAATGAACAACGTGCCCTCAGCGCGAAAACATCGAGCCGTTGCGGCCATTACAACTACTGGCTCGAATACGGCTATCTTGAAACCGGCCGCATCGACAAGGCGAAGGAACTTCTCGCTGCCTGCCGCGCTGAGGCATCCGAAGCGGGAATGGCCGCCCGTGCACGCGGCGTCACCGACCCCGATGGCGCAAGCCTCCTCTCCTACATTGCGATGCAGAGCCGATTCCTCGTCGATACCAACCAATGGAGCGGCGACGTTGCTCAGTGGTCCGTGAATGCCGATGACGCCCCAATGGCTCAGTTCGACCAGTCTTATGAACGCGCTTTAGCAGCCGCCAAAACAGGAGACATGGTCAAAACCCGGCAGGAACTCTCCAGCATGGATAGCGTTTTGCCCAATCTGCCCGAAATATTTAATCAGGATGGAGCGGCCCCCGACGATCCGAATCGCCAGGTCCCGAGCGTCGAACGGCAACAGGTGCAGGCGCTCCTGCTCGCGGGTGAAGGCAAGATGGATGAAGCCATTACGGTAGCCAGGAAAGCGGCAGAAGGCGAAAGCAATCTACCCTATGCCTTCGGGCCGCCACTTCCCATCAAGCCGTCCTATGAACTTCTTGCCGAGCTCCTGCTCAAACAGAATCATCCTCGCGAAGCCGAGGATGCCCTCAAACAGGCACTCCTGCGCGCCCCCAATCGGATCCAGTCCATCACCTTGCTCGAGCGTGCCTTCGCAGCCGCCGGCGGATCGACCTCGACCGCGATGCAATAACTCCACGGGCCCGCCTACGCTGCGCAAATGGACGTGGAGTCTTCCGCTATTGCGTCACGAGATTGGTTGCAGCACTTGCCAATATATTGTGACCGCGCGTCGTCGGGTGAAGATCGTCCCAGAAAAGGTAAGTGTCCGGGTCGACCACGAGCCCCTGCGCCGAATGTTCGACGTCAACGAGCGAGTAGGCTGACGGCGCCGACACCACGCCGCGCAGCAGTTTGAACACGTCGAGCTGGTAGAACGCAAGATGCCTGCGCGGGTAGAAATCCCGCAAGACCGAGATGCCAATCGCGAGATCACCGTTGTAGAACAGAGACGCCGTTGTCGCGGAAAGCGCTGTCGCGGCCGACCCATTGAAACGCGGCGTCAGGCCGAGCGGAGGCAGATTCGGCACCAGGAACTGCGTAGCGCCGGCCTGGATCAGCCTCTGAATGTTGAGTGTCTGACGAACGGCGGCATTGAATATATCGTTCGATGACGTTGCGTAGAGCAGATCGACCGCTCCGCCCCAGACAATGAACAGCGTGTGATTGTCGATAGTGGGATGCGTCGAGAGATAGTCGGTGATCTGCTGGCCGATGTTATCGACCTGCACCGTCAACGGACCCAGAGCCAGCGGACTGGTACCGTTGCCGGTCGTAGCAAATCCGTAAGCATAGTTCGTGCCGCCGTCAAGAGAGTCACGAACCTCAGGCTGGCCCGGCAATGATGCGGCAAACTGCTCGACCCAGGTGCCGAAGTAGTTCAGCGCGGGGGGCGCCGTATCATAGCCATCGGTAAAGCGGCCGTCTGTGTAGTCGGCGAGAGGGCCGGGAATGCGGACGCCGTGCTGAACTTCAGTAAGATGAGCGACGTTGCCGGTATCGGAAAGAGAGTCTCCAAAGACGACAATCGTGGTGTAATCGTTAGCCTGGGCCAGTGCGGAAGCCGCAGCCACAAGAGCTAACGTGACCACGCACATCCAGGTTTGGAGAAAGGAGAGACCGGTACGCGTCCGGCGCGGCATCGAATTCTCACGGGAAAGAGAAGCCCGAAACAGCAGGGATTGGCGGCTCATTGAATGACCTCACTTGGGGAAATTGCGGGGAAGGCGCGTCAGCAGCAGCCATGGTATCTACAATCGCCCAGAAAAAGAAAGAGAAATCTCAAAGGGTTTGCAGTTCTCGGAAAATCCTGCGACTTCCACGCAAAGCACGCTTCAGCATCACTGCGGGCGGTAATGAGGTGTGCCGCTCTCGCGCGTAAAGCACACCTCATTCAGACGCAAAAACGCCGGGACTTCAAGCCCCGGCGCTTTGAATCGGAATGCGGGCCAGATGTTCGCGTTACGCCCGGCTCATGTAAGCGCCTTCGCTCGTATCCACGCGTATCTTCTCGCCTTGATTGATGAAAGGCGGCACCTGCACAACCAGCCCGGTCTCTGTCTTGGCCGGCTTGGTCACTGAAGACGCTGTCGCGGACTTCAACCCCGGCTCGGTCTCCACTACCGTGAGTTCCACAAACGAAGGCAGTTCGATACCCACTGCCTGCCCATCGTGGTAGCTGACCTTGATCTGCAGATTCGGCGTCAGGTATTCCACCGCATCGCCAAGCGTCGACCCCTTCAGCACGGTCTGCTCATAGTCCACCGGATTCATGAAGTAGTAGTCGTCGCCGTCGGCGTAGAGAAATTCCATCGAAATCTCATCCACCACGACCTTCTCAATGGCATCGCCAGAGCGAAACCGGTGCTCGAACATCGCGCCCGATTTCAGATTGCGAAGTTTTGCCTGGATAAAGGCGCGCAGGTTGCCCGGGGTGCGATGCTCCACCTTGAACACTAGGTGGAGAATGTCGTTGTGCTTGATGATCATGCCCGGACGCATTTGGGTGGCGGGAATCGCCATAAACTTGAAACTCCTTGCTCTATGTGAAAAAGTCGGCCTTGGCCCAATCTTCATTGTAACTTAGGGCCATATACGCGGATTCCCCGCGCCCCGAAGCGCAAGTACACAGGCATTATGTTCTGATCGAAGTGAGAGGACACCGCTTGCGCTCACCTGGAGTCAATGCGCTGCCTGCCGGCGCCTTGTTGCTGCTGTGCTTGATATGGGCCGCAGCCTCGCTCCGCTCTGAACTGCTCCCGGGCTCGTTACCGCAAACAAATTCTGCGCCATTGTTAAACCAGGCAAGCATCCTTGCGTTTTTCGCCGTCATTGCCGCATCAAAAGCCATCGCGCGAAAACCAAAATGGCCGCTCGGCCGCGCACTCCTTGGAGCAATACTGGCCGGTGCCGGTCTCCTCGCGTTACCCGCGCTGCTGGTTGCACTCGCCAAAGGCCACATCGATGGTTCCACGCGCGTCGCCCTCTTCTCCCTCGTGCCGGTCTTTGCGGTGGTGCTCGAGCCCCACTTCGATTCCACATTCCATTCGACGCAGCGCGGCGATCTGGCAGCCGCATTGGTTGCCGTCGCGGGAACCGTACTCATCTTTCCGCTGGACCTGCCGCGGACGCCAGCGTCGGCCATTGCGTTCTGCGGCCTCATCATTGCGACCGCCTCTGTCGCCGTTTCCAACTGCACCGCGGTAAAAATTGCACAGAGCCAAACAACTCTATCCCTGTCCGGATTTGCCTCGATCGCCACAGGATCAGCGTCGATCCTTCTGGCCATCGCCGGCATCTCGCTCGAACATCGCTCCTGGCCCGTAGCGCATATCGACGCATGGGCCATCCCGGATCTTCTCGCCCTCGCACTTCTGTTCTGGCTTTTGCGCCGCATGTCGGCAGTCCGCATGACGGCCCGCTTTCTTATCGCGCCGCTCATGGCGAATCTCATCGGTCTCGCGTTCCTGCGGCCCGCAGTTCAACCCCGCGCACGGCTAGGCCTGTTCCTGATTGCCCTCGGGTCAGCCTGGCTGTTATTCGCACCCGTGGGCGAACCGGAGAAAACCGGCTCGCCTCTCGGGATCAATTAAGTCGCTTCGAATCGGATCCGAGACCTCAAGCCCGCGCTTCAAACACCAGGTTGAATGGCGTCTGCGCCGCTCTCCTGAACCGAGTGAATCCAGCCGCTTTGACCACGTCGCGAATGCGCTCCTCCCCGGCCTGCGCTCCGAGCGCCGCGCCAACCTCCTGCGCCAGCGAAGCAGGCGTGCAGATCATCGTGGAGGCGGAATAAAAGATGCGGCCCACCGGGTTGTGATTCTGCTCCGGGTTGTCGTTCGCGAACGGCTCCACGATCATCCAGGTTCCGTCGGGCTTCAACGTCGAAAGAACGTGCTGCGCCGCCCCCGTCGGATCGCCCATATCGTGCAGGCAGTCAAAAAACGTAACGAGATCGTAGCCGCCATTCACCGGATAGCTCTTGGAACTCGCAACTTCAAAGTTGATCTGGTCGAGAAGACCGTCGCGCCCGGCCACGTGCCGCGCGTATTCAATGGACCCGCTGTGATAATCGAATCCACTAAAGCGCGACTTCGGAAACGCCTTCGCCATCAGCATCGTCGAGGCGCCGTGCCCGCAGCCAACGTCCGCAACTGCGGCTCCCTTGGCTAGCTTGTCCCCCATTCCTTCAAGAGCCGGAATCCACGCGCTCAATAGATTCTGTTCATAGTTGGGACGGAAAAATCGCTCCGTGCCGAAGAACAGGTTGGCATCGTGTTCGTGCCAGCCCACGCCATCCCCCGTGCGGAAGGCCTGCGTAATCTTCGGCTCATCCTTGAAGCACGACGAAATGATGTGGAACGCCCCCGGCAGGTCGACCGTGGTCAGAGCCAAAGCCTGCTCCGGCGGGAGTTCGAATTTCTTCGATGCCGCATGGTAAGTGACGTACCCGCTTGCCGCGTTCGCGTTGAGCCATTCGCGCACGTAGCGCTCAGTTGTTTTTGTTTTCGCGGCTAGTTCCGCTGGAGTAAGAGGCCCCGCGCCAGCCATCGCCTTATATAGTCCCAGCTTGTCGCCGATGACCACTAACGCCGCATGCATCGCGGCGCCCATATCCATGACAGCCTTCCCCATGAAGGCCTCGAATTTCGATTGTTCAAAAGCAGGGGATGCGGTTGTGGTTTCCATTTTGACCTCCAATGCTTGCTGTGGGGGCCCTGAAAGGGATTCATCCTACACGGAGCGAAAAATCGGTGTCAAATGGTTTTCGATCGAAGAAGGACATCAGAATTCCCCAGCCAATATCCTCCTCTCAACACCTCACGATCTGTCTTTCTGCATCTGCTTCAGCCGAAGCGCGCCTCCAGCCCATGCGCAGGGAAGCGCCAACAATATCAGCGCCACCGGATACCAGTGTGTCTGGAATTGAGGTCCGCCGTTCCAGGTCGCAATGGCCCCTGCCAGGCTCACGATGAAGCCAATCAAGCCCCCAACAAGCGCATGCTTCATGGGACTATACGGTGCAAGACGCGCCGTCAGATAACTGGCTCCGACGCTGTAGACCGTTCGATATGCGGTAGCCAGTGCCAGCAAGCCGTCGGGCACGCGCTGATCCCAGGCCGGGAAAACGTGAATTGCATGCAGTAGAAAATCTGTAGCCAACATCACGGCAACGCCCGCAACAATTCCCATCAGCACTGCTAAAACACTTCTGCCGATTTGTCGTGGCTTCCGAGTATCATCCATCGGTTCTCCTATCCTTTCTTCGATTGCGACAATTCACTCTGAAATAAATCCCCGCATGATTTCGGCGAAAGTAGAGTACCCCAACGCGAACACTCAGACCACCAAACTTTCCCAGGACCGCGACGGACAATTTGAGCGAGCAGACTCTCACCAAATTCATTCGCCCAGCAACAGTATTTGTTCCCTTGGACCGCCATCCGCTACCATTGCCGCAACTTTCTGCCGAGCTTCAAACCGCCACAGGAGTACCAACCCATGCTCCGCGCCTTCCGTTCTCTTTTCGTGCTGCTTCTTTCATTTGCCGCTATCCAACCCACATTTCTCAGCGCGCAAACCCCGGAGCCTGCCGCGGTACCGGCAAACGCACCATATAAGGACACCGCGTTGCCGGTAGAGAAGCGCGTCCAGGATCTGCTCAAGCGCATGACCCTCGAAGAGAAGGCGACCATGCTCTCCGGCTCCGGCTGGATGGAGTCGGCGCCAATCCCACGCCTCGGCATTCCCTCCATCAAAATGGCAGACGGCCCCATGGGCGTCCGCTCCTGGGCAGGCAGTTCGGCGATCACCAATTCTTCAACGAATCCCGTGAGGGTCGAGACAACCTCGTTCCCCTCCGGCGTCGCCATGGCCTCCACGTGGGATACCGCCCTTGTCCAGCGCGAAGGCCAGGCCATCGCACAGGAAGTCAAAGCGCTCGGCCGCGACATGATCCTCGGGCCCACCGTCAACATCAATCGCGTTCCCCTCTGGGGTCGCAACTTTGAAGGCTACGGCGAAGACCCCTACCTGTCTGGTCAGCTTGGAGTCGCGTACATCCGCGGAGTTCAGGGTGAGGGCGTGATCCCCTCCGTCAAGCACTTCGACGCCAACAACGAGGAGTTCGAGCGCCATCGCCTCGATGAGAAAATCGACGAACGCACGCTCCACGAGATCTATCTGCCCGCCTTTAAAGCCGCCGTGCAGCAAGCCGGCGTATGGACCGTCATGTCGGCCTACGAAAAGGTCAACGGCGAATACTGTGCCGAGAATCCCTACCTCCTCACCGACGTCCTCAAGAAGGAATTCGGCTTCAAGGGCTTTGTCATCTCCGACTGGGGCAGCACCTATTCAACCGCGCCAACTGTGAATGCGGGCATGGATCTCGAAATGCCCGGTGGGCCGCCCGCCAAAGCCATGTTGAAGAGTCCGCGCACCATCATGAGCGGCAACAGCGGGCTTTGGCTCGAGGCAGACAAAGTGCTGGCCGATGTGAAGGCCCGCAAAATCACCGAGGCCACCATCGACGACAACGTCGGCCGCATCCTCCGCGTAATCCTCGTGAGCGGCCTCATGGATCATCCGCACACCGCAACCGGCGAAGTCGACACCTCCGCACAACAGCAAGTCGCCCGCGAAGGCGAAACCGAAGGCATCGTCCTTCTGAAAAATCAAAACAACCTGCTCCCGCTCGACTCCTCAAAAATCCATTCCATCGCCGTCATCGGCCCCAACGCATTAGTCGCACGCACCGGCGGCGGAGGCAGTTCGCTCGTGCGCCCCAAGTACGCCATCTCGCCGCTTCAGGGTATTCAGAAACGCGCTGGCACTGGAATCGAGATCGCCTCCGCTCTCGGCGTCGGCATGGAGGGCGAAGACCCAGCCCACGACACTCCCGAAGCACGCACCACCGACCTCAAAGCCGCGACCGAAGCAGCCGCAAAAGCCGACGTTGCCATCGTCGTCGTTGGCCGCTACAACAAAAACGAGTCCGAAGGCTTCGACGTAAAGACGATGGACCTCCCCGCAGGCCAGGACGATTTGATCGCCGCTGTCGAGAAAGCCAACCCCCACACCATCGTCGTCCTCAACACCGGCGATCCGGTGACCATGACGAAATGGCTCGACACCACGCCCGCGCTGCTCGACATGTGGTACGGCGGTCAGGAAGGCGGCAGCGCCCTCGCATCGATCCTCTTCGGCGACGCCAACCCTTCCGGAAAGCTCCCCGTCTCGCTCCCAAAGAAATTCGAAGACTCTCCGGCAGCAAAAAACCACCCCGGCCAGAACCTGCACACGGAATACGCCGAAGGCATCTACGTCGGCTACCGCTACTACGACACCAAAAACGTAGCGCCGCAATTCCCCTTCGGCTTCGGCCTCAGCTACACCACCTTCGAATACAGCGATCTCAAATTGAACAGGCTGGAATTTGCCGGGAAGAATGGGCGGTGGGAATTTAGCGTTAAGGTGCGCAACACCGGCAAACGTGCCGGGGCAGAAGTGGTACAACTCTACGTCCACGATGGCCATGCGAAAATCGACAGGCCTACACATGAACTCAAGGCTTTCAGCCGAGTTGACTTGAAACCGGGCGAGACGAAGACCGTCGAGTTCAGCCTCGATCGCTCCGCATTCGAGTACTGGAGCCCTCAGACAAAACAGTGGACCCTCGATCCCGGCACCTTTGAAGTCCAAGTCGGCGCATCATCACGCGATATCCGCCTCAAGGCGCCTGTCGAAATCACTCACTGATAAACTCGGAGCAGATGCCCCGCCAGGTCCACTACAACGCGGCAGAACATATCGCGTCCGAAACGGCAAAGGATCCGTTTCTGAGACCCGCGTTCTCTGCGAGCAACCGCATCGCGCGTTTCACGTGGAACATCTGCTGGGCCATCTTCTATCGCCTCTCGCCTCGCCCATTTCACGCATGGCGGTCGATGCTGTTACGCCTCTTCGGAGCAAAGATGGGCCCGCATTGCCACTTCTACCCAAGCTCGCGTGTGTGGGCGCCCTGGAATCTTATCTGCGCCGATCAGGTCACCGCCGGCGATGGTGCTGAAATCTACAACCCCGCTCCCATCCGCCTCGGCTCGCACGCAATCCTCTCGCAGAACTCCTACCTCTGCGGCGCAACCCACGACTTCGACGATCCCGCCTTTCCTCTGCTCGCCTACACCATGGAGATCGGCCCCTACGCATGGGTATGTGCGCGCGCCTGCGTTGCTCCCGGTGTCAAAGTTGGCGAAGGCGCAGTCCTAGGCCTTGCATCAGTGGCAACACGCGACCTCGAACCGTGGGGCGTTTATGCCGGCTCACCCGCCGTAAAAGTAAAACAGCGTAATTCTTCCAATAATTGATGCTGTCATTCTGAACGAACGGGGCCCCAAACGTAGTTCAGTTTGGGGGTGGTGAGTGAAGAACCTGCTTTTGTCTCTTCTCCCTAGGACTGACTTCCCTGATCTCTGCTAAGGAATCAGTCTCACTACACGAACTACTCCCCCCAAAAAATCCCGCCGAAATGATCTCTCGGCGGGAATATTGTGATTCGAATGCTGTCTCATCGCGGTGGCGCATACGGCTCAACCCGCAACATGTTCGACAGAATGCCCCGCTCCTGCGGATTGAACTGGTTCTGATACCGGCTGGAGTTCAGCACGATCGATCGCTGATCCGGAGGAACCTCCCTCAGGTCCCGAAACGCATTCCGCATCATCGTCTGGCGGTCCGGGGGCAGGCCCGTCCACTGGCGCGCCGACTGCGCCACCCGTGCGCGTTCTTCCGGCGAGAGCCGTTCCAGATTTTCAGCACGCGCCAAGCGCCGCTCGCGCTCGGCATCGGGCATCTGGTTCACCCGGTTCAACTGGTTCATCACCCGCTGCTGTTCGCCCTCCGGAAGCTGGCGAAAACTCGGGTCGTTCCGGAGCATCTGCTGCTGTTGCGGCACCGGCACATTGCGATGCGTATTCAACCACGCGCCAAGATGCCCCGGCGGCGCATAAAGCTGCTGGGCTGTACCGGGGTACGGCGGCCGTCCATTTCCCGGCGCGTTGTAATTCGAATTCGGATAAACACCGCGAACACCCGCCTGCGGAGCATACGGGTTCTGCACCGGACGCTGCGGCCGGGTTCCGCCCGGTGCGCGATAGGGCTGATACGGTTGCGGTGCCCGATTCTGCGGGGTCCGATTCGGATACGGTTGCGTGGGACGGCTCCGGTACTGCTGTTGGTCCTGCTGGCGGTTCTGCTGGCGCGGCGACTGGGGATGCGTGTACCCTGGCCGACTCTGCTGCCGCGGCGCCGAGCGAACCGCTGGACGCTCCGCCTCGCGGTGCTGGCCAAATAAACCGGCAGGAAGCAGGCACATCGCAGCCAACGCCGCGCCGGTCACAATCGCCCGGTGCGCCGGCCTTGCAACGCTTTTGCTTCCTGCCCCATTCATTTTCTTGGTCCCCGCCGTTCAAAAACTCTCGTGCATTGTCTTCAACTATTGCGTTTGCGGATCATCCGAGTTCGGATCGTCCGAAATCGCGTCGTTTGGGTTGTCTGAGATCGCCTCCAGTTGATCCAGCACCTGCGCATTGCTGTCGAGCGTCTGCAGATCGTGCACCACGGCTGCGTTTGCGTCCGGCTTGGGCAGTGGCTGCTCAATGTTGGTCACACCCAGGTACGCGCCGCCGCCCACAAGCAGCATCACCGTCAGCGCCATCGCCGCCAGCGGGCGAGCATGCATCGGAGGACCGTAAGCGTAGCGGGCGCGGAGGCGCTGGAACCATGACTGCTGCGGAGCCTCGCGTTCCTCGCGCATCCGCGCTCCCAGACGTGTCATGAAGTAGGGACTGGGCTCAGGCGCTGTCCACGCATCCATCGCCGACATGGTCGCGCGCAGATTCTCCAGCTCCCGGCGGCAACTCTCACACTCCCCAACATGAGTCTTCACCTTGGCAGGCGCCGCTTCCGGATCGAGCAGCATGTCTGCCAGCTTCGTCTCCATCGCGGTGCATTTGTTCATGGTTTCCATCGTTACCACCCCACTCCCCGCCGGTGTCGTCCGGCTTTCAATCCTCATACGAAATCTTTGAGCTTGTCCCGCAGCGTCTGGTACGCCCTGAACAGCAGCGACTTGGTCGCCGACTCGCTCAGTTTCAATACATCGCCGATCTGCCGATAATCCATTCCCTGGTACTTGTGCATCAACACTGCCATCCGCTGGCGTTCCGGCAGCGCCATCACGTGCGCCCGGATCGCCGCCATGCGCTCATCGCGCACAATCCTCTGCTCCACTGAAGGAGCGTCATCCGCCACATCCGGCGTCGTTCCCGACTCTTCATCCGGCGCATCCAGATAAATCGTCGACGCCGCGCGTTCATGCTTGGTGTCGCGTGCGTGGTTTACCGCAAGATTCGTCGCAATCCGATACAGCCACGTCGTGAACTTCGCTTCCGCCCTGTAGCTTTCCCGCGATCGATACACCCGCAGAAACACTTCCTGCGCTAACTCCTCGGCAACCGCCTGGTTGTGCACCATGCGAAAGAGAAAATTGATCATCGCCCGGTGGTACTTGCCCACCAGGAAATTGAAACCCGCCTCATCGCCCGCCGCCACCCGCAGCATTACTGCCGCATCGCTGGTCTCGTCCTGCGCATAATTCACAGGCCGTTGCGGTTCGGGCGGATTCAGCGCCGTACCCCGTCCCAGTGCCGGATTGTCCAGTACCAGGGTTGCCATATCTTCAGGAACCCCGTCTGCATCGGAAGGTTGCGCAAATTCGTCACTTTCCGGCCCTGATTTTGCATTGTTTAACGGTTTTCGGCCCCTGAAAGGCTCCCTGGCATGCTGCCCCCGCTGCACTGAACCGGCCTCAGGCGCTCCAGACTCGTCTTCCTCGTCGGAATAGCGCGACATGGCTGCCATTGAAAAAGCCCCCACGGGCGGCCCATCAGCTGCGGCGAGCTCAAAACCGGGCACAAACAGGGCCCCGATCGAGCGCAACAGGGAAACCGACTGCTCGTCCCCGGGAGCGGACTTGCGGACCTCTCGGATTGAGCGTACGCGCCAGCGCATTCAGTAACTTGGAGCGAATTCACACGGCTCCCGGCCGGTACTGCGCCCAGGTTGGCCGTGGAGTGTCGCTGGTGATACTCTACCTTACAGGGACCCCCTATGGCGCGCCTCGCGCCACCCCGCGCACCCCCCAAAGCCCGGGCGCTTAACTCAGCGGTAGAGTGCCACCTTCACACGGTGGAAGTCGCAGGTTCGAATCCTGCAGCGCCCACCATCAGCTTCCATCTCGGCCCCGCCGCCACCCAGGACGATTCCGCTACGCGCCGACCATCTTTCTCAAATCTTTGAGCAGAACGAACAGGTGCAGAGGATCAGTGGGCGAAGCCATGAAATCGAATTGTCTGTAATACTCGCTCGCCTTATCGTCCTTGGCATGGACCGCCAAAGCGCGAATCCCGGCGATATCCGCCGCCTGCACGGTGCGTAGTACCGCATCGCGAAGAAGGCCGCGACCGATGCCCTTCCCTTGCCAGTCTTTGTGCACAGCAAGTCGGGCTAGCAGCATAATCGGAACAGGATGCCTCGCCAGTCCTTTGCGCAGCCGTTCCGGAGCGTCGCCGAATTCCACCTGGCCCGCAGTCAGGCTGTAATAACCCACCACGACATCGTTGACCAGGCCGACATAGGTTTGCGCGGCACTTGCGCTCTGATTTTGGAGAGCGTGTTTGACGAGCCAGTTATTGAGGTCCAGCTGGCCGCAATCGAATGCATCCAGAGCGTGCTCACGCCGGAGCTTCTCAATGCTGCGCGTTTCACTCACCGATCAGAACCGGAGGCGAAGAATCCCGGCTTTTCGAGAAGAGCTTTCAGTCGAGGCAAGGATCGCGTGGGAGCATCGAGCGCAGCCTGAAACGCAGCCCATCTCTCCGCATCGAGAGCGAAGACACGCCGTTCCGCAAGCGTCTCTTCCGCTCGTGAAAGAGCGCTTTCCATCACAAAATCGCTCATTGATCGATGCGAAGCGGACGCAGCTGCTTGGAGTTTGGCCTTGGCAGTGCGCGAAACGCGCACATCCAACTTCTCCGTGCGTCGTTCCGTAGACATGGCTTGAGTCGGCATCTCGGCTATCCTTCCATACCCAATATAACCAATTGTCATGACAATGTCAAGACATCATTCTACCCAGTCGCCCACCCGCCA
>NZ_JBAUUO010000013.1:0-2481 GCF_049582745.1 Occallatibacter sp.
CTTGATCAATCGTCGCCATTACCTGCCACGGCTGCTGCTGACCTTGTCCTCGAAAGGGAAAAAGCAAGAAACAAAACAAAAACCACCCCAGCGATTCGAAGATGTTGACAGGGTCACACCATATCAACTTCCGGATTGCCCACTTCCGGATTGCCCACTTCCGGATTGCCCACCACTCGCTCGTGATCGCAATTTGGCCTACTTCTCAAACCATGTCTTCAGCTTCTCAAAATCTCCTGCTGCCCATAGGTCGGAGTATTCTCGGTGTGTCATATCGTATCCTTCCGGTGGTCGAAACAACGCGCCATCTGGTGCGAGCGAAATCTTCTCAAGGCCCCACACCGTTTCCTCCCCGTTCGGATCGCCGTCAATGACGCGGATGATGATTTGCATCTCCGCTGATGCCCACACCTCGTGAATGCGCGTGCGCTGCACGATTTGGCCATCCTGATTCACGTCATATCGCAGCGTCCATCGCAAGCCGTGTGCGGAGATGCCTTCGATGTCCCTGTTGCCGAGGTCTAACTTGGTTATCTTGCCGTCTTCTTGGGAAAATTCCGGACCAAGCGAAGGCATTGACGAAGTTGAATCGGCGACCTCCTCCAGCCGAGCCGGTGTGAGCGGGTACTCAACTGCTCCGTGGGCGGCGATTTCTCCTTCCGGCCAATGCGTAACCGTGTGCGCCACGGGGTCGATGACGAAGACTCTCCAGGCGGGACAAGGTGGCGGCACCAGTAGGTCAAGGCGATCGCACTCAGGCGCCAGATCGTCGCTGTTCCGCCCTTGCATCATCAGCCGCCCTCCCGCATCCCGGGCGATCCGCATTGGGTAGCGTTCATTGCGCAGAAATTGCTGCCTGCCATTCGGAAGAACCTTCACCCGGTGCGCGAACTTGATCGCGGAGAAGGGATGGCCAACGATCAAACGTGACGTCTTATTGCCCGTTGCAACGGCCGGTGCATCCTGCGCCAAGAGACAAGCACTTCGCGTGTGCACCATCGGAACCAGAATCGCGGCAAACAAGCCAAAGGCAATCGACTTCATATCGCGACCTCCTCGGGAAAAGTGTAGCGGTTAACCTCGCTAGGCAGCTTGCTTGTCCTAATGAGCTCATTCGTTGATCGTGCAATGACGAAGCGGATGCCACAGTGGTGAAGCCACGGTTCGGGCCATCGTTGGCGAGTGACCGTCAATCCTGAAGTAACCCCGAAACGGCACAACGGGAGTTATTTCCCAGTTGTCCACCAATCACCCGGAAACCCGAACTCGTCCAAGGAGTCTTCCTTGGCTTCATTGGCAAACAGTTCGTGGACGACCCGGGACAACACGCGAGTAAGCTGAATCCGGGAGACGCCTAGAGATGCTGTTCAAACTTCCGACACATACCATCTGTCCCATGATTTTTGCATTCAGTTTTGCTCTTCTCTCGATGGCTGGCCTGATGAATCCCATTGCATTTGGACAAGAGGCACCGCGGCTCATGATTTGCGTTGTAGAAATTCCCAAGGGCAACGGATTCGCACAGACGACAGGCACAGTCGCACGAGAGCTATCGGCAGAACTTTCGAGGAGAAAGCTGCAAAATGGTGGCTCGATTCAACCCATTTTAGTCGTTGCGGAGAGGAAGATGGCGGAGGCATCGGTTGAACGTTCGGGATGTACGTTCAGAATCGATCTAGAATGGCATGATGCTATTCGTCCATCGGAGGGATCGCCGGCGGGTGTTGAAGGTGCGGATGCGGGAATATTCCGCGACAAGGATATGATCCTGTTCACTCTTAGACGATCAGATTCGCGAAAGCCCATCCTCACTAGTTCGGTACTGCCTACAACCTATCGAGGCAGGTCCGAGAAGCCTGTGACTGTGTCATACATAGAGATTGCGAATCAGGTTTTGAAGAAGCTCTCGCACCTCGATGGTCACTGATCGGCAAACCGACTCATGCCACCTGTCGAGTACATACCAAATACCTTGGTTCCGAGCGAGTAACGTCAGGACTCTATCGGAGCTGCTCCGCGCGATGAGGCGCAATGAGTGGCAGGAGACAGCGCGGAGCAGGTCGGATAGAGCGGTTTGAAGGAAGGCGCTGGCGCGATCGGAGCACAAATGTTGGCTATGGGTTTTTGATCGCTTTATGCTGGGTCGTTGTAGCGAGTGTTGGCTGGTAAGCGTGCGACCCCTCCATGCTGCACCCGCAATTGGGTGCAGTAGATGCTGGAGAAAAGAGGCTGATAGAGACGCAAAAAGTAGATTCTTCCGGCCTGAGGCACACTTCCATTAAGCGTGCCATGAAGCATACGGTGAAGGCCGCGTTGGTCAAACAGCTAGGAAGAATCAAGCCGGTATTCCTTCTCGTGTTCGGTGAAGGAGAGTTGTGCGACAGTCATGCGCTCGACCAGATGCATGAGCCCATGGCAGCGCGGGCACTTCCATAGCAAGGGCTTTGCGAGGCAAGGTGATTCAGCGGGGGAAGCCTGGTG
>NZ_JBAUUO010000014.1:0-57690 GCF_049582745.1 Occallatibacter sp.
TGGTCCAAGCTGAAACAACTCCTGCGAGCTGTGAAGGCCCGCGCGCTCGATCAGCTGGAACCAGCCATCGCGCGGGCCATCGACGCCATCACTCCCCAAAACGCGCAGGCTTTCTTCCGGCACTGCGATTACGGAGTACAGTAATTATGAAAATGCTCTAATACAACGAGGCTTCGCCCGGAGGGCGGGTCTTCCAGCGGCGATGAATCCAAAGCCACTGCTCGGGGTAGCGGCGAATCCATGACTCGAGCACGTCGTTGCACTTCTGAGTCGCAGCAAGAACGTCGGCCTCGGAGAGCCCGCGTTCGGAGAAATGTATCTGTGGGCCAAAGTGGAGAACGTATTTCCTTTCGGCAGGCTCCCAAAGCATAAAGCCGGGCAGGACGGCGGCGCCGGTTTTGAGCGCGATCCGCGCGAGGCCCGAGGCAGTACACGCGGTGATCCCGAAGAATTCTACGAACTCCCCTTGCGGCGGCGTTATGTTGGTGTCCATGAGGATGCCGACCGCGCCGCCTTCGTGCATCGCAGTGAGCAGGCCTCGCGCGAAGTCGTCCTTGTGGAGAACCCGGTTGCCGTGCAGGCAACGGATGCCGTTCACGAATTCATCGAGACGGCGGTTATCGAGACGGCGAATGACCATGCCCATCGGTTGGCCCATCAGCGAGTGGTAAAAGCTGGAGAGTTCCCACGCACCCAGGTGCCCGGTCAGCACCAGCACTCCTCGCCCGAGTGCCTCCGCCGCAAGATAGTGCTCAAGGCCCTCAGTTCGAATCCAGTGCTGCGTATTCTCGCGTGTGTAGCGAGGCATGCGGCAGAATTCGACCAGTTGCCAACCGAGGTGACGGTAGACCGAGCGCAAAATTCTGCTCTGCTGATTCGTCGGCAGATTGGGCAACGCGAGAGAAAGGTTGCGTTCACCCACGCGTCGCAGGCGGCCCAGGGAGTGAAAGACGACCCAGGCCAGGCCCTCGGCAAGCCTACGCGCCAGCCAGCGCGGCATCGATCCGAGGACGCGCGCCACCGCGACTACCAGCCAATATTCGAGAATCTTCTGCATCGTTTGAGACAAACTCAAGTTTAGGACATTCGATCAGGGCCGTGCGAGCCGGAGAGACTTGAATGCGCCTGCAAAAGAAGAGGGCGGCCTGCGCTGAGGCCGCCCCATTCTTGTCATGTGTTGCGCTAATTAGTTGTGCTTCGCTTGTATGAAGTAGTGCGCCACTGCGCGAACAAACGAGACAGCTCCCGGCGGCACGCCCACGTTGCCCTTCAGCACGTTCTGAAAATCCTGCGGAGTGCCATAGTAGGTTTCGGTATCGTCCCTGTTTTGCGAGACGCTGGTACCGTCGAGGCTGATTCCCGCAAACAGTCCCTTGTTGCGCGAGTAGCTCAGCAATTCGGCATTCATCTTCCAGTCGGTAGCAGCCTGTCCGGCGCGTCCAACGGGACCTGCGGCGGCCGAGGCATCGGCGCCGATCTTGAATTTGCTCTTGAGCAGATCCTGAAATCCGCGATTGTTCACCGCCACGAGGATCAGGTCAGTGGACTGGCCGCCAATCTGCAAGCCCCATGAGCCTCCCGCCATGCGGATGAATACCGGCGCACTCCAGCCATGGCCCGTGCGGCAGGTAACCACGCCCTGACCGTATTGTGCGCCGAACACGAATGCGCCCTTGATCATGCCGGGTACCACACCCACGCAGGTTGCCTGCTCCAGGATGTTTAGCGGGATCGTGCTGTCCTGTGCCTGCATGATTTGATCGAGAACGGTTTTTGCAGCTTCGATGCGGTCATTCAAGTCGGATTTCGACGACGCCGCATTGGCTGCTCCTGTAGCCAGGAAACAAAGACAGAGGGAAGCAATCAGTTTCTTCATTCGGGGAGTCCTTTCAATTTTTCCGCACACATGGATAGCGCGGCTTGCTGGCTGCTGACCCTTAGGACAGCGCCGAGAGCCGGAAGTCGCGCCGCGCGCCGAAAATTTCGCATAGAGGGACATCGGCGAGCAACAACATCCGGCTTCAGCCTACAGCATCGCCACACTGACATAATGCACAGAGCGAAAGGAATTCGATGTTGCTGCATCAAGCGGATTACGCTCAGCTATTTAGACTCTGCCAGGGAAGAACCGGTGGAGGATGAGAGGGCTTGCGGGAGAGGTTTGCCGTTGGAATAGCGCGCACAACGAAATTCGCGGCAAAGAAAAAAGAGGAGTTCACAGGCCTCATGGTCACATGGAGCCTGGGAACTCCTTTCCCCAGATCTGCGTTGTTTCTGGAATGATTATTAGTAATGTATCGAAATAGCACAAGAGTACTTAGGTTTTACACTTTTAGTAATTATAGTGTGGGTATTTTTCTGTTTTATTAGCGAGATTCCGAGCGAGATTCCGATGAGTTGTCAGGCGGTGACAGCCTCGACAACATGCATCTGGTGCGGCGCCGGCTTGTACGACCCGTGGAGCGCACGCATCGAGAGCTCAATCCGGTTTTCCGCGCCGACTTTCCTCATGAGCTTGCCGACGTGCGCCTTGACCGTGCGTTCTTCAATGCCGAGTTCTTCCGCAATCTCGCGGTTCGAGCGGGCAAGCAGAAGAAGTTGCAGCACCTGCTCTTCGCGCGCGGTCAGATGCGGCCGCGGGCTTGTGACGCTTGCGTCGTCCCCGGAAAGAAGACGGTCGATGAGCTTGGAGAGCAGCTTGCGCGGAGCCCAGATGGAGCCGGAAATCACAACGTCGAGAGCTTCACGGACGAGACGAGGTCCGGCGCCCGTGTCAAGATAGGCGCGGGCGCCAGCGATAATCGTGTCCATCATGACCTGCTCGTTGCTGTCGGGACCGATGACGACCATGCGGAGGTTGGGACGCTTCCGGCGAATGCCTTCCAGCACGCCGAGCTTTTTGGAGGAACTGCTCCAGTCAATCAGCACATATTCAATCGATTCATTATCCAGATGCTCTTCGAGCGTACCTACGACGGGGAGCAGCGGTGTCTCTCCCGGCTTGGCGTGATTCTCAAAGATGCTGGTGAGGCCTTCGAGCCGCATCGGTTCGTTTGCGACGACGCCGATTCGGATTGGTTCTAAGCTGTACATCACGGACATCGAGCCTCTCTCCTTGCCTGGCTTCAACGAGCGACGGGAGCGATTGGCTCTCGCCGGATCTCTGAAGCTCTCCGCCTTCACCGCCGGAAGCTTCTTGGATATATCCCCTGTCTTTTGTTGCACTTCGCCAGACAGTTGTTACCGATGGCATCTTGGCACTGATTACCTTGAAACAACAGTATCCGGCAAAGTCACTCTTTCGTATAGACCTTAGCGCCAAGGAAAGCAGTTCGCCCTATCTCTAAAGTCACAAAGGTCTGTTTTTCCACCGGTCAATCGGGCCGAATCCGCTGCAAACTGTGAGCCAGAACACATGCAGTGCATGAGTCGTCCCCTGCCTTCCTCGTCACCCTGTGCAAAAATCCTCGGCGCTAGTGTTCCACAAATGAGGCAAAGGCTGTACCATCAGTCCGGTAGGGCGTGGTACAGTCGAGAACAGTCGCGCTAGAGAGGTGACCGCTTTGATTAAACAAGACATCGTGCACCATGTGATCGAGCGCACAGGCCTGCCCCGAACCAAGGCAGAAGCGGCGGTCGATACCGTCTTTGAAGGCTTGAAAGAAGCCCTTGCTGCGGGAGAGCGCATTGAGTTGCGCGGCTTCGGTGTGTTCAGTGTTCGCGCCCGCAAGACCGGGATCGGACGCAATCCCCGCACTGGGACTGAAGTTAGCATCACGCCCGGAAAGGCCGTGCGTTTCAAGCCCGGTAAAGAACTGCATACTTTGGAAACGGGAACGCCCACTCCGAGCGCCTGATCGTGCCATCGGCCGAGAATGACGCATGGCCGGCAAGCCCGACATGGAATCGAGAGATCCAAAGCAAGCGCCTTCAATTTGTTGACGCTTCTGCTTGCTTCATGCGTGACATTTGTGGCCGCAGCCGCTTAAGCCTTCGGACAGGAAGACGACAGATCGTGCTCACTGTAGCGTGGCTCG
Source organism: Occallatibacter sp. (assembly GCF_049582745.1). Classification (GTDB taxonomy): domain Bacteria; phylum Acidobacteriota; class Terriglobia; order Terriglobales; family Acidobacteriaceae; genus Telmatobacter. The sequence goes on from NZ_JBAUUO010000014.1 coordinate 4,038, forward strand.
CGACCCGCACTTGAAGTCTGACTGTGACAGAAAAATTGAAATATCTGCTCAGTTGCCTAGCTTGATCGCGACAATTTTCCGTATTGCGGGCAGATCGGCAGCGCGGTGCACAATGAGACGCAGCCCATTTCCTTCAGGATAGTGCGGGGCCGCTGCCAGCGCTTCAACAACGGCTTGGGGCAGATGCGCCTCCTTCGCCGCTTGCAACGCCTTGTCGCTCAGTACAAACGAGACCATGAAGCAGCCCTCGCCGGGGCCGAGATAAGCGATGTTGCGGCTCTTTTGTTTGAGGCGCAGGCTCCAGCCGTATTTTTTGACAACAATTCCCTTCCATTCCTGACCGGCAACTCCCTCTTCATCCGCCATCCACTTGATAAATTCATTCCAGAGTTTCGCGCTGGGGCCAAGCGCGGTAATGAGTTCGGCTTCGCTGGGTTGGTTCGCTTTGCCACGAAAGGCGTTGCTGTATTCCATTTGTCCACCTCGACGCGCGGCGAAATTCTACCTCGGTCGAGCAAGAATGGCTGTGACAAGAGAATTGGGGAAGAATCCGCGAACGATCACGACAATTTCTTACTTGCGATGTCGCCAGAACAGCACTTCGATCTATATTGTTTTTTTCGATAGTTTTGCTCTCTTTTGTGGGTTGTTGGCGGCAGAGGAGGCACTCCGTTGAAGGTACGCCTGGTTCTGGCTCTCTTTTTCGCGTTGTTCGAATTGACTTGCTCGCCGGTGGTGGCGCTGCGCGGTCAGGACGTTGGCGATAACGCGACTTCCGGCCAATCCAGGCAGCTCACAGATCGCGAAAAGAATGACCTGCGCGGGCCGGTGCGATCCGTTATTGAAGAGAGAGCGTACCTGGCGTGGACCGACGCGGATGGCAAGGTGTTCCAGGAATTCAGGTCGTGGAACAAGACAGAGTACGACCGAGACGGCCGAATCGCTGAAACGCGTTTTCGCGGATCATCACGCGAACACGGCTTCGATGGAACAGAATCCGCAACCCGCTACATCTACAGTGAGAGTGGCCAGTTGTTGCGTAAGACGACTCAAAGCAGCAGCGGTGAGCCGCAGGAACAAGTCGTCTACCAGTACGACAATCAGGGCCGGCTGCAAAGCATCACTGATTCAAGAGATCCCAACAATCCCATCGCTTTCCGCTACGACGCGAACGGGAAAAAGACAAAGATTGCGATCGCTCACCCTTTCGATTTGCCGCAAGGGCCTGACGCAATTTCACGAAATGTAGAGGCTTCATTTGAGTCGGCCGGGAGCGCGGCAACTCTCCCTGAAGGTGGAAGCGCCGTAACCCTCTACGACGAACACGACCGGCCTACCGAAATTCAGACCTGCAACGCCAGCGGTAAAATTGTATCCCGCACGCTGCGCGTTTATGACGACCGGGGACGCATCGTGGAAGAGAAGCAGACCATGGACGACCCGCTGAAAATGATCCCGGCGGGAGACCAGAAGAAGATCTTCGCATCCGGCGGCATCGCGCCCCAGGAGCTGCGTGATCAACTCGCGCAGTTTCTTGGCGGTTCGGAGATGTGGTCAATGAAGTACTCATATGATGCGCAGGGCCGCAGGTCAAAGATGACTCGCACGGTGTTCAACCACATGGAGGAAGAGGTTGAGTCGGCCTACGACGAACACGGCGATGTTGCAAAGGAGTTTTCGCAAAACACGGTGAGTGGCACCGGCAAAGCGGAAGCCGATGGAACACGGTCGACCGAGAGGAATTATTCCTACGAGTACGACAGTTATGGAAACTGGACGGTGAAGAAGAGTTCATCGCGTTCGCTTCCAGATGGGACATTCATGGACGCAGGAGACGAAATGCGACGCACATTAGAGTATTTCTAGCGCTCCATGCGCTGTACGTCACATCAATCGCTGTGCATCAACATCGACGACGATGTTGCGACGTGGAATGCCGGCTTCCTCAGCATGCGCCAGCGCACCACGCAACGCTGCGTTCAGAGCCTTGCGCGACGACGCCTTCAAGATCAGGTGAAAGCGATACACATTCTTGATGCGCGCAATCGGCGCGGTGCAGGGGCCGAGGACACGAATCCCTTCGGGCGTAGTCTTCTGAAACCACTTACCGATCTCGGCGGACCATCCTGCCGCTTCTTCCAGCTTTTCCGATTGAATAAGTACATTCGCCAGCACGCCGAATGGCGGATAGTGCATCCAGCGGCGATACTTCAGTTCGCGCTCCGCAAAGCCAGCGTAATCATGCGTGCTCGCCGCGACGATGGCGTAGTGATCGGGATAGTAAGTCTGTACCACAACGCGGCCCGGCAATTCGCCCCGGCCGGCGCGGCCCGAAACCTGCGTCATCAACTGAAAGACTCGCTCGGCGGCGCGAAAATCCGGCATCGACAATGAAAGATCGCAGCCCACGACGCCTACCAGTGTGACGCCATGAATGTCGTGCCCTTTGGCGATCATCTGCGTGCCGATGAGCAGGTTAATCTCGCCGGAGTGGAGGCGTGCCAGCAGATGCTCCAAATCAAGCCGCCCCCGCACCGTGTCGCGATCCATCCGCCCAATTCGTGCGCCGGGAAAGATTTCGGTAAGACGCTCCTCCCCCTGTTGCGAGCCCGCGCCAAGATAGTACAAGTGCTCGCTCTCGCATTTTGGACACTTCGACGGCACCGTGCGCTTGAACCCGCAGTAATGACACTCGAGCCGCTGGCCGGCGCGTGCCAAGCCGTCATCGTCAGGAGATTTGTGGTGTGTGAGCGCGATGGCGCAATTCTGGCACTCGAGCTTTTGCCCGCATGCCCGGCAGATAACCGCAAAGGAATAGCCGCGGCGATTGAGCAGAATGATGACCTGCTCGCCGCGTTCGATCGCAAGCCTCGTCTGTTCGACCAGCGAGCGTGAGAAGAGCTGCTCCTGCCCAGTCTCCTGAAACTCCTGCCGCATGTCGATAAGCTCAACCTCGGGCAGCGGGCGGTTCTTGACACGGTCATTCATCTCGATGCGCGTGTACTTGCCCTGCACCGTGTTCTGCCAGCTTTCAAGCGAGGGCGTCGCCGATCCCAGAACCACGGCCGCATTGGCGAGCTTGGCGCGCATCACGGCGACATCGCGGGCGTTGTAGCGCGGAGTCTCCTCCTGCTTGTAGCTCTGATCGTGCTCTTCATCGACAAGAACCAGTCCGAGATTCGGCACGGGAGCGAATATTGCGGACCGGGTGCCGACAACTATGGGTGCGTCGCCGCGATGAATGCGGCGCCACTGCTCGGTGCGCTCTTCGGGCGTGAGTGCCGAGTGGAGCAGCGCTACGCGCTCGCCGAAGGCCGCGTCAAGCAGGCCAACCATCTGCGGAGTCAGCCCGATCTCCGGCACGAGCAGGATGGCGGACTGGCCGCGATCGAGCGTACGCTGCATGGCTTTGAGATACACCGCTGTCTTCCCCGACCCCGTCACTCCATGGAGCAAAAATGTATGGAATCCCCCGAGCTGCGAAACGATGCTCGCAAGAGCATCGAGCTGCGATTCGTTGAGAATGAGCGGGCCGGCTGGAGCCTCAATGCCACCGAGCCGGAAAGCAGCCGGCCGTTCCTCGATGCGCACGAGTTCGCGGCGGACCAGGGTCTGAAGCGTTGAGGACGGCAGTTCGCTGCGGCGCAGTGCTGCCAGCGGAAGTTCGCCCCCGTTTGCAGCAAGCTCGGCAAGAATAGCCTGCTGTAGTTTTGTGAGCGCAGGCAGGCGCGTGTCCGGGATGAGCACAGCGAAGCGCTCGGTGCGGCGCGCATCCCGCTCGCTGGCAGCAGTCTCGCGGGCGATCCACTTTTTGCGGAGCATTCCCGCCAGTACTGGCAGGCTGGCGGCCGTGGCCGTGCGCAGCGTCGACACTTTGAGCGATTCACCCGAAGCGAGACGCTCAAGCACTCGCCGCTCTAAATTCTGCTTGTCGACTCGCGCTTCTTTGTTCTTACTCCGCGAAGAATTGGCGTTGAGGATTTCTCCATCTCCGTCGAGACTGCCGGCCAGTACATCGCGGCCCAAATCCGTGATCCGGTAGTAGACCACCCGCCTCACTTCGGCCATTAGCGGCAGCATGCCTCGCAGCACCTCGCCGAGCGGCGCAAGATAGTAGCCGGCAATCCACTCGGCTAGCGTGAGCAGATGTTCGCTGAGCAGCGGCTCGTCGTCGAGCACGGCTTCCAGGTACTTGGCCTCGAACTCCGTAGGTGCGGCGACGTCGGTCGCTGTAATCACCCCGATAAGCTTTTCATTGCGAAAAGGCGCAATTACGCGCGCCCCGCGCGACGCCTGGTCGTCATCGCGCAAGGCGTACGTAAAAGTGCGATCGAGCGGCACCGGCAATGCGACTTCGCAGAACGCTGGCATCGGGAGCAACCTCAAGTGTAGCGGTCACCCCGACGCATCCTCTGTGCGTAACTGGAATCACGGAGTTTGTACCTGCCGGCGCCTTTTTGCTCCCTATTCTCTGTTCCCTGTTCCCTGCTTTTCAGTACAATTCCTGCTGATGACCACCAAGACCCTGAAAGCCGCTTCACCTGCGCGCAGCGCATCGACCAAAACCTCCAACCCCATCACCCTCTGCATCGATATTGGCGGCTCCGGCCTCAAAGCGATGCTGGTCGACGCCAAGGGCCATCCCGTGTGCGAGCGCCAGCGCGTGGCGACGCCCTCCATCCCCACGCCGAGAGCCGTGCTCAAGGGTCTGGACGCGCTGCACGCCGTGATACCCGCCGATTTCGATCGCGTCTCGGTTGGATTTCCCGGCGTAGTCAAGAAAGGCGTCACCTACACCGCGGCAAATCTTCACCCCCTGTGGTACGGGTTTCCGTTGGAAAAAGAACTCGCAAAGCGCTGGAAGAAGCCGGTCCGTCTGGCCAACGACGCAGCCGTGCAGGGCTACGGCGCCATCAAGGGAGACGGCGTGGAGTTGGCGATCACGCTCGGCACCGGCCTCGGCTCTTCGCTGTTTACCGACGGACTCTTGTGCCCTGGTTTGGAACTCGGCCATCACCCCTGGAAGAAAGACCGCGAGTACGAGGACTATCTCGGCCGGCGTGGCCTCGACAAGTACGGCAAAAAGCACTGGAACAAGCTGCTGCAGGAAGCGATCGAACAGACCGCCAAGCTCTTCAACTGGGATCACCTGTACCTGGGTGGCGGCAACACTAAGAAAATCGACTTCAAGCCCGGGAAGAACATTGAAATCGTCTCAAACGAGGCCGGCCTCCTCGGCGGAGTAGCGCTTTGGCGTGAGTGGAAGTAGAGCCGTCGTGCGCTAATCAATCCGATTTCTGAGCTGGCTCAACCGTTGCTGGGCATCGCTTGAGGAAGCAGGACCCACGGCTCATCACCGTGGGTCTCTAGTTGCCGCCGATCGTTATCGCCTTATTCGTGGCGGATGTTCCATCGGATTCCACCCGCGTAGGTCGGATGGTAATACTCGCGCTGCACCACGTATTGCGGGCTCCCATTGAAGAACCCGAAGACCTCGTTATTCAGATTCAAACCGTACGCATATACCTGCAACCCTCCGGGCAGGTTGTAGCTGGCTTGCGTGTCAAGCTGGTAATGCGCGTATAGGTAGTTGTCTCCCGAAGGTCCCTTTACGCCGACCGAGTCCGCGCCATCCTGCCACTGGTATTGGTAGATCATCGCGTCGTCGTAGGTCATGCCGATCCGCATCGAGAACCGCTTCGTGTCATACGTCGGGCTGAGGTTCCAGGTGTTGGGAGCATCGCGCAGCAGCGCAGGCTCATCGCTGCGACCCGGCAAGTCGCGCGCCGTCGAAGACGTGTGGCTATAATTCGCCGAGATGCCCAACCCGCCAATCACGCTCGGCAGATATGCCATGCGCTGCTCGAACCCGATCTCGAAACCCTGCACGTAGGCGCTGCCCGCGTTGATGGGTTGCGTCACTAGCACGCTGGTTCCGGCGGGAACGTGCGGAAATGTCGCCGTGGAGTAGAACTGCTCATAGGCAATCGGATTGGTGAGGTCCTTGTAGAAGTAACCAGCCTGCAGCAGGCCCGTATGGCTGAAGGTCCGCTCGTAAAGCAGATCGTAGTTGTTGGCCTGCTCTGCTTTCAGGCTGGGATTCCCGATGCTGATCGTGACTGGAGTCTGATCTAATGTTGGCTGGCTGACCGCTGCAGAGATGTCCTGCGGATCGGGTCGTGACACTCCGCGCCCGTATACCAGCCGAAGATCCGAATCCTTGTCGAGCGCAAAGCGCAGCGACGCGCTGGGCAGGATGTTGGTGTAGTCCCCACCTGCTTTATACGTGAGCGTATTGGCAGTCTCGTCAAAACTAGTCGTATCTACGTGAGTGGCCTCAATGCGCAGTCCCGCAACCAAGCGCACGCGGCTCGCCAGTTCAATTGTGTTCATCACGTAACCAGCGGGAATCCGCTCGATCAGGTCGTAGTTGTTTGAATTCGGCAACGAGTCTTCGTTGAAATCGAGCTGGCTCTTATTCGATTCCACCCAACCCTTCAGCTTGCCCCAATCTGTTACGGCCGGATATTTTCCGCCGTACGTTCCGTCGTAATACACGGGATCGCTGAACGTGCTGTTCCACTCTAGATGCGCTGCGTTTGGTACAGGAATGGGGTTGCCGCTGTCGTCATTCGGCACGGTATACCAGATGTTGTATGAGTTATCGAACTTGTGCGCGTTGCGAATCTTTGCGCCGAACTCGATAGTGCCGTAGCGCGATCCGAGATGATATTGCCGCCCATAGGAGCCCGACGCCTCCAGGTTCAGCTGCGCGCTCAATCCATAGGTGGGGTAATCAAATTCAACAAAGCCGTAGTTATTCGTATCGAAGGCATTGTCGGCAGCGGCAACTCCACTCCCGATACACCCCGTCCACCCTGGCCGATTTACGCTCACTCCAGGCACGTTCACGCACTGTGCATCGGGGTCGCCCATCCACTGATAGCTAGCTCCACCACCGCCGCCCAATGAGCGCGAGCGCGCAACCGACGCATTCCAGACAATCGTGTTGGAGCCGAAAAGATGCTTGCCTTCAAGATTCAGACTGCCGATGGCCATGTTAGGGCGGCGCCAGTCTTGGCTATATTGAGGAGCCGCCCCATCGTTCATCGTGAATGCCCACTTGTTGCCCCAATTGCGGAAGTTGGAGTAGAGACCGCGTAAAGAGATGCTGGAACCCTCGGCAAGCTTATAGTCGATGCTGCCCGTGCCTCCCCAGCGGGTGCGGTTGTAAAGGTAGTCGCGGAAGTCCATGCTGTCATAGTGAGGCGACGCGGCTCCAGGCGTTGGCACAGGCTCGATATCGTTAATGCCGCGCCCGTTGTAATCGTACGTGCCTCCCACCAGCACGCCGAGCTTCTTGCTTGCCCCGAAACGCTTTCCCATTGTCCCGCCAAATTGATCGACCGTGCGGCCTCCGATGATGTGGGTGTATCCCCCCACCCCGTAGAGAACAATAGTCGGCGTGTCGCTCGCCGTCTTGGTCACCAGGTTCACTGATCCGCCGATGCCGTCCGCATCCATGTTCGCTTGCAGAGTTTTGTTGATTTCGACGGAGTCCACGAGGTCAGAGGCGATGGTGTCGAGCTTGATCTGGCGCACGCCTGATTCCGGCGACGGAATCGACACGCCATCGACCATCGTGTTGCTCAGGCGTGGTTCGGTTCCGCGAATCTGCACGTATTTGCCTTCGCCTTCGTCGCGCTCGATCGAGACGGATGGCATACGGCCCAGAGCGTCCGCAATATTCGCGTTCGGCAGCGAAGTAATGACATCGGCAGGCAGCACTTGCAGAATGTTTTCCGCGGCAAGCGTGCGGTTAATGGCCTCCGCCTCGCCTCGCGGACGGTCTGCCGTTACCTCGACTTGATCGGCTGCAGACGCAACCTGGAGTTTCGCGTCAAAACGAGCCGCCTGTCCCGGAGCAACCGTAAGAGTGCCCGTGTAAGGAGCAAACCCAACATATGTAACCGTCACGGCATACGTGCCCGCGGGAACATCGGTTACCGTGAACTCTCCCTGGCCGTTGGTCGTGATCGGCCTGAGTTGTGGCTTCATTTCGATCTTGGCGCCCTGCAGAACTGCGCCCGCTGGATCCTTGACCACACCCTCTATTACTCCCTTTCCGGACTGACTGAAAGCTGCTGTCGCGGTCAGAAAGCAGAACAAAAAGACAGAACTCAAACAAAGTTTACGCATGGCTCTCCTTGCCCTGTAAACACCCTTGTATGTACGGGCCTCCAAGCAGACTAATTTCGAGATTGTGAACAGGAGTTAAAGTGTGGGGCGTATTTACCTTCGTTTCATCAACCATTGACCTCGGATTCACAACCGGCACCCTCGGCAAGAACCCGTCCGTTTTCGGACACTTCCCTTCGTTTTGGAACGGTCGGAGAAGCCCGTGCGTATCCATGTGTTCGCAAAGTCCAGTAATTGCCCGCATCGACTTGGCGGCAATTTGGCAGCGTACGTGCTTCCCTTGCTATTGGATGGACCCCGGATCTCGAGGATTTTTATGCAGAAACTTGTCATGGATCTTAAGTTTGCCCTGCGTCAACTGCGCAAGTCGCTAGGCTTCACCATCACCGCCATCCTCATGCTCGCGTTCGCCATCGGCGCCACCACCGCGATCTTCTCCATCGTCGAAGGCGTCCTGCTGCGGCCACTGCCGTTCCCCGATTCCAATCGCCTGATGGTGCTGTCCGATCACTTGCAAGGGGTCGACGTTGGCGGTGGCGACGAGGTCGGCGTCACCGTACCCGATATCAAGGCCTACACCCGCGACACGCACGCCTTCACCGCGCTTGGCGGATATCAGGGCGCATCCTACGAGCTTTCCGGCACTGGCGATCCAGCGCAGGTGAACGCCTCGCGACTTACCGCGGGCGTATTCAGCGCGCTCGAGGTCGCTCCGGAACTTGGCCGCGTCTTTACAACGGACGAAGACGAGCATCATCAGCAGGTGGTTGTCCTCAGCGATGCGACATGGCGCAACCGTTTCCATGCCGACGCGAAGATCATCGGAAGCAAAATTCTGCTCGATCGCAAGCCCTATATCGTCATCGGCGTCATGCCCCGCGGTTTTGAGTTCCCACTTATACCCGGACAACTGAATCGTTCTGAACTTTGGACGCCCATGAGCTTCAGAACTGATGAGCTGGTGCCGGCCGCAGCAGCGAACTGGAGCTATCAGATGATTGGACGGCTCAAGCCAGGCATCACTCCCACGCAGGCGCAAAGCGATGCCGAGCGCGTGGCGCAGGAAATCATGCGCGGATATCCCGCCATGATGGCTAATCTCCACATCAATGCCTTGGTACGCCCGCTGCAAAACGACACCGTGCAGCAATCGCGTTCCCTGCTGCGCACGTTGTTTCTTGCCGTTGCAGTCGTGCTCTTGATCGCCTGCTTCAACCTTGCCGGATTAATGCTGGTCCGCGCCATTCGCCGTCAGCGCGAAGTTGCAGTTCGTCTCGCGCTGGGAGCGCGTGCATCCACCCTGGTCCGCCAGGCTGTACTTGAGAGCCTTTTACTCAGCGTCGGCGGCGGTGTCCTCGGATTGATCCTCGCCGCCGTCGCACTTCGCATGGGCAAAAGCATGCTGCCCGAATCCCTGCCGCGCGTAAATGAGATTTCGCTGAGCTGGCAGGTGATCGCCTTTGCGCTTGGGCTGGCGGTCGTCACGGGAATCGTCTGCGCCCTCGCGCCTGCCTTCGCCGCGATTCGCACCAATGTCAACAGCAACCTGAAGGAAGGAGGTCGCACCGGCAGCGCCGGCGGTGGCCATGCTCGCCTGCGCTCCACTCTTGTCGTAGCCGAAATCGCCATCGCCCTTGTGTTGCTCACCGCTTCCGGCCTTTTGCTGCGCAGCTTCGACAAGATGCGTGCCGTCGACCTCGGCTTCACTCCCCAGCATGTCACCACCGCCGCCTACTCCCTGCCCCAGTTGCAATATTCCAAACAGCCGCAGATCGACGCCTTCAATCGCGAACTGCTGCTGAAACTCAGCCAGCTTCCCGGCGTTCAGTCCGTCGGCCTCACAAGCATGTTGCCATCCCAGGGTGTACATAATAACCAGACGTTCGTCGTCGATGGATACGTGCCCCCGCCAGGAGCGAACATGAATCTCGCGACGGTGACCCAGGTCATCGGCAATTTCTTCTCGGCCATGGGCATCCGCCTTGAGCGAGGGAGATTCTTTACCGAAGCCGACCACGCCGGCACCCAGCTGGTGCTGATCGTGAACCACAAATTTGTGCAGCACTACTGGCCCAACCAGGATCCCATCGGCAAGCGCATCCGCATTGGCACACAGCAAATGCAGACGCCGTGGCTTACGGTCGTGGGCGAAGTCTCTGACACCCAACTCCTCTCGCCAGACAATCCGGCAACCGAACAGTACTACATGCCCGTCGACCAGGCGGAAGACGCCGTCGGCGCGCTGGCCCAGCCGGGAGACCTCAACGGCAACGGCGGCTACATAGCGCTGCGTTCGGCCGTTCCGCCCGAACAGATGGAGAATGCCCTCCGCGCCTCCGTTCGCTCCATCGATCCTCTGCTGCCCCTCACGCAGGTACAGACGATGGAGCAGGTGGTGTCCGAGTCGGAAGCGTCCCGCCGCTTCAACACCGTGCTGATCTCGAGCTTTGCTTTCGCCGCCGTGCTCCTCGCCGTGCTCGGCATCTACAGCGTAATCGCCTTCTCCGTCGCTTCGCGCGTACAGGAAATGGCGATTCGCATGACACTGGGCTCGCAGCGCTCGGCAATCGTGCGCCTGGTGATCGAGTCCGGGGCGAAGCTTGCCGCTATCGGATGCTTGATTGGACTGGCCGGCGCCGTCGCAGCTTCGGGACTGCTGCGATCGATGCTGTTTGGCGTCAGCCCGTTTGACCCGCTGGTCATGACCACTGCCGCCATCGGCGTTTTGCTGCTGGCCGTTGCGGCTTCAACGTTGCCAGCTTTGCGCGCTGCATCCATCGACCCCATGCAGGCGCTGCGCGGCGAATAACATTCTTCGGGTGCCGCTCGGAACCAGGTGCACCGGGGCCGGGGTTCCTGCGGAGGGAACCAGGTTCGCGGGGTGGAGAGCCCGCCTGAGCGCAATTGAAGGTTCTCGATTCTCAGACCTTGCAAAACGGACTACATCGGGAGAAGCACATCCCCTACTCGGCCCGCAGTGCGCGCACCGGATTAATGCTGGCTGCGCGACGCGCGGGCACCAGGCTCGCCACAAGCGCGCACAGTGCCAGCGCTGCCACCGATCCGCACAGTGCCACCGCATCCCATCCCTTTACTTCATAGAGTTGCGAGGCGATCAGACGCGCGCAACCGATCGACGCCGGAATACCGATCACCAGTCCGATCAGGATCTGCGTGAAGGCGCCGCGCAGAACCATGGCCACTACCTGCTTGCGATCCGCACCCAGCGCAATCCGCAGGCCAATCTCGCCCGTGCGACGCTCCACGCCGTAAGCGGTCACGCCATACAATCCGACTGCTGCCAGGACCAATGCAAGAATGCCGAATAGGCCTGTCAATTGCGAAACCGAGCGCTTCTGATCCATCCGGTCGGCCACCTGTTGCTCCATGGTGCGTATACTCACCAGAGTCAAATTCGAATCCACCTCGGCAAACGCCCTCCGCACCTGCGGTTCCAGCCCCTGCATGCTGCCGTGCATTTCCAGCACCACGCTTTCAATAAGGTGCGAGCGCTCTTCAATCATTTGCGCCATCGTCGTGTTGAAATGCGCGCGCTGCGCCAACGGCACAAAGAGCAGCGGCATCCTCCAGTGTCCGCTTGGATCGGTATAGTTCGCCGTTCGCACTACACCCACAATCTCGTACATTCCGCTGTACACCGCATCGTTCATGCCGAAATGCGTGCCAATCGGCTCTTCGCCCGGCTTGAAGAATTTCTTTACAAACGCTTCATCTACAACTGCAATGTTTGGTGTCGAGGCCGTGTCCTGCTCTGAAATGCTGCGTCCACGCACAATGCGCTGCCCCATCATCTCCAGGTATCCGGCGCTCACCCGATCCCACGATGACCCGTTATCCGCATTCACATCGATCGGGCCCTGCCCTTGTCGCGCGACCATAGCATCCCAGTTATTTGTGAACGGCGTATACATGGCCAGCGCCGCACCCTGCACGCCAGGAATCCGTTTCAGCCGCTCCTGCAGCGCGCGATACGTAGCATTCAGCTTCTCGGGCGAATAGGACGAGAATGGCGCATTCACGCGAAGGCTCACGCGGTGGTCGGTCTCAAATCCGAAGTTCTGGTGCTCCATCTTCACCAGGCTGCGCGTCAACAGACCCGCGACCGTCAACAACACCACCGACAGGCTAGCTTGTACGACCACCAGCGTCTTCTGTGGGAGTGCCCTGCTGTCCCGTGTGCTGCGCCCTGCACCGTGCAAAACAACTGCCGGATTGGTCCGAGCCGCGAACCACGCCGGCGCCGTGCCAAAAAGCAACCCGGTTACAAGCGCCACGGCGAAAGCAAATCCCAGCACCGCCAGAGACGGGGTCGCATCAAGGGGTACATAGTGCGCAGAGTGAAACGCCAGCGCCACAATCACCTTCACACCCGCAAACGCAATAAAGATCCCTGCGATGCCCCCCAGCACTGCCAGCACCACGCTCTCTGTCAGCGACTGCCTCACCAGCCGCCTCTTCGTCGCACCCATCGCCAGCCGTACCGCGGCCTGCGTTCCGCGTGCCGAACCTCGTGCCAGTAACAGGTTCGCCAGGTTCGCGCATGCAATCAGCAACACCAATCCGCACACCACCATGAGAATCCGCAGGCTGCTCTCGTAACCCGCCTTCATCTCGGCCACGCCGCCGCCCGCCGGAATTACATTTACCACTTCCGTGGGCAGTACCTTCTTGAGTTGATCCAGATATTGCGGATACTCTGCACCGAGTTCGCTCACCAGCCAATCGCGCGTCATGGTCGTAAACCGCGCGGCCATTCCATCTGTCTTTGCGCCCTGCCGCAGCCGGCCAATCACACGTAGCCACGCGAGCGGCGCCTTCAGCACCGTGTTCTGCCCCGCAAGGACTGGCTCTTGTTGCAACGGCACAAAGAGTTCCGGAGGATCGCTGCGAAGCGTTTCACCGTAGAACCCCGGCGGTGTTACGCCGACGATTGTGAAAGGATGGCCGTCAAGCAGGAAGGTCGCGCCCACCATCTTCGGATCTGATCCGTATTCCTGCTGCCACACGCGATGACTCATCATCGCGGCCGGCGCCGCTGCCGGCTGATCGTCTGCCGGCGCAAGGTTGCGCCCGACATAGGCTTTCAAGCCGAGAGTCGCAAAATAATTGCCGGAAACATACTCGCTGCGCAATGGCTTGGCAGGATCGTTGTTTTCGGCGCGGCGCACGCTGAAATCCGAGTGCCATGCCTCGAACGCTGCCGACTGCTCAAATTCAGGCGCATTCGCAGCGATGCGCTGGTACAACGTGTACGGAAAGATTCCCCACTCCTTCTGAGGTCCAATCTGGCCGCAACAGTTCATTCCCGAGCCAACCCGATAGAGGCGCGATGGATCTGCCACCGGCAGCGACTTCAGCATGACACTGTCAATCAAAGAGAAGATCGCCGTCGTCGCCCCGATCCCCAAGGCCAGGGTCAGCATCGCCGTCAACGTGAATACAGGCGACAAACGCATCAGCCGCAACGCATAGAGAACATCCTGACGCAACGTACGCATCGCAACCCTCTCACGACCTCTGCGCGGGGAATTGCAATGAATATACGCTCACGGAAACGAGGAAGTTCGCAGTCATGAAATGATCGGAATTGTCACAATCTTTAGTGACTCACGATCCTTCAGCGAACAAAGCAGGCCGCCGTTTTTCATCCGATCAACTTCCTTTCGTTTATCGAAAGCGGAATCGTCTCCGGGGATGGCTTCTGGCGGCCCGACGATCACTATCAGGCCGGCTCCTTGCTCTCTCCCGATCCTGCCGAAAAACCGCCGCACCGCGCGGCCCAGCCTTGGCGCAGCCTTTCACGCTCCTCGGGACTCATCTTTTCCCACTTTTCCCTGCGACGCCGCGATCCGCGATTACCTCCGCCGGAGCCCCAGTTTCCGAAGAGGATACGGCACAGAAGCATCAGGCCAAGCGCCTGCCAGAAGCTAATGAAATGCCAGCCGAAGAGCGGCGGCAGCAGCCAGTTCCACAGATGCATCACCAGTTCGCCAAACAACCACACAAACAGCACAATCGCCGGCGGAGCGATCAGCGCGATCCATATCTTCTTCATAACGTTCCTCATTTCTGCAGAAACTCATCGTGAACGGTCTGCAATCGCTTGCGCAGGTGCAGCACAGCGTAACGTTTGCGCGAGAGCAGCGTGTTCACGCTCACGCCGCTCTCCGCTGACAAATCCTTGAAAGTTCGCCCTTCGAGTTCATGGGAAACAAAGACTTCGCGCTGTTTGGCCGGCAATTCCTCGAGCGCACGTTGCAACTCGTCCAGCACAAACCTGCGTATGTACTGCGCTTCGGGCCCCGCATCGGGCGAGGGCAGAAGGTCTTCGACGTCAAGCATCGTTCCGTCTTCGTCCTCGTGGAGTACATCGCTGAAAGCCTCCGGCCGCTTCTTCCGAAAGAAGTCGGTGATGCGATTGCGCGCTACGCGGAACAACCAGCCGGTCACAAAGTCAATCGGCATCAGCAGGCGATACGCTTCGACCAGCTCCGCAAAAACATCCTGTAGCAGGTCCTCGGCATCCGCGTCGTTCGCAACCCGGCGGCGAATGAAGCTGCGCAGCCGGGGCCGTTCCTCGGCAACGACCTTCGCGATTTGTCGGTCTTGCTCGATCATCGCGATCATGCTCGACGGCCCCCCATCTACTCAACCAGACGAATGAGAGCTGCAAATATTGTAGTGACGGGCCCTGAGGAGTCTAAGCCAGTGAATGACCAGGGGGTACAACAAGGGCACAAGCGTGATTTAGATTGGCCATTCCATCTCAATGATGCAACCTTTCGGGCATTACCTCGTGCAAACGGGTGATGGCAATCGTCCTTGCGTGGCGCCATCCTTGTCCTGTTCCGCGCTGAATGCGAAGAAAGTGAGACGAATCATGTTCGGTTTGGTAATGGTGTTCGTCCTCGTGCTCATAACGGTCGCACCACCGTTTGCGGTTATTGCCACGGAGAAAGCTAAATCCCGCCGCAGATAGCTTTACGGACCGAGGATTCACTTTGGTACCGGGCGCAGCGATCGGGCCTAATCGGTTGAACAAAATCCGGATTTTGGCCGATCAGTAGAGTGACCGCGAACCGCCGGAGGTTTCACGTGAAAAGGTCCACGATAGCCGGAATTGCCAGCGCCGTTCTGCTTGCATGCGTCTTTGTCCCGCCCTATCGCGAATGGCGCGCGCCCATCAGCTTCGCCTGCGCCGTGCTGTCCTTCGTTCTGGGCGCACTGGCCGCCACCAGCGGAAGGAAATGGTGGCTCGTCATCCCGGCATCCATCATCGCCGGATTTGCACTCGATCTCTACGTGGTCATCTACGTACTGTAGCCAGCATCATCGCGGTACCCAGCAACTAAGAACTCTGAACTCAGAACCGTGAACTCAACCCTGCGGGTTACGCGCCTTCAGTCCAAGTTCGCGCATGGCGATTTGCAGGTCGGCCCATGCTTCCTTCTTCTGACGCGGATCTCGGAGAAGGAATGCTGGATGGTAAGTCACGATGAGTTTGCTCCCGCGGAACGAGTGAATCCGCCCGCGAAGCCCGGCTAGAGGCTGCCGTTGGCCCAGAAGATAGGTAGCCGCCGTGGCTCCGAGCGCAACAATCACCTCGGGCCGCACCACATCGATCTGGCGGAAAAGGAACGGCGAGCATGTATTGGCCTCATCGGGTTCAGGCGTGCGATTTTGCGGCGGCCGGCACTTGACCACGTTGGCGATATAGATTTCCTCCCGCTTGAGCCCCATCGCCGCAATCATGTTGTTCAGCAACTGCCCGGCGCGGCCCACGAAAGGTAGCCCTTGGGCATCTTCATCCGCGCCCGGTCCCTCACCCACAAACATCAGGCGCGCGTTGGGGTCGCCGTCGGCAAAGACAATTTTGTTACGGCCCTTGTGAAGCGCACATCGGGTGCAGTCACCGATATCTTCGCGAACAAGTTGAAGTGCGGACGCCCTGTCTGAGCGCGCGACCTCCGGTGCGACCGCTGGCAGGGCTTGCATAGGCTTGCGGGGCGAAATGAGCGTTTCCTCCTGGGAATTCTGTTCGTTGGCCTGATGCGCTTCCTGCCTCTCATTGAACAAACGCCTCAGGGGAGAGTCAGTCTCAATGTGGGCGCTAACGGCGGGTTCAGATGCCGCGATGATCGTATGCGATGGGTCCACGATACGGCGATAGAAATCGGTCAGCCCGAGCTCGCGGTAGAATCGCAGGCGCGCTTCGAGCGCATCACGGATTGCGGGGTCGAGTGAGTCCAATGCGGCTACTCCACGATGATCCGGCGGCGTGTGGTGGTCGGCGCAACAGACTCAATGAGGACTTTTTCCTGCGGCGTTCCCTCGTCGACCTCAAACACCAGTGGCGGCGGGCGGCGCAGCGCGGATATCTCATCGAGGATGCGGTCTGCGAGCTTGCGTTTGGTCATCTCGGGCATTTCGATCGACGTCGACGCAGTCAGAAAAGTGGCGGCGTTGCGGTCGGAATCAATGCCGACTCCTTCGCGCGAGACATCGTTGACGACCATTGCGTCAGCGCCTTTGCGCAGCAGTTTGGCGCGGCCGTTCTCCATCGAGTTCTGGGTTTCGGCGGCGAATCCGATGATGAGCTGGCCTGGCCGGCGCTGTTTGGTCACCTCGACCAGAATGTCTTCCGTCGGTGCAAGTTCAAGCGTCATCGGCCCTGAGCGCTTGAGTTTCTGCTCAGAGACGCTGACCGGCCGATAATCGGCAACGGCAGCTGACTTGATGACGAGGGTGGCTTCGACCATGCGGCTGAGCACTGCTTGACGCATCTCCTCGGCGGTCGTGACATGAACCACTTCGCACCGCGCCGGCGGATGCAAAGCGGTCGGCCCGCTCACCAGGATCACCTTCGCCCCTCGGCTCTGCGCAGCATCCGCCAGCGCATATCCCATCTTGCCGCTCGAGCGGTTACCAATGTAGCGAACGGGATCAAGCGCCTCGCGCGTTCCCCCGGCCGTCACCAGCACCGTTTCGCCGGCAAGGTCATTGCGACGTCCCATCGACTGGAACACAATATCTGCAATCGCTTCTGGCTCGGCCATGCGTCCCGCGCCAATCATCCCGCAGGCCAGGTCTCCTGTGCCGGGTTCGATGACGCGAACGCCGCGCTGGCGAAGGATGTCTACATTCGCCTGCACCGCAAGATGCTGCCACATGTTTACGTTCATTGCCGGAGCAACTAGAACAGTGGCCCGCGTGGCGAGGTACATGGTGGTCAGAAAATCGTTGGCGATCCCATGCGCAAACTTGGCAAGAATATCGGCAGTGGCGGGTGCAACCACCAATGCTTCGGTCCACTGCGCCTCCCCAATGTGCTCTATCGATGACTCATACGTGGCCTCGTGGCTGTCGGAGTCGTCCCACAGGTCACTGACCACCTTGTGGCCTGTGAGCGCAGAGAAGGTGAGTGGTTGCACAAAGCGCGTTGCCGCCTCGGTCATCACCACGTGCACTTCCATGCCACGTCGCTGCAGCGCGCGTACCAGTTCCGCTGCCTTGTATGCCGCAATGCCGCCAGAGACGCCGACCGTTACCCGCATACTCTCGATTGTAGTCCGATTCGTTTTAGCATGGTGGTAGACGCCCTCATGCAACCGTAAGACGCACCTTTGCCGAGAGATGGCACGAAGGCGCGAACCTGATGCGCAGCCGAACGAATTGCTCCGTGACTAAAGGATCGGAATCCCGTTCTCCGCAACGAGCGGCTTCACAACAGGCTGTTCCTTCTTGACGTAAGAGATCTTGCCCGCGTCGATTTCATCCTGCGCGATGCGGCATGCCTTGGTCGAACGGCTCGCAACCAGTGCTGCGGAACCGTTTTGGATCTGACGTGCGCGACGGGCCGCCACAAGTACCTTGCGGTAATTTGAGTCGAAGCTGGTTTCAATCGTCATCGGTATCCTCTCCAAAGGGAAGTTGTTGCTGGCTGGAACCACCTTCGATGCCGAAGGCTTCCAGCACAGGTTTAAGCCGCTCCCGCGAGTTTGACTGTCGACAGGCCGCGGCGACCTCCAGCACCCTGCTCGAACGATAAGCGATAGGCTCGGCATTGCGATAGTATCGCTCCGCCAGAACAATGGCCTCAAGTTGCGCAACCGCCCGGTCAAGGATGTCGTTGATGAGAATATAGCTGTAATCGCGATAATTCTCAATTTCCTTGCTGGCCTCGCTCAACCGTCGGTACAGTTCCGCTTCATTTACAACGCCTTCGGCCCGGCTGCGATTGCGCAATCGCGTGCGAAGCACTTTGGGTGCGGGAGGCAGCACAAAGATACTTACGGCCTCCGGCATCGCGCCTCGCACCTGTGCCGCGCCCTGCACATCGATGTCCAACAGCAGATCATGGCCCTGGCGGCGTGCTTCGTCCAGCGAGCCGCGCGCGGTGCCATAGTAGTTGCCAAACACCTCGGCATGCTCCAGAAACTTGCCCTCGGCGATCATGCGCTCGAACTCATCGCGGCTGGTGAAGTAATATTCGCGCCCGTGCTCCTCCGATCCGCGCGGAGGCCGCGTTGTCCACGAGATGGAAAAATCAACACCGCTGACCTGCTTGCGGAGTTCGCTTACGAGGGTGCTCTTGCCCGAGCCCGATGGCGCGGAGATGATGAAGAGAATTCCTGCCACGTGCGATGGTCCCTTTCGTCCTTCTGTCAACTGCGTTTTCTTGAACGGCTACTCCGCGTTCTGAACCTGCTCGCGGGCTTTCTCGATATCGGCTTTCATCGCCAGGCCGAGTTCTGTAATGCGCGTGCCCTGGCCGCCGACCCCCCCTGTCTTCGAGAGCAGCGTGTTGGCCTCGCGATTCATCTCCTGCAGCAAAAAGTCCAGCTTCTTTCCTACGTCGCCTCCCGCGGTCAGCAGTTCGCGGAAGTGGCCGATATGCGTAACCATGCGCTCCAGTTCTTCCGAGATGTCGCTGTGGTCCACCAGCACCGCCACCTCTTCCAGCAGTCGCTGCCGGTTGAACTCGTTTCCCGTCGCCGCGATCAGCCGTTGCGTCAATCGTTCCTGGTACCGCTGCTCCACCTCGGGGCGCAACGCGGCCACGCCTCCCACTGCTTCGGCCAGTCGAGCTAGGCATGTGCGCAGAATTCCCTCGAGCGATTCGCCCTCGCGGGATCGCATCACCTTCAATTCTTCAAGCAGAGGTCCGATCTCGCGCACGACGCTTTCGGTCAAAGCCGCAACGTCTTCTTCCGAGTTATTGCGGGTCTCGGATTGCAGGGCCCCCGGCATGCGCAGGGCCACGTTCAAATCCGGCTCGCCCTTGATGCGGAATTCCGTTCGTGCCTGCTTGAACGCTTCGATATACCCGGCGACCATTTCGCGGTTATAACCCGCCTTCTGCTGTACCGATCGATCGACCGAGAGGGTCAATTCCACGTGTCCGCGAATCAGATTTTCCTTGAGCACGCGGCGCAGTTCCATCTCCAGCGCATCAAACCCGGCGGGCAGCCGCAACTGAATATCGAGAAAGCGATGATTTACGCTCTTTACGCTTAGTGTGTAGGCAAGCTGGTCAAGTACGCGCACCTGGGTGCGGGCAAATCCGGTCATCGAGTAAATAGGCATCTCTACTTTTCCTCTACCTCGGCCCATAGCGTCGGCTGCAGAAGCCGATCGAGGGCCCGTGATTCCGCATCAGGTGTATCTTCTTGCTCCGGAATATCCATGAATTGCAATTGATAAAGTCTCTGGTACGTCGGGGATGTGGTCAGCAACTCTTCATGCGAGCCGATCGCGGTAATGCGGCCCCGCTCCAGCACCGCGATGCGATTGGCGCGGCGAATGGTGCCGAGCCGATGCGCGATGACCAGAACAGTACGGTTCTGCATCAGGTTTGACAGCGCGGCTTGCACCAGTGATTCGCTCTCCGCATCGAGCGCCGAAGTCGCCTCGTCAAGAATCAGAATCGGCGCATTCTTCAGGATGGCGCGCGCAATGGCCAGGCGCTGCTTTTCGCCGCCCGAGAGTCGGAAGCCCTTCTCCCCGATCACGGTCGCGTAGCCCTGCGGCATGCGCATGATGAAGTCGTGTGCCAGCGCATTACGCGCAGCCTGCTCCACCAGTTCGTTCTTCACATCGGGCTGGCCGTATGCGATGTTGTTGCGCACCGTGTCGTTAAAGAGAATTGTTTCCTGCGAAACCTGCGCCACCTGCCGGCGCAGCGAACTCAAGGTCATCTCGCGAATGTCGCGACCGTCAATGAGAATTCGTCCCGACGTCACATCGAAGAATCGCGGAATCAGATTAACAAGCGTCGACTTCCCGGCTCCGCTGGGACCTACAAGCGCCAGCAGTTCCCCGGAGCAGACCTTCAGGTCGACGTTATGCAGGATTTGCTCTTCGCCTTTCTCGGTGGAGTAGGAGAAGCCAACATTGTCAAACCGGATCGAGTTCGAAAACTGCGGCATCGCCGCCGCATGCGGCCGCTCCTTCACGTCGTCCTTGGTATCAAAGAAACCAAAGATCGAAGACGAGGCTCCCATCGCTTGCTGGAAGCTGTTGTAGAACGAGGCAAATTTGCGGACCGGATCGTAAAGTTTAAATAGAGCAATGATGAATGTAATGAAAACTTCCGCTGTCATTCGGCCATGCAGAATCTCGTTGCGGCCGATCCAAAGCAAAAAAGCAATTGCAACTGAGCCAATCGTATCCATCAGCGGCGAACTGATGGATTGAATACGCACGCTACGCAGATTTGCGCGAAAGAGGCGCTTCGCGGCACGCTTGAACCGCAGAACTTCCCAAAGTTCCGTGTTGAAAGCCTTCACGATACGATTGCCTGTGATGGTCTCGTGAAGGATGTTCTGAATTTCAGCCAGCTTATCCTGCCCGCTGCGAGTACGGGTACGAACCGAGCGGCCAATTCGGCGCGATGAGGTGATCACCACAGGCACGAACAGAAGCAGCGCCCAGCTCAGCCGGCCTCCGAGAACAATTACCAGCGCAACAGTGGCAATAAAGGTGAAAAACTGCTGGAGGAATTCGCCGAGAACCTGGCTGACCGCGGTCTGCACACGGTCCACATCATTGATGAGCGTGGAAAGAATCGTACCCGTGGGGTGTCGATGATAGAAGCTCGAAGATCGACGGATGATGACTTCGTAAAGACGATTGCGTAGGTCCGTCACCATGCCGAACCCGGCATAGTTCACCAGGTAAGTACCGAGGTAGTCGCAGATGCCTTTGATGATCGTGGAGCCAACCAGTGCCAGAGCGACAATATTCAAAACGTTGTGAATATGTACGCCGGGCGGGATGATGCGGTGCATATCGAACTGCCAATGCAGCGGCGCAGTCGGAAAAAGAACCAGTGAGTTGTCGGAAGACTGTGGCCTGAGTACTACACCGAGGATGGGAACAAAGAGAGCCATCCTGAGAGCGTCGAGCAGGCCCACGGCGGCCAGCAAAATCACTCCCGGTACCCATTGCACCGTGTAGGGTAATCCGAAGCGAAGAAGGCGGAAATACTTCTTCATTCCGGCTCGCCCGCCGGCCGGCGATAGCGGCGCCGGCAATCATCTGAATGGGTGCCCATCCAAGTATTGTATCTGGGCGAAGCTGGAGCCTGCCTGCCTCACCGGTGGCAGGAAATCAATACGAATGCAGTTCCTGAATGGCCTTGAGAACCGTCTCCGGCTGGGGCAGAATCGCGTCTTCAAGCACCGGCTGGTACGCCACAAAGGTGTCCATCGCACCAATGCGCTTCACCGGGGCATCCAGGTCGTCAAAGAGTTCATCGGCGATGCGAGCGGCAATCTCGGCGCCGTACCCCCAGCTCAACATATCCTCGTGGGCTACGATCACGCGGCTCGTCTTGCGGATCGAAGTCGCTATGGCCTCCCAGTCATACGGGCTCAACGTGCGCAAGTCAATCACCTCAACTTCAATGCCCTTCTCGCGACTGGCTGTCTGCGCAGCTTGCAGAGCGCGGGGAACCAGCGCCCCGTAGGTGATCAAGGTCATGTGCTGCCCGGGACGGACGACCTTTGCCTTCCCGAACGGAATCGCAAACTCCGGCCCAGGATACGGCGCGCGTCCATACGATTCGCGATAGAGCCTCTTGTGCTCGAGGAAAAGCACCGGGTCATCGCAGCGAATGGCCGTGCGCAGCAACCCGTTTGCGTCGAGCGCATTCGACGGAAACACGACGCGCAATCCCGGAATGTGCGTGAAGAAGCTCTCACCTGACTGGGAGTGGTAGATGGCGCCGCCCGTCAAGTATCCACCGATCGGCACGCGAATCACCGCCGGCGCAGCCCACGTCCCATTCGACCGCCAGCGCATCAGCGCCAGTTCGTTATGAATCTGGTGGATCGCAGGCCAGATGTAGTCAAAGAACTGAATCTCGACGACCGGCTTCATCCCGCGCACCGCATATCCCACGGCACGCCCCACAATGTTGGCCTCGGCCAATGGTGAATTGAACACGCGCTCCGAGCCAAACTCCTTCTGCAGACCCGAAGTGAGCTTGAAAACCCCACCCTTGCCCTTCACTTCGCTGAGCGCATCCTCACGACTGGCGTCTGCCACATCTTCGCCGTAAACAATGATCCGCGGATCTCGGCTCATCTCATCGTGAAGACAATAATTGATCAGGTCGGCCATGGTGCGCGGTCCGCTCCCTTTGGCGCTCGCGGACTTGCCAGGTCGGGTGCCTCCCGCCTGAACCGTCTCCGTAGCAAACTCCGCGCGCCTCGGATCGAAGTCTTCCGAATACACGTGGCGCGGAATGCTAGATAGCTCCGGCAGTGGTGCCTGCAATGCCCGCTCCGCAGCTTCTTCCGCTTCGTGCTCCGCTTCCTTCTCCAGCGCGTTTATCTGCTCTGCCGTTAGAATCCCTTCGCGCAGCAGCCGCATCTGCATCTTCGCAATTGGATCGCGCATGGCGTCCGCTTCACGCTCGGCAGCCGATCGGTAAAGCTTGTCATCGTCCGACTGCGAATGCGAATAGACGCGGATACAGTGCCCGTGAACGAAAGCTGGTCCATGCCCCGCCCTGCAGTATTCCGCCGCCGCCTGAAATGCCCGCAGGCTCGCCTCGGCGTCGGTGCCGTCAATCTCCGCAAAATGGAAATTCGGAAAATTGGCCACGAGACGCGAGATATTACCGCCCGCCGTATTCACTTCGACTGGAACGCTGATCGCATAGCCGTTATCTTCCACCATGAAGATCACAGGCAGCTTGCGATTCGAAGCCGTGTTCAGTGCCTCCCAGAATTCGCCCTGCGACGTCGAACCCTCTCCAATGCACGCCAGTACAACCTCGTCTCCGTGGAACTTCACGTCGCGAAAAGCGCGATAGTCTCCCTCCACCCTGGCGGCGGCATCCGGGTGGCGCGTGAAGTAGCGGCCGGCCTCGGCGCATCCCACCGCGTGCAGAATCTGCGTCGCCGTCGACGAGGACGTGCTCACAATGTTCAGCGGCTCGCTGCTCCAGTGCGTCGGCATCTGCCGTCCGCCGCTCGCTGGATCGGTGCCCGCTCCCACGGCCTGCAGAAACATCTCTGTCGGCGTAACCCCTAACGCCAGGCACAGTGTGCGGTCGCGATAGTAGGGAAAGAACCAGTCGTACCCGGCCTTCAGGGCCAGCGCCGCTCCCACCTGCAACGCCTCATGCCCGGCGGCAGACACCTGAAAGAATGTCTTCTGCTGTTTTTTGAGAAAGATCTCGCGGTCGTCGACCCGGCGCGACAGGTACATAAGCCGATAAATCTGAATCAGCTCTTCCGAGCCCAGGCGGCCTGTTGCATCACCTTTCATCGGCGCTTGAGCGCTGGAAACCGCAAGTCCCATCTGTCTCACTCCAAGGTTCAGGATCTTTCGAGCTTTTCGCGTGCATATATTTCTACCGAAAGATTGTAGCAACCGTTACTGTCGACCCGGACCACCCACTGGAATCGGCGACGGACGAAACATCGGACCACCTCCAAACGATTGAGCCATCTTGACTTTCACGTTATGGGCAAGCTTCTCGATCTCCGCAACTTTGCGCAGTTCCTGGGGCGTCAGTTCGTCCGTGGAGTTAGATGCGATCTCCGCATCAAGCTGGCGAGCCAGTTTAAGCAGCTTGTCGGTATCAGAAACCATGGACTTGTGGCGTTCGACATTCAGCGCGTGCAGACGCTGTTCGCCCCAAATTGGATTCGTTTCGATCGTCGGGTCCAGGTCGCTCCCTGGGCGGGTGCCAGGAAGGTTCCCCAGCGGGTTACTGCCCGAAGGCGCGTATTGCGCCCATCCCAGCAGGGCCACGGCAAAAACCACCACGGCAACTGCTGCGAATGCCGCGTTGCGTCCCGGCCTGACCTTCATCCCCTCGGGCCCCCTAGCCCTCAATCTGCGCTTACGGTCAACTTCATCTTCTCTTTCACATCGTTGGCCAGAAACTCGATTACCTCGGCCTCCCGCACCATGGTCGGCGTAAGCTCGCCATCGCCAAGACTCTCCATCTTGGCCTTCAGGTCCCGCGCCAGGATCAACAACTTGCCGGTTTCGTCGTCGATGACGCGCTTGCGCGCCGCGTTGGCCGCATCCTGATTCCGCCGTCTCACGTTCCGCTGCGCCAGGTCGTTCAATTCGTGGGGATCGAGTGTGCGGTTGGGTATCACGATCGGACGCGGCGCAACCTGCGCCGATCCCTGTTGGGGCGAACCTGCGAACGCAGGACAAGATGCCAAAGCGATATACCCCGCAACGATCGGCGCCTTCCAGTTCCGAATTCCATACCAGGCGAAGCCATGGCCATGCTTCGATCTGTCTTGATGGCACAGCTGAGTCTGCACGTTCGCCTTGCTTTCTTCTACCAGGAACCGCTGCTTGGGCAACCGATACACCCGTTATTATTCTCTCGATCCATGATGTGCGATTCCCGCCAACATCCACCGCAGGAGCCGCCTTAACTTGGCCTCGAACTCTGCTTCATCTTCTCTTTGACAGTCTTCGCCAGCTTTTCAATCGCATCTGCCTTGCGTATCACATTGAGTGACAACGTGTCCTTATTCGTCTTGTCCACCTCGGCCTTCAGTTCAACCGCCATCGCCAGCAGCTGCGTACTTTCGGCCGAGATCTGCTTGCGCCGCTGGCTATCCGCTGGAGGGTCGGGCTGCGGACTCGACGCCTTCGCTTGCGGGTTGGCCACCTCAGAGTTGGCTGGAGGATCAGCCAGCGGCTTGGCGTTGGCTGGCGGAGCGGCGTGGACCTGGGGAGTCGCGTCTGGCTGTGCTGCCGGGGCGACCGCAGGGTGCCGCTCCTGCCCCGCACACGTGAATGCCGCGGCAAACACCAGGCCTGCGCAAGCGCGTCTCCATCGGGGTCCGCCCGAGGGTTGCGGTTCCCCGGCTTTGAAACCGGTACAGTCCGCGGCCGGAAAAACGTTGCGCGATAAAACTGATCGCATCTGAACCTCCTGATCGAGGCACTTCTCTATTATGTGCCGCACCCATCACATCGTCTGCAAGCAAAAAAAGCTTGGGTCTCTTTCGGCCGGCTGAAGCGGTCCAAGTTCGGGGCTCATTTGCATCTTTTCCTTTACATCCCGCGCGAGCTTTTCAATCAATCTCACCTTGCTCACGGCAGCCGGCGAGCCATCCTCGTCTGGATTTCGAACCAGTTCGATCTTGAGAGCGATAGCTAATGAAAGCTGCCTCCTGGTGTCCTTCGCAATCTCTACGTCCCGCTGCCTGTTGAATCCTTCAATATTGATCCTGGGAGTATGTCCCGACGCGAGAATTTGTGCATTTGTCACGGAACCGCTGGTCGCCAGAGTCCAGTTTGCGGGCCCAGCAGCCATTAAATTCAGCAATGTTTCATGTGAACGTCCGGAGTTTGCCGCTCCAACAAGCAATAAAATCGCCATAAGGCAGCGGATTTTCACGGTTGAACGTCTGAGACGCGTTATATGGGAACAATTCAAGCCAGACCTGGCGGAAAGCGAAGAGTGCCCGTCGAGTGATTCCATACAGTTTCTCAGCCCAATTTCGATTCAATGCCGGCGTCGATCACAGCTTCTTGAGGGGCCCGGCGGGCGGGGCCAGCGCCCGATTCTGCAAAATATAGATACGAAAAAGGGGAGTTTGTATGCTTGCGTTTTTTCTCGAGCGAATCTCGGAAATCGCTCTGGCAGTGCGGTCCGGATGGTTTGCGGATGGCCGATTTCTGGGCAAGGTTCTCGATGAATGGATCTCCGACACCCAGGAGTTTATTCGTCTCAAGCTGCCTCACCTGGTCATTGCCGCGGCGATCGGCTTTGCCCTTTACCGGGTATTGAGCGTTATCACGAGCCGGATGATCCGCATCGCCGAATCGCACGCGGTCGCGCATGGCCGTATCGCGCAGGTCAGGACAATGGCAGGCGTGATTCGCGCCACCGGTGTCACCATCATCGCCGCAATCGTAACCATGCAATTCCTCGCAGCTATCGGCGTCAATCTTGCCCCGCTGCTGGCTTCGGCCGGGGTTGCGGGCGTCGCCATCGGCTTGGCAGCGCAGAACATCGTGCGCGACATGCTCAACGGAATCATGATTCTCCTCGAAGACCAGTTCAACGTAGGCGACACCATCCGGATCGCCGGTGTCTCGGGAGTCGTTGAATCCATGACTCTGCGCAAGACCACCCTGCGCGACGGCGACGGCACGCTCTATGTCATCCCAAATTCGCAGATCACGACCGTGGCCAACATGAGCGCCGACTACTCAGTTGCCACCATCAACATCAGCGTCGATTTCTCTGCAAACCCCGACAAGGTAACAGAACTGCTGAAAAGCATCGCCATGGATGTCCGCAACAGCGAAGACTTCAAAGATGTATTCATCGCAGATCCGCAGGTGCTTGGAGTCGATGCGGTGAAAGGATCGGAGCTGATCTTTCCCGTCGTATTCAAGACGCGCGCCACCCAGCAGTACGCCCCGGTACGCGAGTTCAAGCGCCGTGTCCGGCTCGCGCTCGAAGAAAACCACATGCTGCCGGGCGATCCCTATCGCGTTTACACTGGCAGTGCGGAAACCGCGCAGCGGCGCTCCGGAGCGTCCGGCGCACCAGAGCCGCCAAAACCTGACCCGACAACGATAAAGCCGCAGGAGTCCAATCCCTTCAGCGGTGAATGATGTCGCCGCTCAACAAGCCCTGTTTGAGGTCGTCCAGTTTTGAAATGGCACGACTTCAGTTGTGCCCAGGTCGATGAAAAACCCGCAGCTTTGAAAGGGCACGGATCGGGGTACCCTCTGGGTCGCGTGCCACAAGTCCAGCAACATGAGGATGGCTTTAGCGCCTGAGGGATGTTTTCAAGCTTCGTCAGCAGTCAGGGCACGGCTTCAGCCGTGCCCTGACATCCCAGAAATTGGTGGGCTTTGGCCCCTGAGTTTTTGACTTCTATCTCAGGCTGTTAGCCGATCGCTTCAAGCAGATTCTCCGCATCGGTCACCGGCGGCATACACGTCCGCCCGCGGCAAACCAGCGCCCAGGCTGCGCTGCCCTCTGGGCGGGTAACCTGCAGCACTGTCTCCGCCAGCGCTTCAGGAAGTCGGTCGGCAACCACCTGCTCGGGCGCCAAGCGGATCACGACCTTGTTCACTGCAAAGCGCGCCACTGCGGTGGTTTCAAGCTCGCCCGCTTCCGGGCCGCTGCCCACGATCACTACCTGCACCGGATCGAGTATCAATCGCTCCAGAGCAAGCCCATAGCCACCCGCGTAGAGGCCGAAATGTTCCACGATCCCGGCAAACGATTCAAGCGTATCCTCCGCGATCTCCCGGTATTTCTTGCGCGCGCTCAACTCCTCAAGACGCAGCAACACGGCGGCTGCGGTAGGATTACCTGCCGGCGTCGGTGAATCCTGCAATGGCTTTCGCCGCGCCGTCAGTGCACCCAGCGGTGCCCCATCCGTTCCGGCAGCGGAATCGAAAAAGGCGCCCGCGGTCCGGTCGTAGAATTTCGCAATCATTGCATCGGCGAGCTTCACGGCTGCCCGGTAGTAGCGCATGTCGCCGCTTGCGATCCAGCCATCGATACACGCATGCACCGTCATGGCGTAGTCGTCGAGTGTGCCCGCGACTCGCTCTGCGGGCACGAAGCCGTCCGATTCGCCATAGGCAATCACGTGCTGAAGCAACTCCGCGCCGTCCCACGCCTCCGAAAGCAGCCGATCGAGCGTGAGCAGCGCAAACGTGCGGGAAGACTCGGCTCGCAACGCCCGGCCCGCCTCCAGATACGCCGTCACCGCCATCGCATTCCAGCCGGTATACAGCGTTCTATCGATAAACGGCGTTGGGCGCTTGGCCCGCGCTGCCAGCAGCTTTCCTTGCGCTGAAGCGATCAGCCCGCGTGCTTCTTCCGCTGACTGGCCGCATTGAGCCGCCACTTCGTCGATTGTGAAGGTGCGATGGAGCACGTTCTTCGCCGGATTGTGATGCATGTCGCCGAGTTCGCCGATATCCCAATAGCGCGAAGCCACCGCAAGCTCATGGTCGTCGAGCATGGCACGCGCCTCGTCCAGCGTCCACGTAAAGTAATCTCCGTCGTCTTCCAGATTGATGTCCGCGTCCTGCGACGCGTAGAAGCCGCCGCGCGCGCGGTCCGTCATCACCGCGTCGAGCCACGCAACAATCTCTTCGGCGGTCCGGCGAAAATCATCCCGCACAAAACTCTGGTAGCCATGTATGTAATTACGCAGCAGCTCAGTATTGTCGTAGAGCATCTTTTCGAAGTGCGGCACCACCCAGCGCTCGTCCACGCTGTAGCGATGGAATCCGCCGGCAAGCTGGTCGTACACGCCGCCGCGCGCCATCTGCTCCAGCGTGACTGTGAAAGCCTGCTGCGCCTGCGTATCGCCTCGGTTGAGCGCCACCTCAAGAAGCAGATCCAGAATCGACGGGTGAGGAAACTTGGGCTGCGATCCAAACCCTCCGTTGCGCGGATCGAACTGCGCCACCGCCGACGCCGCGATCTTGTCGACCAGCGCCAGGCTCAGGTCTCCGCCACGCGACGAAAAGCTCTCGTTATGCTCGATGGCTGCCATCACACTCGCAGCAGACTCCAGTGCTTCCTCGCGCCGCTCCTGCCACACCTGCGACATCGTCAACAAGACGCGTCCAAAACCCGGCCGGCCATAGCGATCTTCGCGCGGAAAATACGTTCCACCGAAATAGGGCCGTCCGTCAGGCGTAAGAAAACCCGTCAGCGGCCATCCGCCTTGCTGACTGATGGCTGAAACCGCCGCCTGATACCGCGCATCCACGTCGGGACGCTCATCGCGGTCCACCTTCACGGCGACAAAATGATCGTTGATGATCCGGGCGATCTCCGGATCCTCGTAGGATTCGCGATCCATGACGTGGCACCAGTGGCACCACACCGCGCCAATGTCCAGAAGAATTGGCTTGTTCTCAGACTGCGCCCGCGCAAAGGCCGTTTCACCCCACGGGTACCAGTGCACTGGCTGATGCCGCGCAGAACGAAGGTAAGAGGAGGGCGCCGCTTCCAGTTGATTGGCGGCCGATGACGTCGATTTGTGGTCCACGGACATGGGCCGAGAATACACGGACAGAACCTCGTCCTGCCACTCCCCGGACCAACCCGCATCGCAGCTCTGCAGGCTTGCGTGCCGTCCGGTCGTTTCGGTAAAACACACAAACAACAGAGGCGAAGGGAAAGGCATCTAAATGCGTCAATAGTTGGAACTGTGTTCGCACGTCCCGGAAACCAATCCGGAGCGGATTCAGGACTCCTGCCCTTTTCCCGAATATCCGATGCTGAAAGGATCTTGTGGGTTAATGAAAGCCGGAGAGAACCCGATGCACGAAGACTCATCTCAGCCAGGCGGAATTACAGGCACAATGACACCCGCCTTGATGAGCCAGCTCATCAGCTCATACGACTGGTCTACGACTCCGCTCGGTCACGTTGCCTGCTGGCCCGACAGTCTCAAGGCGGCGGTTCGCATCCTGGTCACTTCGCGCTTTCCGATGTGGATGGCCTGGGGACCCGAACTCACCGTGCTGTACAACGACGCCTATGCCAGCGTCACGCTGGGCGAAAAGCATCCTTGGGCGCTTGGCAAGCCGGCCCCGGAGGTATGGCACGAAATCTGGCCCCAAATCGGTCCGCGTATCGAGCGGGTGATGACCACGGCAGAAGCTACGTGGGATGAAACTCTCGGCCTGATTCTTGAGCGCAGCGGATACCCCGAAGAGACGTTCCACACTTTCTCCTACAGTCCGCTTGCCGGATCGAACGACAAGATCGATGGCATGCTTTGCGTGGTCATGGAAGATACGCAGCGCGTGCGCGGCGAACGCCAGCTGGCTTCGCTCAGCTCCCTTGCAGGCGCGCTCGTCAATGCCAATACCAGGAAAGACGTCTGTGAGGCAATCGAGCGCGGTCTGGCCGGCCAGAAGGACATTCCCTTCGCACTCGTCTACACCTTCGAAAATAGTGGTTCCATGCTCCGCCTCGTCGCACAAGCCGGCATCGAGCCCAGTCATCCCGCCGCGCCGCGCGAGATCGATGCCGAATCCTTCAGCAGCCCTTGGCCTGTCGATGTCCTTTTCAGCGCCAATCACCCCATGACTATCGATCGGCTCGGCGATCTCTTCCCGGATCTGCCCACAGGCCTCTGGAATAAGCCACCTAACCAGGCGAGGCTGGTCCCCATGTTCCGGCGCGGCCAGGAAAAGCCGACCGGTGTCTTTATCGCCGCGCTGAACCCCTTCCGCCAGTTTGACGCAAGCTACGAGGGATTCCTCGATCTCGCCGCAGGCCAGATTGCAGCCAGCATCACCAATGCCGAGGCCTATGAAACGGAGCGAAAACGTGCCCAGGAACTGACCGACCTCGACAGCGCCAAGACCGCGTTCTTCAGCAATGTAAGCCACGAACTGCGCACTCCTCTCACGCTGATCCTTGGCCCCATTGAGGACGCCCTGCTGAACCAGGTCCCTCCCTCGCCCGAGTCGCTGGAGATGCTGCACCGCAATGCCCTCCGCCTCCTCAAGATGGTTAACGGCCTCCTCGATTTTGTGCGCATCGAAGTTGGCCGCATGCGCGCGAATTACCAGCCCACCGATCTGTCGGCTCTCACCGGCCAGTTCGCTAGCGTCTTCCGTTCTGCAGTGGAACGTGCGGGGTTGAAGCTCATCGTCGAGTGCCCGCCGTTGCCCGAGCCCGTCTACGTCGATCGCGAGATGTGGGAGAAGATCGTACTCAACCTGCTGTCCAATGCGCTCAAGGCCACCTTCGACGGCGAACTGCAAGTCTCAATCGCGGCGGATGACACCGGAGCGCAACTCACGGTGCGCGATACCGGCACCGGTATCGCCGAGAACGAGATCCCACATCTCTTCCAGCGCTTCAACCGCATTGAAGGTGCGCGCCGGCGCAGCCACGAGGGCAGCGGAATCGGTCTCGCCCTGGTGCACGAACTCGTCGAAATGCACGGTGGCTCCATCACAGTCGAGAGCAAGCCGGACCAGGGCACCACCTTCCGTGTTCATCTGCCCTTCGGCCACGAGCATCTGACCCATGGAAAAGTCGAAAAGGGTGCCAGCAGCCCCCTCGTTATGCAGGGAACCGCCGTGGCGTATGTGCAGGAAGCCCTGGGCTGGATGCCGGGGCATGATCTGCTGAAAAGCCAGATCGCCGGTTCGGTCGCCGGCGACCAGGACGACGACTCCCCCCTCGCCCCTGCCACTCTCAAACCGGTCGTGCTTCTGGTCGACGACAACACCGATATGCGCGAGTATGTCCGCTCCCTGCTGGCCGGGAAATTTGAGGTTGTGGCTGTCACAAACGGGAAACTCGCACTCGAAGAAATCGGGCGCCGTCTCCCCTCACTTGTTCTCACCGACGTCATGATGCCCGAAATGGATGGCTTTGCGCTGCTCTCCGCTCTTCGTCATGATCCTTCCACCGCCGCCATTCCCATCATCATGCTCTCCGCCCGCGCCGGTGAGGAAGCTCGCATCGAGGGCGTCGAAGCCGGTGCGGACGACTATCTCACCAAGCCCTTCACCGCTCGCGAACTGGTCGCCCGCGTCGAAGCGCAACTAAAGATGGCACGGATGCGCCAGGAGGCGGCCGAACAAAAAGCCGCGTTGACCCAGGAAATCAATCGCGCGCGGCAGTTCGCCGGTGAAGCGCTGGAACACGTACCCGTCGCCTTCTGCACACTCGATCGCGACTACCGCATCACCTACATGAATGCCGCCGCGCTGCAGCTTGCCGCGCTTTCTGGCAAACCGCACATGGGCGCCCGTCTGTGGGATCTGTATCCCGACCTGATCGGAAGCGAACTCGAATCCAACGTCCGCCGCGCCATGGATGCGCGCGTTCCCGTTGAGTTCGAACACTTCTTCCCGAGTCCCGGAAATGAAACCTGGTTTCAGTTCTACGTTTATCCGCAGCCCGGCGAAGGCATCATCCTGTACTGCCGTAACACCACCGAAGCGCGCAAAGCCGAGCAGGCCCTCCGGCGTTCTGAGCAGTTGGCAGCCGCGGGCAGGCTTGCCGCCAGCATCGCGCACGAAATCAACAATCCCCTCGAGGCCGTCACCAACCTGCTCTTCCTGGCCAAAACCGATGCCGGTCTGTCCTCAAGTTCCAAAGACTTGCTCGAAATCGCCGACAAGGAACTACAGCGCCTTTCGCATATCACGGCGCGAAGCCTGAAGTTCTACCGCCAGCGAACCGCGCCTGCCTTCACAGCGCTCGATGAAGTTATCGATTCCGTCATTTACTTCCACGACCCGGCCATCCGGGTACGCAATATTGCGATTGAACGCCGCTATCACTCCGCACCCGCGGTCCTTTGCCACCCAGGAGAGATCCAGCAGGTCTTCACCAATCTTGTTTCGAATGCCCTCGATGCCCTGCCCGAAAAAGGACGCCTCGCCCTCGCGGTGCGACCCGCACTCGATCGCTCTGGACGCGAAGGCGTTGCGGTTACCGTCGCCGACAGCGGCTCCGGCATGGACAAGCACATGTTCGAGCGCCTGTTTCACCCATTCGTCACCACCAAGGGCGAAGCAGGGACAGGACTCGGGCTCTGGGTCTCCAAGGGTATCCTCGACAAACACAACGCCCATGTCGCCGTACGCTCAAAGTCAGGCTTCGGCACCGTCTTCCGGATATTCTTCCCCCTCGTCGCTCAGGCCGATCCATCGGCGTCGGTACGAACCGGACCTACAGCTATTCCTTCGCCAGTTCTTCCTTGATAGCTGCAATCAGTTCCGGGGCGTCCGGCAACGTATCCGGCGAGAAACGCTTCACCACTTCGCCGTTGCGGCTCACCAGGAATTTCTCGAAATTCCAAAGCACCTCGGGGTCGGCGTTGCTTTCAATTCCATATCCCTTCAGCTTCTCGCGAAACGGAACCTCCGAAACGCTGATCGCTTTCGGCTGCGCGGTCGTCAGCAGCTTGTACAGTGGATGCTTATCATCGCCGGCCACGCTGATCTTGCTGAACATGGGAAACTTCACGCCATAATTCGTCGTGCAGAATGACTGGATCTCTTCATTCGTGCCCGGCTCCTGGCTCTTGAAGTTGTTCGCCGGAAACCCCGCTACCACCAATCCCTGTCCACGGAATTGTTCATACAGATTCTCCAGGCCCTCGTACTGCGGCGTCAGGCCGCACTTCGAGGCAACGTTGACTAGCAGGAGAACCTTGCCTTTGAATTCCGCGAGCGAAGCATCTTCGCCGGTGATCTTGTGTACTGGAACGTCGTAAACAGCGGTACTCATGATGAAATCTCCTGACATATATATTGCCATTTTGCTCCCTTTTTGGATGCGGCTGTTCAGAAATGGATGCGCTCCATCACGACAGCAGCTGTCGGGCGACCCGAATATACATCTCAACAGCTTCAGCGAGTTCTTTCTTCGCCAGCTTCTCAAACGGCGTGTGCGCCACATGGATAGAACCCGGCCCCAGCAACAACGGCTCCCCCCAGTTCGAGAGCTGCGGAATGTCGGTGGTGAATTTCGCGATCATTGTCGGCAAACCCTCCACCGCGCGTAACCGGACGAACGGAATCTCCAGAGTGAACTCCACCTCCGCCAGATCCCCCGCAGCTTCGATCAGCGCCGCACGCACCGGCTCCGAGTCTCCCACCAGCCGCACCAGCACCTGCGCTTCTGCCTTGTCGGCGATCACGTTCGGTGCATGGCCTCCATGAATCTGTCCGATGTTGAGTGTGCTCGGCCCCACATCTTCGGTCACCGGCAGTTCCAGTTTCAGCAGCCGTCCCAGCACCTCCACCAGCTTGTGCACAGCACTGTCCCCGAGTTCAGGGTAAGCCGAGTGCGCCATCTTGCCTTGCGCCCTGAAAACGGCGCGCAATGAACCCTTCGAAGCCAGCGCAAGCCGATTGTCCGTGGGTTCCCCATTGATGAGAAAACGGCTTCCCTTCGGCGTTTCATTCGCCACCTTCGCACCGGCGGAATCCCTCTCTTCGCCGCTCACAAACAACACCCCCACACGATACCCCTCGCTCCGCAAGGCCTCGGCCGCCGCCACCTGTGCGGCAATGATGCCTTTGGCATCCGACACCCCGCGCCCATAGATGAACTCCCCATCCTCGCGAAATGGGATGTACGGAGGCACCGTGTCCATGTGCGTGGAAAAAACAAGGTCGGCCGTCTGCCCCGCGGTTCCGCCATAAACATTCCACCGCTCGCCCACGCCCGCGCTCTCGGCGGGTTGCGGAACCGGAGTCTTCTCCACGGCCCAGCCCCGTGCCAACAGAAAATCCGCAAGAAAGTCACCCACCCGGCCTTCGTTATAGGTAGTGGATTCAATCTCGCAAAGCTGTTCGGTGAAACGGATCGGATCGAGCCGCGGAATCTCGTGCATGGTTCTGCCAGAATATCGCAGCCAGCGACGATCAACTCGAAATGCGCCGTGCCGAATTCGGGCCGCCGCACTTCCGCGGATTCGGATTCGCAGCGGAAAGCGACAATGCAACAGCCGGCAATTTGCACCGCCTGCGCATACTGCCCGACGCGCAGTCGGCGTAAAATAGCCCTTGGAATGACCTCCCCAGCTACGACGTCGTTGTCCGAAACAAGTTCGGAAAGAAATTCTTTGCGCACCGTTGATTTGCCGGGTCCCGCTGGCCGGCTTGAGGCCTTGTTGAACGAAGGCGCACCCGATGCGCAGTTCGCCGGCCTCGTCTGCCACCCCCATCCCCTCGGCGGCGGCACCATGCACAACAAGGTCGTCCATCACGCCATGAAGGTCCTCAACGCGCCCGCATTTGACCTCCGCTGGCCCGTCCTCCGCTTCAACTTCCGCGGCACCGGCACGAGCGAAGGCCAATATGACGGACACGCCGAATCGGCCGACGTGGTCGCAGCGATCCATTGGCTCCACGCCGAATACAGGTTGCCGATCGTCCTCGTCGGCTTTAGCTTTGGCGCAGCCATGGCAATCGCCGCCTCCAACGCACTGTCCGCGTCATCCGCATCCACCCACCGCCCGAACCTTCGCGCGCTTGCCCTGCTGGGGCTTCCGACCCACGGCTTCAAACGTTCCTACGAATACCCGCTTCTCTCCACCTGCACTCTGCCCAAGCTCTTCCTCAGCGGCGATCAGGATCAGTTCGCCACAAAAGCGCAGTTGGAGCACGCGTTCGATTCTGCCGCCGATCCCAAGACCCTGGCGTTCATCCCCGGTGCCGATCACTTCTTTACCGGACATCTCGAACAGATGCAGAGAGCCCTCGCAGCCTGGCTGAAGGAGCAGATACGATGACGCCGGCCAGCGATACCGCTCTCGATTTTATCCATGCCCGCGCCACAGAATTCTTTACCGGCGCGCTCGAGGCAAGCAGCATCGAGTCCGCATTCGATCGCCGCATACGCTTCGAGGGCAATACGCTCAAGCGGTTGATTCTCGACGGCAGCGGTCCCGACATCGTCAATCTCTCGCAGTTCAAGCGCATCTTTGTCGTTGCGATTGGCAAGGCCGCAGGACCCATGCTCGAAATCCTCCTCGACCGCATGAGGCGCCGCAAGGGCCTGCGCGGCATCTGCTGCACCAAGTACCTCCCTAAAAAGCGCAACTGGCGTTTCCGCTACTTCGAAGGCGGCCACCCTTTGCCGAACGAGGATTCCTTCGCCGCCGCTCGCGCCGCGCTCGCCATGCTGAAGAAAGCGAAGAGGGACACTCTGGTTTTCTTCCTGATCTCCGGCGGCGGCTCCGCCATGTTCGACCTGCCTCTTGATCCTCAGATCGGCCTCGACGACACCGCGGCATTTCACGAGGCACTGCTCGGCTGCGGCGCGCCCATTAACGAGATCAATACTCTGCGCAAACACTTCAGCGCAGTCAAAGGCGGCCGCCTCGCCATCGCCGCTCCCGAGGCCCTGAAAATCTCCTTCCTGCTGCCCGATGTTCCCTTGCGAACCCTCGATGCCCTCTCCTCCGGACCAACTTCGCCCGATCATTCCACCGTCGACGAAGTCCACGAGATCATTGCCAAATACGATCTCGCCGAAAAATTCCCTTCGGCGGTGCGCGCCTTCTTCGAGCGCAACGACCTTCCCGAGTCCCCCGGCAACAAAAGCTGGCGTCCGCCTTTCCTTTCCCGGTTTCAAAAAGGCGCACCGGCGCCGGCACGCCGCTTCACCTCCGCCGTCAATCTCACCGGCGAAGACGAGGCCTTTCGCGATTCGGTCTTCGAACTCCTGCTGTCGAGTCACGATCTGGTTGAAAGTGCGCGCGTGCTCGCGCAAAAAGCCGGTTACTTCGTTGCCATCGACAATTCCTGCGACGACTGGGATTACGCCGACGCCGCCCGCTATCTCCTCGACCGCTTTCACGATCTGCGCGCGCTGCACCGCCGCTTCTGTCTCATCTCGGGCGGCGAGGTCACCGTCACACTGAATCGCACGCCCGGCGCCGGTGGCCGTAATCAGCAATTCGCCCTGGCCTGCGCCCTTGAGCTGGCCCATCATCCCGGCGAAATGCTCACCGTCTTCAGTGCCGGCTCCGACGGAATCGATGGCAACACTCCCAATGCCGGCGCCATCGTCGATCCCACCACCGTCGCGCGCGCCGTTGCATTCGGATTCGACCCCGAACAGTCCCTCCGAACGTTCAACGCTTGTCCCCTGTTTACGGCCCTGGGCGATACCGTGGTCACCGGGTCCACCGGCCACAACCTGCGCGATCTGCGGCTTCTGATCTCTGATAAATCCTGAAACCGGCCAGCCTGTATTCTCAGGTTCAACTTCCGCGGGCCCGTCAGCCGGCGCTATGATGGAAGTTCCATTCTCATTGATCTCCGACAGTACTCAGGATTCACACGTGGCTCGAAAAGCAAGTCGCAAGAGCGCCGACAAGACTCCCGATATTCGGGCTGTGGCCGCATTGGCCAAGGTTTCCATCGCCACGGTTTCGCGTACCATCAACGGCTCGCCCGTCGTCAGCGAGAAGCTCTCCAAGCGCGTCTGGCAGGCCATCGAACAGCTCAATTATTTTCCCAACACCCACGCCCGCACGCTTGTTTCAGGCCGCAGCCGCCTCTTCGGCATCATCGTTGAGAACATCACCAACCCATTCTTCCCTGAACTGATCCAGAGCTTCGAAGAGATTGCCGTCGCTCACGGCTACGAGATCCTTGTCAGTTCCTCAAACAGCGACCCCGCCGTCCTCACCACCTGCGTGCGCCGCATGCTCGAGCGCAAAGTCGAAGGCGTCGCGGTCATGACCTTCGGCGAAGAAGAACCCGTGCTCGATCAACTGTCTTTTCACGATGTGCCCATCGTTCTCGCCGAGTTCAAGCTCCGCGAGCCAAAGGCTAGCACGATCATTCTGGACTACAACACGGGCATTCGCGCCGCTGTCGATCACCTCGCAGCCCTCGGCCATCGCGAGATCGGCTTTCTTGCCGGTCCTCACAAGCTGCACTCCGCCATCACCCGCCAGAACGACTTTCAGGCCGCGATGCAGGGAAGCAAACTGACCATCCAGAAAAAATGGATTATCGAATGCGACCACACCCTCAAGGGCGGCGTAGCCGGCTTCGGAAGGCTTCAGGCACTGAACGCGCGGCCCACGGCAGTCATCTGTTCGAACGACATGACCGCCATCGGCGTTCTGCGCGCGGCCTACATGCAGGACCTGCGCGTACCCCAGGATCTGTCCGTCATCGGCCTCGACGATATCGACTTCGCTGAGTTCACGCTGCCTCCGCTCACCACCATCCGCCTTTCGCGCTCCGACCTGGCAAAGGCCGCATTCGATGCTCTCCGCCAGCATAGCGAAAGCCCCGGGAAGCCGGGCCTGCAGCGCGAGTTTCTTGTCTCGACCAGCCTCGTAGTCCGCGGGTCAACGGCGCCGCCCCCCGCTGGCGCATAAGCTGCAGAATTGATTTTTCTAACTACGCCGGCTCCAGCATCTCTGCTTCTTCGCGCATAGGCGCACCGTTCCGCACCGCGACAATCTCGTCGTGGGTCTGGTCGGCCGCTTCGCGGCGATCGTGGTAAACCTTCGGCTTGCCGAAGCGCACATCGGCATAGAAACCTGTAACGCCCAGCGCCTTCCACAGATGAGGCACAAGGAGCGTGTCCCCATACCAGCACAACTCCCGCTCCGGCGTGCCATCGTCGATTACGTACCGTATGGTGGCCGTTGTTACCGGCACACCAGCCTCAACCGCCGGTGTGAAAAGCCTTGAGTGAAATCGCAGCACCTCACTCCCATCGGTGCTGGTGCCCTCAGGGAAGAACAGCACCGGAAGCGGCCCTTTCAGCCGTTCCGCAACCTGCTCGGTAACTTCAAGTGCGCTCGATCGGCTCAACCGGTCGACAAAAAGCGCTCCGCATGCTCGTGCCATCATGCCGATCACAGGCCAGCCGTTGACTTCGGCCTTTGCCACCATGACGCTGGGTACAATGGCTGCATAAATGACGGCGTCAATGTGGCTGAGGTGGTTCGAAACAACCAGTCCGTGCACAGGCGGCAGCCCTGTGATCCGCACCCCGACTTGCAGGCTGGATATCACCCGTCGCGCTGTCGCTTGAAACCAGATCCCCCTGCGCTCCGGCGTGAACGGGCCGCTCAAGCGAAACCGCCCCAGGCGAAGAATACTGACCGAAAGTGCAAAAACCAGCGCCACAGCGCGCCGGAGTCTCCTCAAACTCATTGCGTCAGTGGCGCGAGAAATCGATTACGCGCAGCCGGGGAGAGCATCTTCAGATCGAGCAGAGTCAAAAAATCAATCGTGCCAAACTCGCGGTCCCACGCCGGCGGCGCGCAGATCCGCGCCCCGATAGTCAGGTAAGTCTTCAATAACTTCGGAACCTTGATTTGCGTCGAAAGATTCTGCGGGCTCAGCGATATCTGTGTATCCCTTCCCGCCTGTTCGGTTGGACATTCGTAAGGTGCCGTCGGCACCGTCTCAAATTCCGGAGAAACTCGGTACCGCTCGAGTTCGCGATACATCAGCCACCCTTCGGCCGGATCCTTGGAATTCAAGGAAGAGCAACCTATCAAATAACGAAGCCCCATGTCATGAGCATACTGCGCAATGCCCCGCCATAACAATGTAAGTACCTCGGGTGTCCGATGTTCGCGATCGATCGAGGCCCTTCCAAGTTCAAGTATGTCGCGGCGCAACGGCTCATACGGTCCAAATGCAAACTCCTGCGCTGAGTAATAACCCAGGTTCCGCGCGGCTGTACTTCCCGATTGCATCCGATAGGTGCCTACAACGCGCCCGTCGGTCTTGTCTTCGACCAGCAAATGCTCGCAGAAAACATCGAAGTGATCGCAATCGATCCCCGTCTCGTACGAGCGCTCCAGACCCTCGCCCAATTCAATGTTAAAGACCCTGAAGCGCAGTCTGCACGCGGCTTCCCGATCATCCGAGCCCTGAGCCAGCCGCAGCCGGTAGCGGCCAACTTCAGCGTAGATGCTCGGCTTTACCGGCAAGGCCGG
Organism: Occallatibacter sp.; assembly: GCF_049582745.1. Lineage (GTDB taxonomy): Bacteria > Acidobacteriota > Terriglobia > Terriglobales > Acidobacteriaceae > Telmatobacter. The sequence continues at coordinate 44,210 of NZ_JBAUUO010000014.1, forward strand.
AGCCGCTGCAAAGGGGAAAAAATGGGAGAGGTCCACCGCGGGGGTGGTAGGAGGTAAAAGTGCGAACGGAGCCTTCTGCCCTGCTTGCGCAATCACGGGAGTAGTATCCGGCAGCGATTGTAAGAGGAAGATGAAGAGAACGCAAAAGAAATGCGAAAAATCTCCGCGTCCCAAACACAACAATCAAATAAATCTGATATTTAGAAGATCGAGCCCTCCCAAACCATGTGATCTATCTCACCTTCACGACGAGTTAGCACTCGTCAGGCGCTCCTAAAATTCAGTTGTAAACGTAATTTACTTTGTGATACAAAGTAAAACCATGAAGACGATTCAACGTTCCCTCGCCGCCCTGGAACTGCTCCTCGTTTTCCCCGCAGTTCTGTTTATGACGTCGTTGCTCGCCCGCAGCCTCCAGCCCCAACAATACGAACCGGCGCACACCGCCCAGCGCATCGTCGACTGGTACGCATCCAGCCCACACGTCGGCCTGTGGATTCTGCTCATTGCGCTTCCCCTCGTCGTGCTCGCCATCGGCTCGATAACTCTGCGCCGCGAATGGCGCCACAATCAAGCCCTCCGCACCGCCGCGCGCGAAGCCGTCGGAATCCTCCGCTCTCATGTATCCGCGCTGCTGATTGCCGGTGCAACGGCAACGGCCGGAGGAATTCTCGTCATCGTCGCCCTTCACATGATGACCGATTGATGCGATTCATAACGTCAAGGGCAGAACATCTCTCGGGATCGATTTCGTGTCATCGAAGTTCCCGCGATAGACCAGGTATCGAGGCACCAAGTGAGCGCATCGTCGACAATCGGTTGGTCCCTTGTGTTCATCCTCGCCTATCTTGAAGCGCCCACAATCCTCGTTTGGGGATGGATTAGGTGGAGTTCACTGCACTCAAAACAATGGACTATTTCATCCACACTATCGCTCATTGGATTCGCACTCGCTTCCGCTTCCGCATTTCTTGGACTTTGGACAATTGGCTACGCATCCGCCGGCGGATTTGAATTGAAGTACGATTTCTTCTTCCGGATTGTGGCGAAAGGCTTCATCCTTTCGCTCGCAGCGATGCTGTTCGCTAGGCGGCATTTGGCGAAAATCCTCACTGCGATGGTTCGCTCCATCGAGTTCGCTCGGTGTGTTTGCCTTTTGGTTGGTCGCCACAACTTGGCCCTGAAGTACAGCCTCTGAGGGAAGCCCAAAAGCAAAACGTGGCCAAATCGGCCACGTCTCGCTGCACTACCCCAATCAAAAAACTCAGCAGCATCCCCCCGCAATCGAAGGAATCACCAGCACTTCATCCCCTTCCTGAAAGCTGTACTTGTCGTTGCCCAGGAACCGAATATCTTCCTCGTTCACGTAGAAGTTGATAAACCGCCGAATCTGTCCGTCTTCCCCGCGCAAATGCTGGCGCAGCGCCGGAAAGCGGCCCTCAATATCCGTCACCAGTTCCGGCAAATTCGATGCCGTGCTCGAAATCTCACGCACGTTGTTGGTGTGCTTTTGAAACGCGTTCGGCAACAAAACTCTAACGGCCATAGATCTCTCCTGCCAGGCTCAGGCCCTGGCTCGCTGCGGTGCGCTCTTCCACAAAGTTTTCAAAGTCTGTCAGCCGCGGACGAATCGCCGCGCTCTCTGCATACGCTCCGTTCAGGCAATCGGTCGTCTTCAATCCGTTGCCGGTAATGCACGCCACAGTCAACTCATCCGGCTGGATCCGCCCATGCGCATACAACCGCGCCGTCACTGCCGTGGTTACGCCGCCCGCCGTCTCAGTAAAGATGCCTTCCGTCTCCGCCAGTTCCTGGATCGCCGACACAATCTCGACATCCGAAACATCCTCCGCCCAGCCGCCCGTGCCGCGAATCACACGCGCCGCGTACATGCCGTCCGCCGGATTCCCGATCGCCAGCGACCGCGCGATCGTATTCGGCCGCTGCGGCTCGATTACATCCGTTCCGCCCTTCACAGCCTTCGCAATCGGCGAACATCCCGTCGCCTGCGCGCCAAAGAACCGTACCGGCTTCTCATCCACAAGCCCAAGCCCGATCAGCTCGCTGAATGCCTTTTTGATCTTCGTAATCAGCGAACCACCTGCCATCGGCACCACCACGTTGTCCGGCAGCCGCCAGCCCAGTTGCTCCGCAATCTCGAATCCAACCGTCTTCGATCCCTCCGCGTAATACGGCCGCAGATTCACATTCACAAATCCCCAGTTGTAGCGATCGGCAATCTGCGAGCACAGCCGGTTCACGTGGTCGTAGTTGCCTTCCACGCGCACCAGCGTCGCCCCGTACACCAGCGTGTTCAGAATCTTCGCGGGCTCCAGATCGGCCGGCACCAGGATGAATGTCTTCAGTCCCAGCCGCGCCGCATGTGCCGCCACCGCATTCGCCAGGTTCCCCGTCGAAGAACACCCGACCGTATCGAATCCGAAGTCCTGCGCATTCGCCAGCGCCACCGCCACCACGCGATCCTTGAAGCTCAGCGTCGGCATGCACACGGCATCGTTCTTGACGTAAAGATTCTTCGCGCCAAACTCCGCACCCAGCCGCGGAGCCTTCACCAGCGGCGTCAAACCCGACGGCGTCTGCGGAACGTAGCTATCCGCTACCGGCAGCAGCGTCCGATACCGCCACATATTCAGCGGCCCCTGGGAAATCGTCTCGCGGGTAAAGCGGTTCCGGGCATACTCGAAGTCGTATGTCACTTCGAGCGGAGAAAAGCACTCATCGCAGATCGAAAGCGGCTGATGACCATAGGTCTTGCCGCATTCCCGACATCGCAACCAATACGCAGTCGTCAAAGGTCCCTCGCTGTGTGCGAGTGACATGAGAAGCTCGAGCGCGTGACGTGCCCAAGAAAGAGTGAACGTGAATTGACTCGAAACTGCTTGCGAAGCTGCTAAAGCAAAGGGTGCTGAAGCAACCCCCGAATCTCATGTTCCCCGTCTCCGGGCAAGAGTTGACACCATACTCCCGTTTTGCGCGGGCAGGTTGTCGTGGCGTCACAGGGCTCGTCCCTCAGCCACTCTGCATGAAACTCAGGCTTGCCCTTGAGGGCAAACTTGAATATTTAGTTTGTACCACAGCCCGGTTAGCGCCGCAAGTAACCACACAGCGAACGGGCTTCAACCCCATTTGAATGGATGAATTTGGGCTTGAAATGGAAAAGTCAGGGTTGATTAGCTCTCGCCGGATGAGTCCAGATCGCGTTTCCCCCGCCGGAAACCATCTTCACCTCCAGCACCGAAGCCCGATCCACCGCCTGCTTCGTGAATTCGGTGTGCGTCGCGTGCTTTCCCGCATCTGCGGCGTCCGAATAGATCTCCGCCTCGTACTTCCCTTCACCGAGGAACTCGAGTGGCACTTTCACCGTCCGCGCATCCCAGTTGGTAATCGACCCGACATACCAGTCCTTCCCGCTCCGTCGCGCGATCGTGATGTTTTCCATGGGCCACCCCGCGATTACGCGCACCTCATCCCACGTCGTCGGAACCTGCCGGATGAACTCAAAATCGTGCTGCCCCTCATAGTGTTCGGGATAGTCCGACACCATCTGCAGTGGACTCTCCATGACAACATAGAGCGCCAGCTCGTGTGCGCGGGTTCCCAACCCCATCGGCATTTCATTTCGGGCCACAAAATTCTCGCGGTTGCTGTTGCCGAAGGCGCCCGGCGTGTAATCCATTGGCCCTGCAAGCATGCGCGTGAAAGGAAGGGTCGTGTTGTGCACCGGCGAAGTCCGTGCACTCCACTTCAAATACTCCTTGCCCATCACACCTTCTCGCGTGATCACGTTGGGCCAAGTCCGCCGCAGACCATCGGGCTTGAACGCACCATGGAAGTCGAGCATCAGGTGATGCTCCGCCGCCTGCTCCGCAACGTGCCGGTACCACGCCACCATCTGCTGATCGTCGCGATCCATGAAGTCGATCTTTACGCCTGCTACTCCCCATTTCTCGAATAGCGAAAATGCTTGCCCCATGTATTTGTCCACCGAAGTCCAGTGCGACCAGAGCCAGATGGCGACATGCTTTTCCTTCGCATAGCGCAGCAACTCCGGCATATCCACGTTCGGATCCACCTTGGTGATGTCAGCCACGGCGGCGTAATCGTCCGGGCCCTTGCGGTTTGCTTGCGCCCACCCCGCATCGATCAGCATGTACCGAAATCCCGACTGCGAAGCAAAGTCGATGTAATGCTTCATGGTCGCCGTGTTCATCCCAGGCATCGTACTCATGCTGGGAGCGGCCTCGCCTGACCACCAGTCCCACGCCGACTTCCCCGCACGAATCCACGAAGGGTCGGCGATTTTCGAGGGTGGATTCAGGTTCAACACCATGTTCGACTCAATCAGCCGCCCTGGCTCGTCGCCGATCATCAGCACACGCCACGGAGTCGTGACTGGAGCATCAGCTTCCACCGCAATACCCGGCACATCGATTCGCGGCGAAAGCTCCGCCCGCAACCCAAAACGAGTATTTGCTTTGCGCAGGTACATTCCTGCGTAATGCTCAATATCAGCTTCCGTCACCGCAACCCAGCCCGTTCCCGGAATCTCCGCCAGTAGCGGCAATGCGATCAGCCAGTCCTGATGTATCCCGCTCACGTGGCGCATCTGGTATTCATCTTCATACGACGATTGGAAGCCATCCACGATAAGAGGATAAAGAGACGCGTCTTTGGCGAAAGTAAACTCGGTCAGCTCCCGTTCAATCCGCACGTCCTTCAGATTCGGCTGCGCGGGCACGATATACCGGAACGCAACGCCATCGTCATACGCTCGAATCTCAAGGGAAAGTTTTCTCCCCGACGCATCTTCGAAGTCCGCGAGAGTCGAGTTGTAGTGATCCCGCACCTCACTCGTCTTGCCAACGGGGATGGTGTACGTCTCATCATGCTGGCTCGTTCGCTCGTTCACCCTGTGCATGCCGGGCCCAAGGGCCGGCTGCCCCTGCAGCTTTAACCCAAGCACGCTTTCGTTCATCAGTTGTTTGCCGCGGAACTGCACGGAGTAGTGAATGTCGGCGGTCGCTGCTTTCGCGGCTCCGCCTGTCGGCCCGTCAGAAAGCAGAAAGACAATCTGCCCGTCCGGCGATTTCACTTCAATCCCCGCCGCATCCGGATTCTGCGCCAGCGCGAAACTTCCGCTCAAAAATGCAGATAAGAGAGGGTATACCAGTATGCGTCGCATCTCGTCCGGATCATATCACTGCCTCACGAAGATGGAAGTGCGTGCCCCGTTCATCGCGGATATGTCGCGATGAGTGGGCATCGAACCCATGCCCAGAGCGGCTTTGCCGAAAAAACCCCTGAAGAGAGTGAGGCATTGCGCAGAGTTGCCGCTTGTCGTGCAGCAGCGCCCGGCTTCTTGTGCAGCCGAAACTTCCGCATCGGGGGTCATGCATTCGAATCGGCGCAGTTTTGTGGCAGGGCACGACTTTAGTCGTGCCGCAAAGCGGCAGAACATTTTTTGGGCTTTAGCCCCTGAGGGATGTACTTTCCGCATCGGCGGTTACTCACCCGCTTCGAATTTCTCGAGCGCTGTCATCCTGACGCGCAGCGGAAGGATCCGCGGTTGCCTTTCACTCCTTCCCCATGGGCGTGATTTGCCCGCGTCATCGGTCTTGTGTCAGGGCATGACTTCAGTCGTGCCGCAAAGATTCGCTCGGTCCCATATCACAGCACCAAGTTCATCATTTACTGGCGATCGATCTGACGAGTAGCATGTGTCCTCAAGATGCACTGGACTCGTTTTGTTCTCGCGGTTATCGGCGCGGGGATTGTAAGTTCGATGACGGATTGGTTCTTCGCTGGCGACTGGATTCACAAGCGGTTCACATATCCAGAGATTTGGCGCAAGGGCCCCGAAACCAGAGCGATCATCGTTTCGAGCGCGTTGCCGTTCGTGACGTGCGCTACGTTCATGGTTCTAGCTCTTTGGCTGGACGTCCACTCGCTGGCCACATTGCTCAAACTTTCCCTATTAATGTGGCTCATTGGGCCGCTCCCACTCATACTTACCAATGCAGCATTTATCAAGCTTCATCGGGTATTTGTGGCCCTCTATTCAGTGGGGTGGCTCGTGAAGCTAGTGATTGCTGGCCTCGTAGCACATTGGCTGCTTGTTCCCGGCAGATAGTGGATATTGCGGAGGTTTTCGGCAAGTTGCCCCCATAACGCGGTGCACTCGGGCAGACGGCTGTCTACCTTCGAGAACCACCCAATCTCGTCAAGCCCCATTCTGCGAAGATTTCTCCCAACCCCTTCATTCCACTGCGCAAAATCTTTCCCCGCTTTTGCAGATAATTTCCCCCTCCCGGCGCACAATGAACTCAATGCAAATCCTCCCACAGCACGAGTTCTACAAATGCGCCCACAAAACGGCTTACTCCCTGCTCCCTGTCCCCTAACCCCTGTCTTTAGAAATCTCTACAGCTAACCTCAACCCACACAGATCTTTAGCGCCACCCCCCTCTGTAACCCGATGAATGTAGGTTCTTTACCTGGAGAGACCGGGTAATAGGGGTCAAGGAGTCTCATGTCCATGTTCAACCAATGCTGGCCGGGGACACCATGGGATAGATACCACCGATCTGACCGGCAGACTGTCCCATCGAGCGGGATCGAATCAGTTCGTATAGATCCTCACGTAATCCACCTGCATGTCGCCCGGAAACACCGTTGTCCCATCCACGTTCCCCGGCCAGCTGCCACCCACCGCCAGGTTCAGAATGATGAACTGCGGTCTATCGTCGAAGGGCCACGTTCCCGGAAAATTCGCCGGTGTGAACGTCGCATACACGTTGCTCGGATCATCGACGTAATATTGCACCTGTCCCTTGCTCCAGATCATGCCGTAGGTGTGCCACACCGCAGCCGAGAAGCCTGCAGGATGATACTGCTGAGTGCCATCGGCATGGGCGGCGGTAGTCCCGCCATGCACCGAGCCCGCAATCCAGTCGTAGCCCGGCGGTGTCCCGCCCACATACGGTGGAGGATTGCTTCCGTCGATGTGCTCCATCACATCGAGTTCGCCGCAGGCCGGCCAACTGAGGGTGGTGATGTTATTGCCGAGCAGCCAGATGGCCGGCCACATGCCCTGGCTTTCGGGTATCTTGATTTTTGCTTCGAGCCGCCCGTACATGTAACTGAACTGCCCCTGGGTCTTCAGTCTCGCCGATGTGTATGTTGTGCCGGATGGATTGCGCGCCGTAATGTGCAGAACTCCGGTGGTGTCGATATACGCATTCGGATTATTCGGATCGCAGGGCGCCGTCCCCGATCCCGCCGCGCAATACGTCTCCTGCTCATTGTTGCCGCAGCATTGGAAGCCCGTGTCGTACGTCCAAACCTTCGAGTCCGGCAGAATATTGCCCGATCCCGAATTCGCGAAATCGTCGCTCCACACCAGCGCGCCCGAAGCGATATTCGGCGTATAGCTTTGCGACGCCGCCGCACTCGTCGTATAGCCCGAAGCCGTCGCAATCGCTTTCACCGTCACGTTCGACGACACCAGAACCGGCGCTTGATACACCTGCGACGTCGTCGTCGGGGTCGAACCATCAAGGGTGTAGTAGATCGTGGCTCCCGCCGTCGAGTCCGACAGGCTCACAATTTGCGCGCCATTCTGCGCCGCCGCCGCAGTCACCGCTGGCGTCCCCGCCGGAGTCGCCGTATTACCCCCTCCCGGCGGCCCCGCCTTGCCGCCACCACCGCCACAGCCACACATCAATGCACCCGCTAAAACCAAAGCCGTCAACATATCAGCCCTCATTTGCACGTGAACTCTCCCATCTGACGTCGCAAAGGCGTGCCTTATCACACCGCCCCATATCAAAGCATCCGGCGTCTGACAGGGTCAATCATTTAAAGCGATTCTTGATGTGACTTCGAGCACAATCCTTCAGGAAACTTCGTGCGCCGCGTTCACCCCACAATCACCGCGCCGGATCGTAATTCAAATTCGGCGCCAGCCAGCGCTCCGTCTCGGCTACGCTCATCCCCTTGCGCTCCGCATAATCGGCCACCTGCTCGCGATCGATCTTGCCCAGCGAGAAATAACGAGCTTCAGGGTGCGCAAAATAAAGCCCGCTCACGCTCGATCCCGGCCACATCGCAAACGACTCGGTAGTCCGAATCCCCGTCTTCGCTTCCACATCGAGCAAGCGCCAGATCGTTCCCTTCTCCGTGTGATCAGGGCACGCTGGATAACCAGGTGCCGGACGGATGCCGCGATACTTCTCCTGGATCAGTTCCGCCGGGCCGAAGGTCTCTGCCCGCCCGTAGCCCCACTCATCGCGCACCCGCTTGTGCAGGCACTCAGCAAACGCCTCCGCCAGCCTGTCTGCGATTGCCTCAGCCATGATCGCGTTATAGTCATCATGCTCGGCGCGATAGCGATCTGTCAGTGCCTTCAATCCGATACCGGTTGTTACGGCGAATGCCCCAATGTGATCGCGCAGACCCGTTGCCTTCGGCGCAATAAAATCCGCCAGCGACCGGCACGGCTCGCTGCCCTCGCGATTCGCCTGCTGCCGCAGAAAATGTAGACTCTCTAATTGACTGGTCCGCGTCTCATCGGTGAAAAGTTCTACATCGTCACACACCGCCGCCGCTGGAAATAGACCATACGCACCGCGCGCCGTCAGCAGTTCCTCTGCGATGATCTTGTCTAGCAGTGCATTCGCTTCCTTAAAGATCTGCCGCGCCTGATCTCCTTGCCTCTCATCGTCGAGGATGCGCGGATAAACTCCCTTCAGTTCCCAGGCATGAAAGAAGGGCGTCCAATCGATATAATCCCGCAGCGTCGCCAGCGGAAAATCCTCAAGCACGCGCACTCCCGTAAACTCGGGCACCGGAATATCTTCAGCGCGCCACTCGATCGGCGTTCGTCGCGCGCGCGCCTTGTCGAGCGCGATGGTCTTCTGTTGCGGAGCCGAGTGCGCCTTGCGCACTGCCTCGTACTCCGCCCGAAGATGCACCACAAACTCCGCCTTGCCATCCTCGCTCAGCAGACTCGTCGTCGCGGGCACCGCGCGGCTCGCATCAATAATGTGGACCACTGGCTCGCTATAGTGCGGCGCAATCTTCACCGCCGTGTGCGCGCGGCTTGTCGTCGCTCCGCCAATCAGCAGCGGCACTTTGAACTGCAGCCGTTCCATCTCCCGCGCTACATGCACCATCTCTTCAAGCGACGGCGTAATCAGCCCGCTCAGCCCGATGATGTCGGCTTTCACTTCCTTCGCGCGTTCTAGAATCTTCTCCGCTGGAACCATCACTCCAAGATCGATCACTTCGAAGTTATTGCATGACAGCACCACGCCCACGATGTTTTTCCCGATATCGTGGACATCGCCCTTCACCGTAGCCAGCACGATCTTTCCCTGCGCCTTCACAACCTGGCCCGCAGCCTCCATGGCCGCCTTCTCGGCCTCCATGAACGGAAAAAGATACGCGACCGCCTTCTTCATCACACGCGCTGACTTCACAACTTGCGGCAGAAACATCTTGCCCGCGCCAAACAGATCGCCAACCACGCTCATCCCGTCCATCAGCGGGCCTTCGATCACCAGCAGCGGACGGCCCAGCTTCGCGCGCGCCTCTTCCGTATCCAACTCGATATAGCTGTCGATCCCCTTCACCAGCGCATGAGTCAGGCGATCTTCCACCGTTCCATTGCGCCACTCTTCCGTTTTCTTTTCGGCAACAACCGCGCCTTCGCCCTTCAGCGACTCGCCAAACTCCACCAGCCGCTCCGTCGCATCAGGCCTGCGATTCAGCAGCACATCCTCGATAAGTTCCTTCAGCTTCGGCTCAATCTCCTCGTACACTTCGAGCATCCCGGCATTCACGATGCCCATATCGAGACCCGCCGCAATCGCATGATACAAAAACGCCGCGTGCATCGCCTCGCGCACCCGATTGTTGCCGCGAAAACTGAACGAGATATTTGAGACGCCGCCGCTCACTTTTGCGTGCGGCAGGTTCGCCTTTATCCATCGCGTCGCATTGATGAAGTCGACCGCGTAATTGTTGTGCTCCTCCATGCCGGTCGCAACGGTCAGAATATTCGGATCGAAGATGATGTCCTCGGCCGGAAACCCAACCTTGTCCACGAGAATTCGATAAGCCCTCTCGCACACACGAATCTTGTCTTCGAACGTCGCCGCCTGTCCCGTCTCGTCAAACGCCATCACCACCGCGGCCGCACCATACTTCAACACCGTTGCCGCATGCTCGCAAAACTTCGCTTCCCCCTCTTTCAGTGAAATCGAATTCACAATGCCTTTGCCCTGCAGGCACTTCAGCCCTGCCTGCAGCACGGCCCAGTTCGACGAGTCGATCATGAACGGCACCTTGGCGACTTCGGGCTCACTCCCCAGCAGTTGCAGGAAGCGCGTCATCGCCGCGACGCCGTCAATCATCCCCTCGTCCATGCAGATATCAAGAACGTTTGCCCCATTCTCGACCTGTTGCCTGGCAACGCTCACGGCTTCTTCAAACTTGCCGTCCTTCACCAGCCGCGCAAACTTCGGCGAACCGGCCACATTGGTCCGCTCGCCGATCATGATGAAAACTCTGGCTTGCTGCGTAAACGGCTGCGATCCCGACAGGCGAAGAGGCTTCATGCTGCAACACCTTCGCCCGCGTCGGACTCTGGTTCCGATCTTTCACCCAACTTCCGTGGAGGCAAGCCCTCCAGCGCCTTGGCAATTGCCGCAATATGCTCCGGCGTATTCCCGCAGCATCCCCCGGCAATATTGATCAGCCCCGCCTTGGCAAACTCGCTCAGGTAGCGCGCCATATCCTCCGGCCCCAGGTCGAATCCCGTCGCCGACAGCGGGTTCGGCAGCCCCGCATTCGGATAGCACGAGATCGCCACGTTCGCCTTTTCCGAAAGCTCCGACAGAAATGGATACATCAGGTCCGGCCCCAGCGAGCAATTCAATCCCACCGATAGCGGCTTCACATGCTCCACCGCATTCCAGAAGGCCTCGGTGGTCTGCGCAGAAATCAGTGTCTCCCCGCCGCGTCCCACCGCCGCCGAAATCATTACCGGCAGTTCCACAGCATCCTCGTCAAACACCTCGCGAATCGCCACCAGCGCCGCCTTGGCATTCAGCGAATCGAAGATCGTCTCCACCAGCAGAAAATCGACCCCGCCCGCAATCAGCGCCCGCACCTGCTCCGCATACGCCGTCTTCACCTGGTCAAACGTCACCGACCGGAACCCCGGATCGTTCGCATCCGGCGAATTCGAAAGCGAAACCGTCAGCGGCCCAATCGATCCCGCCACAAACCGTGGCCGTCCCGTTTCCTTTCCGACCTTATCCGCCCATTCGCGGCAAATCTTTGCCGATACTTCGTTGATCTCCCACGCCAGAACCCGCAAAAACTTGTCGTCAATGATCTTCTGGTAGAACTCGGGATCCTTCCGACCCCCATGCTCCCGCGGATCGTCCACAAAAAACTCGCTCTGCGAAATGGTCGTCGCGCCAAAGGTGTTGGTCTCGATAATGTCGGCCCCTGCCTCCAGAAACCGCCGGTGAATATCGCCAATCATTGCGGGTTGCGTCAGCACAAACAGATCGCCGTTGTTCTTCAGGTCCTTCTTCGCGTCCTTGAAGCGCTCGCCGCGGATATCCGCCTCGGCCATACCATACGTACGGATGGTCGTGCCCATCGCGCCATCAATAATCGCGATGCGCTTCTTCAAAATCTCCACCAGGGGATGTTCGTGGGGTGTCGTCATATCTCTTTGATGATTGTATGAGGCTTACGGACCAGACGCCGGTTCGAAGCACGGAATAGAAGCAATCGGGGACTGGACCGGGAGATTACAGGGCTGAAACGCCGTTCGAGCGATTGATGGGTCTTACTCCAAAAAGTGAACCGGCGGAGCCGCGCTACCGCGCCGCCGCTATCGCACTCACCGGCAACAGCATGTCTTCCTTGCGCATCACCAGGCTCGTTGCATTCAGGCTGGCCAGTTCAAACCCGTGTCCATGCGTAATCGCATCCGTCGGGCAGGCCTCCACGCAGTATCCGCAGAAGATGCACCGGTTGTAGTCGATGTTATAGACCTTGGCGTACCGCTCCGACGACGAGATCCGCTGCTCCTCGGTATTCTCTGCCGCTTCGATATAAATACAATTTGCCGGGCAAGCTGCCGCGCACAGAAAGCAGGCCACGCACTTTTCCAAACCATTCTCATCCCGCTGAAGCACGTGCCCGCCGCGGAAGCGCTGTTCGAACTTCGCCCCACGATTTGGGCCCTTGCCGTCCGGATAGTTCTCCACCGTCGTAGGTTGCAGCATTTCACCGAAGGTGATGCTCATCCCCTTGGCAATCGCGGCAATATTGCGCACAACCGACATAGCTCCAGTATACGATGGATGCCTGGAGGCGACCGCCCGTGCCCACAATGGGGTTGCACACACTTCTCCTGTCACTTTTTCTCGCGACACCTTTGGCCTACGCGCAATCGGGACCAATCACAGATCTCCCCATGGGTCATCCCCGGCCGCCCGATACTTCCCTCACGCGGCAGCTAGCCGACCAGGGCCGCGACGCAATGGTCACTCCTCTGAAGATCAGCTACGGCAAAAAGTCAGAGGAGTGGACCGCACCCAAGCTCGCCCAGCTTCCCCACGAAACCATCCAGGTCACCAACGAACGCACGCGGGCTCCCGAATCCTACTCCGGAGTTCCCCTGATGGCTCTGCTCGTCGAAGTTGGCGTTCCCCAGAAACTCAAGGGCAAAGACTTTCGCCTCTACGTCGTCGCCGAAGGACGCGACGGCTACAAGGTCGTCTACTCGCTCGGAGAAGTCTCCCCCGACGTTCACGATGGTTCAGTGCTGCTAGCCGACAGCGTCGATGGAAGACCACTCGCCGGCGACGGCCCCGTCGAACTGGTTATCTCCGGCGAACGTCGACCGGCGCGCTGGGTTCGCGGCGTCGTCTCCATCAAGGTGCAGGCCGCCGATTGATGCAACAGATTTGCTTCGCTTTGCCCGGCGCCCGGCAGATCGGTGTCTCGGCATCCAGCCTGTAGGCAAGCGGTCTTGCCCGAACCTCGGCAAGACCGCTCAATCCGCTCCGGCTCGTCTAGTCTAATGCGGTTGCTTATCTTTTTCGTCCGATTTGGGTTTCGGCTCCGGTTTGTGCTCCTGCTGCGGTTTCGGAGCTGCGTGCTGCTCACGCTGCTTCAGGACCGGTCTCGTCTCTTGTTGGTGCTGTGCAGGCCCCGGTTCTGCCGCATGCGGAGCCCGCGCAGGCTGCTGATGCTCCACTGGCGCGGGCCGCTGTTGCTCCGGACGCCGTGGTTCCGGCGGTGCCTGCCGTTCAGGTGCGGGCTGCGCATGTTGCAACGGCGCCTGGCGCTCCGGGGCGCGCTGCTGGCGCGCAGGATGTTGCACTGGGGCCGGAGGCCGCTGTTGCTCCGGACGCCGTGGTTCCGGCGGTGCC
>NZ_JBAUUO010000015.1:0-63740 GCF_049582745.1 Occallatibacter sp.
CCCCTACACCGGTGCGGGACCGCACGCGCACATTCTTGCCCAGGACAAATCCATCGCCAAAAAGATGTTCGCCTTTTACGGGATTCAGTCGCCCTACTTTGCCACAGCATGGCGCGGCACCATCGACCACGCCCACGACATCGCGTTCCCGCTCATCGTCAAACCCACCTCCGAAGATGGATCCATCGGCATCGATGCCACCGCCGTCGTCACCACTGTGAAGGATTTGATGGAGCGCATTGCCTATATCCAGACGGAATTCGATTCTCCCGCGCTGATCGAGGAGTACATCGAGGGACGCGAGATTTACGCCTCCATCCTCGGCAATTACGAAAACGCCCGCGCGCTACCCCTGGTGGAGCTCGACCTGTCGAAGCTTCCCAAAGGCGTTCCCAGGATCGCCAGCCAGGATGTGAAATTCGAGAAGGACACCGACGCCTACAGGCTCACGAAATCGGCGATCGCCGAAGACCTCGACGAAGAAACCGCCGCCAAACTGGCCGAGATCGCGATCAAGGCCTATCGCGCCGTCAAGCTTCGCGATTATGGCCGCATTGACATGCGTGTCTCCAGCAAGGGCGAGATTTATGTTATCGAAGCAAATCCGAACCCATGGCTCTCCAGCGGACAGGAGTTTGCCATGGCCGCGAGAAAATCCGGCCTCTCCTATACCCAGATGATTGGAGAGATCGTCGACCTTGCAATGGCCCGGAATGCGTGAGAACCCTCCGCTTCACTGACAATCCGCGGAATTGCGAACCTAAAGTGTGAATGCGAGGATTAAGAATGAGTTGTCATATTCCTGACGTCATCACCTTAAGCGCTGAGTCGTCGGCTCACCTTGATTACGATAATCATCCCATTGCTCATACCAATGATCATGTCGTTAGGATTGCCACGATGACAGAACCGTATCACTGGCATTTTCATCCCAACTCCGACGAAACATTCCTGATCCTTGAGGGTCGTTTAGCCATCGAATTTGAAGACGGAACGCTTGAGCTTCATCCTGGTCAATTAGCGACTATTCCCCGCGGAGTGCGCCACCGGACCCGGCCCATTGACGCGCGATCAGTGAACCTCACGTTTGAGATGGCCACGTCTGAAACCGTGGCAATCTGACGGATCGGGGTGCACTGCTACCCACAGGCCTAAGATGCTGGAATGGACTCCTCTTCCACCACGATTCGCGGCGCTCGCGAAGCGCTTGCATCGGGAAGCACCACACCGGCGGATCTTGCCAGGGATACGCTACAACGCGCTAACCGCAATCCCGGCAAAAACACCTATCCTGGCGCAATCCAGACTGGACACTGGAAGAGGCCGCGCGCGCCGCAGCGATCCCACGATCGACCGGCGGACAATTTGGCGATGGACGCAGCAATCTCTGGGGCATCCCTGTCTCTGTCAAAGACTGCTTCGACCTTGCCGGCGCACCCACCAGTTGCGGCGTTCACTTCTATCGCGATCTCAATGGCATCTCCCGGCACGACTCTTGGCTCGTTGAGCAGCTTCGCAAAGCCGGTGCCGTCATCACCGGCAAAACCCACCTCCATCCCCTCGCCTATGGCATCACCGGCGAAAATCCGGAATTCGGCGATTGCGAGCAGCCCGACAATCCGGGCGCGCTCACCGGCGGATCGTCCAGCGGTGCGGCGGCCAGCATTCTCGAGGGCTCTGCGCTTGCTGCAATCGGCACCGATACCGGCGGCTCCGTCCGCGGACCAGCCGCCCTCTGCGGCCTCGCCGGCTATCGCGCCTCCCTCGGCCGCGGCGACTGGCGTGGCGGCGCGCATCTCGCCCAATCTTTCGACACCATGGGCTGGCTATTTCGCGACCTCGAAGACGCTCCCCTGCTCGCTTATATCTTCGCCCCCGGCAAATCGAGCGCTCTCCAAGAATTCAATTCCTTCGCCGTCGTGCATGACGCATTCCTGCACGACACGGAGCCAGCGATCATGGCCGGCCTGCGCAGCGTCGAGCGCGATCTCCGCGCACTCGGACTCAAAAGCTCCACCATCGATGTCGGCTGGTGGGCCGGCTCCTTCGAAACCTACGCCACCATCCAGGCATCGGAGGCGGCGCGCCTTCATGCCGGTCACTTTGACTCGATGTCGCCGGCCCTTAGCGAACGCCTCGAGTGGGGCGCGCGCATCACAGACGCCGAGATCGTCGTCATGCGCCAGCGACACGCCGAATTCCGCACCCGCATCGACACACTGCTCCACGAACATGAATTGCTCCTGCTGCCCGCCTCGCCCGTAGCCCGCATCGGCATCGGCGCCGATAACAGCCAGGCGCGAAGTCGCATCCTCCGCTACACTACCCCGTTCAGCCTCGCCGGTGTCCCCGTCGTCACCATTCCCTGCTCCATCGGCGGCATGCAACTGGCCGCCGCAAAAGAAAGCGACGAAAGCCTGCTAAATCTGGCCGCACGAATTGGATCGAAGCGCCAACGACAGAATTGATCGCCTGCAACGAAATCAGATCTGCGAAGCTGCCAGCGGGCTCAGCACCAGGTTGGTGATGTTGCTGACAATCGCCTCAAACGCAAATCGCGGATCGGCTGAAAGCTTCTTCCACGCAGGATCGTTGCGGAAGACGTTCCACTTCGCATCCATTTCGGCAGAATCGGCAAAACTGAGCATGTAGGTGAGGCTGGGCATGCGCTGCCCGATCAGCGTGTCGCCAAAAAAGACCGGCTGAAATCCGGCGTTCTTGAAGATCTCGAATTCGCCGGAGTGGAACATCTGCACCTTCAAAATGTGATCGCGGTAGCTGGGGCTCTCGTAGGTGCGGAGTTGAAAAATGCGCTTTCCCTTGGCAGGCGGCGTGATCCGCGGCCAGCCCTCGAATGCGATCAAAAGCGATGAATCCATCCGCAGAAACGCTGGCGACGCCGCAGGCGCGCTCCAGAAAGGCTCGGCCGCTTTGATGTAGTCCTCATCGCGCCTCAATTCAACTTCGAGATTTCCGGCTGCCACTCCGCCCTCGATTGGAATCAGCACGTAGAAAGTCGGCGTTTCCGGACCGATGTCGAGGTGAAACGCTCCCACCGGATTCGAACCTTTGCGCGCAAGCGCCGGAACCAGCGCTTCGCTGATGTACTTCTCCGTCAAGGCAACCTGCGGGCCCGTTTGCAGCGTGTAACGTCGGAGTTCGTAGAACTCGCGAAGGTGGCCGGGATTAGCTTGCGCTTTGGCATCCCGCACCAGCGCAGATGCTGAGGAGGCGAGCGAAGCGGCAATAAACTTGCGACGATCCATGGATCCTTCTAACAAATGTCACAGGCGAGCTACTCTTCGCCGATGTCTTCGTTCCAGATTTCGGGGTGCTCTGCGATGTACCCTTCGAGCAGTTCGCGGCACTCGCGATTATCGAGATCGATCACTTCAACACCGTTCTCGCGCAGCCAGTCGAGGCCCCCGGCAAAGGTGCGGCTTTCGCCCACAACCACCGTGCCGATACGAAACTGACGCACCAGCCCGCTACAATACCAGCACGGCGCAAGCGTCGTCACCATTACCATGTTGCGGTAGCTGCGCTGCCTTCCTGCTCGGCGAAACGCATCGGTCTCCCCATGCATGCTGGGATCTCCCTGCTGCACCCGCCGATTGTGTCCGCGACTCACCAACTGGCCCGCGTTGGTAAAGAGCGCAGCGCCAATCGGAATACCCCCTTCGAGGCGTCCATAGCGCGCCTCTTCCAGAGCCACCGCC
Source organism: Occallatibacter sp. (assembly GCF_049582745.1). Classification (GTDB taxonomy): domain Bacteria; phylum Acidobacteriota; class Terriglobia; order Terriglobales; family Acidobacteriaceae; genus Telmatobacter. Next base: position 3,720 of record NZ_JBAUUO010000015.1, read on the forward strand.
AGCATTCGTTCGTAGTCGTGGGCATCCGTCGCCATGTTTGGTGAAGATCATACGGGATCAACCCGCCTGAAAGCGGTGTTCCTTTCTTTGGAATTATTCGGATGCTCTTTGAGATCGAGATGTATACCCCAAAAAGTCGCCTCGCGTTCGGAACCTTGGCCTCAGAATCATCGTCCAAATTCCTTAAGAATTGTTAAGTCCAAAATCAAAGAGTTTCAACTCGACCCTCGCTATGTGTTTTAGAAACTTGCGATTGGAAAACCCGATTGAATCTTTTGACAGATGAACGGCCGGTCAACGGCCTCAAACGGCAGCAAAGCCCTCGAAGCTCCATTGACTTCGAGCGCGCACCAGGTTGTAGGTTGAATTTGTGAGAGACGCTGGCTATACCATCCGAAGCATGGCAGAGAGGTGCGGAATGACCGCGCACACTCTGCGCTACTATGAGCGCGTCGGCCTGATCCAACCGGTCGGACGCGCGCGCAACGGTCACCGACGCTACTCTGAAGCCGACGAAGCGTGGCTCAACTTCCTCCACTGCATGCGGGCCACCAATATGTCTATTCGCGAGATGCAACGCTATGCCGATCTCCGCGAAAAGGGCGACGCCACCTCACTCGAACGGCGCAAGCTGCTTGAGGACCACCAGGCTGCAATCGCCGCCAAAATCGTCGCGCTGCAGCAGGCACACGCACTGTTGACCCACAAGATCGCCAACTACAAGAAGATCGAAGAACGAATCCGCATCGGCGGCCCCCACCCTGCCGAGCAGGAACTCGAAAGTGAACTGGCGGCGGCAAGCTGAAATTGCCGTCGTCCTGTGGCAGGAAAAGACCGGGAAAACGTCCTTCTTGGGGTTTTGCATCGAATCTCTTCATCGAGTCTCAACCCAGACTCGGTCGCCTTGAGACCGCGGGATTTCCATGAGCTCAAAACCCATTTCCCACCCGTATGGGAATTTGGATACGATAGCGGCACGGCGTCTCCCTGGTTGGGGCTGTTCCCTCTGCTCTAATACGCCGATTCGCCGAAGATAATTCAAACACCGTCCTGTCCCAAGGAGGTCGACCTGTGGCAGACACTCTCGATACGCGCTTGAAACACCTGCGTTCGCGCCCTCCCCAGACCGCGAACGATACTCTCGCACCCGATCAACAGTCGGTAGACCTCGAAACTCTGACGGAGAATTCCGGCAAACGCGGGTTCAGCCGGCGCTCTTTCCTTTCCGGCCTGGGAGCAGCGGGCGTTCTGGCCGGAGCTGCCCCTCTGGCCGCGGCTGCTCCAGCCATCGAGCCTGCAATCCAGGATCAATCCGAAACCCGTGGCGCCGGCAACATCACGCTGCGCATCAACGGCAAAGATTACACCCTGCGCAACCTCGACCCGCGCGCCACCCTGCTCGACACGCTCCGCGAGCGCATTCACCTCACCGGCACCAAGAAAGGCTGCGATCACGGCCAGTGCGGTGCCTGCACCGTTCACGTCAATGGCCGCCGTGTCAACAGCTGCCTCTCCTTCGCCCTGATGCACGAGGGCGATGAGATCACCACCATCGAAGGCCTCGGCCAGCCTGGAAATCTGCATGCCATGCAGGCAGCCTTTGTGGAGCACGATGGATACCAGTGCGGCTATTGCACCAGCGGCCAGATCATGAGCGCGGTTGCCCTGCTCAAGGAACCCATCGGCCAGTCAGACGACGAAGTCAAGCAAGCCATGTCCGGAAATATCTGCCGCTGCGGCGCATACTCCAACATCCTCGCCGCGGTGAAGCAAGTGCGCTCGCGCGCCTAGGCGCCCTTCGCCTGAAGGAGAAGAGACATCATGGAAACCTTTAGCTACGTCAAAGCTCCAAGCATCGACAAAGCTCTCGCCAGCGCCGCCCAGTCAAAGTTCATCGCCGGCGGTACCACGCTGGTCGACCTGATGAAGCTCAACGTCGAGACACCGAAGACGCTCGTCGACATTAATCTCCTGCCTTTGGACAAGATTGAGAGGCTACCAACCGGTGGCCTGCGCATTGGCGCCATGGTGCGGAACTCCGACCTCGCATGGAATGCCGATGTGCAGAAATCCTATGCAGTCCTGTCCGAAGCGCTTCTTTCCGGCGCGTCGCCGCAGTTGCGTAACATGGCGACAACTGGCGGCAACCTGCTGCAACGTACGCGCTGCGCTTACTTCCGCGAGCCGAACGCCGGCACGCCCGGCGGCTACGGATGCAACAAGCGCACCCCCGGCACGGGATGCGCGGCGCTCGAAGGATTCAACCGCACCCACGCCATCCTCGGTACCAGTGAGCACTGCATCGCCACTCACCCTTCGGATATGTGTGTAGCGATGGCGGCCCTCGAAGCGGTCATTCACGTCGAAGGTCCAAAGGGCAAGCGCACCATCCCTTTCGCCGACTTCCACAAGCTTCCCGGCGACACGCCGCATATCGAGAACGCGCTCGAACCCGGCGAACTGATCACATATGTCGATCTGCCCAAGCCGGTCGAAGGCGCCAAGTCGACCTATTTGAAACTGCGCGACCGCGCCAGTTATGAATTCGCGCTTGCGTCCGCCGCCGTCGTCGCTCGCGTCGACGGTGGCCACGTTCGCTATATTCGGGTGGCCATGGGCGGTGTCGGCACCAAGCCCTGGCGCTGCCACGAAGCGGAAGCGGCGCTAATGGGCAAGCCGGCCAGCGCCGCAACCTTCAAGGCTGCGGCAGAAGCCGCGCTGGCCAAGGCAAAACCGCAGAAAGGCAATGCATTCAAAGTGGAATTGGCCAGGCGCTGCCTCGTGCACTCGCTCAAAACCGCAACCGCATAGTTGCACTTCACGGAGATTCTTATGGCGACGGACACACTTCCTCACGCAAGCATCATCGGCGCGGTGGTGCCGCGCATCGACGGCCCTTTGAAAACCAGCGGAACCGCGCGTTACGCCTGTGATCACGATATTCCAGGCCTGGCACATGCGGTGCTGGTGCAGGCCACCATCGGCAAGGGAACGATTCGCAGCCTCGATACTTCTCCAGCAGAAAAGATGCCGGGCGTGCTTCTGGTTTTGCACCACGGCAATCTGGAGGGTGTCTATCGCACCATTCCGCATGAAGAAGACGGCAGCATGGCTGAGTCGCGCCCTCTGTTTGCCGATAACACCATCAACTACTGGGGTCAGTACATTGCCGCGGTCGTAGCTGAAACCCTGGAACAAGCTAACGCTGCGGCGCAAGCCATCCGCGTGCAATATGACGTGGAACAGCCCGACGTGCAGCCCGATCTCGGCGCAGGTTTCAGCGGAGATCGGAAAAGCAGTTGGAAACGCGGCGATCCCGATCAGGCCCTCTCCACCGCGCCGGTAACGATCGATGAAACGTACTCCACGCCGATTGAAGTCCACAATCCCATGGAGATGCACGGCACCGTTGCGGTGTGGGATGGAGATAACCTGACGCTCTACGAGAGCACGCAGGCCGTAGTTGGCACCCGCACCGTGATGTCGGAAGTGCTTGGAGTTCCACGCGAGAACCTGCGCGTGATTTCGCGCTTCATCGGATCCGGATTCGGCGGCAAACTTTCTGCCTGGCCCCAAGCGGCACTGGCCGGAGCCGCTGCACGCCAGTTGAAGCGGCCCGTTAAAGTGAGCGTGGATCGACGCATGATGTTCTCCAACGTCGGCCATCGACCGCGAACGCAGCAGCGCATTCGCCTGGGCGCCACGCAGGACGGAAAGCTGACGGCAATCCGTCACGATTTTCTGTCGGAGACTTCGCAGCTTGACGATTTCATGGAGCGCTGCGGCGAGCAGACACCGTTCCTCTATAGCTGCCGGAACCTTGTAGTCACGGCTGCGATGGTTCGCAGAAATGTGGGCGCGCCTGCACCGATGCGCGGACCGGGTGCGGTGCCTGGACTCTTCGCGCTTGAATCCGCGATGGATGAGCTTGCCGTGAAGCTCAAGATGGATCCGCTGGAACTCCGCTTGAAAAACGATGCTGAGCGCGATGAGGGCAAAAACCTGCCTTTCTCGTCGCGACATCTAAAAGAGTGCTACACCACCGGCGCAGAGAAGATCGGGTGGAAGCAGCGCACACCGGAAGTCGGCTCCATGCGTCGCAACGGAAAGGTGGTTGGTTGGGGGTTGGCTGGGGCCTCTTGGGCCGCTGCGCGCATTCCCTGCATAGCCTCGGTGGAACTTTGTCCCAACGGACGCGTATGCGTTCGCTGCGCCACGCAGGACATCGGCACCGGAACGTATACCGTTTTCGCGCAGGTAATTCACGCGAAGACGGGAGTGCCGCTTGACCGCATCGACGTCTTTCTCGGCGACAGCTCTCTGCCCGATGGTCCGACATCCGGTGGGTCGATGGCAACCAGTGCGTTGCTTCCGGCGGCCACCAGCGCGGTTTCTGAGGCGGTAACGCGCCTTCTCCATATTGCCGCGACCATACCTCAATCGCCGTTCCATGGAATGGATCCCTCCAACCTTTCCATGACAAACGGCCTCGTGCATTCCAGGCAGCAGCCTCAGGTGGTGGGAGTTGCAATGCATTCGGGCGGCAACATGACTGCAAACAGCATTCCCTTTGAGCAAGTACTCAATCTCGCCAATCTCGGCGGGCTGAGCGCAACGGGCCGCACCGCTCCGTCATTTGACGATCCCAAGGCGAAACAATACTCGCTGCATTCCTTCGGCGCGCATTTTGCCGAGGTGGAGTGGGAGCCGGAGATCGCGCGTCTGCGCGTCAGCAAGACCTTCTCCATCTTCGATTGCGGCCGCATCATCAACAAAGGCGCGGGCACAAATCAGATTCTGGGTGCAGCCGTGATGGGCGTGGGCATGGCGCTGTTCGAAGACACGATCTTTGACCATCGTTCAGGACAGCCCATCAATAACAACTTCGCCGACTATCTCGTGCCCACTTGTGCGGATCTGCCAGTGCAGGATGTCACCTTCCTCGACTATCCCGACTACATCGTGAATGAGTATGGCGCGCGCGGTATCGGCGAGATCGGCATGGCCGGCGTTGCGCCGGCGATTACCGCAGCGGTGTATCATGCAACCGGGGTGCGGGTGCGCGAGCTTCCCGTGCGTATCGAGAATCTGCTTGAATCGAAGATGCTGGAAGCGTGAGCGAGATTAGGAGTTCATGACCGACCTCGAAAATATCCTGCCGCTCTGGCGCTCGTTGGAATCCGCGGGTTCAGACTACGTACTTGCCACAGTTGTGGATGTGGACGGACCTAGTTACCGTAAGCCCGGTGCGCGCATGTTGATTGCGCCCGACGGCCGCCGCGCGGGCACGGTGAGTGGCGGATGCCTCGAAGCGGAAGTCGCAAAACGTGCCTGGTGGCTGACTGACTCGGGGCCGGTGGTGCAACGCTATTCGACGGCGGAGGACGATGGGGAGATGCCATACGGTTCCGGCTGCGGAGGCGTTGTCTACGTCCTGCTGGAGCGCCGAGTCACGGCTACTCCGCTGTTGACAGCACTTGAGGCCGCATTTCATGCGCGCGTGCCGTTGGCCATCGCAACAGTTCTCGATGGCGCGGGCATCGCGGATCGAGTGTTTGCTGGACCGACCGTGCAGAGGAGTCACAACGCACAAAGCAACGCAGAAACGAGGCAGGCGCGCCTCGGCAATCTTGCTGCCCTGGCGCTTGATCGCATGCAGTCCATCGATCAGCGCGTTGCGATTGACGGAAGCGAAACGCGGATTTGGGTCGACTATCGCGCGGCCCGGCCGGGTTTGTGGATCTTTGGCGCGGGCGATGATGCCAAGCCGCTGCTGCGTCTCGCGCGCCAACTCGGCTGGTTCGCAGTCGTCGCGGATGGACGCAGCCATCTCGCCACCCGTGAGCGTTTTCCCAGCGCAGGCAAGGTGCTAGCGTTTTCGAACTCCACGTTGCCCGAATCCGAATCATCGTTTCTTGCAGAGATGAAAACAACGGACGCAGCGGTCCTGCTGACCCACAGCTTCGAGCAAGATTCCTGCATCCTGGCGGCATTGTTTGCGAGCAATTTCGTGCCCGCTTACCTTGGTGTGCTTGGTCCGCAGCGCAGAACCCGGGAAGTTCTCGCCGAGTCCGCTCGTCTGCTTGGACTTTCAAATCCAGCTGAACGCGTGGAGCAATGGCTCACCCAGATGCACGCGCCGACCGGCCTTGATCTCGGCGCGGAAACGCCGGCCTCGATCGCGCTCTCCATCGTTGCGGAAATTCAGCAGACGCTGAACAACGGCTCCGCATTGCCGCTGCGCCAGGTTCGCGCCGTGCATCCGGTGATGAGCCGCAGCTGAGCGAACTCAGGCAGCCTGTTCCTTCAGGTGCGCTTCCAGAACGTCGAGGAATTTTCCGAGCCACGCCGGATGCGCTGTCCATGCGGGACCGGTGACGAGTTTTCCGTCAACGGTGGCGTCGGCAAAATCCAGCGGAACAAATGTCCCACCCGCCAGGGTCACTTCCGGCGCACATGCCGGATAGCAGTTGACCATGCGGCCCTTCAGCACGCCCGCTGCCGCCAGCACCTGCGGACCGTGGCAGAGCGCGGCAATCGGCTTGCCTTCCTTGTCGAAGTGCCGCACCAGTTCAAGCACCTTGGGATTCAGACGCAGATACTCCGGCGCACGCCCGCCAGGAACCACGAGCGCGTCATACGATGCAGGATTCACTTCATCGAAAGTCGCATTCAGCGTGAAGTTGTGACCGCGCTTCTCAGTATAGGTCTGATCGCCTTCGAAATCGTGGATCGCCGTGCGCACCTGCTCGCCTTTTTTCTTTCCCGGACACACCGCATCCACCTTGTGGCCCACCATCTGCAGGGCCTGAAACGGGACCATGATTTCGTAGTCCTCAACGAAGTCGCCGGCTAGCACAAGAATCTTTGCTGATTTCATTTGTAAGTCTCCGGGTTCAACTCTCCGTGGTGATCTTCCGATGCGCAGGCTCCGAGCGCGCACGCAAGCGCATCCGAAAGAAGTCAGACACATGTTATCTGATGGGTGTGCCGCGGTGAAGATTCAAGCGTAAGCGGCCCGTTAAAGCGCGAGCGAACTCCGGCTGACCAGCGTTATAACCTAGAGTCTGTGATGACCGCTGCCCCACGTTCACTTGAGACTTTAAATGCACGAATCGTAGCCTGCGAACGCTGTCCGCGCCTGCGGGCACATTGCGTTGAAGTCGCGCGTGTGCGACGGCGCGCCTATGCCGATTGGGAGTATTGGGGGCGTCCGGTCCCCTCGTTCGGCGATCCCCAGGCGCGGGTTCTTGCCCTCGGACTGGCGCCCGGCGCGCACGGCTCCAACCGCACTGGCCGGCCATTCACGGGAGACGGCTCGGGAGATTTCCTCTATTCGATCCTGCACGAAGCGGGCTTTGCCTCCCTTCCTCGGGCAACTTCGCGCAACGATGGCATGAAACTCACCGATCTTTGGATTACGTCGGTCGTCCGCTGTGCTCCGCCGGCAAACAAACCCTCCCCGGAAGAGTTGCGCACTTGCTCCTCATGGATGGATGAGGAGATGGCACTCCTCAAGAATTTGCGCGTCGTCGTTTGCCTGGGTCGGATCGCATTTGACGGGCTGCTGGCATATGAGCAGCGTAAGGGCGCAAAACTTGTTCGCGGAAATTTTACGTTTGCGCACGCAGCCGAGTATACGTTGCCCGCCGGATTGACCGTACTCGCCAGCTATCACCCTTCGCTCCAGAACACGAATACCGGCAAGCTCACACGGACGATGTTTCTGGATGTATTCATGCGTGCCAGGCAGTTGGCCGGGTTGAAACCATGAACACAATTGCCATGTCCCGCTCAGAGGAACAGTTTCCATCGACCAATCCGTCCCGGTCCGATAGATTTGTGTGTGCCGGGACGCGCGAGGAGACATACGATGCAAAAAGCAGTGAGCAGGTTCTTGCTTTCCGCACTCACGCTGGGTGCAATGGGGGTTTACGCACAAACGATGAAATCCGATCACTGGTCCACGCCGGAATTACTGGAACGGGCAAAGCATCTCAAGGAACTCGCTGCGAAGGGCGACGGCTCCGCCAGCGAGACGCTCGATAAATATCCACACCATTACACGATGCTCGCCTATCGCCAGCACAGCGGGGGCGGCGAGCTGCATCAGAATTCCGCAGATATCTTCTTCATCGTTGATGGCCATGCAACCGTCGTGACGGGCGGCAGCCTCGTTGAAGCGAAGACGACGGGCCCCGGCGAAATCCGCGGCAAGTCCGTCGAAGGCGGCACGCGTCAGGAACTGAAGGCCGGCGACGTCGTCCACATCCCCGCAGGAATGCCGCATCAGACGCTCGTCAACGACGGTGACTCGGTTACCTATTTTGTGGTGAAGGTGGAAGAAGCTCGTTGAACGCCTGGGCTTGGAATGTGGACCTGGAGCGGGAGACCGGGATCGAACCGGCGACATTCAGCTTGGGAAGCTGACGTTCTACCACTGAACTACTCCCGCACTTTTGAATCAATTAAACCCGGGCGAAAAACTCACCTTAAGAAGTATCTCTCGCACAACGGGAAATGGCAATTTTCCCCGGTAGTCAACGTCAATGGAAGGCCAAAACCGGAGTCTCGTCATCATCGACGGCAAGGCGCGGCGTTCGACCAGCGGCACCTTCTACCTCGACTGGCGGGAGAACGGCCAACGCCGCACGCGCTCAGTCGGAACATCACCGCGCGAAGCACTGGACGCGTGGCAGCTCCAGTCCGGCATCTTCGCCGGCGAAATCAGCGAGCGGCGAATAATGGGCGTAATCACCGCAGTATTCGCGTAGATTATCACTTGAAATTGCGGCGAATACGCGCTATATTCTCTGCACATGGTGCGGAGAATAAAGCGCGGTGCCTACATCCACGAACGTCCTCAATGGCCGGCCTTTAGCTGGGATTCCGGGCGCATTTCCCAGCGTCTCGTTGAGGTGCGACACCGGCAAGGACGTCTGATTGGCCGCATGGAGGGGCTTGGATTCCAGCTCCGGACCGAAGCTGTGCTGGATACCTTAACCGAGGATGTCCTCAAGTCGAGCGAGATTGAAGGGGAGAAGCTCGACAGGGATCAAGTGCGCTCTTCGATCGCAAGCCGGCTCGGAATGGATATTGGCGGGCTGACGCCTGCGGATCGCAACGTCGAGGGTGTTGTCGAAATGATGCTGGACGCAATGCAGCACTACGACAAGCCGCTGACAGCGCAACGCTTGTTTGATTGGCACGCAGCATTGTTCCCCACCGGCCGCAGCGGAATGTCGAGGATCAACGTGGGCGCCTGGCGAGACGACAAAAAGGGCCCAATGCAGGTCGTTTCTGGCCCAATCGGGAAAGAGCGTGTTCACTATGAAGCTCCAGTCGCCGCCCGCCTTCGCGGGGAAATGAAGAAGTTCCTCGACTGGTTTGAAAAAGAGAGAGCGACCGACCTCGTGCTCAAGGCGGGCGTGACGCATCTGTGGTTCGTGACTATCCACCCATTCGACGATGGCAATGGACGCATTGCGCGCGCCATCGCTGACATGGTTCTGGCGCGTTCAGAACGCAGCCCGCAGCGCTTCTACAGCATGTCGGCGCAGATTCGGCAGGAGCGGAAGGCTTACTACGAAATCCTCGAAGCAGCGCAGAAGGGTGATCTCGATATCACAGGCTGGCTCGAATGGTTTCTCATGTGTCTCGGGCGTGCCTTTGATCGGGCGGAGACCATACTTGCCACTGTGCTCAGCAAGGCCCGCTTCTGGGATCGTTTTGCCGCGACGGAACTCAACGAGCGGCAACGCAGCATGATCAACCGGCTACTGAACGGCTTCGAAGGCAAACTGACTTCTTCGAAATGGGCGAAGTTAGAGACGTGCTCGCAGGATACCGCGCTGCGCGACATCGAGGATCTGATCAGAAAGGGCGTCCTCAAAAAGGAATCCGCCGGGGGACGGAGCACGTCCTACTCGCCCGCAAGAGTTGGCTAAGATCGCTGTACACTTGCCGACATTCGAGGACCTATCCGTCTCCAACGAGCGAATTGGCGGATTTTTAATCAACAACGCCCGGCTGCTCAGCAAAGGCTAGAGGGATTGGAAATACAGTTGACATGGAAACAGTTTCCATGTAATCTGTATTCATGAAAGACGCGAGAGCCACTTCCCTCACCGTGAGCGACCTGAAAAAGCACGTCGGATTCTGGCTGCGCTTTGTTTCCAACCATGTCTCTCAGGCGTTCGCCCACAAACTCCAGGCAAGCGGTATAACTGTGGCGGAATGGGTGGTGATGCGGGAGATGTTCGACGACGAGGAGATCTCGCCTGGCGTTCTTGCAGAACGCATTGGGATGACGCGCGGCGGAGTCTCCAAGCTGGTTGATCGGCTAGTCGGCAAAGGACTCATCGCCCGCACCGACCGTACCGATGACCGCCGGTTCCAATCCATTGCGCTCACGGCCGCGGGGCGGCGCTTGCTCCCTCGGTTGGCGACCCTCGCAGACCAGAACGACGAAGAATTCTTCGGTCCTCTCTCAGCCAGGGAGCGCGACGCTTTGCTCGCTTCCATGAAGAAACTGGTCCAGGCTCATGGCCTGCAGACCCTACCAACCGAATAAGGAGAACAAATGAGCAAGCAGGTGATTCAAGAACTAGCTATCGCTACGCAGCAAGGCAACATGACCTTCGCAGAGGTCGTTAAAGGGCTGCTCGAAGTGGGCGTGGAATCCTATCGCGTAGACTTTGCGACCAAGGAGAAGACCCACTACCTGTCGGACGGAACCACGCATGCGGTACCGATGATCCTTGTCCCTGGTCCCATATCGACGGAATTCCGCAGCGTCGATCTCGTGGCTGCAATTCGCGGTGCGCAGGCGGATACAGTGCGGTACCCGGAGTTCGTGACGCGGTCGACGGCCGCGGGTGTCATTGGCTATTGGGCGTTCCTGACCGGCAAGAAGGTGATCTATTTCGGCCGGAAGGGCGAGCAGCACACCGAGGAGTTTCCGAAGCCCAAGGCCTAGGCGAGCGCAAACATTCCCCAACTACTTCAGAACCAATGAAAGGAAGGATGCAGTGAGCACGATATCTAGGACATTGTCTGTTCAGATTGCCAGCATTCCGGGATGGCGGTCGTAGCGTACTTCCTGAACAACGGCGCAGCAGAGAATCCCAGAAACAATTCCGCGAGATTAGAAACGCGAAGCGACACTCTCTAGCATCACAGCAGCCGAGGATCAACCGAGCATGCAACCGGCGGCCCGATCTTAATTTCACGGAAATGCTGATGGTTCGGATTCAAAACGTAATTGCGTTCTTCAGGAACAATTACGCTCGGCACAGCCAAAACAGCGCTTCTCGCAGCCAGAACCCAGGCATCTCCATGGCTCTGGCTGGCAGCCGTGAGCGGTTCGGAATTCCATCCAGCCGGAAGACTTGAAATGGGCGACTCCTCCAGCAGGGCTGGGTCAAACGAAACGGCATACACATAGAAAGGCGCGCTAATCGCTATCCTCCCCATACCTGCGCCGCCTTTTATATGGACCAGAACCTCAAGGATTGAGAGGGAGCGATGGGCAGCGGTGTAAACCACCGCAACGCCCCTGCTATTCCATCTGCCTCCCCAATCCTTCGCACCCTGTCCCGAAAACGCTTTTGTGGGGTCAGGTTCCTTCGAGATCCGGTACGCCTCGATCAAGAGAAAACCCCGTCGGCAATGCGTCCGATGAGAGCGCGAACCTCGCGTCCGCCGAATTCGGTTCGGGCGTAATCGATGGGAGCTACATTTCCCAAACCGAAGGCCGGCGCCACAAGCCACTCGCGTGTTCGTGCTTCGTCTCCGTCGAAAAGGTCCAAGCCCGCCTCCCAGATTTCAGCCAGCCGCAACAACTTCTCGGACTCACGGCGGTCGAGAGCCCCTGTTTCGCGTCTGCGAGCGAACGTTCTCTCGGGAATATCCAAGTAGTTCGCCAGTTGTTGCTGGTTGAACCCAGTTGCTCCCAAGAATTTCTTGACTGAGTTCCAGGAGAGCCCGGCACTCGCCGCCTTGATGAGCGCAGGAACGTCCATGCTCTTCAGCCCGAGCGTTGCTCCAATTCGCGGTCTTCCTTTGGGAGCGTGGGACGGGGCCAATTCGGCGACGGATTTGTTTGCCAATGCCATGTCCCCATTCTAAACCTTTACTGCCACAATGGCACGCAATATTACAAAAATGGCAGGACGATTTTCGACAGGAATCGCAGCCGATCCGGGCGCACGATGGATAGTAAGTTGGAATAGTAACCTGGCTCGGAATTCCTTCAAACGTCAAGCCCTCTCCACGAAAATCCCCGCTAACCCCTTCATTCCATTCGCAAAATACTTTTCTCCATTTTGCAGGTAATTTTCCCCTCCCGGCGCACAATGGAATCGTGATTGAAACCACTAGCTCCGCGAACGTGCGCCGCGCCCACGCTATCTTCGCCAGCACCGCTATCGCGCCGCTAAGTCCAATCCGCAGAAACCTCTACAGCGAACCTCAATTCACACAGACCTTTAGCGCCACCCTCGTCTGCAAACCAATGTAAACAAGACCTTTACCCAGAGAGTGGGGATAATAGGGGTCCCAGGGAGTCACGTCCATGTTCAACGAATGCCGGCATATTCTCACCAGCGGACACAAGTGCAAAGCCGCCGCCCTCCGCGGAAAGGCCTTCTGCTATTACCACACCGCCGATCGCCGCTACGCCACCACCAGTACTTCCTCAGTCGATCCCTTGCTGATTCCCACCATCGAAGATGCCGCTGGAGTGCAGGTCGCCATCAATCAGGTCTTCCGCGGGCTCGCCTCCCGCCGCATCGACCGCCGCCAGGCAGGAGTCTACTTCTACGGCCTCCAGATCGCCGCGCGCCTCGCCCGCAAATCCGACGAAAAACTCGGCGAAACCGTCCGCGAAACCTGCGAAGACCCCGATGGCCACACGCTCGCGCCCGAAAAGTCCACCTGCGAGCCGCCCGCCGACTGCATCAACTGGCGTCGCCGCGACTTCTGCCAAAACTTCGAATACTACGAAGACGACGTCGAAGAACTCGAAGAGCGCCTCGAAGCCGAACGCCAAGCCAACGAATCAGAAACCGAAGAACAGGAACAAGCGGAAGAACAGGAACAAGATGAAGACGAAGACCAGGAAGACGACGATTAAAAAGCAAGCGCTCTCATTCCGTCATCCCCGCAGCTCAACGGTTCGTGCTTTGGACCGGAGAGTTCAGTGAACTGAGCTGCCTGCATTGCGGCAGGTCGACTCGAATTCGTTGTGGCTTGCCCAGTGCAGCGTCACTGTCGCGTGGTCGATAAACGGGCCGGTGTTCAGCTTGATACCTTGCTCGTTCGGCCGGTCCATCACCAGCAGTGGCCCGTGCCAGTTTCCGGCCAAATCGAAAAAGCCGCGATTGTGATAGTTAATCTGGAACGGCTTCTGCCACTCCAGAAGCCGGAAGGAAAACAGGCTGTCGTCGCTGCTCGTGTAGCCGCCATACATCGTGCCGCTCACATCCATCCGCTCGACCGATCCCGGCGCAAAGCACAGCCAGCCTGTGCCCTTCAGGTCGGCGCTCCATATCTTGCCTTCACGCCGCCCGCCGCCGTGTCGCCCAGGTCTTCCGGGCCAGAACGACATATACAGCGGATACGTCTTGCCGTCCTTTGACACGACCGTCCCCGTTCCGTGCCAGTAAAGCAGCGGCGTCGAGCGCCCGCCGATGTGCAGCGCCCACGGGTTCAACGCGACCGTCAGAACCCAGATGCCCGCGGTCGCGAGAATCCCGAACAGCACCAGCTTCATCAGGCAACCGCCCAGACTCCCCAGACACCCACTCTTCCCTCGCATGCGGCGTAGTATAGCGCGGTTTCACAGAACAGTAGACAGTCGCGGCGAGCAGGGGGGCTATTGCAGGCCGGTCCAGAGCATCCGGTGAAACATCCGGTCCATTTCCTCCGGCGATTCTTTTTCGCCGCGGTCGAGCCACCAGCGCAGCAGCGACAGCAGGCTGCCGGACAACGCCGAAGCCCGCGCAGCCAGCTCTCGCTGCGGGACCTTCGTGAGTTTCCCGGATTCTGTCAGTCGGCGCTCGATGCCGCGTGCAAAGAAGCCCTCGGCCAGCTCGAAGAAGTCCTTGAGGTGGCCGGAGTCGGAGAGCACACGATAGAGCTTGTTCTGGTTGCCGATGTGCGCAAAGAGTTCGGCGACAGGCATCACGCGATGCGATTTGTCTTTGCGATCACTGAGGGAGTTGCTGATGGTTTCAAGAAACGTCTCCAGCTGGCTGACGAGCAGGTCGTCTTTGTCGCGGTAGTGGAGGTAGAAGGTGGAGCGGCCGACGCCAGATCGGTCGAGAATGTCCTGTACAGTGACATCGTTGATAGGCTTCTCGATGATGAGGTTCAGAAGCGCGGTGCCCAGTTGCATGCGCGTGCGGCGGACGCGGGCATCTGCAGTCCGCATCGAGAGAGGCTCTACGGCGGAAAGCGGGCTGTTCTGCGGCATCGGCTTTGCAAATCGCGCGGGCAGCGTAGTGGCTTTTGTGCGCACGTTTTTGGACATCGACGGCCCCTTTGTTCAGCAACGCGGCTTGCGCTCTCGACGCGGCCGCATTTCAACGCTACAGTGCGAATCATAGGCTGAATCGCGCGGTTCGCCGATAGAAAAAGGAGAGTGACCATGAATCGACTTCGCTTGCTTGCAATGGCGACTGTGCTGACGTTCGCGATAGGCGCGGCGGCTCAACAAACACCAACGAGCCCGGACGCTCACACTGTTGCAGTAGCACCCGTCGAGCAGCACCTGAGGATACTGAGTGACAAGCTCAGTTTGACTGCCGATCAGCAGAACAAAGCCAGACCCATTTTGCAGGAGATGCATGACGGGTCGCAGAAGCTTGAGGACGATCAGAGCCTGACTCCCGACCAACGGCACGAAGGTATGGTGCCTGTGTTCATCAAAGCCGACAAAGCGCTGCGCGAGATTCTAACCGAGGATCAGAAGAAGAAACTCGATGAAATGGAAGCGCAGATGCACGGTGGTCCGCACGACCACCCGCATGGATCGACGGCGCCGCCGCAGGGAAACTAAAGAAGGTCGACATGGTCCCAGGTTCTGAAGCGAACCTGGGATTCCTCATTCTCCAGCGGCACGGCGCGATCAGGCTCTTGCTCTATTGCAGATCGATCAGCAATACCTCGATCGAATACGCTGGCAGCGTAATGGAGAATTTGCTGCTCACGTCATGCACAGGCGACTCCACAGGCACCAGCCGGTTGGGATCGTCGATGCTGTTGGTCGTCTGTGTATCGGGCGCGCTCAGCCGCACCAGCTTCGCCATGGCCTTCGGTTGCGCGCCCGGCAGCGCGATCTGCAACGGCTGCGGATCTGACGATGCGTTGACCAGCTTCAGATAAAGCTGCTTCTTCGCCGTGTTGACGGTGGATGAGTAGAAAAGCTTCGCACCACCGTTCTCAAGCTTCGAGGCAACGGTGTGATCGCCGAGGTAAGACGCGAACATCACTTGAGCGTAGTAAGCCGGCGAGCCATAACTCTTGATCGCGTTGTAGCCGATCAGGTCCGTCTCCCACTGCATGCCGCCCGGATCCACATTCACCAAGAGCGGCGCATACGAGGACATCACGATGAGGTCGCTGTTGCGTTCGAGGCCGGTCATCCAAGCAGCATCGCCCAGCGCCGCGCCCATGTTCGGTGTGGGGGCGCCTTCACGCGTGGCCCACTCGCCAACGAAAATCTTCGGGCCGTTGCGGTCGGCTTTGTCGTAGTGGGTCGCATCGGCAAAGTTCTGGGTCGCGCGCACGTAATAGTGATCGTCCTGCACATCGGGCTTCATGTCTTTGAGCGGCATTGTGGCGATCAGTTGCAGGTCAGGATACTTTGCTTTGATCGCCTTGTAGAACTGTGCATAGCGGCCTTCGTAGCTGCCCGATTTGTCGAAATTGTCTTCGTTGCCGATCTCCACGTACGTCAATTTGAAGGGAGCCGGATGCCCGTCCTTCACGCGCTCAGAGCCCCACTTCGTGTCCGGTCCGCCGGTGACGTATTCGAGTTCATCGAGTGCGTCCTGCACGTACGGCTCGAGATCGGAGCCAGGATTCACATGCTCCTGGGCCAGTGAGTAGCCTGCATACACCGCAAGTACCGGTTGCATGTGCAGGTCCTCACACCACTCCAGGAACTCCAGCAACCCCATGCCGTCGCTTGATTGATAATTCCAGGGACTGCGATGCGTGGGCCTGTCGACAAGCGGACCAATCGTCTTCTTCCACTCGAAGCGGTCCTCGATGTGGTCGCCCTCAAGATAGTTTCCGCCCGGCAGCCGCAAGAATGCCGGATGCATCGCCGCCAGCTTGTCCATCAGGTCGATGCGATTGCCGTTCGCGCGATTGTGATACGTCGGCGGAAATAGCGACACGAGTTGCAACCACATCGTACCCGCATGGCCCGCGGTGATCACAAGATGATTGGTTGACGAGGCCTCCATTGCGCCGGTTTTCAGCGCAAAGGTGAACTGCTTCCAGTCCGTGCCGACTCCGTTCACCGTCGCAGAGGCAACCGCTTTGCCGGTGTCGTCATTCACCAGGCTCACAGTGATGGGCCCGATGCCCGCGGTATCAGCCTTTGCGTAGAACGAGCCCTTGTATTCCGTGTTGTGGTGCAGCGCCATGCCCCACCAGCCCACGTTCAGGACGCCGGCCTGGCTATGCACATCAGCCTGTTCGATCTCCAGCTTCAGGCTGGTTGGCAGCGCGGCGCTGGGGCCGGTCGTTGCGTCGTGACTCATCTTCGCCCGCGCATTTCCACCCTCGACGAGATACCAGTAGGGAATGCCGCTCCATTCACCGCGAAATGTGCGGTTGCGCACCATCTCCGCGTATAGGCCTCCGTCATAGGCGTAGTTGATCTCCTCGGTCATCAGGCCGTAGAGCGTCGGGCTGACGGTGGAGATGGGCTGGTCAGGATGCAGCGTCAGCGTGGCCGGTGCGTTTTGTCCGGAAGCAATGAGGGCGGAGGCGGCGAGCGCGAGGGTGGCAGAGAAGCAGGCAAACGTTTTCTTTAGCATGCGAGTTGTTTCTCCAAATAGAACGCCGGGCCAGTATATCGCGCAAGACCACCCGTTCATTTCGGCGCTCGGTTTTAATGCTAATAGTTGCCAAAAACAACTAAATCAGGATAGCCTGCTTTCATGCCGATTGGCGCTCAACACGAGCCTCACTTATCTGAGCAGGTATCTGCTATTCGTCAGTTCAATCGCTTCTACACGGCGCGACTGGGATTGCTGCGGCGGCGTCACCTTGACGGCGATTTTGCACTGACTGAAGCGCGCATTCTCTACGAGGTCGGAGCCAGCCCCAGTACGACCGCGTCCGCCCTGCGCCAGATTCTCGAACTCGACGCGGGGTACATCAGTCGTCTCCTGTCCGCGCTTACCCGGAGAAAGCTGGTGCGCCAGGCAGCCTCCGAATCAGACGCGCGCGAAAAACATCTCACGCTCACGGCGACAGGCACAGAGGCTGTGGCGCGCATCAACCGGCAGTCGGCTAAGCACATTGAAACGATGCTTGCGCGCCTGACCGTTGCCGACCGCGAAGCCATGGTCACGGCGCTTGCACGTGTGCGCTTCATCCTCGCTGAGAGCTCGAAGCCGCCGGTAAGAATCGAGCGGCTCAGCTCTTCGAGCAGCCAGGCCCTCGACCTCCTGCACGAGTATTACGAAGCCGTGCACGTGGTGCAGCGCGATACACCGGCGGGCATTCGAAAGATGCTCAAGGCGCTGGACTCTGGGATGTGGCTTGCATTTTTGGCCGACGAAGTGGTTGGGTGCGTAGTGCTGCGCAAACTTGATTCAATCCCGCACGCTGCCGAGTGCAAGCGTCTCTACGTTCGTCCCACCGCACGCGGAAATCGCATTGCAGACAAGCTGCTGGACGCGATGGAAGCATTCGCGCGCAGCCGGCATATCCAGTGGATTTATCTCGACACCTACGACGATCTCAAGACGGCCATCGCTCTCTATGAACGGCGCGGCTACATGCGATGCGAGCGCTACAACGACAATCCGCAAGCTACGCTGTTTATGCGAAAGCATCTGGGATAAACGTCCACGCTGGCAGGCAGTTTCCGATTACTGTTCTAGAAGATCCACCCGCCGCCAACAACCTCATCGCTGTCATAGAAGACTGCGGACTGGCCAGGGGTGACGGCGCGCTGCGGTTCATCAAACGTCGCGACAACCTCGTCCGCGCCTGCTGGCTCAAGAGTGGCCCAGGCCGGCTCATGGCGATGGCGGATCTTCGCCTTGACGCGCATTGGCGAGGTAAGTTCCGGAATGCTGATCCAGTTCAGGCGGTTCGCGCGCAGCGTATGTGTTGCCAACTCCTCGTCTGCGCCAACCGTCACGCGGTGACTTGCCGCATCGATATTCAGAACGTACAGCGGCGAGGGCGAAGCGACCTTCAATCCCTTGCGCTGCCCGACGGTAAAGTTGGAGATCCCTTCGTGATGGCCGATCACTTCTCCCGTTGAAGCCACGAGTTCGCCTGCCGTGTCCGGCATAGCCTCACCCTGCTCCTCGAGATAGGCCGCGAGAAAATTCTGATACGAGCCGCCGGGAATGAAGCAGATCTCCTGCGAGTCAGGCTTCTCGGCCAGCGCCAGCCCCTTCTGGCGCGCTACTTCTCGCACCTCCGGCTTGGTCATGCGCCCCAGCGGAAACAGCGTGTGCGCGAGTTGCGCCTGGGTCAGACCAAAGAGGAAATACGTCTGGTCCTTGGCGAGATCGGCCGGGCGCTTGAGGATCCAGCGCTTGCGGTACGCATCGTACTCGTTCACTGCGTAGTGACCGGTGGCGATGGAGTCTGCGCCGATGGATCGCGCAGTCTTCAAGAGCTGGTCGAACTTCAGATGGTTGTTGCAGAGAGAGCAAGGAATCGGCGTGCGACCGGCGAGATACTCCGACACAAAGGGCCGCACCACATCCTGCTCAAACCGCTCTTCGTGGTTCACCACGTAATACGGAATGCCGAGATGCTCGGCAACGCGGCGTGCGTCATACACATCGTCAAGACTGCAGCAGCGGCCTGCCTTCGGCGCATCCGGGATGCCATGCTTGCCGGCGAGACGGGTCTGATCCCAAAGCTGCAGCGTGAGGCCGACAACCTGCGTGCGTTCCTCTTTGGTGCCTTGATCGAGGTGAGCAAGGATCGCCGCCACCGTCGAAGAGTCGACTCCTCCGGACATGGCAACGGCAATGGTGTTCTGCTGGGGCATGGGGATCGCGTACGACTCTATTTTCGCATCAATTGCATTCTTGATGTTGAATCTGCCTGGAGGGAGGCATCCTGCCTGAATTGAAGGCCTTGAAGAATGTGCAACCGATCGGTTGCACTCTACCTGATCTCCAGCTAGGCTCCTGTGGGTCAATGAGTTACGGCGGCCGTCTTGGTAAGTATTCTGGGCATTGAAGTTAGCCGCAGAGCGATGTGAGGAAAGGACTTATTGTCGGCCGAGAGAGCCGAGAAGGTTCGTTCTTGCCATGCCCCATCCGTCAACTGGGAAAATTTTCAATGTTCTGAACCTTTTTATACCGTTCGAGCAGCGAAGCATCGCAATGATGCCGTTGCTCCTCGCGCTCCAGAGCAGATCCTGATCTTGAAGTTGCAACGGTGGTGAAGCATTCGCGGCAGATGGAATCGATTGTGCCGTCATCATTTAGTCGATGTGTGAACTGTAATGTATAGGTGTGAGCCATGGATTTCGCTCCTTTTTATCTCGAACCTAACCAAGCGCAACGCCAAGTCTTCTATACATAGGTACTAGCAATTTGTGGACCTATTCACTTCAGGCGCAAGAAAGGTTTGGCCGACACGTGAGCATCGATTGCTTTGAGCACTTATCAAGATTGTCTGCAGATTCGCTAGCAAAACCGAAACTGCGTGCTAGCCCAGCGTCCCAGCGGCAACCGGGGAAAGTGCCCGCAGTTGCTGCACGGCTTCCGGAACAATCTGGAGCACACGATCGATCTGCACCTCGGTGATTGTCTTGAGCAGGCTGAAGCGGAGGCTGGCGCGCGCGCGGGCTTTATCGAGGCCCATCGCCATCAGCACATGGCTTGGTTCCGTCGCGCCGGAATGGCACGCCGACCCGCCTGAGACCGCGATCCCCTTCAGATCGAGCGCGATCACCAGCGCCTCGCCCTCAACGTTGTCGAACCAGATATTGGTCGTGTTGGCCGCGCGTGGCGCCGGCTTTCCGTCGGGCAGAGCTCCATTCAGGCCCGTCCCCGGCAGCGCAAGAACACCCGCCTCGAGTTTGTCGCGCAGACTTGCGAGCCTGGTCATGGTACCGTCTTCGAGGCTGTGCATCGCCAGTTCAATGGCCTTGGCCAGCCCCACGATGCCAGGTACGTTTTCAGTTCCTGCGCGGCGGCGGCGCTCGTGGCTTCCGCCTACAATCAGCGACTCTACCGGCGTACCGCGGCGCACAAACATCGCGCCAACACCCTTGGGTGCATGAACTTTATGTCCGCTGATCGAGAGCAGGTGGCAGCCGAACTGGCGCACATCAAACTTGATCTTGCCGGCTCCCTGCACCGCATCGATGTGGAAGAAAACGCCAGTATCGGCGGCTATCTTGCCGATTTCTGCTACTGGCTGAAGCACGCCGGTCTCGTTGTTGGCCAGCATCACGCTGATCAGCCGCGTTTCCGGCCGGATCGCGCGCAAAATATCATGCGGATCGATCAATCCGCTTGGCTGCGGAGCGACAAAGGTCGTCTGCACGCCGAAGTTGGCTAACTTGTTGGCGGCCTGAATGACGGCAGAGTGTTCGATCGAGGTCGTGATGAGGTGGTCGCCCGGGTGGAGCAGGCCGAAGAGGGCCGTGTTGTCGCCCTCCGTTCCGCCCGAGTTGAAAACCACTTCGGCGTCGTGGCAGTTGAAAAACTCCGCCAACGTCTCGCGCGCCCGGTCAATCGCCGTACGTGCCTGCTGTCCATCGAGATGAATCGACGAGGCATTGCCAAACTGCTCAACCCAATATGGACGCATCGCGTCCACCACCTCCGGCAGCAGGGGAGTGGTGGCGTTGGCATCCATATAGATACGGGTGCCCGGTGCGTTGTTGGTCGTCATGAGCAGAAGCCTCCCCTTGCGAGGTTATCACAGGAATTCATCACATTGCGGGTTGGCAAAAAGCGAACGGGGGCCGGGTGCAAACCATCTCGAATGCCGTAAGCTTGCCCCATGCCGCGTCTCCCCAGCCCGGAAATCGTTGCCCGCATGCGACACGAACTTCTGGATTGGTACGACCGCAGCAAGCGTGACCTGCCCTGGCGGAGGACAGACGATCCCTATGCGATCTGGGTTTCGGAAATAATGCTGCAGCAGACCCGCGTAGCGGTGGTGATCGAGCGGTTCAAGGTGTTCCTGGAACGATTTCCGACGGCGGAAGCGCTGGCGGCGGCTGACGAGCAGGAAGTCCTGGCGCTGTGGAGCGGCTTGGGCTACTATCGCCGCGCGCGCATGCTCCACAAGGCAGCGAAAACCATCGTTGCTGAGTACGCCGCAAAAATGCCAACTGCCGCCGCTGAATTGCGCAAACTCCCCGGCATCGGTCCATACACCGCCGCCGCCATCGCCAGCATCGCGCATGGCGAGCATGCTGCTGTTGTCGATGGCAACGTGGAGCGCGTGCTGAGCCGAATCCGCGGATGGGAATCGTACGATTCGGTCGGTGAAGCGGCGGTTCTCCGCAAAGTGGAAGAATTCTCAGCAGGACTCGTCGATCCGCACCGCCCCGGCGACTTCAACCAGGCCATCATGGAACTAGGCGCCACCGTCTGCACCCCGCGCAATCCGCAATGCCTCGTATGCCCGTGGGCAAAGGAGTGCCGCACCCTTGGCGAACACAAGACTCCCAAACGCGCTCCCATGACCAGCAGAGAAATCGCGTGCGCCCTGATTGTCCGCAAGGGCGATGCAGGCACTGAGGTTCTGCTCGAACAGCGTGCTGCGACCAACACTGTGATGCCGGGCATGTGGGAACTGCTGTTGCTTCCCGATGGCGCTCTGGCTGAAAGCGACGTGAGATTCACGGTGCGTCACGCGATCATGCAGGTGAATTATGTTGTACGTGTTTGCGAATTTCGCGAAGAGGACCTGGCTTTGCTGAAATCGAACGGGAGCGAACGTCGTTGGGTTTCGCTTGGTAAGGCTGCAGAGATGGCGCTCACCGGTCTTGCCAGGAAAGTGCTCGGCAAACTACGGCCGCGCTCCACCATTTCGATTCAGCAGCGGTCGTCGTGACGAGGTTCTAATGCGGATTGCGATCGTATCGGACATTCATGGCAATTTGACCGCGTTCGAAGCCGTCGTGGCGGACTTGCGGCAGACATCGCCCGATGTGATCTTCCACGGAGGAGACCTGGCAGCCAGCGGATCGAGTCCTTGTGAGATCATCGACCGCGTTCGCGAACTCGGTTGGCCTGGGGTGGTGGGGAATGCGGACGAAATGCTGTTCGATCCCGGGAAGCTGAAGCAGTTTGCGGAGCAATCGGCAGGGTTCCGGCCGTTCTATCCAATCGTCGAGGAGATGGCCGCGGCGACGAGAGCATTGCTCGGAGAAGAAAGAATCGCATGGCTGCGGGCATTGGCGCCTGTTCAGATGCTGGACGATGCGGCTCTTGTGCACGCAACACCTGGTGACCCATGGCGCGCACCATTGCCGGAAGTCGGCGATGAAGAACTGGTCTCTGCGTTTGAGAGCCTGGGCCAACCGATTGCCGTCTACGCGCACATCCATCGCTCATTTATCCGTCACACCGCGCGCATGACCGTAGCGAACACGGGCAGCGTCAGCCTTTCTTACGACGGCGACCGGCGGGCTGCATACATGGTGATTGACGGATCCAACATCGGCATCCGGCGCTTGGAGTATGACATTGAACGCGAGATAATGCTGCTGCGCCCGTGCGGATTGCCGCACTCCGACTGGATTGCGAGGACAATCGAGAGCGGTTCGTTCCAGATGCCGTAGTGATGCTGTCTGATCGTGGCGTGCTGCGAGGTCCGGGATTCCCGGGGGATAGAATTGTGGAGTTCCTGCGAATTAAAGCGGCCATGTGATGACCCTTTACGGAGACCTGATGCATTTCAAGAACTCTTGCGCGACAGTGTCTGTTCTGGTTCTGTGTTTTTGCCCGCTTCTTGCTCAAACGTCGAAGGATCGCGCCGTCCCGGAAATCTCGGGATTGCCGGCGGCGGCGAGTGCCGCTGCTGCCTCCATCGATCCCGAAAAGATTCGCGCCCACGTGCGCTTCCTTTCTCTTGATCTGTTGGAGGGTCGAGGCCCTGGCACGCGCGGTGCTGAACTCGCTGCGGAATTCATCGCTACTCAATTCGCGCTCAGCGGTCTCGAACCCGCAGGGGACAATGGCAGCTACTTCCAGAAAGTCCCGCTCATCGCTGTGCACACCGTCGAAGACAAAACCAAATTCGCCTTCGTGCCTGCGAGCGGAAATCCGGTCGACCTTACCTACGGAAGCCAGATTGTGTCGAAGGACGAAACGGGACAGGCCAGCGCGGATATCGATGCGCCCATCGTGTTCGTCGGTTACGGCATCCACGCGCCAGAATACAACTGGGACGACTACGCCGGCGTCGATGTCAAAGGCAAAATCGCACTGGTGATCGTCAATGAGCCGCCTTCTGAGAATGAGAAATTCTTCAAGGGCAAGACCATGACGTACTACGGTCGCTGGACGTACAAGTATGAAGAAGCGTCGCGCCGCGGCGCCGTCGGCGTGCTGATCATTCACCGAACGGATTTGGCGAGTTACGGATGGCCGGTCGTGCAAAACTCGCAGGCCGTCGAAAAGAGCTACCTCGTCGGCGAACCGACTGACACGCTTCGCGCCGCCGCATGGATACAGCACGACGTGGCGCAGCACCTCTTTAATCTGGCGGGCCTCGGCGATCTCGACAAGGGAATCGAGCGCGCAGGACAGCGCGGATTTCGTGCGCAGGAACTCAATGTCCGCCTGAAGGCTCACATTGAAAGCCGCGTGCGCAAATACGATTCCACGAATGTTGTGGCCCGCGTCGCCGGAGCCTCAAACAATCCTGAAAACGCTGTCCTCTACACTGCTCACTACGATCACCTCGGCATCGATCCCGATGCGAAAGGCGACGGTATCTATAACGGCGCCGCGGACAATGGCACGGGCTGCGGCATCCTGATCGAGATGGCGCGTGCATTCGCGCAGTCGTCGCAACGGCCGCCGCACGCGATGTACTTCTCTGCTGTCACGGCCGAAGAGCAGGGGCTGCTCGGATCGCAATATCTCGGCGAACATCCCCCGGTCCCCGCCCGAGACATCTCGCTGGACCTGAACTACGACATGCTGCTGCCCATCGGCGTTCCGCTTTCTGCTGATCTGGGCGGCGCTGAGCGCATCGACTTCTGGCCCACGATTCAGGCCGTCGCGAAGGACTTCGACTTGAAGTTGCTACCCGACCCCGATCCTTCAGCCGGCCACTACTACCGCTCAGACCATTTTTCGCTGGCCCGCGCCGGCATTCCCGCCTTCTCTGTGGATGAGGGTGTCCTGTTCGAGGGGCACGACGAAGCGTGGGGCCGCGCGCAGTTCGCCGACTTCGTCGAGCACCATTATCACCAGCCCTCCGACGAGTACCACGCTGACTGGGACTTTCGCGGCAACGCCAAGCTGGCAAGCTTCGGCTTCGTGCTCGGATGGCTGGCCAGCGAACAAAGCCACCCCGTTGAATGGCAGTCCGGCGACGAGTTTGAAGCTGCGCGGAAAGCGAGCGAGAGAAACTGACAGACTTCCGGTCGCGAATGGCACGAAGTGCGTTCGGGTGGAAGCGAGAACCTCAGTAGTAGTCCGCGCAGCTCAAGTAGTAGCCGCAATGCGTGCATACCAGCTTGCATTTGTGCCCCGTCAGCCGGTGCGAACAGGTGGGGCAGATCTGGCAATGGTGGTCGACTGGGGAATCTTCGGCAGCCTCGACGCCAGCGGCGCAGACCGCACCACTTTGTGGGAAATTGCCGGTAATTTCATCGTCGAAAACATGTGGTCTGTTGGGGAGCATGGGTGAGAGATTAGCATAGAGAAGTGGGTTCGGCTCACGTCGCAACGCAGTGGGCACCCGAAGTATCAAATCCGTAACGCCGTCCTCGCACTTCCCGGGCGGCGCACCCCCAGAACAGAGATCAATCGATCCGAAATCCCCAAAGGAGAATATCTATGGCTAGCAAGGCAAGTGCGGTTTGGACAGGTTCACTGAAGGAAGGCAAGGGCACCATCTCCACGGCAACCGGCGTGCTGAAGGACGCTAACTACTCGTTCGCCACACGCTTTGAGGGCGCCACCAGCGGCACAACCCCGGAAGAGCTGATCGCCGCGGCGCATGCAAGCTGCTTCTCGATGGCACTGGGTGCGCAGCTCGGCGGAGCAGGCCTGACGCCCTCGAAGATCGAGACCCACGCGGCAGTGACCCTGGCCAAGGTCGAAGGCGGGTTCGCCGTCACCAAAATCGCTCTCACCACCACCGCCAGCGTTCCCGGCGCATCGAAGGAAGTCTTTGACAAGGCCGCTGCCGATGCCAAAGGTGGCTGCCCCATCTCCAAGCTCTTCGCCAACAACACCGAAATTACACTCGACGCCAAGCTGGTCTAACGACGCGCAACGATTCTCGAAACCATCTCCATCCCATCCACGTCGTTACCGGCTGGATGGGATGCGTGTTTTTGGTCGAATTCCGTTTCAATTCATATTGCGAGTTTCGCTGCGCGTGTGCCAAATTGATTGCACGGTCTTGCAGGGTGCGAGGTCGGCTGCATGAAGGAATACAAATTCAAAGCAACGATTCAGGACGCCGGCAGTAACGGCGCCTATGTCTTCTTTCCCTACGACACCAGGGCTGAATTTGGCACGGGCGCGCAGATCCGCGTGGTCGCATCGTTCGACGGAGTTCCCTATACCGGGTCGCTGGTGAAGTACGGCTTTCCCCAGCACATGCTGCCCATTCTCAAGGACGTCCGCGCCCAGATCGGCAAAGGGCCCGGCGACACTGTCGAAGTGGTCATCAAGCGCGATGAATCCGTACGCAACGTCGAGGTACCGCCTGAGTTTGCGAAGCTGATGAAGAGAGAGGGCGCGCTTGAGGCATTTGAGAAATTGAGCTTCACCCACCGCAAGGAGTATTGCCGCTGGATCACGGAAGCGAAGAAGGAACAGACGCGCCAGGCTCGCATTTCCAAAGCCGTCGCTATGCTGAAAGCGGGCGTCAAGACGCCCGGCTGACGCCGCCGCCTCTGTCGCATCGTAGCCATCCGCGCTCCAGCACCGGTTTTCTCCTTGACACCCGTTTCCTTCAGGGCCAGAGTCTTATTCGCAATCAAAACTCAACTGATTGTGCTGTGAACTCAGGCGCATTGCGCCTGCGGAAGGATTCTCATGATCCACCTTCAGACTTTGAACTACCTTGCGGTCCTGGTTTCCGCGGTTATCCTGTGGGTTCTGGGAGCAATCTGGTATTCGCCGGCTCTTTTCGCCAAGCCATGGATGGAACTTCTCGGCATCAAGAAAGGCGAAGGCAAGCAGAGCGGCCTGATCCTCGGGATGGTCGCCTCTTTCATTGGTGACCTTGTGTTGTCGTTCATCCTCGCGCACATCATTGTCTGGGCGAACGCATTCGGTTTCGCTACAAGCGCATTCGGTTTCGCAAACGGTTGCGTCCTGGGCGTTCTCGGATGGATCGGGTTCATCGCCGCGCCGAATCTGCCCCAGGGCATCTACGAGAGACGGCCCTTCAAGCTTTTTGCCATCAATGGCGGCTACTGGCTCGTCGGGCTGTTCATCGTTGGGGGCCTGCTCGGGGCCTGGCGCTGATTGCTGCGGATTTGCTGCCTGGGTCTCGCCGTGTTCATTCCGCGAGACCGCAGGCAATCCCGCCCCTTAAAATTGCTCTATGAGCAAAACCGTAGTCTCCACCTCGTCGGCCCCCAAAGCGGTCGGGCCTTACTCGCAGGGAATACGCTGCGGCAACCTTGTCTTCACCGCCGGCCAGGCCGCTCTTGATCCTTCTACCCAGCAACTCATCTCCGGCGGAATCGCCGAACAGACCCGGCGCACCCTGGAGAACCTGAAAGCCGTTCTCGAAGCCGCGGGCACCACCCTCGACCGCGTCGTCAAGGCCAACGTCTACCTCAAAGACATGAACGACTTCGCCGCAATGAACGCGGTCTACGCCGAGTACCTCGCACCGCAAGGCGTCATCGCACCCGCTCGCACTACGATCGAGGCTGCGCGGCTCCCTAAGGATGCCCTCGTTGAGATTGATCTGATCGCGGAAATCGGCTGACGAATCGCAATGGGCGTCGAACGCATCCAATAAGCCCCCTTGGAGGTCCACATGAGCACTATACCCAAAGACACCGGCACACCCGCGAAAGTCACTCACACCGATGCGGAATGGCGCGAAAAGCTTACGCCCCAGCAGTATCACGTGCTGCGGGAAAAAGGCACCGAGCGCCCCTTCACCGGCGCTCTTGCTGAGAACCACGAAACCGGCAACTATCACTGCGCCGGCTGTGGAGCGCTGCTGTTTCTCTCCGGCGCCAAATTTGACTCTGGCTGCGGCTGGCCCAGCTTCGTTATTCCGGCCGACTCCAAGGCCGTCAATGAGCACGAGGACAATACGCTCGGCATGCGTCGCATCGAAGTTACCTGCGCCCGCTGCGGAGGCCACCTCGGCCACGTTTTCCCCGACGGCCCCCGCCCCACCGGCTTGCGTTACTGCATCAACTCTGCGTCTTTGAATTTCACCCGCGAGGGTGACCCGAAATAAAGAATCGATGCCGGCGGCAGTGCTTTCATCTAGTCCTCTTCTGAGAACAGCCGCCGGTCGCCAACCTCATCACTCCCAGCGAAACACCTTTGCTGAGATCGCCGTGAAGATGAGAAACAACGCCGTCAACGCTGCTACATCACCCATATGCGCCATCCACCCGTCTCCGTTCCAGATTCCTTCAAGCAGGCGTACGGCATAGGTGAGCGGCAGCAGGTGCGCCACCGCCCGCAACACCGGCGGCAGATATTCAACGCGCACGAACAATCCAGACAAAGCGAACATCGGATAAAGAATGACAGCGCCGATCGGCTGCGCAAAGCGAGCGGTGGGAACAATGCTGGCAATGAGAAAGCCGATCGACAGAATGCTCCACGTGCTGATCAGCAGCGCGATCGTAAACGAAAGCCATGGAATGCCGGCGCCCGGCGGAAAGTAGCGCTTCCCCGCCAGAAACATCAGTGCCAGCGTTGCCGCAGTCAGCAGAAGCTTCACAATCACGTGCGCGCTCAGAATCGTCTGCGGGCGCAGCGGCGTCGCACGCAGCCGCTTGAGAATGCCACCCTCGCGGTAGATGGAGATGATGGTCACCAGCGAAAGCACCGCGCTGATTGCGATCAAGAGCGCCACCAGAACCGGAAGGTCGCCTCGCGGAAGTCCGTTGGCAGCGGGCATGATCCCGCCGAACTTGAGGTTTGCCACGCGCCCCAGGGCAACGAAAATCAGCACCGGTATTCCGATAGTCCCGAACGCGCCCAGCGGTTCGCGCATGAACACCTTGATCTCGATCCACGTCAGTTTCCACAGTCCACGCAGCATCATCGTCGTTCCTATTCGCGAATCGAGCGGCCGGTCAGCTTGAGAAAGACGTCCTCAAGGTTGGGAAGTATGGTGCGGAAATCCGTTACCCGAATCTGACTCTCCGACAGGCAGTGAATTACCTTCGAGACCAGGTCGTCGCCCCGCCCGCAAATGGTGAATCGCTTGTCGTCGCGGGTCACTGACTCAACTTCTCGAATTGCCTGAAAATGCTCACCGGCGCTCGGGTCGTCCGCATCCAGAACGACAGTACGCTCCGGGCAGTGCCGGCGCACAAGGCTCTCCGGCGTGTCGATGTCGATGATCCGTCCGTGCTCCATGATGGCCACGCGGTCGCACAACCGCTCGGCTTCCTCCATTAAGTGGGTCGTCAAAAACACGGTCTTGCCCCGCTCGCGGATATCGCGCACCATGTCCCAGATTGCATGCCGCGCCTGCGGATCGAGTCCGGTGGTCAGCTCGTCGAGAAACACGACTTCAGGATCGTTGATGAGCGCCAGCGCGATAAACAGCCGCTGTTTCTGGCCACCGGAAAGATTCATAAACCACGCGCCGCGCTTTTCGGCGAGGCCCAGCTGCTCCAACAGGCGCTTCCCGTCGATCGCTCTCTTCCCGTAGAGCGACGCCCACAAGTCGACCGCCTCCCACACCTTGATGCGCTTCTGCAGCTGCGCCTGCTGCAGCTGAACTCCAATGCGCTCCTGCAGTTGGTACTCTTGGCGATAAGGATCAAGTCCGAGCACTGCGATGCTGCCGGAGTCAGGCCTGCGAATCCCCTCCACGCACTCCATCGTGGTGGTCTTGCCCGCTCCGTTCGGCCCGATCAGTCCAAAGATCTCGCCTTCGAAAACCTCGAACGACGCCTCCGCAACGGCTACGGTTTTGCCGTAGGTCTTGCGAACTCCGGAGACTTCAATCACTGAAGGCATAATGCTCTCTTTGCAAATCTAGAAACCACAGAACCTGCTGCGGAGAGTTCAGTGTACTTGTCTGGACCAAATTGCGGTCAGCGTACGATTTCATTCGCTCCATACATTGCAATCAGAAACAAGATCGCGTCATTCCCCGGGAGGTATTCCCTTCGCCCCACCGGCCCCTTGCATTACTCTGAGCGCATGACTTTCTTGAAGCGCCGTATGTCCGCCGTCGCTCTGATTCTTGCGCTCGCCTGCACTTCTTCGGCAGCATGCGCCCAGCCGCAGACCCCTGAGCCCACATCCGGCGAAGACGCCCAACTGGACCAGCAGATCAAATCCATCGCGAAGGCTCATCACGGACAGGTCGCGCTCTACGCGCACAATCTCCGCACGGGTCAGACCGCGTCGCTACTCCCGGACGAGCCTGTACAAACTGCCTCTGTTATCAAGATGAGGATCCTTCTCGATGCAGCCGAGCAAATCCGCACCGGCCATGCCACTCTCAACGAGCGCATCGTTCTCACCAAGGCCAACCAGGTGCAGGGCTCCGGCGTCCTCGGCGAACTCACTCCGCCGATTGCACTCACTCTCGATGACGTCCTCACGCTGATGGTCGTGCTCAGCGACAACACCGCTACCAACGTGGCCATCGACAGACTCGGCCTCGCCCGCATCAACGCCACTCTGCGCGCGGCCGGCCTTCACCAGACCGTGCTTTACAAAAAGGTCTATGTCCCCGCCACCGAGCCCATGCCACCCGACCAGCCGAAATTCGGTCTCGGCAAAACCACCGCCCGCCAGATGGCCTCCATCATGGAGCGCATTGCCACCTGCCATCTCGCCTTCGACGATTCCGCCCCGCTCCCGGCCGATGGAAAAATCTGCGGCGCCATTCTCGGCATGCTGCGCAATCAGCAGGACCGCGACAGCCTGCCGCGCTACCTCGAGACCCTCGACACGAGCGAAGCCGGCTCTGCCATCGGCAACAAGACCGGCGCTCTCAACCGAGTGCGTAACGACGTCGCCATCATCTCCGCAAAATCCGGCCCCGTCGTCATCGCGGCCTTCACCTGGCAGAATGCCGACCAGCGCTGGACCGGCGACAATGAGGCCGAGCAAACCCTCGGCAAACTCGCCAGGGCCATCGTCGATCGCTGGTCGCCACAGGGCCTCGATGCGGCAGCTTTCCCCTGGGACAATCCGCTGGCAAAATCTGCGCCTGCATCCAAAACAGCAGCGCCGTAGCGACTCTTTCGGGCACAACAAAACCCCGCCCTGCGAGGACGGGGTGCTTGAGCCACTATGGCTTATGCATTTTTTCGGGCGATGATCGCCGGAGTCGTAGGACGGCCTTTACGCCTTCGCGATTTTGCCGCTTTTGATGCAGCTCGCGCACACACGAAGGCGCTTCGGATTGCCGTTGACCAACGCCTTCACCGCCTGCAGGTTTACGTTCCAGCGCCGCTTGGTTACGTTGTGCGCGTGGGAAATGTTATTGCCAAACTGCGGCCCTTTGCCGCAAATATCACATACCTGTGCCATCTCAATTTGCTCCAGACTTGTCTTGAGTTTCCGCGCCAGCCCGAACTGCCCCAAAAGCAGCTCTTGTCCGTCCTGATCTGGTACGTCAGCTCTCAGACGGGCGAAGGGGCGAATGAAGACACACTCACCCTTCAGCTTGCCGAATCTCTAGTATACCCGGAAGCGCCGTTCAGGCCAAACCGGCCCGCTCGATCTGGCCGAACCATCGCCAGCGTTTGAACTTGAGGGAACCGCTCATTCAAAAAGAGATCCCCTTCCGGACAAGCCGGAAGGGGATTGGAGAGTTCATTGCACATGAAGTGAATGAACAAAACTCGTGCGAAGTGTCAGGCTTGGTTCTGACCTTGGGTGCGAGCGTTTATCGGCCGGAAGCGGTCGCGCCTTCGAACTGCAAGCTCACATTGCTTAGCTGGATGGTCTGCAACTGGTCCACTCCGCTCTCGCGGCTCACCACGTATCCCTTGTGCGTGTGCTTTTCCGCAACAAGCTTCGCAGGGATCGTGAGCGTCTTGCCGTTTTCCGCGAGTGTGACTTGAACGTTATCTCCTGTGCCGTTCCAGGTGACCTTGCAGTCGCCTGCGGGAATCTCGGTTGTGCCCACTTTCACTGGCGACGCAAAATTCAACGATTGCGAATTCTTGGCAGCCAACGCCGGGGCAGCTGTGAGTGTCAGCATAAGTGCGTATCCAAACAAACGCTTCATGATGTTCTCCTCGGATGCCTCGATGAATTTGAGGATGAAGTGAGGCACTGTCGACAGTGAACACCATTGGCAAGCTTTTTAAGCTTAAGAAACGTTAAGAGGATTTCGCTGGCCCGTGCCCGAACGCTGATCCTGTCACATCATGATGAGATCCGTGGCGCAAATCGCTGAAAACAAGATGCGCCTCCGCTTTTATAGAGATTTCCAAGCCGGGAAAATCAATGTGCAAATCTCTCGCTGCTGGAGCACACTCGAAGCTGTTTCCTTATGCAGTCTTTATGGCTTTCGCGCGCGTCAGCGGAATCGTGATCGTGACACGCAACCCAGGGGTTGCATTTTCAGCCACGATCGATCCGTGATGCAGATGCACGGCGCGTTTCGCGATTGAGAGTCCCAGCCCCGATCCACCGCCATTGGTGTTGCGCGCTTCTTCCACGCGAAAGAACGGATCGAAAATCCGCGCCAGCGCTTCCTCAGGAACCCCCGGACCGTAATCGCGAATCGAGATCATGGCATTGTCCGCGGTTTCGCTGAGGTCAAGCTCAATCGGCGATTTCTCCGGCGAATACCGAATCCCGTTGCGCAGCACATTCTCCACCGCGCGCCGCAGCAGTTCGGGATTGCCGTGCACCTGTCCGCATACGTTCCCACGCACTTGAATCCGGCAGCCGCGCATCTCCGCCTCCACGCTGGAGTCGTGCATCACCTCTTCAATAATGTCGCGGACACAAATCTCCCGCGTATCCTGCAGCGCCGGATCGTCCTCGACAACATTGATCTCGACGATGTCAGCAACCAGCGAAGCGATCCGGTCCACATCGCGCTCGATCCGCTCCAGCGCCGCCGTCGAATTCGAACTGGTCCGCGCCAGCTTCATCGCAAACTTCAGCCGCGCCAGCGGCGATCGCAGTTCATGCGAAATATCGCTCAGCAGCCGTCTCTCATTCGTAATCAGCCGCTCCAGCCGCTCCGCCATTTCGTTAAACGAGCGACCCAGCTGCCCGATTTCGTCGTCGCGATCCGTTTCCACACGCACGCTCAGGTGACCCCGTCCGAACAAGGCAATACTCGCCGCAACCTTTCGTATCGGCGAAATCACGCCCGCCGCCGCAATCCAGCAGAGAATTCCTGTCGCCCCGATCACAAGGAAATAATAAGGAAGAAACGACCAGATGCGCGGCGGCCTGCTTTGGCCCTCGGCCGCAAACCAGAACTTGCCATCCTGCGAGCGGTGGGTGATTTCCCAATGCTCGTGGGGGCCGCTGGTGCGCGATTTCACGGCAGGCGGCAGGGGCAGCATTGCTGCACGGGTCGCGCCGGTCACCAGATCCTTCCCGTTTGCATCCAGCAGGTAGTGTGAGCCTCCGAAGAGGCGATTCAGACTGTCGAGATAGTTCTTCAGCGCCGGCTCGCCACTGCTATCGAGAATGTTGCGCGCACTCTCCAGTTGCATTTCATCGAACCGGTCGTAAACCGGGTCGATCTTCTGCGTCTGCATCTGGTTTGAGATCGCGCGAAACGCGACGTACGAAAGCGACAGGATCCCAACCATCGCAAGCAGTACCCAGACATAAAGCGACTGCCTCAGCAGGACTTTAGGCTGTGCCGGTGAAGACATATCCCACCCCACGTACGGTTCTAATCAGGCTGCGGCCGCCCTCGAGCTTCTTGCGCAGGTGGCTGATATGTACATCCAGAAAGCGGTCATACGGCGTCGCCTCCCGCTCGAACAGAGCAGCCGTTATCTCATCCCGCGAAACCACCCGTCCGGCCGCGCGCATCAGCATCTCCAGCAGGTCAAACTCCGTCGCGGTCAGCTCCACCAGCAAATCGTCCAGCCACGCCTCGCGCGTCGTCGGGTTCACGCGAACGTTGCCGATCACCAGGTCTTCAGCTTCCCTGCGCGTCAACGACTCCGAACGCCGCAGCACCGCACGCACTCGCGCCAGCAACTCATCCGGATCGAAGGGCTTGGGCAAATAATCGTCGGCGCCGGAGTCGAGTCCGCGAATCCGGTCCTGCTGCTGCACCCGCGCCGTCAGCATGATTACCGGCAGATCCTTGCGTCGCCGCAGCCGCTGCAACAGCTCAAATCCGTCCACTACCGGCAGCATTACGTCCAGAATCACCAAATCGTAAGCGCCGTTCAGCGCTGCCGTCAGGCCTTCGCGGCCGTTATACGCACAGTCCAGCCGATGGCCTTCCTGGGTAAAGAACTCCCGCATCATGGCGCACAGCTCAACGTCGTCGTCCACCAGCAACAACGAAAGCTGCCTCTGCCTCTCCGCGCTTTCCATCTGCTTCATTTCAACCGCAACCGACACCGCGAAACACCTCTACGGCTCCTAAGTCTCGCATATCGGCGCAAGGCCTTCGAAGCCCACTTAACAATTCTTAACGTGAGCAGACCGTTCCGTCAGTCCGAATTCTTGCAAAGAGCAGAGGAGTCTTTGTACGCCGGCTCGCGAACGGAGAGTGAATCGCGGATCACGCGCCCTCATCTAACGGAATGATGAGTTTGCCCGTTTCAGTACTTGATCTGGTGGCGATGCACCCCGGAGAGCCCGCGGGCGCCGCGATCGCCCGATCCGTGGACCTCGCGCATCACGTTGAACAGTGGGGCTACCGCCGTTTTTGGCTCGCCGAGCACCATTCCATCGAAGGCTTGGCGTGCTCCGCGACTGCCGTCCTGATCGGCCACATAGCCGCCGCAACCAAAACCATGCGTATCGGCAGCGGCGGCATCATGCTGCCCAATCACGCACCCCTGGTGGTCGCCGAACAGTTCGGTACGCTTGAAGCCCTCTATCCGGGCCGCATCGATCTCGGTCTCGGGCGCGCGCCCGGTGGCGACTTCCACACCATGCGTGCCCTCCGTCGCGACCTCGGTCAATCCGGCGACGATTTCACCGCGTTACTTGAAGAACTACGCACCTACCTCAGCCCCGGCATTTCCGGCCAGGCCGTCAAGGCGATCCCCGGTCAGGGAAGCCGTGTGCCAATCACGCTTCTCGGCTCAAGCGACTTCAGCGCGCGATTGGCCGCATCGCTCGGCCTGCCCTTCGCTTTCGCCGCGCACTTCGCTCCGGAAATGTTGTTGCACTCATCGCACCTTTACCGCAGCCTCTTCCACCCCAGCGATGTTCTAGAGCGGCCGTGGCTAATGATCGGCGTTCAAATCATCGCGTCTGACACGGATGCCGAAGCTCGAAGGCTTTTCACCACCTCGCAGCGGCGCTTTCTCAGGCTCATTCGCAATCAGCCCGTGGAACTGCTGCCACCCGTGGATTCTTTGGACGTAATCGATCATCCATGGAACGCCCTCGAGAAAGCAGCAGTCGAAAGCAGGCTGAGTGCCGCCATTATCGGTTCGGAAAACACCGTGAAGGCCGGCCTTGAAAAGCTCGTCGCCGAAACCGGCGCCGACGAAGTCATCGCGGTAACCGATACCTGGGACCACGAGGCTCGTCTGGATTCTTACCGCCGATTGGCGAAAATCGCCGCAGGCATCGAGACCGGGATGCTAGCCGGTACCGATCCAATCCGCGGCTGAGCGAATTGCCGTTCTGTTCAATCGAGCGTGGTCAGGAACGACCCTTGAAGTCCGCATTGTCGTTGTTGACGCCCGTCCAGAAATCAGTCTCATGATTCCGGTTCAGAGTGGTAAGGTGATCCCACACTGGAGCCCGGGAGACGATGAGAGAGAAAAGATGGAACAGACGGGAAGTGCTTCTCGCAGGCGCGCAGGCTGCCATGGGAACTGCACTGACGGCATGCAGACGATCGCAAATGCCACGATTGGAGCCGCTCGCTGACGATCACATCGTCTTTGTGGCGACCACGGAGCAGAGTCCATGGCAGACAACGCCGGTCTTCAAGCCCGCATTCCGTTGGACCATGCTCAACCTCAACATTGATCTCTCTGAAACGAACTCCTCAAGCCGTCAGGCCATTCAGGGGTTTGGTGCTTGCTTCAACGATCTGGGATGGACTTCGCTTCAGGCTCTAAGCGAAGATGATCGCCAGTCGGTGCTCCGCGAATTATTCGATCCCGCTGTGGGTGCGCGGTTCTCTTACTGTCGGATGCCCATTGGAGCCAACGATTTCTCTACCGACGCATACAGCTATGACGAGCAGGACGGAGATTTCGCCCTTCAGCACTTCAGCATCGATCATGATCGAAACACCCTGATCCCATTTATCCATGCGGCGCAGCGTTTTCGGCCCGATCTGCGGTTGTGGGCTTCACCCTGGACGCCGCCAGCCTGGATGAAGCGGAATCACTTTTACGCGGAGGCAAAGAGTTCCCGCGGGACGAAAGATAACGGGATCCGCAGCGATCAGATTGGTCACGAGGGCGAGGACATGTTTATTCAGGAGCCTCGCTATCTCGAAGCATATGCTCGGTACTTCGGCAAGTTCATCGATTCATATCGCGCTGAAGGAATTCATGTGGGGATGGTCATGCCTCAGAACGAATTCAACTCGGCGCAAAATTTTCCCAGCTGTACGTGGACGCCGGAAGGATTGGCGCGCTTCCTCCATTTCCTGGGACCGGAAATGGACAAGCGAAATGTGAATGTGTTTTTCGGCACTCTCGAACGAGGCGAACCGAAGTTGCTCGAAACGGTGATGGCCGACAAAGATGCCGCGCAGCATATAAAAGGAATCGGCGTTCAGTGGGCAGGCAAAAATGCGCTGCCGGCTCTGCACTCTGAGTTTCCGCAGCTCACGGTCTTCCAATCGGAGCAGGAATGCGGCGATGGCAACAATGCATGGAGCTACACGGAGTATTGCTGGCAACTGATGAAGCACTACCTGCGCAGCGGAGCCACCGGATACATGTACTGGAACATTTCACTTCTGAAGGACCAGCCGAGCACATGGGGATGGCCGCAGAATGCGCTCGTCTCCGTCGATTCCGGAGCAAGAGCGTTCCGCTACACGCACGATTACTACCTCCTCAAGCACCTCACCCATTTCGTCGATGCAGGCGCCCGGCTCATTCCGACAAGTGGAAGCTGCGATGACGCACTCGCATTCCACAATCCGGACGGAACAATCGTGTTGCTGGTCCGGAACGAACTGGCGCATTCACAGCTGGTGCAGGTGCAAGCCGGAGAGCGATCCGTGGCTCTAGAACTTCCCCCGGACTCGATCGGCACACTGGCAATCAAATCCGCATGATGTTGAGGCGGTTTACCGAACATTTTGACCGAAATCTGTGCCATCGGTGTCGCCTTTTCATGCCTCACCTCAGGAAGCGATCCGCAGCATCAGGCCCCGGCGTCGCGATCGAAGACCTCATCGGTTTCCGTTGCGCTTTGTTTTCGATGCGATTGGATCAATCGCCACTCTATCCCCAATCGATAGCGTCGGATTGTTTACCGCGAACGATGTCGTCGAAATGAAGTCGATGAATGGAATCAAACGCGCGACACGGCGATGATGGCGGCGGATCAAGAGTCTTGTTGCCGTAAACTCAGTGAGCCAAACAGCTCCGTCAAAGGCATAGATTCCGGCTGGGTGATTCGTAATGAATCCCGGCAGATTCTGTTCATAGTTGCAGGTCGATGTCCCCGCCATCTGGTGGCCCGAACCGCAGTTGTTCTTCAACATCCGGCGCGTCGAATAGGCATCCAACGCACGGGCCCCGCCGTCCGCGGCCAGAAGCGTCCAGGTGAGCCCATCGATCCGCGGCCTCGCCATTTCTGTCGGCACCCGACGTCTCTGAACAAACCCGCCATCAAGTTTTGAAGGCGACCCATCCGGTGTCTCGGACCTCGCCATCGTGGCAAACACAAGAAAGAAGAACACGGCAGAAAACCAGCGCATCGCACGACTCTTTCAAAATTGCTTCTGAAAGAGTCATCGGCAGCGGGAGACAGAATTTCAGCGAAAAAGACCGCTTTGCGCCAAGCTTCTCCGCGCTAGGGTTCACCTCACTGCCTTGTCAAGCCCCTTTTCGCGCGAACGACCCCTAATCCGCTCAAAACAAACGGCAAAAAGCTTGTCCGCTTTTGCAGGTTATTTCGCCGATAAGCCTAGGCTGTATCTATGCGGGATTTCCGCCATCGCTTCTCTAATTGATGTGCTGGCTACGGCCCTGTAAGTCCAATGCCGAGAAACATTTGCGGCTAAACCTTTTGAAAAGGAATATTTCGTGCAATGCCCCGGCCGTAACCCTCTGAAAACATCGGACTTCCTCCCAGAGATGGGGGGAGGGGGGAGGGGGGAGCCCATGCCGCGAGCAAAGAAAGAGGGCGGCACCAACGGTACCGCCCATTAACTACAGTGTGCCAGTCCGTCAATTACGGATAAATGCCCCGGAGGTGGATTGCTTCGGCGACGCGGCCGATGCCCAGCATGTTCGCTGCGATCCGCATCGGCACCTTGCGATCAATGTGGATCTTGATCACGTCACGGAACGCGGTCTTCATCACCTTCTCGAGCCGGTTGTAGACGTCCTGCGCCTCCCAGAAGAGGTGCTGCTCATCCTGCACCCACTCGAAGTAGGAGACAGTTACTCCCCCAGCATTGCAGAGAATGTCAGGAATGATGAACGCTCCCCTCGCTTCGAGAATGCGATCAGCGGCAGGCATGAGTGGCCCGTTGGCCGCTTCAGCGATGATGCGAGCGCCAACCTTGCCTGCGTTCTCGCGGGTGACGGCATTCTCCAGCGCAGCGGGAACAAGGATGTCGCACTTCAATTCCAGAAGCGCGCCAGGCTCGATCGGCTCGGTGCCCGGGAATCCATACACACGGCCGGTGAGCGCCTTCATGTGGATGAGTTCTGGGATGTCGATGCCGTCGCGATTGTAGATGGCTCCGGTGGAATCGCTGACCGCGATGATCCGCGCGCCTGCCTCATGCAGCAGTTGTGCCGCAATCGATCCGGCGTTGCCAAAGCCCTGCACGGCAATGGTTGCGCCCTTCAAAGGGATGTCGAGATGTTCACATGCACATTGAATGGTGTAGAAGACGCCGCGGCCCGTAGCTTCATTGCGTCCCAGCGATCCGCCCAGGCTGATCGGCTTGCCGGTGACGACGCCGGGAATGGTATAGCCCTTGGTCATGCTGTAGGTGTCCATGATCCAGGCCATGGTCTGCGAGTTGGTGTAGACATCGGGCGCAGGAATGTCCTGCTGCGGGCCGATGAGCGGCAGGATCGCGCTGGTGTAGCGGCGCGTCATGCGTTCGAGTTCGCCCTGCGACATGTGTTTCGGATCGCAGGTGATTCCGCCTTTGCCGCCCCCGAACGGGATGTTCACAACCGCGCACTTCCAGGTCATCCAGGTGGCCAGCGCTTTCACTTCATCCAATGTGACCTGCGGATGGAAGCGAATGCCGCCCTTCGCGGGGCCACGTGCAGTGCTATGTTGTACTCGATAGGCCTCAAAGCGCCGGATGTGCCCGTCGTCCATGCGCACTGGCACCGTAACCGTCAGCACGCGCTCGGGAAACTTGATCATCTCCCGTGTATCGTTGTCGAGGCCCAGGGCGTCCGCCGCGGAGTCAAAATTCTCCAGCGCCACGTCGTAGGCGTTATCTGCGAGTTTTGTTGCGAGCATCGTTGTTCCTCCCTTGGCCGCACCGTTTACCCACGCGGTTCAAGCAGGAGAGCCCGCTCCGTCTACATCGCTTCAACTGTGGAGACGAATTCCTGCTCGTGCGTCATCCGTGATTGGTAAACCGGGGTAAGCCAGTTCCAGTAAGCCTGCAGGTGTCCGCGGGTCGCATCGAAATACAACTGCTGTATTTTTTGCGTTACCGCGCCGATGGTTCCATCCTTCACCGGGCGATGATCGACGCGCACGATAGGCGCCACGCCGACGGCCGTGCCAGTGAAGAAGAGTTCGTCACATATGTAGAGTTCGCTGCGGTCGATCGGCCTTTCGATGACGCGCAGCCCCATTTCGCGAAACGCGAGTTCCATGATGGAATGGCGCGTGATGCCTTCAAGCGCGTTTTCCGTGACCGAGGGCGTGATCAGCTTGCCGTCGCGCACCATGAAGATGTTGCAGGTGGCGCCTTCGGCAACGTGTCCATTTTCGTTGAGGAAGATGGCTTCGTCGAAGCCTGCCTGCCGTGCGTCGTCGCTGGCCAGTGCGCTGTTCACATAGGCGCCGCAGATTTTGGCGCGCGCCGGAATCGCATTGTCTTCGATCCGACGCCAGGAGCTTACGCCTGCATGCAGCCCATTGTCACTATGCAAGTATTCGCCAAAGGGAAGGGCAACAATGGCAAACGCATTCTGGTCGTCGGTGCTGACGCCGATGCGTTCGGCGGACTTGTAGGCAAGCGGCCGGACATAAACGTTGG
This sequence comes from Occallatibacter sp., assembly GCF_049582745.1. Lineage (GTDB taxonomy): Bacteria > Acidobacteriota > Terriglobia > Terriglobales > Acidobacteriaceae > Telmatobacter. The sequence continues at coordinate 43,884 of NZ_JBAUUO010000015.1, forward strand.
TGCGGAAGGCGTTTCGACGCATCAATTCCACGGTGATCGCGCAAAGCTCCGGCACTGTGGCAGGAACGTGAATGCGCAGGATGCCGCAGTTCTTCTTCCAACGCTCGTAGTGTTCGGGTGCGCGCAGGATGAACAGTTCGTCTTCGGTGGGAACCCAATGTGCGCGGACGCCTTCGAAGACTCCGGTGCCGTAGTGCAGCGCATGGGTGAGGATATTGACCTGCGCATCGCGCAGCGGCATGTACTTGTCGTTGAAGTAAACGATGAGATTTGGATCGGAAGCGGCTTTCATTGTGCAACCTCTTTGTTGCGCGATTCGCGGTAAAGCGCACGCCCTCGCGCCAGGGCAAGCCCATCTAGCTGATACCACCGCTCTGACTTGACCAGACGGCGCAGCGCCGCATCGATACTGGCCTGCGGCAGGCCGCCGGTGATCTCGAGCAGCGCTCCCAGCATCACCATGTTGGCGGCCCGCGGATCGCCCAGCTCATCGGCAGCACGGGTAAAGTTCAACGCCAATACGTTTACGTCGTCCCGCTCGCAGTCCGCGGGAAAAGCGTCGCCGTTGTAGATGACCCATCCGCCCGGCTTCACGCTCAGGTCAAACTTGCGCAAGGACGGTTCATTCATCGCGACGAGAAAATTGGGCACCGTCACGAGGGGCGAATCGATCGGGTTCTTCGAGACGCGTACGTGGCAATTGGAAGTGCCCGAACGCATCTCCGGGCCATACGAAGGCAGCCATGAGACTTCGAGGCCGGCATCAAGGCCTGCTTCTGCCAGGATTTCGCCGAGAAGCAACACGCCTTGGCCGCCGAAGCCGGCGACCCGCACATGCAGATCGACATCATCGATTTCGCGACACGCCGAGGGAACGTCTGGTTGGTCATCATGGACGATTCCCAGCAAGGCTGGAATCTCCTCAAGCCGGGGTCCCGGACCCGCAATGGCACGCGGCTGCCGCTCTTTCGTGCGGTCGCAAACCACACCCAGCGGATATGTCTTCTCCATTACGTCGCGGACCCAGTGCTGCGCATCGACGGCCGACATCTTCCAGATCGTCGGGCAAGGCGCCAGAACCTCGATCAGCGAAAAGCCGAGCCCTTGCACCTGGTTCTCGACTGCCTTTTTGATGGCGCGCGCAGCTTGCGCAATTTGCTTGTTGTCGCCAAGGCCGACGCGCTCAATGTAGACAGGAGCGTCAAGCGTGGCAAGCAATTCACTCATCCGAAGCGGATAGCCTTCGTTCGCGGCGCTGCGGCCGAGCGGCGTCGTGGTGCTCTTTTGGCCAAGCAGGGTTGTCGGTGCCGCCTGCCCGCCCGTCATGCTGTAGATAGCGTTGTTGACGAAGATCACAGTAATGTTCTCACCGCGATTGGCGGCATGCAGAATCTCGGCCGAACCGATCGCCGACAAATCGCCGTCGCCCTGGTAGCTGATGACGATGCTGTGCGGATGACTGCGCTTGGCGGCGGTCGCAACCGCCGGCGCACGTCCATGAGCAGCCTGGATATTGCCCACATCGAAGTAGTGATACGCGAAGACCGAGCAGCCGACGGGGCTGATCAAGACGGTCCGATCCTGGATACCCAGCTCGTCGATGGCCCTGGCCAGCATCTTGTGCGCGATGCCGTGTCCGCAGCCGGGACAATAATGCGTCTGGTGCTGTAGCTCTTCTTTGCGCTCATAGGTCTCGTAGAAGACTTTTGCCTTCGAGTGCACAACTTCGTAATCCGATTCCACTTGATTAGACATGGGCCATCTGCTCCTTCTCCGCGATAGCCAGAACAAACTTCAGGACCGCTTCATGCGAAGGCACGTTGCCGCCCATGCGATTGAGAAGCTCGACGTGCCGCTTGCCATTCAGTGCCAGGCGAACGTCGTCGATCAACTGGCCATTGCTCATCTCGACCACGACAAACGAATGAGCGCGATTGGCGAGGCGCTGGAAATCGGTGGAAGGGAATGGATACAGGGTGATCGGCCGCAACAAACCGACCTTAATGCCCATGGCGCGTGCATCGGCCGTAACGGCTTTGAGGATGCGCCCGACGATGCCGTATCCGACGAGAACGATCTCGGCGTCTTCGGTGTACCAGTGTTCCGCCCGCGTTTCGCGCTGCTCAGCCTGGCGGTACTTGGCTTCGAGCGCATTCACGTGCGCTTCAAGATCGTCTGTGCCCATGTGCAGCGAGGTAATCATATTGGCTCGTGTTTCGGCCGTTCCAGCCACCGCCCATTCCGGCAGCCTGGGCGGAATAGCCGCTTCGGCAAACTCGACCGGTTCCATCATCTGACCCACAAAACCGTCGGCCAGGATCACCACGGGATTGCGATAGCGATCGGCAAGTTCAAAGGCGAGCGTAGTCAGATCGGCCATCTCCTGCGCGGAGTAGGGAGCGAGCACGATTGTCCGGTAATTTCCGTTGCCTCCGCCTTTCACCACCTGGTGATAATCGCTCTGTTCCGATGCGATGTTGCCGAGGCCGGGCCCGCCGCGCGTGATGTCGGCGATTACGCATGGAAGCTCGGCGCCCGCCATGTAGCTGACACCCTCCTGCATCAGGCTGATGCCGGGTCCGCTCGAGGCCGTCATGCAGCGGATACCGGCTGACGAGGCGCCATAGAGCATGTTGATTGCGGCTACTTCGCTCTCGGCCTGCAGAAAGACGCCACCGGCTAGCGGCATATAGAGTGCTGCGGCTTCTGTAATTTCGCTGGCCGGCGTGATCGGATATCCATAGAAGGCGCGACACCCGGCAAGGATCGCGCTCTTTACAATCGCTTCGTTACCCTTCATCAGTTGCTTGCGCATGCCAGGGCCTCCTCCAGTTGCATTGCTGCGCCGCGGCGCAGACGCAGGACTGTGATTGCCCCAGGCTCGGGACAAGCAAAAAAGCAGATTCCGCAGCCCGTACATCCTGAACCGTTATAGGTTGCGGTGCGATAGCCGTAATGATTGAGCTCATCGCTGAGGTGAATCGCGTTGGGAGGGCACGCCTCGATACACAGCCCGCATCCCTTGCACTCATTCACATCGACGCGCAGGAGACCTCGATCCCGTTTGCCCGCAATAGAGCCTTCCGTGAAGGTCATGGTTCACTCCTCTTCGTCATGGCCACGTTATGCATACGTGGCTGTCTTGCGTTCCAGGTAGTGCGCACTTAGCGCGAAGTCCTGAAGCTCCTGCTGGAAGCGCGGATCAGCAATGCCGATCAGCGCCTTAGCGCGTTCCCGCAGCGTTTTCCCGTGCAGGTAGGCGATTCCGTGCTCGGTCACGACGTAGTGCACGTCTGCGCGCGACGTCACTACGCCCGCTCCGGGCTCCAGAACCGGAACGATACGGGAGACAGAGCCGCGGCAGGCAGTTGCAGGTAGCGCGATAATCGGAACGCCTCCCCTGGAACGTGCCGCGCCGCGAATAAAGTCAATTTGACCGCCGCACCCGCTATAGGGCCTCGTACCCAGTGAATCGGCGCAAACCTGCCCAGTCAGATCTACCTGCAGCGCGGAATTGATGGCGACCATTCGATCATTCTGCGCAACTACAAATGGATCGTTGGTGTAAGAGATCGAACGGAACTCGAAGCTCGGATTCTCGTTGATGTAGTCGAAGAGTCTCTGTGTGCCGAGAACAAATGCTGCAACTGCCTTGCCGCGATGCAGCGATTTGCGCGATCCATTGATGACGCCCGCTTCCATCAAATCAATCACGCCGTCGGGACACATTTCGGTGTGAATGCCGAGGTCGCGCTTGTCGCCGAGACAGTTCAGCACCGCTTCGGAGATAGCCCCAATTCCGGTCTGCAGCGTCGCGCCGTCGGGAATCAGGGATGCAACGTGGCGAGCAACGCGCACATGAATTTCAGTAAAAGGCTCGGAACGCAACTCAAGCAGCGGCCGCGAAGTCTCGACAAATGCTGAGATCTGGCTCACGTGGATGGAGGTGTCGCCGTGCGTGCGCGGCGCGCGATCGTTTACTTCCGCGATCACGATCTTGGCGCATCGCGCCGCTGTCAGCGTGCAGTCAACCGTCGTGCTGAGGCTTACGAATCCGTGGGCATCGGCCGGCGTCACTTGCATCAAAACCACATCGAGCGGCAAGGCGCCGGTTTCAAAAAGGGCCTCGATCTCACTGAGGAAGATCGGCGTGTAGTCGGCACGTCCGGCGGCGACCGCTTCGCGCACGTTTTCACCGAGGAATAGGCCGCGATGCCGAAAGTGGCCCTCATATTCGGGTTTCGTGTACTCCGCCTCACCCAGTGTCTTCATGTGGACCAGTTCCACATCAATAACCTCGGAGGCGCGCGCGACCAGCGCATCAATGAGCGGTTTCGGCGTGCCGCAACTCGGTTGAATCCAGACGCGATCTCCCGACCGCACAGACTTCATGGCTTGCGCAGCGCTCATGCACTTGTCGCGGTATTTCTCTCGCCAGTTCACAATGTTTTGTCCCCCGGCCCGTTCACTTAACAACTTCAAGGCCTGCATCAACTTCGGGCGACAGAAAACATCTCCCAAAGCCCGGAATATGTTGCTCTCGTCCACCGAATCCGGACTGTGATGACAGTCACCCGTCACTGCCCGGAAGGGCATGTTGATCGAGAGCACTTTCACTGCCTGAAATGGTCTCGAAAACCGGAATCGAAGGTCGGGTCAGGGTGAACGCGGAGGTGCCGCTGGATGCAGGTCAAGGCGACAAGTCTGCACATCCGCAAGTGCTTGAGCGCGTGCGACCTCCCGAAGCGGACGACGATTGCGCACCGGGAAGGGGGACAACCGCCCTTCAACGCATCACATCTCAAATGCTGTAAGAGACATGCGTTGAACGTTCAACAAGGATTGAATCAGGAGAGGAATATATGAAACTTACAGGGTCCCGCCACACATTTCTGCTCAGCTCCGCCGCCGTTCTGGCAGGAGTCATGGTTGTTGCAGGCTGTAACAAGCCCTCCCACCCTGACGAGAAGTCAGCGGTTACCGACTCACTTAAAAACAACAATCTCAGTGCTGTCAGCGTTTCGCAGGACCGCGACAAGGGCGTCATGACGCTGAAGGGCAATGTCGATTCCCAGGATATGAAGAACCAGGCGGAAAGTGTCGCCAAACAGGCGGCGCCCGACTACAAGGTTGCCGATGAGGTCGGCGTATGGCCTGCGGGTGCCAGCGAAGCGGGTTCGGTGGCTTCAAATCTCGACAGCGCCATCGAAGACAATTTTAAGGCAGCAATCAAGGCCCACGCCAGCCTGAATGATCAGAGCATCAGAGGTTCGGCAAAGAATGGCACGCTTGTACTAAAGGGATCGGTCAAGACGGCTAAACAGAAGAAGGAAGCCGAAGATCTCGCCAAGAAGGTGCCAAACGTGCAGCAGGTGGTGAACGAAATCGAAGTCAATCCCAAGAAGCACTCGATCACCAACTCTTAGGTGCATAGACCCATTGGATGATTCCGAGTGATGGGTCGAAAATCCATGTGAAGGGTCGAAAAGTAGATAGAAGTTATACCTCCGCTGACGTTGGAGATAAATGAGTCCCGGCTGCCGCCCTCGGCCGGGGCTCTTCTGCGTTCAATTCCCTTTTGGAACGGTGCATCCAGAGATTCCCCAATCGGTAATTGCGTATTCGTTTCCGCGATGGCATTCGTCCGTGCGGAGCCCAACGCAGTGAAGATTGAAGTACGCAATGCAGCTATGCGTTGGGGGAACTGAGCAGATGCACATCAACTGGATTCATTTGTTTCTACCTGTCATGCAGGGCTTTGCGTTGGGAGTAATTGCGATGATCCTGCACGAATGTGGGCATCTCGCGGCAGCTGCGGCGCTAGGCGTGCGTGTGAAACGCGTTGGAGTTCAATGGAACAAAGGCTTTTTCACCGTTCGCGAACAGGGAACGGTCAATCAGAATCTGCTCATCGCGCTGGCGGGCCCTTGTGTGAACCTGCTTCTGATCATTGTTGAGCCATGGTTTCCGCTCTTCAGCCTGGCAAATGTGTGCTGCGTAGCGGCAAACATGCTTCCTATTGACGGTTCAGACGGGTTTCGAGTGGCAGAATGCTGGCGCCGCATTCGGGAAGGAGAGGTGGCGAACCCGGATTTCGGCCGCAGGTAACCGATGATGATCATCTGAGTCCGATAAGGGGCGGTGCAAGGCTGCGCCGCTTGGGGAGTTATAACGCTCATTTATCTGTGACTTAGATCACGTAAGATTGCTCATTAGCGCCATAAGGGCAGGATGGAAGTTGTACTTTTGTTACAACGATCGTGCGATGCCTCATTTGGGGTAAATGGCTAAACTCTCAATCGTGGAGAACTTCTATGCGAGAGAACGTTCATAAAGACGTTTACCGGTTTGCTTACGATGAGGCTTCATCAGAGCTGAGCAAGATTCTGAAATCCTTCGAGCAGCTTTGCGCTCAGAAAAACCGCGTCGAAAAGCTTATGGAAGTCCTCAAGCCCGAACTCGGGATGCCCGAGCAGGCGAATGGCGACAATCATGTCAAAAGGACGACGCACCTGCCCTATTGCACCGTGGTCACCCGCCTGACTGTTCTTTAAACCGACATCGCTGCAGCCCTGCTTTTCCCCCGCACAGTCAGCCGGGCGCGACCCCAGACGCGTCGGGCTGACCCCTCTTCTTCCAAATCCAAGTGTTTCGGACCTCCAAATCGGAGAAGAATTCCTTGTTCCATGAAAGGATTTTCCCGCCTACCGGACAGCTTCATCATCAAGATTTCTCCTTTTGAACCAGAGGTTTAGCTGCAACCGCAGGCCCACTTACCTCTCAACCCAGGACGTGAGCGGGCCGATTCTACGCTGGTTCCGATTGAATTTCGTCTCCCAAACTGAGAAAATCCTTTGCTACGATTGGTTTCCGATCAGGGAGCCGAAAGGGAAATCAAGGCGAACGCCGGCGAACAAGCGCATCCCGTCTTCCCGAAGACAGTGGCCCTATGGATACCAGAGTCTATTGCGTCTACAATCTCGCGCGAGGAGTTTTCCTCAGTTCGAAGGTGACTGCTGCCGACGGTGTGAATGAGCCTCTGAAGGTTTTGAAAGTGCTCGTGAGCGGGCTCGGATTGGACACGGAATCGGGGCTCTGGATATGTCCTTTCTCTGCAATTCAATCAGTACCCCGGCTTTTCCCGTTCGATTTGCTCTACCTCGACTGGGACCAGCGAGTGATCGAAGCGGTGGAGATTGTCCCTGGGGCCGAGTTCCCGCCCTACCGACGCGAGGTTGCGGGTGTGCTCGTTCTGGCGCGCCAGACGTTGAAATTCTCGCAAACCGGACGAGGCGATCGTCTGATTATCGGCGTCGAAGAAGAGATTGAGCGCCAGATTGCTGCCGCAGACGCATCCGATATCAAACCTACCGTTGCGAGTGCCCGATCTTCTGCAGGGAGGCTCAAAGGCCTTTTCGATAAAAAGGGCAAAGAACAGCGAACTGCGGTCAGCTCCGTACTGACGGAGGCATCTCCATCTGTAGTGACCAGAATGGCCGAGGGCGCCGCTCCGGCCGCGCCGACAGTAGTTGAGCCTCTCGCCGTATCCGCGGTGGGTCCGACGGAGACACCGGAATTGGCTAAGGGCGTTCCCGGTGCCGCGGGAATTTCGGCGGAGAAAGCCGAAGAGCCATTCCAATCCCCAATTTTCAAATCGACGGAAACAGAAGAGACTTCGTCCAACGAGGCGAGGGACGCGACCGCAGGCGAAAGACCGGTTGTATCGACCACTCAAGCGATCATTGAGGAGCCCGCGAGCGAAAGTAAGTCGGTCGTTATTGGGCAGCAAGGGGGCGTCGAAGACCTTTTTTCGAACTGGGTGGATGCGCCGTCGTTGTCGTCGGCCTGGATTCCGCGCAATCCGAGACCCGGAAGCGCGCCGAGAATTCCACCTGCGCCTGGCGCTGTCACTGCCACTCCACCGGATGAGAATCCGCCAGGAGTAGAACCTGATTCCAAAGCGTCCGACGCTCTCCACTTGCGACAGATTCCGGAGCCAAAGAAAGCCGTACCCGATTTTGCCACCGTTCCGCGGGAGACAGCCGAACGAATCGAGCGGCCGCGGGAAAGCGCGACTGCACCGGCGAAGACGATGCCAGTGCAGACTCCCGTTCCGACAACGACTGCCGTTTCCCAGCCACCCCAGGCGACGACATTTACAGTGGCCAACTTTGCAATGTGGCAAGTGAGCGCGCCTACTGCGATCAACTCTCTCGCGGCGGTTCAATCACAGGGCCAAACGCGTCCAGCTACCCCAGAGTTGGAGGAACAAGCCGCAAAAGTGAGGAGGACAGGCGACCAGGTGAAGTCAGCACCGGTTGCAAAGTCAGCTGATTCCCCGGCTGAAGCTTCGACGCCCTCGAGAGCGGCGAGGTTTGCGAGCGAAGCTGGTCTCCCAAAAGAGAGTGTGCGTACACAAACTGCAACAAGGGTGCGAGGACCCCTGGAGACGGCGGGTTCGAAGCCGGAGAAGAGCGTCGTTGCGCCGGGCACAACGAGGCAAGGGATCGCGGCCGGGATCGGAGCAAGTGATCATTCCCAGAGTGCGACTTCCGCGTCCGCTGAGAGCTCGAGGGTGGCGGCTAAAGACTTGGTTGCCGCTATCCAGGAGAAGAAACCTTCTATCGAGGCTGCAAACAACTCCCGCGAGCGGCTTCATGTGAAGTTAGCGGAAACAGCCGCAAGGCCCAAATCTCCGGAGGTGACTGCCGCGGTTCACGATACGGTGCAGACGCCGAAGCCGGAAGTTCCTGCGGCGAAAGCCGGTGTTTCTGCTCCAAGCGCGGCATCCGCTCCGAAACAGGTCAAGGTTGAACCCAAGGCCGTTGTGCCGGTCAGGAGCATTGCGCCGAAAGCCCACCCGAAGCCGTCGAGCGAACGCACGGAAGGGAATGGAAAATCGAAAGCCGGACCACCGAGTTTTGGGGAGCGCTTCAAGCGCTGGCTCAACCCCGTTGCTCCGGTTTCGAGCGATCGTCGACGCGCTTATCGACGGTATGTTCCTGGCATGGTGGCCCACTACTATACCGGCGGATCACCGAAGCCGCATGATGTCGCGGACATCAGCATGACTGGCTTTTATCTGCTGACCGAGGATCGCTGGATGCCGGAAACAATGATCCAGATGACCTTGCAAAAGCCTTGCGCAAAGGGCGAGCGGAAGCAGTCTATCACGGTCCTTTCGAAGATCGTTCGCCGAGGATCAGACGGTGTGGCGGCCGAGTTCGTGATGCCGGAGGGCTTGAATCCGGCGAGCCACGACATCCAGCCTTCGCAAGCAACGGACAGATTCACCCTTGCTCGATTCCTTTGATCGCGCGGGTGTTGGTTTCCTTCCGCAGTCATTGGTACTGGTTTGCTCGAAAGGAATCTGCGAATATGGACGTGCTAAGGCAGCGCGGAATCGACAAGGCTCCAGAGACTCCGCACCTGGCTGAGATCAAGGTCATTCACTCCACTACCCTCCCATTGGAGAAGAAGATGATGGCTGCCCGCGCCAAAGATCCCCTGATAAAGCGTCTGATGCGCTGGATTGTTCCGGACCAGCGTGTTGCCAAGCGCCATGGCATGCCGCCCGTGGTGGCGTATCTTGGGATGGTTCATTCCTCCAAGGTGTACAAGGTTGGCGACATCAGCATCGCAGGGTTTTTCATGGTGACGGAAGAGCGGTGGATCCCCGGCACCGGGTTTCCGGTAACCTTGGAGCGGACAGATGATGGAGCACGGGGAGAGACGTTGACTGTCTACTCCACCGTGATACGAATCGGCGCCGGCGGAGTGGGATTCAGTTTTCTGCAGCCGCCGGACAAAGAGCAGCACTCCGGCGAAGCGAACGGGACGACGCGCATGGATCTGACGAAACTGGCGCAGTTCCTGAATGGCCTGCCATTGTCAGAACCCAATTCCGAATCGATGGAGCAGGCTTCGTAGCACAAACGAGGGAATCTGTGAGATCGCCCGAGAAATCTTCGGGAAAGGCAGCGTGTGCGCAGCTCCCGGTGATTCTTGCCCGACCTTCGCCCATATGTCGGCATTCGTTGAACATGGACGTAACTCCTTGGGACCCCTATTATCCCCTCTCTTAGGGTAAAGGTCTTGTTTACATTGGTTTGCAGACGAGGGTGGCGCTAAAGGTCTGTGTGAATTGAGGTTCGCTGTAGAGGTTTCAAAAGACAGGGGTTAGTTAGGGACAAGGGACCAGGGATTAGGGACCAGGGACTAAGGACTAGGGAACAGGGATTAGGGAATACAGACCGGCTTGTAATGCGCATTTGAGGACTCGTGTGAGAGAGGATTTGCATTTGAGTTCATTGTGCGCCGGAAGGGGGAAATTACCTGCAAAATGGCCGAAAGTTTTTGCGGTTTGGAATGAACGGTTTGGAGAAGAATCTTGGAGCAAAGGGGTTGACATCGCGGTCTCCGAGAAGCGGATCCTTCGCTCCGCTCACAGGATGACGCGGGCTGGGGTGGGTGCGTGCTTTCCCAGGTCTCAACTACCCCAGCAACGAAGATCTGTCGCTGGGGACCCCGGTAGAAGCGAGATCCTTCAACTGCGCTCAGGACAGACTATGAGGCACCCGGCCGATTGTGATCTAGTATTAGGCGTCGCCAGACCCGGCGACCGGAATGCGCCTGCGGGGAGGTTTTGTGCGGAAGAACAATGTTGCGATCATCGCTTTAGCATTGCTGGTTCCGATGGCTCTGCCCGGCGCTCTTTCTCAGGCACGCGCGCAGGCGGAGAAGGCTGCGTATCCGGCCATGGCCGCGGTCGATGCGTATTTGGTGCCAGACCAGAATGCTGAAATCGCGCTGGCTCGCAGCGGTGCGCCCGCGTCCATTTCAGACGGGGCCGAAGTGATGGTGCTGGGACGGACGGGATTCACAACAGCAGTGAAAGGCACGAATGGTTTTCTCTGCGTTGTGGAACGATCATGGGGCGCGATGACGACGGATGCGGAGTTCTGGAATCCCAAGATTCGTTCGCCCATCTGCTTCAATCCAGCGGCGGCAAGGACGTTTGCGCCCATCTTTTTGATGAAGACGAGGCTGGTGCTGGCGGGAAAATCAAAGGCAGAGATTCTCGCAGCAACCTCGGCGGCACTGGACAGCAAGGAACTGCCGCCGCTGGAGCCGGGATCGATGTGCTACATGATGTCGAAGCAGCAGTACCTGAACGACCGCGGCATGCAATGGCATCCACACCTGATGATTTTTGTTGCGGGCGACGCGGCGAAAAGCTGGGGCGCCGATGGGGAGGGCTCTCCGGTGATCGCAGCGAACGATCCTGAAGAGCGGGTGACGATCATGATGGTCCCCGTCTGGAAATGGTCGGATGGGACGCCGGGGCCGGCGCTGGGGTACTGACGCAATCAATCAATGTCAGAGCTTTTCGCCAGAGACCTGACAACGCGCAGGGATCATCCCTCAGCCTTCGGTTAGATAGTTATGGATCTCGAAGAAGGTGACCTTTGGCGGTTGGGTGATGCCCGCCTGAGCAGAAATTGGTCCAATCTTCGCTGCGGCGAATTTCTCAAACTGATCCTTGCTCTCCCACACGTCGATTATGCGGATACCTGCATCGGTCTTGGTTACCCAATGAAAGAGACCGCCAGGTGCACCGGGACCTCCGGGACGAAATCCCATCTTCTGGACCACCTGGTCGTATTGCGCAAGAGTAGCTCCGGAAAAATCCTGCTGTACGGCGACTGGCATGTTGAAACCTCCTTGGGGGACTGATCCAACAAGGTACACCAGCGCGGCATGCACTGGGAACCATTTGCCAAGCTGCCGCTGCGGAATGCGGTTTTCTGGACTGCTCTTTTGGCTTTGCGAGGCCAACTCATCGCGATGGGACCGCGATGAATGGGGTACAGACCCACCGCGGTTCTGCTTTCAAAGGGTCGTGTACCCACACCAGTGAAGATATTCAGGGCAGCCGCGTTCGCGAAGAGATGAAACGAAAGCCTTGTCGTCGTCACGATTATATGTGTGCCCCAGTAGTAAAAGTCTGGGACACTCCCGGATCAACCGAAAAGGAGAGACCCCATGCCAGCATCCCCCGTGCTCACCGGCGTTCATATACGCCCGGAAATCCAAACCGCGACCTTCTCACTCGATTCCTTCCGCATCACCGACACGCGTTCGCGCCACAACGATACCGATTACGTCTCCTTCACCCTTCTCGTCCGCGATGCCTCGGGCAAAGGGACGCCTCAGACGCTGAAGAAGTCGATGGGCGACGTCAACAACGGAACGCACGCCGTCGGTCTGTCCTTCCCCAACGTCGTCGTTCCCACCAACGGCAGCGTGGTTTTCAACTACCTCATCGTCAACGCCGGCCACTCCAGTGAAGGCACCGTCGACAAGGCACTGGAAACCGTCGGAAGTTCTCTGGCTGAAAAAGGTTTGGTTACAGGCGGAACCGCGCTTGGCACGGCCATCCTCCCCGGCCTCGGCACGATTCTTGGCGCCATCGCCGGCTGGCTCGCCGGCGAAATTAAGAGCATCCTCACGGCCAACTGCGACGGTCCAGTCGCCGCCGAGCAAGTCACGCTCACCTACAAGGACCTGATGGCCAAAACGGCGAACGGACCCTATCGCCACGAAACCCCGCAGCCGGGTACCGACTCCGCGACCGGCTGCGGCAGCAACTCAATGTACTACGTCACGTGGCATATCGCCCGCGGCACACCTGAGCCTCTCAGAGAAGTGGGCCGTCTCTAATCGTCGCAGCCTGCAATGCTGGATGCCCATTCATCGCTTTGCGGCGGTGAGTGGGCACCGGCGCGTGGATGTCGAAGGCTCTTCGCTGAAGATTCACCCGCCTCAGGCCTCACCTCAAGGTGTCATCCTGAGCGGAGCAGTTTGGGGCCCCGCATCTTTTGCGGGGTCAGCGTAGCGAAGGATCTGCTTTTCCTGGCGCTTCCCCGGTTGCCAACTGCGGAAACCACGGCTCGCTCAGATCTTCCCAGGTCGCATTTGCATGTTCAATGAGAGCGATCTTTTTGACCCGCGTCCATCCTTTGATTTCCTTTTCGCGTTGGATCGCGGCGCTTACTTCGCTGAAACTCTCGAACCAGACGAGACGGTTGCAGTTGTAGCGCGCGGTGAATCCGGGATGCTTCTTCTGCTTGTGCTGGAAGACGCGTCGGCGCAGGTCGCCAGTCACACCGACGTAGATGGTTCTGCTTCTGCTGGCGATGATGTATGTGTCATAGGAGAGCTCGTCCATTGGAAGAACGGTAACGAAACGGCGGGGGACGGGAAGTGTTTGCGGTCACGGGTGCGAGAAGCGGATCCTTCGCTCCGCTTACCCCATGAACGCTGCGCGTTCACGGGGCCCCAAGCTGCTCCGCTCAGGATGACACGGGCTGGGGTGGGTTTTTTCGCTTCCCAGGCTCAAAGGCTTGAACTCGTGCGCCGAGCGTAATATCAGGATCAACATGAAGGAACTGACTGCGACATTTCACTCCGAAGTATTCAGGCCTGTTGTGACTCTCGTTATTCCCGGATTCTATGCAATTTCAACTTTCTCGATTGTCCTTTGGCAACGAGTACCAAGCTGTCACCACTATGTGAATGATCTTCCCGGGCTTTCGGCGACAACGGCGCTGCTAATAGTCCTAACTTGCGGACTCATTGCAGAGAAAATAGGTGCACGGATCGAAGTCTTCTTCGACAACGCACTCTGTAAGACTCCCGGATACGAAAGCCACCTCGCTGAATAGTATGAATATCTGCGGCTAGCATTCGAGCGCGAGCCCGTTGGTCACCGATATCTCAGATCACTTGTACTAAGGTTGAAATTCGAATTAGGAATGACTGTGGCGACGGTACCCTTCGCGCTCGGTGCACTCTGGATTCAAATTCCTATTGCCTGGCGCGTCGCACTGGTTGCAGGATCATCCTTGCTCGCCGCCTACCTCTGTTTCGAAGCAAAAGATGGTACCAAAACTCTTAGCGAGTTGCGACGCGAGATTCTCAAAAAGAATTGGGATAGGGACGCCGCACATGAGTGATTAGGCATTGGCGGTGACGCAAGATTCTCCGCTTCGGATGACACGGGCTGGAGTGGGTTCGTGCTTTCCCGCTTTCCCGGATCTCAAAAGCGAGACATCGTGCACCCCGGGTCACAGTTGCTCCGGCCTGTTATGAACCCGGTTGAATTGGATTGTGACTCCAAGCGAAGTCCTGCTTGCACCGCCTACATTGCAGACGACCGTGGCCTCCAGCTGCGAACACGACTGGGCCCAGCCTCTTGTCAACGATCCAGCAGTGCGGGCAGTAATACCTCCCTTTCAACTCGAAAAGTTGATAGAACTCGTTTATCTGGTCCGCATTCATTTGATCCGCTTTGATTGCATCCAGCTCGGTCTGAACTTGAACAAGACGTGCGCGGGACTCCTGCAACTCGAGTTGCAGTTCGGCAATCCTCTCCATCGCATCCAGAATCTGTTTGTACTCGCTTATCTTGTCAGCTGCGCGAAGCGTGTTCGCGACCGTCATCAGTCCATCAGTTATTCCCATCTTCCACCGCCGTCACGATATCAGAATTGCGATCCGGCTCCCGTTTCGCAGACCTTCACACCTGAGTTTGCGGCACCAGCACGCTTTTCGCCAGCATTTGCTTGATGCCGCGGATGGCTTGTCTTGTGCGCTCTTCGTTTTCTATTAGGCTGAAACGCACATGACCGTCGCCGTAGTCGCCGAAGCCTATGCCGGGGCTTACGGCTACTTTGGCTTCTGTCAGCAGCAGCTTGCTGAACTCCAAAGAGCCAAGGGCCGAGTAGGCCTCGGGGATTTTGGCCCAGACGAACATTGTTGCTTTCGGAGATGGGACTACCCAGCCGGCGCGGTTTAATCCTTCAATCAAAACGTCGCGGCGGCGGCGGTAGTTTTCGCGGATCTCGGTTACGCAGTCTTGCGGGCCTTCGAGGGCGAGAATGCTGGCGACCTGGATGGGCGTGAAGGTGCCGTAGTCGAAGTAACTTTTCAATCTGGCGAGGGCGTTGACTAGGACTGGGTTGCCGACCATGAATCCTACGCGCCAGCCGGGCATGTTGTAGCTCTTGGACAACGTGAAGAATTCGACGGCTACATCTTTGGCGCCGGGGACCTGGAGGACGGAGGGGGGCTTGTATCCGTCGAAGCCGAGGTCGGCGTAGGCGAGGTCGTGGATGAGGTGGAATCCATACTCGCGGGCAAGGGCGACGAGGCGGGCGAGGAAGGGCAGTTCCACCGTTTGGGTTGTAGGGTTCGATGGGAAGTTGACGATGAGGGCCTTGGGGCGCGGGGTCATGCGGGGGATGATGGATTCGAGCTCGGCTAGAAACTGGTCGCAGTCGTGGACGGGGACGCTGACGACGTGGGCTCCGGCGATGACGGGACCATAGATGTGGATGGGGTAGCTGGGATTGGGGACGAGGACGGTGTCGCGCGAGTCGAGGATGGCGAGGCACAGGTGGGCGATGCCCTCTTTGGAGCCGATGGTGACGATGGCTTCGGAGTTGGGATCGAGGTCGACGTCGTAGCGCGTCTTGTACCAGTTGCAGATGGCCTTGCGGAGGCGCGGGATTCCGCGGGAGACGGAGTAGCGATGGGTAACGGGCTTCTGCGCGGCTTCGACAAGCTTGTCGACGATGTGTTTGGGCGTGGCTCCGTCAGGATTGCCCATGCCGAAGTCGATGATGTCTTCGCCGCGGCGACGGGCGTTGACCTTTAACTCGCCGGTGATGTTGAAGACGTAGGGCGGGAGGCGCTGAATGCGGCTGAACTCTTCCATGGCTTCCTCAAGTATGACAGTGGACCGTGAACAGTGGACAGTGAAGTGCAGGGACATAGGGACTAAGGGACATAGGGACTCATCACCTTGCGTGCCGATCTTTTGGATTTGGGGATGAGGTAGGACGGTCTCAGGCGGCCGGAGCCGCCGCACGGGCCGCGATCGCGTGGGCGGCGGGATGGTGGGGGTGCGGCATGGGGAAATTATAACGAGGCTGGTTCCGTGGGGACTGAGGCATCGGCGACAAGCAGGTCCTTCGACTTCGCTCAGGATGACGGGGCTCTGGCAGGTCCCTTGACTTCGCTCAGGATGACGGGGCTCTGGCAGGTCCTTCGAGTCCGCTCAGGATGACGGGGCTGTGCGGGATTAGCGTTCGTGGCTTCCCACCCATTTCGCGATAGGACTGCGAAATGGATGGGGCACCTGGTCTTTGTCTAGTCCCTATGTCCCTGTGTCCCTTTGTCCCTTTGTCCCTTTGTCCCTACTTCCCTAGTCCCTACTTCAACTGACCTTCAGCACTACGCGGAAGCGGGCTTTGCCGGAGATCATTCTGGCGTAGGCTTCCTCGGCTTTATCTAAGGGGTAGACCTCGTTCATGGATTTGACGCCGGTGAGGGCGCTGAATTTGAGGGTATCTTCGGAGTCCATGCCGGTGCCGGAGGGCCATCCGGCGACGGTGCGGCGGCCGAGGAGGAGCGGGAAGGGGCTGACGGTGAGAGGGCCGTCTTCAGGCGCGCCGACGAGGATGAATTTGCCGGCGGGGGCGAGGCCATCGATCACCCATTCGAGAGCTTTGGCGCTGGTGATGGTGGAGAGGATGATGTGGGCGCCACCGATTTTCTGGAGTTCCTTGGCGGGGTCCTGCGAGGTGGTGTCGATGTAGAGGTGCGCGCCGAGTTGTTTGGCGAGGGCAGCCTTGTCTTCGCCGCGAGCGACGGCGACGGTGCGGTATCCGGCCTTGGCGGCGTACTGGATGGCGAGGTGGCCCAGTCCGCCGATGCCGACGATGGCGACGGTGTCGCCGGTGCGGGCGCCGGAGTTGCGGAGGGCGTTGAAGGTGGTGATGCCGGCGCAGAGGAGCGGGGCGGCGTCGGTGAGGTTGAGCTCGTCGGGCATGAAGGCGAGGGCGTTGGCGGGAGCGATCACGTAGTCGGCATAGCCGCCGTCGTAGTTGATGCCGCTGATGGGCTGGTTTTCGCAGAGGATGAAGTCGCCGCGACGGCAGGGCGGGCAGTAGTTGCAGTGGCCTCCATGCCATCCGAGGCCGACGCGCTGGCCGGGCTTGAAGAGAGGGACGTCGGGACCGACGGCGTCGACGATGCCGGCGACTTCGTGGCCGGGGGCGCGCGGGAATTGCAGGCCGGGCCAATGGCCTTCTTTGGTCAGCGAGTCAGAGTGGCAGACGCCGCAGGCTTGCACGCGGATGCGTACGTGGCCGGGGCCGGGCTCGGGGAATTCTTTCTGGACGAGTTGGAACGCACCGCCGGGGGCGGGGACCTGCATGGAACGGCCTTTTACTGGTGGCATGAGACAGTCTTCTCCTGCGCCTTGGATGGGACGGCGATGGGTAAGTTGCAAAAAAGATGGTTAAAGTTAGTGGAAGTGCGGTCGGGATTTGCGCGTTAGCCCTTGCGCCGATGAGCTTGCTCCAATAATCTTCACGAACAGTGCAGCATTCCCATTCTTCAAAAAAAAAGAGGATCTTGGCCGCAATGAGAGAAGACTCGCGATCCGCCGTGTGCCGTTGTTTTGCTGTTGGAATTCTGACGTTGTGCCTGGTGGGCGCACTGCCGGTGCAGGCGCAGACGAGCGACGCTGCGCATCAGCAGGTGGAGAAACTGGTGGAGGCGAACAGTGCGAACTGGAAGCAGGTTTCGAAGGAGATCTGGGGGTTTGCGGAGCTTGGGTATCACGAGAATAAGAGCTCGGCGCTGCTGCAGGCGCAGTTGAAGGCGGCGGGGTTTTCGGTAGAGAGCGGCGTGGCGGACGAGCCTACCGCGTTTATCGCGAGCTATGGCGAGGGGAAGCCGGTGGTGGCGATTCTGGGCGAGTTTGATGCGCTGCCGGGATTGTCGCAGCAGGCAGTGCCGGAGCGAGCGCCGGTGACGGTGGGTGCGCCGGGGCATGGATGCGGACACAATCTGCTGGGTTCGGGCGCGGCGCTGGCGGCGGTTGCGGTGAAGCAGTATATGGAGGCGAACCATGTGAAGGGGACGCTGCGCTACTACGGAACTCCGGCGGAGGAGGGTGGATCGGGCAAGGTGTACATGGTGCGCGCGGGGCTGTTCAAGGATGTAGACGTGGTGCTGCACTGGCATCCGGGCGATCGGAATGCGGTGATCGATGGCGGGGCGCTGGCGGTGACTTCGGCGAAGTTCACGTTCCACGGAATCGCGGCGCATGCAGCGATGGCTCCCGATCGCGGCAGGTCGGCGCTGGATGCGGTGATGCTGATGGGGAATGGAATTGAATTCATGCGCGAACATGTGCCGAGCGCTACGCGCATGCACTACATCATTTCGAAGGGCGGAGTGGCGCCGAACATTGTGCCCGACTTGGCGCAGATGGACCTGATGGCGCGCAGTCCTTCGAATGCGACACTGCAGGAGATTTGGGAGCGTATTCTCAACATCGCCAAAGGCGCTGCGCTGATGACGGGAACGACGCTTGAGGTGACGGATATCGGGAGCGATGCGGACATCATCGGGAACGATGCTCTCGCGCAGGTCGCGCAGAAGAATCTGGAGGAAGTGGGCGGCTACACGATGAGCGCGGATGAACAGAAATTTGCACGGGATCTGCAGAAGACATTCGGTCTGGACACGTTGCCGAGTCTCGATCAGACGAAATTGGTTGAACCATTTCACAAGCCCGATCCGAACGCGCCCTCCGCGTCGACGGATGTTGGCGATGTGAGCTGGGTGGTGCCGACGATCGGATTTACGACGGCAACGTTTGTGCCTGGCGCGGCGGCGCACACGTGGCAGGCTGCGGCGAGTGCGGGCATGGCTATCGGGCAGGATGGGATGGTGGTGGCTTCGAAGGCGCTTGCCGATACGGCTGTGGATTTGTTGACGAAGCCGGAGTTGGTCGCTGCGGCCAAGGCGGATTTTGAGAAAGAGCTTGCGGGGAAAACGTATCGTTCGGCGATTCCGGAGGGGCAGAAGCCGCTGATCGATTATCGGGGGAAGTAGGCCATGGCGAAGAATCGTTAAAGGTCTGAGTTGGCGGTGATTGGACCGGAATCCGTGTTCACTGGTATAGACTCCGTGCTATGCGCGTCCAAGTTGCGGTGAACGATGGGGTTCCTGTCAAAGCGTCCCTTAACTCCAAGGGGTGGCTCAGCGTACATCTGAATTTCTCAAATGATGATGGTGGAGGAGATTCCCCTGGATCTCTATGGATTCAGGCGATTGACTACAGCGAGGAGCCTAACTCCGTAAGTTCAGTTTGGGAAATAGGAGCGTTGTCGGTTGGTGACAGGGCGGAGGTTCGTGTGCTGCCCGATGGCGAAGCAAACCCGCCAACAAAGGTCGAACGATCCTCAGAGAGATCAACCAATCTATTCTCAAAAGCTGATCAGGCAAGCCTACTGCTGTTGGCAATCAGCGCGTGCGACAAAGAACTAATGGCAGTCATTGAGCAAAGCCGGTTGGTTGAGCCTGAGGATGAGTTCAAGAAGATTGTGCAGGCCATCGGCGGGATTTTAGCCGAATTCGACCGCAATCTCATTCAACCGACCCTACGCAGACACCCCGAACTCTTGGCGGAGGCTCAAGCGAACCGATTGATCTGATGGCGTCTTTCTGATCGTTGGTCGATGGTGGGCAAACCGGAAGTTGCGCCACTTTGAAACTGCTAGGGCAACCGCATTCATCAATGAGGCTTGGCGCTACTCACTATTTGAACATTAAGTGGGATCATGCTTTCCCACCCAAGCGGAGCTTGGATGGGAGAGCTACGGTGGTCGCTAATGTTCAGTGAATGAAAAAGCAGATTCTTCGTTCACCACCCCCGAACTGAACTACGTTCGGGGCCCCGTTCGCTCAGAATGACACATCAAATTCTTCTTAGAG
>NZ_JBAUUO010000016.1:0-32647 GCF_049582745.1 Occallatibacter sp.
GCAACTTCGAAGGACTTCTCCAAACGGATGGCTACGCCGCATATGATCGCGTGGGCGGGCCGAAGATGGTGCATGCAGCCTGCTGGAGCCACTCCAGAAGATATTTCGTGGATGCGGTCAAACTCAATAAGCAGGATGCTGCATCCATCCGCGCGGTTGAACTGATAAACGAGTTATTCGCCATCGATGCTCAAGCGCGGAACGAAAAGATGGACCACGCCGCACGCCACGCACTGCGCCATGAGAAGGCTCCGCCGCTGCTCGAAGAAATCCGCACCCACATCCTCGATATGAGCAAGACGGTGCTGCCCAAGAGCGCCCCCGGACAGGCCTGCAGATACACGCTTGCCATTTGGAAAAAGCTGATCTGCTTCCTCGATCATCCCCAACTGGAACTCAGTAACAACGTGGCGGAGAATTCAATGCGACCGATCGCTCTTGGCCGAGGCAACTGGATCCACATCGGGAGCGAGCCCGCCGGACCTCGCGTAGCCGCTATCATCTCCGTGATCGAAAGCTGTCGCCGCCTCAAAATCCCGGTGCGCGATTACCTCGCCGACATCCTGCCTGGGCTTGCGAACGCACCGCTTCAAAACATCGCAGACCTTACTCCCGCAACCTGGGCCGCCAAAAAATGCCGACAATGCACTTAGTCTGACGCTTACGAGGAAGTGGACGAATCACCACGGGACCTTAGCACTGCAAATTCAATCAGATAGGAACATCATTCGCCCGCATCTTCTTGATGCCGAATGTGTTAGCCTTGATACTGATAGAACCCAAGATGCTCGGCGAGGCTACTCACATTGGCCTGAACCATCCCCATCGGAACCTAGAGGCGGGCCGCATGTCGATTGAAACTCGTTTTGATGTTCCCCTGATTGCCGCTATGGCGCTCAAGGAGAAGCAAATCCAGCAAAACTATAGGCCCATCATCGCCGTGCATAAGTGGTTTGCCCGTCGTCCCGGCACCCTATTCAGAGGACTGGTTCTGTCCGAATTCAGCGACCGGCCACTTTCAGAATGCTTCTTCGAAGCAAATGACTTTCCCGGAAGGATGGTCGCGGATCCTTTCATGGGAGGCGGAACACCGTTACTCGAGGCCAACCGCGTTGGGTGCGATGTTCAGGGTTTCGACATCAATCCCATGGCGGCTTGGATCGTTCGGGAAGAGATCGAACACCTAGATTTGGTTGCCTATCGTGAGGCCGCAGATGGTCTCGTTGAGGCTTTGGAGCAAGATATCGGCGCCGGCTATGTGACTGACTGCCCACTCTACGGGGACCGAGATGTACCAGTGAAGTACTTTTTATGGATCAAGGTTCTCAACTGCGAGAAATGCAGCAAAGAATTCGATCTGTTTCCCGGCTATCTCGTGGCAGAGGATTCCCGACACCCTAAGAACGTGCTTGTGTGTTCCTATTGCGGTGACCTAAACGAGGTTGCAAATCTTGAGCATCCCGGCAAGTGCTCTTCCTGCCGTCGCGCGTTGATCGTGACCGGTCCTGCAAAGCGGAATCGGTGCGCTTGCCCCGCGTGTGGCCACGTTAATACGTATCCGCGTGCCGCATCAGGACCTCTCAGGCACCGGATGTTCGCCATTGAGTATTACAACCCCAAGCGCAAAGACGGCCATTCAGGGCGGTTTTTCAAGAGGCCCGATGCCAAAGACCTAAAGCGTGCCAAGGCTGCTTCGGCGCGCTGGCATAGCCTGGAGCCTCGCTTTACCCCGCAACAGGAGATTCTGCCGGGTGACGAGACCGACCGGTTGCATCGCTGGGGGTATCGTCACTATCGAGACTTGTTCAATGACCGACAACTGCTTGGCCTCGAAGCGAGTTGCAGGCTTATCGTCGCTCAGCCCGACCAGCGCGTCAGGCGTGCGCTCGCAACAAATCTCTCAGACTTGCTGCGTTATCAAAATATGCTGTGCCGCTATGACACAATGGCCCTGAAATCGCTGGATATCTTCTCGGTTCATGGCTTTCCCGTCGGCCTCGTCTACTGTGAATCCAACTTGCTCGGGATCATCAATGGGAATGGCATCAATGTCGGCTCGGGTGGGTGGGTAAACATCATCGACAAATACGCCAAGGCTAAGCGCTACTGTGAGGCCCCATTCGAGGTGATCCAGAAAGCGGGCCGGAAGATCAACGTGCCGATTCCCGGGGAGTGGATCGGCGAGCGATTGAACGGAGGGCGTCGGCGCAATGTTTCGATTCGCTGCACCAGTGCGACCACGGTCGAACTTCCTCCAAACAGCCTTGACGCAGTTTTCACCGATCCGCCGTACTTCGGGAATGTTCAATACGGCGAATTGATGGATTTTTGTTACGTGTGGCTCCGTCAGCTTGTCAGTAATGAGGCAGAGGGCTTTGACCGCCTTTCAACCCGCTCACTGGAGGAACTCACCGGGAATCAGACTGAATCGCGCGGCTTGGAGGAGTTTGCCGAAGGCCTCGCGGCGGTCTATCGTGCTATGGCGTGCGCCCTGAAGCCAGGTGCGCCCCTTGCTTTCACATTCCATCACAACCGACTGGAAGCCTACGAAACGGTCGCTGTTGCCATTTTGGATGCCGGGCTCACCTGTTCGATGACCTTGCCCTGTCCCGCTGAAATGGGGGGCTCCATTCACATTCACGGCACTGGATCTTCCGTCGTCGATACCGTTTTTGTATGCCGCACTGAGGCCGTTTTTGCTTATCAGCAATTCGCAACGCTCCGTGAGTTGACCGCGCTCGTCCGGCACGAGTTGGATCAACTTCGGAATGCGGGGTTGAAGGTCTCGGCAGGGGACATTCGCTGCGTCGTCTACGGCCACCTGACCCACATGGCAATTTGGAACCTCCGGTCAAAATGGGATGTGAAGGTACCGACGATTGAGCGTCTGCGCTGCGTCCGTGCGGAAATGAATTCGTTGGGCGATTTTCAGTCCGTGATTGATGAACTTTCAGAGCAAGAGCGCTCGATCATTCCTACCCTGACTTCTACAGGTGATCTGTTTGAGGACATTCCTGATGCCGTTTCCATTTGAGGTGCCTTTTGCCGAACTCGATGCAAACTTGGACACGTACGTTGATGCGATCTTTGGTGCATTGAGTTCAGAGTTTCTGACATTGCCTAAAGGAAACGGGTTCATTGAATATCCGGTCTTTGAACAGGGCTATGAAGCGCTGAAGCGCACGACAGGCGACTTCCGCGATATGTCGGCAGAACCGGTGATCGAACTTATTCTCAAAGTCCCGGTTGCTTTTATCGTTCTTCGTTCGATGTTAGGATTCACGCCACCCGAATGGGCGTACGTTGCAACGCAGCGAAGTGGCGTGGAGGTTCCGCAAGGTGCAGCCCGGACCCTTGATCGAAACATCCGTATGAATCCGCTGGCGGCTCTGAAATTCAACGGCGGGGTTGGTGGAGCGCGCCTCCGAGCGCTCGTGGTCGCAGCATGCGAACTCCTCACCGAAGGAGCTCCAACCAACGAACGCACCCCAGAACTGATTCACCGCCTCGATAAGGCAGACACCCGTGACGGGATAAAAAGCATCCAGCCCATGGCCGATCTTGGTGTGCCTTATGCGATGTTGCTATACGAGCGATTCCTTGGGCGCCCTTTTGCTGGCCATCGAGATTCTGTGAGTGAGCTCGTGGGCGATGTTTTGGAGACGGCCATCGAAGGGGTGCTCACGCGCGCGGGTATAAGCCACCGCAAGACCAAACGGGCCGAGCGTATCACCGGTTTTGATCAAGCGCCGGATTTCATCATTCCCAACGAGTTCAACCCACACATCGTGATCGAGGCGAAGATCACTGAGGACGACGGCACAGCACGAGACAAGGTGACGCGCGTGCAACATCTTGGGGAACTCAGCACTCAGGGGCTCAATCCGGGCGACCCACCGCGATTCGAGGTGGTCGCGTGTATTGCTGGACGTGGCTTCAAAGTTCGCCGCGAGGATATGAAGAAACTGATTCTTGCGACGCGAGGGAAGGTTTTCACGCTTCAAACCTTAGCCCGGTTGGTTGATTGCACCCGCCTCGGCGAGTACAAGACAAAGTAAGCCCACACCATGGGCTGCTCATTGACCTTGTGACTGTTCGAGAGGATGCTGCGGTTTGTAGAGCCAAGAGAGCACTGTTGAGTTAGTTGGTCTCCAACCCCGAGCTTAATAATATCCAGCCAGTGCCCCAGGGAAATGCCTATCGGAGGTTGGAGTGTATCGGGCAGGTGAACTCAGGAACCAATTTGCTGCGAACAGGCGGACATTGCTTAGGCTACTCTCAGATGCGAACCTCGGCGGACTTCCGTTCCAGGCACTTGTTCATTGCGCAGCGCAGCCGCTTTGATGGCGTCAGCGTTTGGTCGCGCCTCTTGAACCGATGACTCCAGCGCTTCTGCAAGTTCGTCTGGGAGTAGTGAGAGGATTGTCTCCCATACGACTCCGTCGATCCGCGCGTCAATCCGGCAATAGGACTTCGGCACTGCGGATTCGTCAGTGATCCGAACCGAGTCCTGACTATTCTTCTGAACGCGGAGAGTGAATTGCTGCCCTTCAACCTTCTTTAGATCCCGGCTCAGCAGATAATAGATCACCATGTGCTTGGTACGCTCGACTTTATTTGCCGCGGCGCGAGCTCGATCGCTTAGCCTCGCAGCTTCGATGCGGCAGAATTGTTCGCGAGTCTCCATTATGCGCAAGAAGCGGCCAATTCGGTCAACCTTCTCGCCGTGTGCTTCGCAGAATTGTTGGAATCGGGCAACCAGATCTTCCGAAGGCTCACCTTCGGACTCGACCTGCTCCTGAATCTCCTCAAGCAGTCCATCGAGTTCCATATCAATTTCAAACAGCGAGCTTGCTTCTGCAATTGAAGCCATGAGCGTTTCTCCTTCTGTCAAAACGTGAGGTCATAGCCGGCATCAAGCAGCGGCCTTCTGTTGCACCCAAAGAGTGCGGGCGGCCTGATAGGCCAGTGCGTCAGCCCGCGTCTGTTCGCCGTTCCCGTTATGCCCTTTGATCCACGTCCAACGAATGTAATGCCGGGCATTCAACCCGATCAGCTCCGCCCACAATGCCCGGTGCTGAAGGTGACTTCCGCGCCTGTTTCGCCAGCCCTGTCGCTGCCACTGGAAAACGAAGACTCGCATTCCATAAATGAGGTATTCCGAGTCCGAATGGAGTTCGACGCGAGCCCGGTCTCGCAGCGGCCGAAGCGCCTCGACCGCTGCGACCAACTCCATTTCCGAGATGGTCGTCCAAGGAAGGGAGCCGGACATCTCCCAACGCGCTTTCTCCTGCTTTACGACAGCGCCCCATCCACCTGGCCCCGGATTACCGATCGCGGAACCGTCCGTGAAAATGCGATACGTCTGATTCACAGAGAGCCTCCTTCCCCAAGTCAGTTGGGGCGACGATCGAATAGTTGGGGTGAGATTGCGATCCTTAAATGCCAGTGCGCGTGCCGCATCTTTTAACTCGCCTGGGTTAGGCGGCTCGCATGGGAATGACCTCGCCGAATGGCGCCTTTTGGCTCCCGGTCGAAGCCCACAGGACGGGATAAGAGGGAGGAGACGCCGGAAACGAACCATACAGGTCGGTCAGAAAGACCAGAGTCTGAGGCTGGATGCCTCTATCGTCCAGCCATTCGAAGCACGGACCAAACTCCGTTCCACCGCCGCCGACCGGGTTCAGTTCAATGCGCTGCCCGGCTTCGTAGGTCTCCACTTTCTGAACTACAGCGTCGAAGTAGAGAACGTAAACGCGCTCCGGCCGTGCCCCGTCGAGAATGGAACGCACTTCGGCTTCAAAGAGCCGCAGTTGCCGCCCGCTCACTGAGCCGGAGCAGTCAACCGCGATCGCGACCTCACCAACGCCTTCCCGCACCACACCCGGCAGATAGAGCCCTGTCCAGAGGTGGCGGCGGTTGGGGCGCATCCAGCTATAGTCCGCCTGGATCGTGTCCAACCAGTGGCGCCGCAGCAGTTCGCGCCAGTCGACCGCGGCCTCTGCCGCTCCTTCCAGAGTCCGATTGAGTCCGGCTGGAACCTTGCCCGCGTGCTTGGCAATCGTCGCAGCCTGGTTGACTGCTATGTTCCACTCCCTCTCCTGTTCCTCAGTTGTCGGGGAATCCTCGTCAGGCGCCCGCGCATCGAGCACTTGACCGATTCCGCCTTCGGTCCTGGGAGCGGAGGGTTTATTCGCATCGCCCGCGGCTTGCTGCTCGGCATTAGACCCATCCTCTCCAGACTCACCCTCTTCGTGCTCGGTGCTGGGATCTTGCCCGGCTTCCGTTTCAAGGAGGTTGTAGATCTGCTCCGCGCTCATTCCACGAAAGCGGTTGTCGAGAAGGATTCCCTCGGGCAGGCTGAGTCCCGCGTCAACGAGCAGAGGATTGATGGCGAAATCGCATGCCACATTCCACCGCTTTGGATCGCGCCCCGAGCGCCGCACATGATGGTGCAGAGCCGGATGCATGACCTCATGAGCCAGCGTTCCCGCCAGGGTCGCAGCGTTGAGCGTTTCAACGAATTGAGGATTGTAGTAGAGCGACACTCCGTCGGTCGCCATGGTTTCAATGGACCCACACTCCAAGTCTTTCAATCGAAACAGAAGCGAGCCGAAGAAGGGATGGTCGAGCACCAGAGCGGTGCGCGCTTTCTGAATACGGCGCGCGGTCGGTGTTTCACTTCTCATGCGGCCGCGGGCGCCTCCATGAACGCGGACATGCGGGTGAAGATGTCGTCGGCGGTCTGGCCAACAGCAGTTTCTGCAGCCTGCCGGCCGCGCAACACATCGTCCATCTGGGCAACGATGTTGGCAGCGTCGGCCGCGGTAGTCACGCGCAGCAGGTCATGTTTCTTGAGGTCCTGTGCCGAGTAGTTGCAAAGCCGCTGTTTGATTTGGTCCGCGAAGCGGTTCAGATCAGCGTCGCCATTGACGTTGAGTCGTGGCAACAACTCGACGATGTCGAGGACGTTGGTGACCAGCGAACCGTGAAACCGCGATTCCGGTTCGTTCAACCGGTCAACCATATGCGCAACTGCTTCTCGCACTCGGCGCCACAAGTCCTCGGTCCCGCGTGTCAGCGATTCGCGGACGTTGGCATCGATTTCGCGCGAGACCCGTGCCTGCTCCTCGGCCGACATCTGGACGCGGAAGTCGGCGCCGGACGGAATGGGCAGAACCTCGAGCTTGACACCGAACTTCTTCCGCAGCTTTTCCGCGGAGGGATAGTCTTCTTCGCGGAAGAGCCCGTTCAACTCCGGCCTCACCTGCTCAATGTACTGTGGGTAGACGCCAAGGAAGCCTTCCACTCCCTGCTCGAAGCTCGCTTCGAACTCACGCATCCGGGCCATGAGATCGAAATAGAAGTTCGCCGGCAAGAGACGAAATCCTTCGTCCGACCAGGGCAGGGTGATCTTGTAGAAATACTGCCGGATCTGCCCGGCGAGAGTGCGCAATTCTTCTAGTTTGTCGGCGCCACGCAAAAGTTGTTTGTTGTACCGACCGGCGCCCTTATGCGCTCCGTGTTGATCCGCCACATCGCGGCTGACCTTGCGATCGTGCTTGACCGCCGTCCAGATGCTGATGTGGACGGCGGCGAGCATCGCCTTTTCCGTAATCATCGAAGGACCTCCCGGTAATCCACTCCGAAGCGAACGAACTCTGGAGTGTGAGTTATGGCGGTATCCCGCGCCGCCGCATCGCGCATGGCCATCACCCGCATCTCGGTTGGCATCCGGTCGAGATACGCGATTCCTCTCCCTACCGAGGTGTCACTCAAGACCCTGCCCAGGGCGGTAGCAATGGCGATTTGCGCGGAAGGCTCCGTGGGAAGCGGCGCCGTCGCAGGATTGAGCAGAATCTCGTCAATCGACGGAAGCTGACGAAACAGCCGCAGGAAAGCGACAAGCTCCGAGGCCGCTGCCGGACCCACGGTTCCATCCAGGAGCTGCGCCTCAAATTCGCTCGTCCCCGACAGAAGCTGTGTCTTCTGACGACGGGCTATCCCGCAAAGGACCTGTGAGGCCATCTCCCAGGAACGCGGAGTGGGCCAGGAGTTGGCGTCTGAGGTCGTGTCGGCCGTGTGCAGAAGTTCTGGCTTGAAGCGGAGGAAGGCGATGATCTCGGGACGGACCTGAGCCTTGACCGCCCACCGGCACCAGTCGTCTAGATCCGGTTCAAGGTCCAGATGCACGAAGCGATTGCGCAACGGTCTGGGCATGGCGAAGTGAACGCCGCGTTCCGAGGCCGGATTGCCGGCGGCGATGACTACCCAGCCGTCGGGCAGCACATACTCACCGAGCTTTCGGTCGAGCACGAGTTGGTAGCAGCCCGCCTGGGTCATCTGCGGAGCAGCGGTCAGCTCGTCGAGGAAGAGGATGCCCTTGCCGGCAGTCGGCAAGAACTTCGGGGGTACCCATTCTGTCAGATCCGCCGAGATTCGAGGCAATCCGCGCAGGTCGACCGGATCGAGTTGCACTGCTCTCACATCGAGAAAGTCGTAGTCGAGATCGCTGGCGACCTGGGAGACGATCTGTGACTTCCCAACGCCGCACGCGCCCCAGATGTGCAGGGGCACACGTTCGCCAATGAGCGCGTGAAGCGCCTCATAGAGCTTCGATGGTTTCATGGAATTTTCCTTCGGATTCTGGACGGTAAAACTGTGCAGACAGTGGGCTCTAAGGAACAGAGCCGCACTCTGGTTCCCCTGGCAGGCAGGGAGAGAGTATCCGCACTACGCAGAGTACTGCGATGATTAGCGGGAGTATTAGTGGAGCAAAACCTTCAGGTCGGTCGCCAACTGGACGACAAAGTCCTCAGCAACGCCATTCCTGACGAGCGGTCGCCCGAGCCTGGCATCGATGAGTTGAGAAGCATTTATCCTGCTTCCGAACAGCACGACCGCGAGCGCCCGGTCATCCTGCCGCGAAGACCAGAGAAATCCCTGAAGTTTAGGATGAGCAGCGTACACCAACTCGGCCCAACCACGCGTTGCGGGGTAGTGAGCCTTGGTCGTGTCGATGAGCTGCCGAGGAGGAATGCCAAGTCCCCGCAAGGCAACCTTGCTCAGATCGAGGAGCTGAAAGTCGGCCTGGAACAGGATCGTTGAACACACCCTGCCTGCCAGTCTCCTGGCATCGACATGCTTGAATCCTGTGCGATAGGGAATGTCGCGAAACACGCTCTCCATCAGGGCGCCGCGAGGCGTGGTCGCCGCATACAGCGTCGGAATCACCTTGCCCGATGGATCAAGGATTGGACTGAAGCGAGCATTGCCTTTGGGACTGGGGTTAAATTGATCGACAGCGTAGATCGCATCATGGACGCGATACATCGTCTGGCCCGAGCCCCAGGTGGTGAGCTTGATCTTCGTCGGGACAATGGGCGCTGCGGTGATTGCTGCTCGTTTAGCCATGTTCGTACTCGGCCATCTCATCTTTGGCCGCGGCAATCACGCGTTCGGGATCGGCAGCCAGGACATCCTGTGGACGCTCGTCGTCAAGGAAGCTGTTGAGCCCTGCAAACCAGAATGCCAGTCCCCACCCGTCCTTGGCATCTCCGAAGACTTCTAATATCTCGGCCATCTCCCTGCGAGGGCGATGGTCTGCCGGGTTCAGGGCATAGAGCGGCAGGTAATCTTCCCGGCCATGCTGGATCGCAAAGATCTCGCGGCTCCGCTTCCACTTGTTCGGCTGCACGCTCAGGTTGGTCGAACTGAATCCGGCAAGCTTGGCAACCTCGGTGGCGGGAAGAAAATCCCCGCTGTTCAAAATGGCGGTCTTGGCTTCGATGAGCATACGTGCCTGCTCACGCGCCGCCTTCGACGGGGTGACATCGGTCAACAGAAGATTGACCATTTTTTTGAGCGTATCTTCCTGCCGCTCCTGGATGAGTTGGGGCAGAAACTCCACGACCTGATGGATGACGCGCTCAGCCGCAGCGCCCTGTTCGTTGTCCGCAAAGGTGACAGCCACCGTCCTGCGCCCCGGAGACAGGTTGAGCTGCCGGATGACGTCGCGTCCGCTGCCACTCAGGACAGCCGACCCAACCTCTTCAATTTGCTTGGCTTGTGCCATGAAAGCCTCCGCTGCGAATTACCGCTTCCGATATAAGATTATCATGATTTTCGCTCTAACCAAAATAATCTTAACCCAGCCAGCCTCTTGGCTTAGGGCTGCACGCAACGGAAGCAGTCCCGCTCAAGCCGCCTCGTCGAAGTCATCTTCGTTGCTATCGACATCCTCTTCGTCTGCTTGCGGAGATAAATCCTCTTCCTCGTCCTGAACAGGGCCAGGAATGGTTTCCGGCACCGGCACATCGAAGAGGCTGGCCGCCCTGGCGGGTTCGGCCGGTTTCTGGGGAGTCGGCTTCGGAGTTTCAGCAGCCTTTGCCGGTTCCGCTTTCGGAACAACTCTCGTGGCTGTCGTCTTCGATTTCGCTCGGGCTTCTGCCTGAGCCGTTTTCGCCGCGGTCTCCATCTCGGACTTCGCACGGTCCAGGGTGTTCTTGAGTTCAAGGTGCGAGGAAACGAAGTTGACCAGCGTTGCCGGCAGGTCGCGGTCGAGTTCTTCCGCAGTGCCGGTCACAGTAACAGGCGTAGTAAGCGCGGCGTTCTCACCGTCCTTCAGCTTCTGCGGGATGACGTTCACGCGAATCTGGTCATCTTCAATATGGGTGACGGTCAGCAGGACGGCGCGCTGCCGCAGGTAGGGAGCAAGCTCTTTGAACATGGGTGTCTCCTGGTGAAATGGGTCACTTGGGGCGTGACCCTTTCCTCATTGGCTTTCTGAGTTCCGGATCATCCCAGTGCAAGGTATAGCGCCGGCCGAGCGCCAGGTTCTCTTGGTAGGCGATCGGATCGCAGTCTCGCTGCCACAAAAGACGATAGAGGTTATTGACCGCCGACTTCATGATCTTCTTCATCTCTTCATCGGAGATGTGGGAGATTTCCTGATTACCGCGGCAAAACTTGCACGGCTTTCCTGCATGCAAGTCTTCGATCGGCCCATTGCGAAAAGCTAAGGCGACCAGGGCCTTTGCCTCCTTTGCCAAATCGGGATCGAGCGTCATTTTCATGGACTGCCTCACGGCTCCACGATACGCCGAAGTCTGGTGGCAATAGGAGATGCTGCGATCCGTTTCCGGAGATATGAGCCATCGGAGGACGGTCAATGAGCGCGTTGGCCTGTTCTCGTCAAGTGACAATCGCCTTCAAGTTTGCCCATGATTGGTGGACCTAATACGAAGACTAAGGCATTAATGAACCTGAGTCATGTACGGTCAGTTTTCTGAAATGAACCATAGAATCAAAAGAGCAGAGCTTTCTATGGACGAGTTTTGTGTTTCCGATGATGGACTTATCTTTCCTGAAATAGGGCCATGGGCTGAGGAGAAATATCGCCTCATCGCCCTGTATGACCATCTATTCGCGAAGGGAATGAAAGATAAGTGGGACGTTCGCGTGTACGTCGATCTTTATGCCGGGGCCGGCTTTGGTAAGGTCAAGGGGGCCGAAACCAGGCTGATGGGGTCACCTATCGTTGCTCTAAACGTGGAGTTCCCATTCGATCGCTATATCTTCTGTGAGCAAGACCCGGAAAAGCTCGACGCCTTGCGGCAGCGGGTGAGACGTCTTGCCCCGTCAGCCGACGTAGTCTTCATCGGCGGCGACTGTGACGAATGCGGTGAAGAGATTCTGCATGCGATACCACGAGGTTCGGCGTCGAGAAAAGTGCTCAGCCTGTGCCTTGTGGACCCTTACGATTTCGGGTTCAAATTCGATACGCTGAAGCGCCTGTCCGCTGCCTATATGGATTTCATGGTTCTTCTTGCGGCTCAGATGGACGCCAATCGCAATTATGAAAACTACATGGCGGCAGGAAGCACCAAAATAGCCGAGGCTCTGGGCGTAAAGGACTGGCGCCAGCGCTGGGAAGCGTCCAATCTGCCACGGAACCGTTTCCCGGTGTTCCTCGCCGAGGAGTTCGCGCAAAGCATGACGACTATCGGTTATCTACCAAGAAAAGCACATGACATGAAGCGCGTGAAGACGTACGACAACAATATGGCCCTGTATTACCTAGCTTTGTTCTCGAAGCACCAGAGAGCCTACGAGTTCTGGAAAGACGTTTTGAAGTATGGTACAAATCAGCGGACCCTCTGGGAGTAAGGCATGTCTACGAATTCCAAAATCGAATGGACAGACGCCACATGGAACCCCGTTCGCGGTTGCACTAAGGTCAGTCCGGGATGCAAGCATTGCTATGCGGAACGGTTCGCTGAGCGGTTTCGCGGGATTGAAGGCCATCCCTTCGGACAAGGCTTCGATCTGCGTCTCGTACCGGAGAAGTTGGGGGAGCCGCTGCGCTGGAGTGAGCCGAAGATGATCTTCGTGAACTCGATGAGCGATTTATTTCATCCCGGTGTGCCGGATTCATTCATCGAGCAGGTGACGAGGACGATGCAAGTTGCCAGATGGCATACCTATCAGGTCCTCACGAAACGCCCGGAACGCATGAAAGAGCTGCTCAACGGCATATTGCGTGACGCAGCCGCTGAAAAGCACATCTGGTGGGGAGTATCGGTCGAAAACCGGAAGCATGGCGTTCCTCGCATTGCGCAACTGCAAGACATGCCCGCAGCCGTCCGTTTCTTATCCGTGGAGCCGCTGCTTGAAGACGTCGGGACAATCTCCCTCAAGGGTATTTCGTGGGTCATCGTGGGCGGAGAAAGCGGTCCCGGCGCCAGGCCGATGAAAGAGGAATGGGTCATCTCGATACAGAAACAGTGCGAGGATGCTGGAATACCGTTCTTCTTCAAGCAATGGGGCGGCGTGCACAAGAAGGTCCATGGCCGTACCTTGAGGGGGCGCACGCATAACGGCTTTCCCAAGCGTGTAAAGAATCCAACGTTACCCGCAATGGACCGAATGAAGCGCGCAATTGAGATGGAGCGTTCTGCGCTGGTTCAGATAGCGCACGTATAGAGCTGCAACGTTATTACCTCAGCGGCGTGTAGCCGGATAAATGTGAACAAGCTTGGATACAGGACGAAGAAACTCGGCGTCTCCGCTGCGAAAAGGAGGGCGCAAAAGAAATAACCCGCCCACAGCCCACAAAGCCTGGTGTCGTCCTTCTCAGAACAAATCGAATGGTAATCGCGAAAGCGCGCTATTAACATTTGCAACCAACCTTAGCGCTCTTAGATTTCCGCATAATCGCCGAGTCACTCACCGAGCCATTGACGAGGAGCCAAACGAGTAGTCCCCAATATTTACCTTGGCAAACTCTTCGCACGCCCAAAGGGCCGCTGCCACGTGGAATACGTGGCAGGATTCGGTAGAATCGGCTGCAGTGATCACACGAGTTTAACTGTAGGTGGACCTGCCTTCTTTGATCGCCGCCGCAACTTCGACCATAGATCGGGATCGACAGGCAATGCGCACATCTTGCCTGACTGCGCGTTGAAGAATGCCCCATGATAGGCGAGCTTGCCGTACCGAAACAGTTGCGCCAACATGGCCAGCGCACTCGCAGCCAGCGTCTGGTTGATGAAAGGCTCCTGCCTATCCAGGGATTCAACGGCCGAGCAACTCGGCAACGGGTCTTCGCCCGACTCTGTATCAATGATCTCCGGGAATAGTTCACTCGCAGTACGGAGACGATCCGACTTGCGGCGGTTGCGCGCGTTCAGCGGCTGGCCGAGAACAAATTGGCCGCTCGCCGCATTGTTGCCAACGTCGAGCCAATAGCAGGTCCGGCTTAAGGCGCGCGAGAACGAATCGTCGATTGCCTTGCGGGCGGCGCGTGTATCCACACACCCAAAGACAAGGTCGGGGCACCGGTCCTGGTTACGGTCAAAGGACCGAGCGTGGAAATGATTGGGGATCGCCGACCAGTTCGTTCCCCAGAACAGATTGATGCGATTGATGAGGACGGTTGCCTTGTTCTGACCGATGTCGGAGATTGAGAAGGGCTGCCGGACGCAGTTCGTTTCAGAGACCTGGTCGGCATCCATTAGGGCAACTTCGATGCCGTAGCGATGTCCCCAGGCGCGCATCGCCTGGTCGAGGTAAGGCAGACCCATAATGATGGCGCTCCCGGTTCCGCCGGCTCCGACCACGAGAACTCGCACTGCACGATGTCGGAGCAGATCGGGCGGGAGGGTGTGCTCGATGCGCATGCTACTCCCTCCCTCCCCGCACGAACTGCGCAAGCGTCTGTGGCAACTGGATCAACGTCTTGACGGGAAACTGTGTGCGTTTGTCCGCAACGTCGCTCCACAGTCCCTCAAAGCCTCCCGTGTGGCGCGTCAATCGACCCACATTGGAGTGTGTGAAAGCGCTCTCGTAGAAGCCACGCTCCCATTCCGGAATCGAGGCTGCCCTTGCACTGTCTGGACGGCGCATCGTTCCAGTACAAACACGGCCGTCGTCCGACAGGTTCCAGAACGGCGCCACCGCAAGTGTCGTCGTTGCCGCCGGCCGCCGGTTATCGGCAAGAGCTCGAATCTTGAGATCTCCGTTCTCTACACGCCATACCAAAGCAGGCTGCGGAAATGTTCGGCCATTCAGGCTCGTGGCCTTTTGCTCGGCGTTCTCATAGAACATCTGCCGGCGGCACACCGCGGTCCACCAGACAATCATGCGGTCGCCCTTGGCGAGCACATTTTCAGGGAGAACTTCGGCGGAGGATGGGCCCGAAAGCGAACGCACCAGCGATTCGAGAAATCCAAGCATAAGCGGCTGGGCCGGTTCGAGTGTTGGTGGGGCGTTTTTGTGGAGTGTTACCTGGTGCCGGGTGACAAAGCTGCGTTGACGGTCGCCATAGACCAGTAGCGCCTCACGCAGCTCGAAACGATGGTTCTCCCCGATCGAGACATGTACCTGCATGGCGTTTCTCCCATTCCGCGAGAGCCTCCACCAGTTGGAAGAGTTCGTAATTTAGAGCGATGAACCGCCCAACCACGCGCAGCGCGTGCCGCACCTCTTCATGTTTCTGCGGAGAGAAGACCACTCCCAACGTCGGCTCCGCGCTCCCCTCCAGCATGTACTGGCTCTCTTCGTCAAAACATGCGACAGCTGCGTCGTGCTCTTTGAAGGCCACCAGCAGGGATGGCAATGGAATCGTGTCATAGCCGCCATCCTCTCGGAAATATGCGTCGGCTGGCAGCCTCATGCGAGAAAGGCGCTGGATCGCTCGCAGGCGTTCGATCCAGCCGCGGAATTTCCCCCTCGCGTGCTTCATAAGAAGCTGCCGCGCGCCGAGTGTGAATGCGCGATGGTCCTCGGATTTCAACGTCTTCCGAATGCACTCTGGCAGCGCCTTCTCGGCTTCGGGAAACTCATACTGCTCGCGATTCGCCTCCTCTTCCTCGGCGTATTCGTGCATCCGCTCCTCATACTGCAA
The DNA here is from genome assembly GCF_049582745.1 of Occallatibacter sp. GTDB lineage: Bacteria > Acidobacteriota > Terriglobia > Terriglobales > Acidobacteriaceae > Telmatobacter. Next base: position 15,407 of record NZ_JBAUUO010000016.1, read on the forward strand.
GGCATCATCGTGGTTATAGATCCGCATCACTCGATAGAGCGCGTAAGTCAGCGTCCAGTAGAACGCCGCACCGAGACCCGGGGACTCCTCCTCAAGCGCCGCAATCGCCGGGCCGACCTTGAGAAATCCGCACCCGGTACATTCGATCGTCACGGCCAGCCGTCCATTGCCGAGTAACTTGTCCTCGCCGTCCCGTTCCGCTACGTCACTCACGTTCAGGTGATACTCGGCGTTGCGCTGAAGCAGGTTCCAACGCTCCTCGCCGATTGATTCCATGATGGCGCGCTGGGCGAAGACCTGTGCGCTTCCTTCGCACTTCTGCCATGTTTCCGGACCTCCCAACCCTTCTTTCACCAAAGCTGCGCAGAGGTCATAGAGCAATTCGGCGCGGAACTCGTGGCTGTAGGTTGTTGGCACTGCGCCGAGCAGAGGCAGTGCCTGCGTGAAAACCGGCGCGAGCGTGGTTATCCCAGCGGGGGCAATAGTTCGATTGGAGCCGGCAGCGGATGGCCGTCGCTTGGGCTGTACCGATCTATCGCTTCGACCAGACACTGAGCGGCTTTGAGAGAGTCTTTGCATTGAAAGTGCCTCACGAGTATCTGGCTCGACTCCGGAGGTGGGGCGATCGCCTTCGCCGCGAATAGTTCCACCAGGTCCGCCGCCTTCGTCACTTTCGATCGCATACTTCAGCCCTTCGTGCCGATCGCTCGGCTGAAGGTGTACCGCAACACTGAGCCCGTGGCTTCGGGGCCCGACACCGACGCCGTGGCAATCTCTGGATAGTTGGGTGTAAGCAAGTCGCGGACTTGTTCCACGGTAAGGTCCGGACCCGGATCGGGAATGCGAATCCCGTTGTAGTGGAACTCGCGCACCAGCGCTTCAACTTTGAGAGTGGTCATCGCAATTCTCCTTGGGAATCTGTAGATGGGTGAGACTGAGGGCTGGTTAGAAGAGGGTCATCTGAACCGAGGTGGTGGGCGGAGCATCCTCAACTTTGACCAGACACCGCGTTGTGTCCTGCGATCGCTCCTCTTCAAGTCCGGCCGCCGGAGCCAATCGATATCTCGCCTGCAGACGATTGAATTCGCGCAACTCTGCGGCGCGCAGTGCTTCGTTAGCCCGCAGTTCGTACCGCTCCAGATAATTGCGTTTAAGCATGACCTGCTGGACCGCGTGCTCCACGTCACTGAACGTGAACTTCGGGTCTCCGTGGCAGGGCCAATGGAGCAGTTTCTGAACGAATCCAAGCCTGTGTCGATCCCCCGTAAACCATGTTGAGTAGAAGCCTTCGATGTCGTAGTGCGCAATGTGGCCGAAGGTCATCGAGAGCCGGTTGTAGAACTTCTTCGTGAAAAGCTCTCGCGCGCAGTTGGCGTCAAGAAAATGCAGTAATGCGTTGCCGAAGTTCGCTTTTTCGGCCGAAGTAGAAAACTGTGTGGGAACGAACTCGTTAGGGAGGAATGGACCCTTTGGCATGATCGCCTCGTGCAAAGCAAAAGGCCAGCCGAAGCTGACCTCCTGCATTGCCTTGATTAGGCCGGAAGCACCAGCCTCGTTGGACCTATACTCCCACACAACCCACCATCATCGTTGAACGTTGTTAAGGAGCAGCTTTTTGAACCGGAAGAGAGTGGGCAGCATTCACGATGCTGCCAATGCGGGAACGACATCACGCCGCCGCTTCGCCTATTTCTCTGAGCTTGCGGTATACAGTGGTCTTGCCGATTCCGAGCAACCGTGCAGCTTCGAGAGGTCTGCGATTCGATCTCTCGTAGGCTGCCACGATCATCGCTCGCTCCACCTCCGCCATAGTCGGAAAGACTCCCGTCTCTGGAACCTGCGCTAACACGAGTGGGGCTACTGAATCCACGCACTGCTGCGTCAACCGCTCGGTTGCCGTGGAGATCAATCTGGAGGCCTGTTCGAGCTTTTGGAGGCATTGCAGGTCCTGCCGGATCACGATCTTCTCTACCACTCGCTCAACAATCCTCACGATCGGCTCAGGCAGAGCCGTCCCACAACGCCGGCAATTGGCTCGATCACTCCATTGGACAAGTTCGCAACTGCGGCAACGAACCTTTTCCCGTTCATCGCTCATGATGTCACCTCTCAAGATGCAAGCAGCCCGGCTCAGTCAAAGAGACTGAGCTGCACATTGGTTTCTGTGGCGGTCGGCCAAATCGCGGCCTTCTTCCGCTTCTTTGAAGGCAGGTTCGGTTCGATCAGGTGGATTCCGAATGGCGCCGGAGCAAGTTCTGCGGCGATCAAGCCCGGAAGGTCGGGCGCCAGTTCGGACTCCTCTTCGGATTCAGGTTCCACAGAAGTGGGGCGCGGCAGCACTTTCTCGCGTTCGTGGCCGAGGTCCCGCCAAATAGCATCGGCGGATTCTCCGACACCGGCCTTTTCGACCAGTTCCCGCGCCATCGCGCTCATCAGGTCTTCGTCTGTGTCGAGCGCCTGCAGACCTTCACCCGAGAACTTGCCCTCCATCATGAGCGCGACCAGCATCTTCTTGCCCATCAAACGGAGGCAGGTCTCCTGCATCGTGCCGGAGTAGGTGACGAACTTCACCCGCACAGGGAATCTCTGCCCGATGCGCCACGATCTTCGACTCGCCTGGCGCAAGGTATGCAGCGAATACCCGGTCTCGTAGAAGTAGAGTGTCGGAAAGGCCAGCAGATCCAATCCCGTCTCGACCAGCTTGGGATGGCAAATCACCACCTGGACACCGGCCTTCAACTGCCGCTCGTACCAATCCTCTCGTTTATCAGTGGCAACGGATGAGCGGAGGATGGCGACACGAATGCCATCCTGCCGCAGCACAGCCTCCAATCGCAACGTGACGTCCTTCTCGCCCGTATAGGTGGCATAGACCTGGCAGCGTCTTCCCTGCCGCAACTCCTCTTTCACGTCGGCTATCAGCGCGCGCTCCTTCGCGTAGAGAGTCTCTCGCGTGAGGTTCTCCGGTTCAGTCACCAGGAACTTCACATACTCCTTCGTTTGCGGATCGAAGGCCCGCGCCCAAATCTCATCGAAGTCATAGGGATGATCGGGATAGAGCAGGAGCGTGTTGAGCAGGATGCTCATCAGACTCTTGTTTCCGCGATGTGCTTTCATCGCGGAGCGAATATCCTCCTCCAACTGCTCGTAAGCCTGCTGCAGGACATCGTCCATATCAACCGAAATGACGCTCTCGTCGTATCGCGGCAGATTGTCCGAAATGTCCTCAAGCGACAGAAACGCCGTCGTGGTCATCAGGAATTTGCCGAAGAGCATCGGCGATGCTCCGGGCTTGCGCAGAACCCGGACCGTCTTCTTGGTCGCCCTGGAACAGGCGTTGTCTGACTCTTCCACCTTCTCGATGGTTTCGAGGACACCGTACTGCTCCTGGAAGTCTCGGCGGCCTTGCCCTCCGTATGCGAAACCCTCGCGCACCATCGCGTGCGGCTCCATGCGGTAGAAGATGTTGAACAGGTCGTCGGCGTACCCGCCCATCAGCGTTCCGGTGAGCGCGATCAGTCTCTGCGCCGCGCGTCCGAGCACGCCAAGTCCGTTGCCTTGCGCCGTGTCGCCGGCCAATTGGTGCAGTTCATCGGCGATGGCGAAATCAAACCACCCGCGCATGTAGCGCCCGATGTACTCGATGGGCGCCATCCGTTGAATGCGCGACCGGTCGGCCTGCCACAGCGCGGAGTAGCGTGTGGTGCCGCCGCGGGGCGCGGTCAGAGCCTCCGAAACCTTGAGCTTGTCGGTGAAATCGAGCGCCGTAAGCTTCTGCATCTCCGAATCGAGAATGGCAACTCCGGAATCCGGATTGACGACGCCGCCCAGATTCGGACCGGACTTTGCCTTGAGATAGACGTGCTCCCAGAAGTAGCCCAGCTTGCCTTTGTCCTTGCCCGTAATAAAGAAGGTCGGCCCAGGGAAGCGCTTCCGCCATTCCTTGCGGCCCATGCGCCGCATTTCGGCCAGTCTGAGGCGCTTGCCCTCGTAAACCGTCTTGCCTTTGCTCAGCTTCACCTCGCAGATGCCGTGCGGCCGGCTGGGATCGCCGCCATTGCGCATGTCCTCGATGAGAAAGGCGCGGGCGCGCGGGATGGTCATCAAGACCTCGCGCGCCCACTTGTGCGTGATGTGCGATGGGCACATTACGAGAGTGGTACTGGGTCGCCCATCCGCCAGCACATGGATTGTGCCCAAAGCCATATAGGTCTTGCCCGCGCCGCACTCGGCGACGATGCGCGCTGCCTTTGCCTGGCGCAGATACTTGGCAGTCCCAGTAATGGCAAGCCCCTGAGCGGGGAGCGCCTTGCGCAGAAGGGACGCTATTGCCGGAGCAATGGGGTCTTTGGTGCTCTGCAGTGGAGGATAGGTTTCGAGAATGCGCGAGCCCAGTTCAGCTGCGTGGGCTCTGAGGTAATCGAACGAGGATTCCATGCGGTCGCCTCACAAGGGAGCACTTTGGTGAGAACTCAGTCGATACTTTGGAAAGGAGATGGGTGATGCTGGTGAAAATGCGGAAACAGGAGATAAATTGCCGACGATTCGACGACACACCAGAAACTTGAAAACATAGAGCGACAGAACTCTTCAATGAGCGTCACGGTTTGTCGGCGCTCTTCTGCTCAGGATTTCTTGCGTGATGCCGACTTCGCAGAACCGATAATTTCTCTGTTAGTTGCCCGGGCGGCTGGGCCGCAACAGAGGATGGTTGGCCCCGCTAATTCGGGTTCCCCTACTGCGATTCATCGCCGAGGTACATAGCCAGGGAGACCAGCACAGAAAGCGCGGTTTGGCTTGTCGCGAACTGAGCTTCTTTTGTGCAGAAATGCGCGCGCACCTGCCGCCCCCGCTCACGAACATCTAAGCCGCGCGGACATCATGACTCCAAGCCGCGATTTACAGCGAGAGGCCAGTGTGATAGAGTCCGTTTCCAAAAGGTGAACACATGAAAATCGGCGATCTTAATACACGTAGTGTGTCTGTTTTCCGTTTGCTGGCTCTTTGCGCCATTGGCTCGGTGGTGTTTCTCGGGGCACAGCTTGCCTATTCGCAGTCAACCCTTGAGAGCGACGTGGACAATGCACGCGTCATTGAAATGACTCATAAGGGCCTCGGAGATGACGTGATTATTGCGCGGATAAAGGCGAGCGCAACGAAGTTTGACCTATCAGATGACGATCTGGCTGCCCTCAAGAAAGCCGGAGTTTCCGATCCCGTTGTGGCGGCCATGATTCAGTCAACGCAATTGACGAGTCCCAAAGTCACGATTGATGGGAACCCCGTCCAAGTTCGCACAATTGGCGAGCAGAAGGTCGGCGGCCGACTCGGGCACACTGTTTCCTTAGGGATTATGTCCGTAAAGAACAAGGCATATCTGCAAGGACAACACGCCTCGATAATAGCTTCCCGAAAAGCCGTGATCGATATTGAACTACCGGCTAATGAAAATATCGATAACTATATCGTTGTCGAGATGGACGATAAGGGTGACCGGCGAGAAATCGAGATCGGCTCCGTTGGCGGGACTGTAGGGGAAAAGGTTGGGATTCGAGCCGATAGGATCGTCCGCACTTCCGCAACTCCGCTTGGTGGCCGCCGTTTTAGGGTTTCGCCAGTAAAGGAATTGAAGAAGGGCGAATACATCTTGTACTCAGTCGGGTCCGCAGATTTCCCTCATGCCGTTTATGGGCAGGGCTTTGATTTCACAGTCCAGTGATTAGCGGCCATGAGAACATTGCGAGTCCATTTCACAACCCGTTTTCCGCTGGTTCTTGCTGCGGCTCTAATCTCACTTTTGCCGGCTTATGCTTTCTCTCAGACAACAGAAAATAAGAAAGCAAATACCGTTCTATTGCCTGACGGGACACCAATCCACCTAGTCCTAATGGACGATTTGCAAGGGACAAAGCTCCATGTCAAGCAGACGGTTCATTTCAAGGTGCGCCAGGACATCGTCTTTGGTTCCAGACTCATCGTGAGAACTGGCACTGAGGCAATCGGACATATTGAATCAATATCAAAAAGCGGTCTCTTGGGAAAATCGGGAAGACTTGTTCTGCAATTCGACTATGTGGAGACTGTTTCTGGCGCGAAAATTCCTTTGCGGGGCGGAGCGCGGGTTAGCGGAGGAAAGGGTGGTGCGCTCACCGGGGTATCGGCTCTTTGGTACGGCCCAGATGCAAGCATGCCTGTGGGAACGATAATCAATGCCTACGTCAACCAAGACCAAAAGCTGACGTTTCCCTTGTGATTGCCCATATCGGAGCAGACCATGTCCATGATCGATTTGAGCGAGACAGAGTTTCATGCCGCAATCCGCAAGACAGATAGCCCATCGGCAATGGGTGCTGTAGAACTGCTGAAGGCTGCATTCTGGGTAATGTCGTATCCGATGCAGGCCCAGGCGTTGATGCTGTTTCACCAAGCGCTCGAAGTTGCGTGCAAAGGTCTGCTAGAGGAGATACACGTGCTCCTGGCAGCAGATAAGGTGGAATACGAGTTGTCAAAATGGGCTGTAAAGGAACGCCTCGCGGCACATCGCTTGGGGCGCAAATTAAAGACGGATCTTGATCCCGATGATTTTCCCCTTTCGAGGACTTGCTCATTCCAAGAAGCCTGGAGCAGGGTACGCGAAATGTCATCGCTCCGGACTTTTGAGGCTGCCGGCCTCCCTGAGATGACCAAGCTTCGAAACGAAATTACACATTTCGGCGCAAAACAGGGTAAGGAATTCGAATACTCTCAAGCAATTCTCAAGACTGCGCTCCCGGCCCTTGAACAGTTCTATAGCGAATGTTACGACGGGTTGAGCTTTAAGGCTTTGCTCGGGGAAGGTCTTATGCGAGAGTTGCGCGTCGCTCAGGAATATCTCTCCGCCATCGGGAAGGATAAGAACCTGCCGAAGGGGCGGTTGCTTCATACGTTCACTTGCAAGTATCAGGAATCCCTGGTGATTGGGGTAGCACATCTTCTTTTCGACGACTGCGGTGACATGCTTGATCTCGGCTGGGGCCGACATGATGTGAACAGGAAGATATATTCGAAGCTCGACTCTCACCCCAACGAGCGCGGTCATCTACTTGGCGAAAGCCTGTATCTCAGTTGCAAAATCTGTAGCAATATCGGAATCATTGTCGGAATAGACGACGAAGAGGAGTATGAGCTAGACGGGAAGAGAGCCGTTGATCCTTGCTCGCTGTTCTGCCCGTCCTGTGGCTTAAATCTGCCGAGGGAATATAAGGTACTGGCGAACTTACACTTCGGTCCGATCACTGAAGAAATGATCGGTGATGAGGCTTGGAGAAAAGAAATCCCGAGGTGAAAAGGGTCTTCATACTGTTTCGCTTTTCGACGTTAAGGAACGCAGAAACCAGTTTGGGTTAGGCTGTCAGCTCCGGATTGGTCCTCGTAAGTGCCCTTGTCGCCGGGATGGATTCTTGATTGATGCGTGCTCGCTGCATCGCTCAGGGAGCGGCTCGGAGTCTGTTTTCGGCGAAATTCAACACTTTTGCAATTAAGGAACGGACTATCAGGAAACTGGCAGACCAGAGCCTATCAATCCCGATGTCGCAGGGGCCGGAAACAGTGATGCCGACAGGGCGAATCGAGGCCAAACTATCGGCCCATTGTTCTCCGGAAAGGCCAGCATCTCTGAGCGCAGACCTTCACCGATCCACTCAAGCACATCCTCGGTGGTTGCCGAGATCTGACCAGGTTCGCAGCCGATCCCGTCGATCTCCTCAATCCTCTTTTTTCCCTCGACGATCCCAAGGATGTGGTCTGCCCATGTCGGATCGGCAGGCAGCCCAAGGAAGCTCACCAGCGTGGCCCAAGCCTCCTCGCGACGGTATCGCAACAGGATCGTCCGTCCCGCGCTACCATTGGTGTGGAGTTCCTGGGACACCGCCAGCAGATGGCGCACAGGATGTTTCCGGCCCGGCAAAGTCACTGCCCCTTTGTAGCAGGAGGCATGTTCGCCGAGCGTCACGTCCTTTACCGTACCGTCCGGAAAGGTCAAGTTGAAGGCGGCCTTCTCGTGAACGGCCGCCGTGATTGCGCCAACATCCGAGTCATTTCCGAAGACGCTCAGAAGATGTGCCTGCCGATCTTTCCCGATATAGCGATCGACTCGCAGGCGAATTCGGGTAGATGCCTTTTCCGTGAAGCGCACGTACTCAAGCAGCCCGAACCGTAGGTGTGCATTCTCCATCGGCTTCGTCCTCCTTCTTCGCCGGCGTTTCAGTAAGCTTCAGCGTCCTCCCATCGGCGTAGACAAGGTACAACTCATTGGCCCACCGCTCCCGATGGTGAATGATCTCGGTGTCTCCGTCCTGTTCCACAAACGTCGTCACATGCTTGACCGAACGCCAGCGGGCTATGTGCCGGTCGTCTCCCTGGCCGAAGACGCCGTTCAAGAGGCCCGCGGTACACAGAAGCCCAACATGGCCGCCATGCAGCGGCGTGATGGGCCGGCCAGTCGCAACGTCCTCATGTGGCATCAACAGCGGCGCCGCCTGCTTCCATGCGCCCGATTGCGGTAGCAGGTCTTCCAGCAAATCGTAGGGGAGGCCGCGATAGCTCAGTTCGGCCTCGTGCGACGGAGGAATTGAATATGGCGGGCACACGCCAGGCTGCAACTCAGCCAATCCCAGGAAGCTGCCATACAGGCCAACGCTCAAAAGCTGCCGCTTATTGTTCTCAACGGCTGTTCCTCTGACGTCGCGCCGCAGGCCAAGCACCGCGATTTGCCGGTACTTGACCGATTCCTCATCTGTCATGCGAAGAACGGCGAGCTGGGTGAAGTGGGAAGCAAGGATGCCGGCGCAGTCATGCAATCGCTCGAACGGGATCACCAGGATGAGAACGCCTTCCATAACTAGCCAGCGGTAGGTATGTTCCAGGAACACGGCTTCCATTCGGCGATTGGCGATTGGGCCGATTTCCGAGTCATAGGGCGGATTCAGATACAGGAGCGAGAAGGATTCGGGCCGCGCAATAGCGTCAAAAGCATTGCCCTGGATGGTCTCGATACCGTTGGCGCCGGCGATCCGCGCACGTTCGGCATCGAGTTCGACACCATAGCGCCGGACGGAAGCTTCGCTGCTCACAAGCTTCAACGCAGTGCCTTGTCCGACGCAAGGATCGATCACCGAAGCCGGCCCAGTGAAGGAAAGCATCGCGCGAAGTTTGACTCCCTCGCCTTCCGGCAATGGGTAGTAACCCATTTTCAGGCGTGCGACATTCCGCATGGATACACCTCAATTCGTGGAATTTCTCATAAAATGAGCCAGCTAGGAACTTCCACCTTCAGGGATGGACGCGCGCGTTGGGCATTTCCCGTCAACCCGGGATCATGCCTAGGCAGATCAGCGAACACTGGCCGACTTGACGTTACCCATTTGGCGCCAATCAACATCCGCAGATGAAACACATGCGCGAAGCACCAATTTTGGCTTGATGCGAGAATAATAGTGCTTCCTTCCGAGGGATTTGCATGGCAACTCCAAGGTGCGCTCTCTGCGATGCTGAAATCACGAACGCGAATGACTCTCAGGAGCACATCATCCTGAATGCGATCGGTGGTACCCGAAAAGTGCGTGGAGTTTATTGCGTCCGGTGTAACAGCGATAGCGGCTCCAAGTGGGATTCTGAAGCATTTCGTCAGCTTGAGTTCCTTGCATCACACCTTGGCATTGTTCGTGAGCGTGGCTACGGACGCGCAGTAGAACTCGTCACGCTCTCCGGGAGAGCTGTTAGAAAGCATCCCGACGGGCACCTTTCCTTTCCGCGCTCCAAGCCCGGCATAACATCGAAGGGTGAGGGCGTTGAGATACAGATTCAGGCGACGACCCGTGCCGAAGCGGAGAAAATTTTACGGGGACTCAAGAGGAAATACCCCAAGCTCGACTCTGGAGCAGCATTGGCCAGCATCGATGAAAGAGAATCCTACCTTGCGGAACCGGTAAAGGCGGAATTGACTTTCGGGGGCGGTCTTTCCGGTAGGTCAGCCGTAAAGTCAGCGCTGACGCTGGCCGTCTCTCGAGGCGTCAATCCTCAGTTGTGCAACCTCGCTCTGAACTATCTACGAAGTGAAACCGGTGACCGTCCGTTTGGACATTACGGCAAGCGCGATCTTGTGATGAACCGGCCGCCCGGGAGAGTCTTTCATTGCGTTGCGATTGCCGGCGACCCGCTCACAAAGCGCCTAACGGGATACGTTGAGCTCTTCACCATCTTCCGGATGGTTATAGCCTTGTCCGATAGCTATACTGGGCCAGCAATCAATGTTAGCTATGCCATCGACCCGATTGTTGGTGAGGAACTGGATCTTCAAGTCAACCTCGCATTCTCGGCAGATGAGCTTCGCTTTGCAGTCGCGAACGAGGACGATCCAACCGCACAAATGCTGGAAGCGGCAGATATGGTGGCTCGTATCGCCCGGGACTTGTCGTTCGAACGGGAGTTCGAACGGGTGTCGAAGAAAGTTTATCGAGAAGCGGTCGCGGCTCTCAAGCTCGAGATTGTACCTGGACAACGTCCAAGCCCGGAAACCGCATTTGCTCTTGCCCAGGAGATCACGAGGCGTATGGCGCCGTTCCTCGCCCACCATGCCGATAATCTAAGGCGCGGGAAACCGCAGCCTTATCCTCCCAGAACGACCGGCGAGTCAGTCGGCAGCAATACAAAAGGTCAGACGGATTAGTACCGGCCAACGCCGATGTAGCCGGGAGGAATTCTGGATTCACGCTGAATCGATGCGTGTCGAATCGAGGCTCGCTGCGGTCTGCTCGCTACGCGGCCAAGGCGAGCGCAGGAACCGGATCCGGGTCCCACGGCTCTGGGATCAACGGAGCCATTCGGATGATCCTCCCCGAACCGCAGAGACCGCACCGCTGGCGGGCCGAAGACGAGACCATGTTGCAGTTCTCACAATAGACGGCCTTCTCCAATGGAATCGATACAAGGCCGGGCTCAGTTCGAATCATCCGCACATTGCACATGGATCCTCCAAGTATCGACCGATGCCGGTTACGCTCGTGGCTCGACGTTTTCGCGATGTGCCTTTTCGCGTTGCTCAATCAACGACTTGTACAAGTCGGTGAGTTCATCGACCGTATCTGCTCCGCCGACGGGTTCGTCTCGTCCTGAACCCAGCCATGGAAAGCGTCCTTCCAGCAGAGCCAGAACCCATTCAACAAATGTCTTAGGACGCTCTTCTTCGGCTCCCATTCAAAGCTCCTTTGGCGCAGCGCCTCATCCGGAATTCGGTGACGGCGCAGCGAATGCAATTGAAGTTGTCGAGGAATGCAACCCACGAGTACGGGAGAGGAAGATTTCGGGACGCGACGAAACGCCAGTATCTATTTCAGAACGCTCCTTTCACGGATGTGCCGCGCTGCGTGGCGCCCTCCGTTCAGGCGGCAGGTTGTCCCGCCAGCCCTTCGAGTTCCGAGACCAGATGCCGCAGAGCTTCGAGATTGCCGATTGTTGTCATCGAGCCGATGTGCAACCGATCGAGCACGGAGACGAATTGCGTATCTCCGATCGACTCGGCCAGCGACTGCACCTTGCGGATTCCCCGCGATGCGCGTTCCATCGCCTCCGCAACGGTCGCCTGAAGTTGCGCGTTTGGAATAGCATTCGCTTGGCGCGCTCGCGCGACGCGCCAGAGAATTTCCTGGTAGATCGGGTCGCCCAGGATACGCCGGAACCCCTCAATCTTCGCCGTGGTCTTCTGGTCGATGGGGCCACGTTGCACTTCCGGAGGCCGTGGACCACAAGCTGGGTTGGTCTTTCCCGTCGCCGAATTTGCCTTCGCGAGCGCCCAGTTGGGAAGTGCGGGAAGCCTGGTCGGTCTGCGCTGCCCATCGAGATCGACCCAGGTCTCCGGCAGGTTGTAAAGATAACGGCCCAGACCAAAACAGCTGCTGGCGCGTTTGAATGCCTGTGCTTCCGCTCCCGTCATCGCGTTCTGTTCATCTGCCCACTGCTCCCCGCTTCCTGAGTGAGTCCCAAGCCGTGCGATGGTCAGCGTGCATGTAACCAAAACTTTGCCGGTTTGGATGATCTTGTCCCGCTTCTGCCGACTCACCGCCGATACCGTGGTGACGTCGTAGTTTCTGGTCCATCCGCTCGGGGTGAAAAGCTGGTTGAGACGGTCTGTGTAAGCTCGCGGGTCCGCGAATGCGATCACCGCGCCGCGGGTACCATCGTGGCTCGTGTGAGTCACGCGCCACTTAATCTCCGAAAGGCCAAACGGCTCCGCCAATCGCGTGAACAGAGCGTCGGTATCCGGACCAGTCTTTGCTTCATTGGTTGCCATCGCATTTGCTCCTCAAATAACTAAGGCGCCCCGAAGAGCGCCTTAGTTATGCTTCCGAATGTTCAGTTAGAAAGGAATTTCTGATGGATCCAGCGCTTCGTCGGCGTACTGCTCGTCCATCCCCTGCCGCTGATAGCTCGATCCACCAGAACTACTCCGGGAGTCGTCCCGACCATTGCTGTGAGTGGCGCCGCCATTCTCCCCACGGCCTCCGCCCAGCAGCGTCAGATCGTGGACGAATATCTCCGTCCAGAACCGCTTCTGCCCGGATTCCTTGTCATCCCAGGAGCGCGTTTGAATCTTGCCCTGGATGAAGAGTTGCGTGCCCTTGCTCACATAATCGCGCACGATTTCCGCGGTCCGGCCGTAAGCCACCAGGTTGTGCCACTCGGTCCTGTCGTACCAATTGCCCTGACGGTCCTTCTCCCGGTCGGTAGTCGCGAGGGAAAAGTTGACGGCGAGCGTGCCGCCCGGTGTAGTTCCGACCTCGGGATTCTTGCCAACGTGCCCGAGCAGAAATGTCCTGTTGACGCTCTTTGCCATGGTGGTTTTTCCTTTCCTAGTGATCTCGGTTGCGTACACGATCGAGAGCCACGGCTTTGGTGACCTCGACATACGTTCCGTCGGAATAGCGGTAAAACCGCTGGCCGTCCGCACTAATGTTGAGATAGCGGCGTGTGGCCCAGTGCTTGTACAACTCGATCTCCCCGGCTCGGCCCATGTACATGAAGTTCTCCAGCTCGCAGGCCGGAAGTACCAGCTCCAGCGGAGCCCAGTTCGGCTCGCCGACTGTAATCGCGACTTGCTTGGGGTCTGTCATGCTGGTTGTTCCTTCTCGGCGACCTTATTGACAACCACCACCGCCGGCGGCACCCCGACATGCGTGTGTTTGCAGCCGAGGCAGCAGACGGCTGCGGTTGTTTTTCTGATTGCCTCTTCAAACGGCAGTGGGAGAGGCAGCACCTCGCCAGCACGGCTATAGAAAACGGGGGCCAGCTTTCCCCGAAGCCCACGATTCTCTTCCTTCCAGAGATCCACGGAAAGAACTCCATCTCTGCCACGAAAGAGCGGCTTCGAGACTATCTGTGGACGCTCCCGATCTGAAGCACGCGATACCGTATGGAGCGTGATCGCAAGTTCCCAGGTCCGTTCACTGCGAAGCATCTCAATGCGCACCATGCTTTCCGCCAGCAAGATGGCGTGACGGCCATTCACGGCGATCGAATGGATGGGCTGCAGCCACGGCAATGGCGATCCGTCCTCCGCCACGAAAGCACAGGCCCGTCCCATGTCCGAGACTGCGCCTCCGGATTCCACCCCGCGCAGCACGTAGCGCCTTGCCAAGTGCTGGTGCTCGAGCGAGACTCCGGGCGTGCAGTAGATGCCTCGCTTCTGAAGCGCCTTAAGCGCGCTTGATGGCAACTCCAATCCGTAAAGAGCATGGCGAGAAGAGGCGGTTCCGGGTCTATGCCTTTCGGAAATACTCATCGTTTCGCTCCTACACCACCGCACGCCTTTGGATCGGCTGACCCAGCGCGGCGCGAATTTCCTCTTTTGTGCAGCCCGCCCAACATTTGTAGAACCGGGGATCCTTGACCTGAATGGCGAGGTTGTCGCCTGTGCGGTCGTGGCCGGCCGCCGCGCACGAGGGACACCGGGCCCACCAGTTTCGGCTGTCCTTGCGCGTCGTCCGCACATAGTCGAGAATCCGGAACTCCGGGTAGCGGGAAGATGAAACGGGTGGAGTGTACGGGGCCAAGGGCACCGGCCTGTACGCTTCGGGCAGACTCATCCCTTCAATGAATGTCCTCAGCTCTGCCTCGGTCAGTTTCGTCAATCGCTCGAGATATCCAAGCTGACCTTCGGGAGTGGCTTCAGCTTCATAGAACCAGTAACGCCGATTCGTCTTCCGGTGTACGCCGAGCGGAGCACGGATCGCGTTGCCGTACTCGCCGTGATCGAGCTTGTCCTGGCGCGGGAAGACTTCTATGCCTTCCTTCAGACCCCCGCCTTTGACCGGAACGCCCAGCCGGAGCGCGAGGTTGTAGACATAGATTCGGCACTCGGATGCCAGCAGCGGCTCAGCGCCGAAGATCCAGAGATGACCACCGCGGCGGGATTGCTCCAGCGCGGCTTCCACCCCATCTTGTTTAAGTTCCCATTGAAGCCGGAACAGGGAATCCAACGCACCATCGAAGTCGGCGTCAATTGCCACCCACTTCGAGCGCTGCGTCTCGGGATTGATTGCGTAGAGACTGATAGTGATGTCGCCATTGAGGTGCATCCGCACCACGCCGTCATCGAGAGGTTTTGGTACCTTGGTCTTCCAATCCCGCGCTGGGTAATAGGGGACGGAACCGTTCGGCAAAGGTCGATCTCCCTGGATTGCATAGGCACGTCGGTTTACGAAGAGCCGCATGAAACTGCTTGCCGTTTCCCGGTTTACACAGAACTTGGCATACATGGCGTCCTGCCTCCTTCATCCGTTGTGTGGTTGTATCCCGGGTCCAAAACTCGGTCAAATTTGCGGAACGGGCGAGCAGGACACGCGAGCCCAGCATGTCTCCTCGCCTGTTCCGGTTGGAGGCCCTACGCGGCTTTGCTCCTTGGGACCGCGACGATCTTGACGAACTTGGAAGCGTTCATGGGGAAAACTGGCGCCGGGTTGGGGGCCGAATGACCGTGAGTTCTTCCGGACGCGCACCAGGCGGACGACTGAACCCTGGCGATCGCACGATTGATCGAGCGGATACGACTTGCGGACAGACGCATGACGGTTCCTCCGTTGGAAAGGGATGGCTTTACTTGATTGGGGCGTGGCGAGGGGACTAGGCGTTGGCCGGCTGGAACTCAGTGAGCAGCAGACCGGGCTGTTGAACCAGGCGGAACAGGTCGTACTCGGAGAACGCGCGGTCGAACTTCTCTAAGGTGAACTGGTCTTCGCAACCTTCGAACGAGAGCATGTACCACTGTTCGCGCTGTCGATCGAAGACGTAGATCGCTCCTGATTCACTGTTGTCGGGCACCATCTGCAGGAGCAGGACGCCTTTGGCTGTCTGGACCCAGCGGGTGGCAATGGCCTCACCGAGTTCCAGAAAGGCGGCGACAGTTTGCTCGACTGAGCTGGCGGCACGTTCCCGCCAACTGAACATCTTGTACGCGGACATCTTTCCCAAGCTGGATTGCATGGCAATTCTCCTTTCTTCTGGGTTGGGGTTCATGGGATGGAATGTGGGTCAACGGGTCTGGCTCTTCAGTGCGAGGAACCACATCCGAGCAAGCGATCCGAGCAGAGCTGCAAACAGCAATGTCACTCCTACCAGCTGAAACGGGTTTTGGTTGGTGGCTCGATAGAGCGTTCCAGCGTACCTCGCGACGATGATCGCGTTGAACACGGTCTGCACAAGGCAGATCGCAATGCGGCGCTGGAAGGGGTTTGAGGGAGATTCTCCTCCCACCTTCTGCTTGAGGGCGGCGGAAGCGTATTGGTGCATGGCGATTTCCTTCCTTTCATGGCATGGTGGGCCGGTTGTCGTTCTTGGGTTGGGCGCGCTGGGAGTCATTGACGAGCTGGCGCCAAGGATGGCGCTTGTACTTGCCTCGGAGGCTCTGAATGTTTGGGAATGTGTACTGAGAGCGGATGCACCCAGCTGTAGACAATCCGCCGCCGTGCGTCCTCAGCTCGCGTTGAGGACTGGGGCCCTACAATCGACCTGATTGGCATCAGATCGCTGGTTGGCCCGATTGAAAATCACTCAATTTCTTTATTCCTTCTCTCCAACTTCTCTCTGCCACCTCAACACTGCCATGCAAACAAGGGGATAGTCAGAAAGGAAGTTTTTGAGCGGCCATAACTTAGGGAGTGCCGATTCCGTTCAATAACGAGGCAAAAGAGGTCAAAGCAGATTCGATGAGACGTCAATGCGACGTAAATACAACCACAAAGGAAAGTCGAAGGAATGCCTTGCCCAGCGCGATGCAACTACGACACTTTCAAATCGAGAAGTTCGCGGAGCGGCACAATTTCTGAGCTCGCCGTGTTGGTCAGAGTGCGCGTCTCAAGGAGAGAACGGCGGAATGCTTCGCTCAGTGCGAAGCCGATTCGCTTCCGAGTCGCGCGCAATTCCATGGCAAGCAGATACAGAATGTCGTCGCTTGAGGTCAAGTACAAGACCGTATCCGTAGCTTTGTCTCTGTTGAGAGCCTCACAAATTGCCTCATAACGGGATGCTGCCTTCGCGCTTCTCTCGTATTCGATTCCGATCGTTCGTGTGCATCCGTCGACTTCGATCTCCGCGACGGCGTCATAGTCTTTGATCGCTCCGCCGGCGGCAACCAGGTTCCGCGAGGTGATCTCGACGTCACTCTTCCACGACCGAAGCAAGCCTGATCGGGCAAGAGCCAGATGGATATTGACCAGTTCCAGCGCGTGAGCGACCTTCGACGGGTGGAGAATTTGCTCCGTGTCACTAGGCAGCGACACCAGGTAGTGACCGCGCGACTCAAGACATTCAAGGCCCTGCTGCGTTATTCCATAGACAGGTTTTCCCAGAAACCGCTGTCCATTCAATCTTTCGATCAGGCCAACTTTTTCGAGTCGCGTCACCCGCCAGCGCAACGAGCGAACGATCGCCTCCAGCATCTCGTGGGCAAGCAGGTCGCGAAGCTGATCGAAAGTGATGGCGCGCGAGTTCCGAACTTGGAGCAGAACCGGCACATCACATGTGTCGGACAGGGCGATATAACCCTTGTAATACCTCACGTGAGCGCTCCTTCGCCGAGTCGAATTCGGCATCCAACCTGATCAACCTGCAACCGTCCAAGGTCGCTCTCGACCCAGTCTCCCGGGCCGAACAGCAACATTGCTTCGTACCTTTCACCACGCAGGCTGATCGAAATTGGCCGGACTCCTGTCG
>NZ_JBAUUO010000017.1:0-4751 GCF_049582745.1 Occallatibacter sp.
GTTGCTCCAGCTTTCGACGGACTTCTTCGCTCAGAACGATTGGCTGCGCAACACGCATATCGAGGTCTCCTCATCATAAGATGAGTCTCGATATATAACTGATGTTAATAATGAGACACTACACTAGCGTCCTCTTCGTTTCGCCGAAATTGAATTCAAACAATTAATGTGAACCTTAGGTGCTTTTCCTTCGACATAATCAACGAAGGGCACATGCAGAACAGAATCACGCACTCCACAATTGGATCCAACTGCTTTGCCAGTCTGGCGAAATGAGCGCATTCGAGGACTCAATCACGAAATCCGATCCACCCGTCATCGGATGAATCGGACCCCTGAGATTTGCACATCCTGCCTTCCTCGCTGAAATCAATCCTTAACCAGGCCGCCCCACGTACCCCCCGGCGAAATCTGGGTGATTTGCCACACATTGCCATCCTGCCCTACAACGAATGCGGACATATCGCCATTGAAGTTAAGCCCCGCTCCGGGAATCTGGTCGCCATCCAAAGCCTGCGCTGGTGGTGCCCCATCGAGAAAACGCACCGGTGACCATCCATTGCTCGGACTGCTCTGCGGCATCGTCCAGAGCGCGCCATCGGAGCCGATGAAAAACAGTTGGAACCGTCCGTCCTTATTATTGGCTATTCCTCCCAAACCATCAAATTGCACTCCAGGCAATGGCCCCAGCAGTTGCGCCCAAGCGCTCCAACCGCCGTTTGGCGCGGTCTGCCATATGTGATAAATACCTCCGTCAGAGCCGGTCACGAACACTTCTATCCGGCCGTCTGCATTGTTCCCCACGAACGGTGCGCCATTCGCGATTTCCACCGGGGGGCCGCCCAAAGATGCCCATGGGCCCCAACCGCCGTTGGGAGCGGTCTGCCAGGCGTGCCATATCTTCTGGTCGGCTGCCAGGAGAAACACTTCCAGCCTGCCATCCGCATTCCTCACCACGCGCGGGTCGCCAATCTGGATCGTGGTGGTAGGCCAGGGAAAGCCAAGGCCTCCCCATCCGCTCCAGCCGCCGTTGGGTGAAGTCTGCCATATGTGGTACAGCTGATGATCAGAGCCGACACCAAAGACCTCCAACCGTCCGTCCAGGTTACTCGCCACCGTGACTCCGCCGATGATGCCGCCGCCCGGCGCCCCGAGCACGGCGCCGTCACTCCAGCCGCCGTTAGCCGCTGTCTGCCAGACGTGCCAAAGGACGCCGCCGCTTTGCATTCCGAAGAGTTCGATGCGGCCGTCCTGGTTGTAACCTACCCTTGCGGAACCCGAAATGCCGGGATTGACGGCAGAAACAGTCTGCCATGGCTCCAGGGTTCCGAATGGGCCTCCTTGCCAGCGATGCCACAGGTTTCCATCTTTTGAGACGACATAAACTTCCAAACGGCCATCGAGATTGTGGCCAACGACAGGAGCGCCGAGAACGCCCGTACCGGGAGCACCCAGCGAAACCCAATCTGGACCGAACGCGCCTACGCAAGCTTGGTCCTGGTTCGACCAATAGGTCTCCACGTTCCACCGGCCCACGTTGTGGAATGTCTTGGTCTCGCACAGATCGCCAATTTCACAATTCTGGCCGGCATTTCCGCCCGAGGTCGGCGCGTTCACTGACCATCCCTGGCCGCGCGGATTGGTAAATGCCTCCAGCATTTCATGCACCAGGCAATAACACACCGAATTGACAACACTCGCTGGGGTAGCTCCGGCCGCGGGAGCAGGAAAATAAACCAGCCCCCAGGCTTGGTCAATCGTGCTGTTGATAATCTCCAGAATGTTGCCCCCGTTGATCGTCAACATGCTGTTTGAATGGTATCCGCATTCGCCCGCAGGGCCGACTGTGGCGCCCGGCGGCGCCAAAATGACGTAATACCAATTTGGGGCGTCACTGAGAGGTTCGGGCATTGGGACCGTATTGTTCTTGAACCACGCGGTCAATTGGTTGGCTACGTCGCTCGATGTGACATTGGTCGACGTCCCGCCAATCGCATGCGACGGCAAAACCATGGGCTGTCCCACGTTGTACTGTGCCAGCCGATCGACATAAGAACTGTTCAGAAGTTCAGCAAAGAATTGATCGAACGCAAGTTTCAACGCACTGTTGCCCAGTATCGTGTTGCCCCAGTAAATCGGCACTACTTTGGGCCGTTTCATCACGTCGCTACCCACCGCTACAACGCCGCCAGTGTACGTGTGACATACAGCATTCACGCCTCCCGCTCCGCGCGAACACTGCGAGACACTTCTACGATTAGCCGTGGAAACCAGCTTAACTTCCATTGACCGTCACCTCCGAAACTTCAGTCATCTCATTACGCGAAAACTCCGTTGTCAAGCCAATTTTCGGGAGAGCAGATTGAAAGATCGGTGGCTTTGCGATATACGAGAAGTTTCCGCAACTTCGCCAGATCCACGAACGATGTAAATCCTGGCCGCGTAATCATGCTCTGAAGTCGAGTTTCTGTCGTGTCATCGGACATAACGAGAAACAACAGGAGATCCTTCGACTCCGTTGCGCTCCTCTCAGGATGACAATGCGAGGGGTGGTTCGAAGCGAGACGATCACCCATCGGGAAGTAACCCGGAAACGGCAAAATGGGGGTTATTTCCGTATCGACCCACAATCCGCCCAGAACTCAGAAAACACACTACAGCCCGTCTCAATGAGCGCATTAACCTTTTGGCGTAAATCGGAACCGTTCTCGGCTTACCCCTAGCTCTGACGTTGCGCGAATGGATTCGGAGAAGCCGAGTTCGCGTTCCTGGTCACTCGGTGGCATGCTCAGAGTTGCTTTTCCAAATCACTCGTAGGCGGTATGGAGTGGTAAGAAGACGCGGACGGTTGTGCCATGTCGATCCGTTTCAGTATTGCTCTCAATGCTAATCTGTCCCCCGTGCCCTTCGACAAATTGCTTTGCGATGAATAGTCCGATTCCTGTGCCAACAGTGGCCCGTGTGGTGAAGAAGGCGTCAAAAACCTTCGGCAAATCCTTCGGTGCAATTCCCGCTCCGTCGTCTGCAACCGTCAAGACAACGCCATCTTTCGCACTCGAAGCATCGCTAACGGAAAGCGAGAGAGTTCCACCGGTGGACATGGCATAGATGGAGTTCACAATTAAGTTAGAGATCGCTTGCATGATCTCGCCTCGACGAAGCACGATCTCGACCGAAGGATCGATTGATCTCCTGATGGCTATGCCTGCTGCTGTGCAGCGCGGTTCGTAGATGGTGAGTGCGTTCTCTGCGATGTCACTGACAGACGCCCGACTAGCCGCGGCGTGCTCGCGATAGTATCCCAGCGTTTGCTTGGCGATATGAGAAACACGCCCGAGTTCCTCTTCCGCCGTCGCCAGAAAGCTGCGCCCTTCGTCATCTTGGATCTTTTCCCGCAGAAGATAGAGCAGGTTCATGATCGCTTCAAGCGGATTATTGACCTCATGCGCAATCGTCGCGGCCATGCGCCCGGTCGCCGCTATCTTCTCCGCTTGCAGCAGGGACTGCTCCATTCGCTTGCGGCGCGAGACATCCCGAAGGATCTTGGATGCACCAATTACCCGGCCCTCTTCATCCTTGATCGGGGAGACGGTAAGCGAAACATCGATGAGCCTTCCGTCCTTTGTGAGCCGGATCGTCTCGAAGTGTTCTATCCGTCGCCCGGCGCGAATGTTTTCAAGGATTGTCTTTTCATCGGAGTGAAGGTGCTCCGGAATCAGCTTGAGGATCGAAGCGCCGATCATCTCCTCGGGGGCATAGCCGAAGACCCGTGTCGCAGCATTGTTCCAACTCGTGATTGTGCCGTTTAAGTCTTTGCTCAATATCACATCGTCCGACGACTCGACGATCGCTGCGAGCTCACCAAGACGTTGCGCATTCTCTCGCATCCTCGCTGCGCTCTCCCCAAGTTCCCGGGCAGCGGACATTTCGCGAGTAATATCCTGGCAAACTACAAGTACACCCAGCACATCTCCGTCTTTCCCGAAGATCGGACTATAGCTGTAGGTCCACCGGATATCTTGCAACCTCCCATCTCGGACGATCGGGACGACGGTGTTTTCATGAAAAACCGTCTCTCCATCGTTCATGACGCGCTGGAAATTCGGGCCGACGATCTGCCATGCGTCCCACCAACACTCCTGGGCTGTCTGTCCCAAACCTGAAGGATGTCGCTCAGCGAGAAGAGGGATGAAAGCATCGTTATAAAGCTGCACCAATTCTTTGCCCCAGAAGACTAAAGAAGGAAAAGCGCATGAAAGCATGAGATTAGCTGACAAAAGGAGGGCTTCGGACCAATCTTCGATGGGCCCAAGCGGGGTTGCACTCCAATCATGAGCCCGGATCAATTCAGCCATTCGATTACTGCTGCGGATCGGGCTTTCTGGATCGATATCGTGATGAATTGCCGGTTCGATTGGCATAGAGCAGAATTGAAGGACTGAAACAGCTTAGCTGAATTGAGCCGAGCGCGAAACTTAAACATTATTGTGCTGAATACTGGGTCCGCAGTGTACGTTTCAGCTTGATTTCACTGTATGCAGCATTCCGGATGTGTCACCGCCAATCCGGAAGTTACTTTCCTGACAATATCGCAACCGGTTGTGGTGTCACATCATCAACACCACAACCTGTGGTATATTTCCCGCCGTGGAACCCCTCGCCGAAGTAGACCCCGCAGACCGCAAAAACGCGCGCGCTGAGACGCCCGCCGCCGCCGCCGCCGCATGGCTCGCCGACCCTCAGCCACCCCC
>NZ_JBAUUO010000018.1:0-2681 GCF_049582745.1 Occallatibacter sp.
TAAGCTATATCGACAGTGCTGGCCTCGGCGAATTGACTTCCGCCTACACATCGGTCAAGAACCGCAATGGGCAGCTGAAGCTCCTCAATTTAACGAAACGTGTTCATGACCTGATGCAGATTACAAAGCTGTACACGGTCTTTGATGTGTACGACGACGAAAGGACGGCGATTGCCTCGTTCGGCTCTTAGGCATCATTAGATTGTGTTGAGCTGGGGACCAAGGTCTCGTCGGCCGCGGTGGATGAGACCTGGAAGAGCACACGTGCAACGCACGGAAAGTGTCCTACGGCGATGCCGTACAACATGAAACAGACGCCAAACCGTGTTACTTCCGCATTGCCCACGTCCACTCGCAACCACGGAAACTGACCGCGTTTCAGGTGATCAGTCTCTCGCCGTAGTTCCGCGAGCGAGGAATTTCGCCACTCTTAAACATGGCCGACTGGTCAAGAAAGTTGTTTCGGCCTATCCACGCCCAGGTGTTGGGCGCCATTGGTGTCCGTCCATCTGACCGCGCCCGATCGTATTTCGACGAAAGCATTGGCCATATTGCGCTCGGTGCAAAGGCAAATACGAGTCGATCGGTAGACACCACCTTTACGACTAGCCGGTTTGATCGGCATAGGGGCGGCAGTCACCTGCCGACCCCTGCCACACCACCGTGCGAACGGGTCCGTACACGGCGGTTCGAGAAGTTAGTCTAGTAGTTCTCGAACAGCGAAGGCAGCCCGAGAGACCGGAAGTATGCATTCGAAGCCCCCACAGAAAGAGCTTTGGAGCGGGCCAGGTACCAAGGACCCCGTCCACTACCGGCCGTGTTGCTGGCCAGACGTGTGCGGACTCCTAGTTGCAGCAACGCAGCCCGACGACGGCGGGGAGTTTTCCACTGTCGCCAGAGTGCACATCGCAGCCTGAGCCGCACCCAACGAATAAGGCCGATCAGCACCTCGGGAGTTTCGCAGAAGCCGAAGTAGCCGCGCCATCCCACCATGTATGTGGCGAGTCGCTTCACTGTCGTCTCTATGCTTATTCCCTTGGCCTGTCGCGTTATCTCACGGATTTTGTCTTTGAAGCGAGTCAGGGCCTTCGGAGCAATCGCTCGTCGGACTTCTGGACCGCGCGTAAAACTAAATCCGAGGAACTTTCGGTCCTGCGGGCGCGCTACCGTACTCTTCGCCTCATTTACTTTGAGCTTGAGCCGCTCAGTGATGAATCGCGTAATGCTCGCCATCACCCGGTGACCCGCACGTTCGCTACGCACATAGATATTGCTATCGTCTGCGTACCGCACGTGTCGATGTCCCCGGCGTTCCAGTTCGCGGTCGAGTTCGTCGAGTACGAGATTGCTTAGCAGTGGCGAAAGAGGCCCCCCTTGTGGAGTACCTTCAACGCTCGGACTGAGCAGCCCGTTTTCCATCACCCCGGCATTCAAGAACGCCCGGATGAGTCTCAGCAGTCTCCTGTCATCGATACGCTTGGCGATCTGAGCCATCAGTCTGTCATGATTTACTCGATCGAAAAACTTCTCCAAGTCGAGGTCGACGCACCAGCCATAACCTTCGGCGATATACTGCTGCGCCTGAGCTACTGCCTGATGTGCCGATCTCCCCGGTCGAAAACCGTAGCTGCTATTGGAAAACTCTGGGTCCCACCGCTGTTGCAGAACTTGCATGACCGCCTGCTGGATAAATCGATCCAGCACCGTCGGGATGCCCAGCTTGCGCACTCCGCCGTCCGGCTTCGGTATCTCTACCCGCTTCACCGGCTTTGGTTTGTATGTACTGCTCAGCAGTTGTTCCCGGATGGCTGGCCAGTGCTGTTTCAGATGCTCGCCGAGTTGATTGACCGTCATTCCGTCAACCCCCGGAGCACCTTTATTGGCCTTAACCCGTCGTAATGCTTCCTTCAAGTTCTCTCGTTCAACGATCTCCTCCAAGATTCGATCTGTCCTAGCTGGGCTTTCGGGCACACTTGTCGTCCTCAACGATTCGGACCCTTCCCTACTCACTCTCTGGGCTTCACCCGTTTGCGAGGAAGAGAAGTCCAGATTGCTCTGGATGTTCTGCCGCATGTCGTTGTTGAGACTCATGTCCTACTCGCCTTTCTTCTCGTTCAGGCCTTCAACCATCGTTCCCGGCTCAGCCTATCTGTTGACTCCGCCTTTGGCTTCGGAGTGCCTCATTAGCCTTGCCGACGTCATGGCCTAATATGCCCTCTGCTGACTTCTGCTCCGCGGTCAGGATGCCTCACGGCATTCTCAGTCGCCGAAGCGACACGAAGCAGATCTCCCGGGGTAAGTTCAATCGCCTTCTGCGCACAGTCGCCGGATCTACGCTCCGCGTACTTGATGGATATGGGCTTCGCGGTAAGTTGCCCGCTCGCCCTACGCTCACGCCTTGTATCCGGTTCTTGTCCATCGACTCACGCATTTGCTCCACGCTTCCTTCAGACCCCGCCTCACAGCGGTAGCCCTTGCGTCATTGCTAACCCTTACCTCCATCAGGTCGGGTAGAGGACTTGCACCTCCAAGCTATTGAACATGCCCGGCGCACAACTAAGTCGCTGGCGCGACGGCCGCTGCGGCATGGGCTTTTCCTGAGCATTGTTGGCTGTGTAAGCCTCGGGTCACAGGAGGTTTACCGTGACCCATCTTCGGCAGATGATGCTGGATGAACTCCA